>JAILXX010000030.1:0-1022 GCA_045430295.1 Cellvibrionaceae bacterium | reverse complement strand
TTGGTAAAATGGAGTTGCGAGACTTCAATCAAACCAAGAGGATCAGGCTTTGTCACATTCTAACACCGCACTCCACCAACGCCTAAAACCCGTTCTTAGACATGAATTTGAGGCTTTGGCCGCACAGCATCATTCAGGGCAAAAGTTACGCAGCGCAAGTCGATGGGATCAATTTGTCGGTATGCTGATGAGTCAGCTATCGGGCCGACAAAGTCTACGTGATATCCAATCAAACCTGGAAGCCCAACAACATAAGCTTTATCACTTGGGGGCCAAACCCATTGCTAAATCAACCCTAGCTAGACTCAATGATCAGCAGCCCGCTGAACTCTATGAAGCTTTGTTTTACAAACTACTTCGCCAGCTGAAGCGTCAACCCGGCGAGCATAAATTTCGATTCAAAAACCCTCTCTACTCTATGGATGCCAGCGCGATTGACCTGTCGCTCAAGCTGTTCCCTTGGGCCGCTTACCGAGATGACACAGCCAATGTAAAATTGAGTGTGGGGCTCAATCACGCAACTGAAGTACCAGAGTTTGTCTCATTAAGTGATGGTAATGAAAATGATATGGTGGCCGGACGGCAATTCCGATTTCCGAAGGGCAGTATCGTTGCGTTTGACAAGGGTTACGTGGACTACGAGTGGTTCGGGAGCCTTAGCCACCAAGGGGTTTCCTTTGTGACTCGCCTGCGGGCCAAGGCGGTATACCGAGTGATTGAACGGTTAAATATCACCCCAGGCTCCGGTGTTAAGAGCGATCAAATTATAGAATTCTCCAGTGCTCACGCACAAAAACGCGGCGCGCCAAGAGTACGTCGAGTGGGTTACAAAGATCCTGAGACAGGTCGCTTCTATCAGTTTTTAACCAACAATTTTAAATTGGCCGCATCAACCATTGCGGCGATTTACAAAGACCGCTGGCGTGTTGAAATTTTCTTCAAAACGATTAAGCAAAATCTAAAAATTCAGCACTTTGTCGGACGATCTAAGAACGCCATTTTGACTCAAATATGGATAGCAA
>JAILXX010000026.1:0-1287 GCA_045430295.1 Cellvibrionaceae bacterium | reverse complement strand
CTCGATGGGTTTGCCTACTTCGATGTTATGTTGCTGGGGTGGTGTAGTGGTCAAGTAATTTTGGCCACAATTTAGTAGGAATCCCAATATAATTTCTCTGCTGCATTTGGGCTTTTCCCACCGTTATTTCTATGTGGTCGTACCTGACTGTAATAGCCAGTCAAATAGGCAATAACCGACCGCTCAGCTTCTGCAAAACTTCTATAGCCCGTTGAAGGCACCCATTCAGTTTTTAGGCTTCTAAAAAATCTTTCCATCGGTGCGTTATCCCAACAATTCCCTCTACGACTCATGCTTTGACGGATCTGGTACCGCCACAGCAATTGTCTAAATTGTCGACTGGTGTAATGACTCCCTTGGTCGGAGTGAAACATAACACTTTTAGGTTTACCTCTGGCCTCATAGGCCATCGATAGTGCTTTCCCGGTTAAGTTGCTGTCAGGCGATAACGACATCGCCCAGCCCACAGGTTTGCGCGCATATAGATCCAGTACAACAGCCAAATAAGCCCAGCGAGAACCTGTCCAAATATATGTCACATCACCACACCAAACCTGGTTAGGCTGTGATAGTGTGAACTCACGATCCAATACATTTGGAACGGCGATGTGTTCTTGCTTGGCCTTCTTGTACGAGTGCTTGGGTTGCTGACAACTTACTAACCCCAAGCCTTTCATTAATCGGCTCGCTCGGTATCGACTCAAGGGAATGCCTCTCGTCGTAACGATATTCGCAATCGTTCTGGCTCCAGCGGAACCATTGCTTTCTTTATGCGCGGCCTTTACTTCACTAATCAAGCGCAGCCTATCCGGCGAGATTTGCTGAGGGCGTTTGACCCAGTATTTATAGCTACTGCGATGGACTCCAAAAACCTCGCAGACACGCATAACGCTATAACTCTTCTTGAGTTTCTCGATTATCGAGAATTGTTCAACGAGTCCGACATCAAGAGAGCGGTAGCCTTTTTTAAAATTTCTTTCTCTTCTTCAACACGTTTTAACTGACGTTCCAGCTCTCGAATACGACGCTGATCTGGTGTCATTGGACTGGCCTTCGGTGTACCACCGCGCCGTTCTTCTTTTAGCTGTCGAACCCACTTATCCATCGTTGAATTGCCAACGCCCATTGCTTCAGCGGCCTCTCTAATCGAACGATCTTGATCAACAACTAACTGTGCTGCTTCAAGTCGAAACTCCGGGGTAAAAGTGGGTCTTGTGCGTTTACTCATTTGTCACCTGTATTGTCTAAGAAGTGATCATATCACCTCTAATCAGGTGGCCAAATTAA
>JAILXX010000024.1:0-1361 GCA_045430295.1 Cellvibrionaceae bacterium | reverse complement strand
CCGGTTCAAAATTGGAACCTCACATTATCGCAATTGGCAATTCACTTTGAGGGCAGACTGGACGGGCATATAGCGCTGTGAATTTTAGCTGACACAGAGTTTTGAATACCCTGGTTGAGGGCCGCTTTCCAATTTCTGATGGGCATTGTCCATTTCTTCGATGCATCCATAATCGCCAGATAAACCACTTTCTTAGCGGAGTCATCATTAGGAAACAGCTTCCGCTTTTTGATCGCTTTGCGGATAACACTGTTAAGTGACTCAATAGCATTTGTTGTATAAATAGCCTTGCGGATGTCCTCTGGGTATTTAAAGAGCGTGTTTAAATTATCCCAGTGTGAACGCCATGAACGACTGATTTGCGGGTATTTCTCGTCCCAGCGTTCAGCAAAGGCATCAAGAGCCAGTAGTGCTTCATCCTCTGTGATAGATTGGTAAATCCGCTTTAAATCGGCTGTGACAGCCTTGTAGTCCTTCCAGGGTACATATTTCATTGAGTTGCGTACCATGTGAACAATGCAGAGTTGTATTTGTGCTTCAGGAAAGACAGTATTAATAGCATCAGGAAAGCCTTTCAAGCCGTCAACGCAGGCAATCAAAACATCTTTTACGCCTCGATTCTGCAGTTCAGTGAGTACGTTCAGCCAGAACTTTGCACCTTCCGTTTCTGAGAGCCAAAGTCCCAACAGCTCTTTGTGGCCCTCTATGTTTACACCTAGAGCCAGATAAATTGCCTTGTTGATGACCTGCTTATCCTGACGGATTTTAACGACAATACAGTCCAAATAGACGATGGGATAGACTGCATCCAAGGGGCGAGACTGCCACTCAACAACTTGTTCAATAACCGCATTCGTTACCTTAGAAATCAGAGAAGGAGACACGTCAGCGCCATACATCTCTTTGAACGTAGCAGCGATCTCGCGGGTGGTCATGCCTTTGGCATAGAGGTTGAGAATCTTGTCATCCATTGACGTGAAGCGCGTTTGATTCTTCTTCACCAGCTGAGGTTCAAAGCTACCGTCACGGTCACGTGGTGTATCCAGTGCAAACTGGCCGTCTTCCGTACGTATGGTCTTACTGGTGCTGCCATTACGGCTGTTGCCGGATGGAGAGGGCTGATGCTTGTCATAGCCAAGATGATCATCCAACTCGGTATTAAGAGCGGTTTCAATCGTCACTTTGGTGAGCATCTGCCGAAAGTCATTGAGGTCACTTTCGGTCTTAATGGATTTAGCGGCCTCGCGGGCGAAGGCTTCGAGTTGTTCTTTGTTCATGCTGCTTATCCTTAGCCATTACTGGCAGTGATGATAAGCAGTTACACAGTTTTATCTACAGTCTCTCTTGCCCCTTTATTTTTT
>JAILXX010000025.1:0-1303 GCA_045430295.1 Cellvibrionaceae bacterium | reverse complement strand
AGGTGGGTAGTGTTCAGAATTCTGTGTCATTTCTTTAAACTTAACCTAAAAGAGATGATATATGAAAGACAAAATCACATTCGATACAGAAGCTATCCTCGAAGCAATCCGTAACGGCACAGGCCTCAGCGGTAAGGACGGCGCCCTCACCCCACTTATCAAGCAGCTAACTGAAGCTGCCATGCAGGCGGAGTTAGATGATCACCTAGCCAAAGATGACGCGCCTAACCGCAAAAACGGCAGTACCAAAAAAACCATGAAATCTGCTGCTGGTGAGTTCGAGCTAAGCACTCCACGAGATCGCGCCGGCACCTTCGAGCCTCAGCTTGTCAAAAAGCACCAAACACATTTAACCGATGAACTTGAGCGCAAGGTTATCGCACTATTCGCTCTCGGTAATAGCTACCAAGATATCCGCACGCACATTGCCGATATGTACGGTATGGAGCTTTCTAACGGTACCATTAACGCCGTGACAGATAAGCTACTGCCTGAGCTACAAGCGTGGCGTGAGCGTGATTTAGAAGCTATCTATCCTATTGTTTGGCTGGATGCTATTCACTACAAAATCAAAGAGAACGGGCGCTACACTAGCAAAGCCATCTACACTATTCTCGGCCTGAACATCGAAGGCAAAAAAGAACTGCTGGGCTTATACCTATCTGACCAAGAAGGCGCTCACCACTGGCTCAGTGTACTGACAGACCTTAATAATCGCGGTGTTAAAGATATTCTTATCGCCTGCGTAGACGGTCTAAAAGGGTTTCCTGAAGCCATTGAAAGTATTTTCCCTGATACCGAAATCCAACACTGCATCATCCATCAAATCCGTAACTCGATTAAGTATGTTGCTTCAAAAAATCAGAAGGCCTTTATGGCGGATTTGAAGTGCGTCTACAAAGCTGCAACGCTAAACGCCGCTGAAATTGCGCTAGATGAGCTGGAGGGTAAATGGGGCGAGAAGTACCCCATGGTCATCAAATCCTGGCGCAGTAAGTGGCCCACGCTATCCACGTATTTTAAATACCCTGACTATGTCCAAAAAGCAATTTACACAACCAACGCCGTTGAGGCCGTTCATCGTCAATTCCGCAAACTGACAAAAACGAAAGGCGGCTTCGCCAACGAAAACAGCTTACTTAAATTACTTTACGCTGGCATACTAAAAGCGTCAGAGCGCTGGACGCACCCGGTTCAAAATTGGAACCTCACATTATCGCAATTGGCAATTCACTTTGAGGGCAGACTGGACGGGCATATAGCGCTGTGAATTTTAGCTGACACAGAGTTTTGAACACCCTCG
>JAILXX010000029.1:0-1085 GCA_045430295.1 Cellvibrionaceae bacterium | reverse complement strand
GCCGAATTCATATACTAAGTGCGACACCCCTGCCATTAAGAGAGGTTAGGTACGATAATTCAGGTTTTTTACCACCGCCAAGTAGTGAGAAACCATAATGAACTATACGCACCTAACCTCAGAAGAAAGATATACCTTTTCTACAATGCGAAAGCAAGGGCACTCTATGAGTTCCATAGCAAAAGCATTAGGGCGACACCGCTCTACACTCTATCGCGAGTTAAAGCGGAACTCTTGCTTTAATACTGATTGCTCCTACCGCCCGAGCAAAGCTCAATACAGAGCATTAGCTAGGCGAAGTAAATTACGCCAATACAGGCAATTTACCGATGTACATTTCGCTCCCGTTAAGAAGCTAATACGAGAAAAGTGGAGTCCTGAGCAGATTGCCGGATCACTTAGCTCACTCGACTTAAAACCAATGTCTCATGAAACGATTTACAAGTTCATATGGGCCGACAAAGCTAACGGCGGCAACTTGTGGACTCACTTGAGACAATCTTCTAAACAGCGAAGAAAACGCTATAAAGCCTATGACAGCAGAGGAAAGCTCGCTAACAAACGCCACATATCTGAGCGCCCAGACACTGTAGAGACCCGCAAATACCGCGGACACTGGGAGATAGACACAGTGATGGGCACTGGCTCTAACGACTGTATTGTAACCTTAGTAGAAAGAAAGAGCGGCTATGTTCTTATAGGAAAGTTAGCCGACAAAAGCACTGCCTCACTCAATAAAAAAATAATTTCACTAATTAAAAAAACACCAGCCAAATTTCACAGCATCACTGCTGATAATGGAACTGAATTTCATCAATACAAAACCATTGAAAAAGAAACAGGATGTATATTTTATTTTGCTACGCCATACCATTCTTGGGAGCGCGGAACGAATGAAAACTGTAACGGACTCATAAGGCAGTACCTGCCAAAGGGAGCTTCAATGGAAAGACTAACTCAACAACAATGTGACCGTATTGCTGAAAAGCTAAACTCACGCCCTAGAAAAAGACACAACTACAAAACACCAGCGGAGATACTTTATGCCTAAGTCGATTTGTCGCACTTACTGGTTGATACTAAGA
>JAILXX010000027.1:0-1279 GCA_045430295.1 Cellvibrionaceae bacterium | reverse complement strand
CGATAAAATGGACACCACGTTATCTATGCTGCGCGTTGCTCATATTCTATCGGTGACTCGTAGTCTAATCCTGAGTGTAACCGAACTCTATTGTAAAATTGATTAATATAAGTTGATAAGGCGCGTCGAAGCTCTATTGCTTTGTGGTATATCGTGCCGCGAATAAGCTCAGCCTTCAAACTGTGGAAGAATGATTCCATAAAGGCATTATCCGTGCAATGCCCCGGTCTATTTACACTATGCTTGAAGCCATTCTCGTTTAATATTTTTTGAAAGTCACCGCCGGTGTATTCAATGCCTCTATCGGTGTGGAAGAGGATACCTTTGGGGTAACCTCTTTTCTTAAGGGCATATTTCATCGCTGCCCCCGTTAATTCTGTTGTTCGACTCGAAGAGAGTGACCATCCTAAAATTCTGCGAGAATAGAGATCCATCACAATCGCTAAATACTGCCAGCGGCCATTAACCTTCAGGTAAGTAACATCGGCCACCCATACCTGATCAATCGCTGTTGGTTTGCTCATCTTGCGCAATAGATTATCCCCTTTGGCTTTAAACCGTTTCAGCCCGGGTTGTCGACGAGTAACACGAACTACGCGACCTTTAAGCCCCGCCTCTTTCATCAAGCGCTCAACACGTTTACGGCCAACGCGAACCCCTTGTTTCTTCAGCTTTTTAAAGATTCTGGGGCTACCGTAGCGCCCACCGCTTTGCCAATACAGCTGGGTAATCCGCTTCAACAATGCCTGATCTTCGTGATAACGTTTTGAAGCTTCTCGCTTCTCCCAAGCGTAAAAGCCGCTACGAGTAACATCGAGCCAGTCACACAAAAAAGTCACTCCTAGTTCTCGGTATCTTTGGACGAATCCAAATCGTTCTGATGTTGTTCCGCCAGATACCGTTGCCACTTTTTTAGAAGGTCATTCTCCTTCTTTAAGCGCTCGATATCTTTTTTGAGTCGAGCATTTTCAGTCAACTCTTTATCGCTAATCGTCCGTTTCTTTTTGCTCACACCAGCCCGCTTTTTATTATCGCCATGAAGTATTCCATCACAATACTCCTTTCTCCAGCGAGATAACATCATAGGATGGATATCAAGCCCTTTCGCCACTTGCTGAACCTGAATGCCATCTTGGTAACTGAGCTTTACGGCTTTTACTTTAAAGTCTTTTGTATATTGCCAGGTTTTTCTTGGATGATTATATTTTGGCATAAGCCACCTCCTTTGTTAGTGGAGGTGTCTACTTTATCGGGGGAGGTTCAGGGTCAACTGCAGGTG
>JAILXX010000008.1:0-145442 GCA_045430295.1 Cellvibrionaceae bacterium | reverse complement strand
GGAAAGACTAACTCAACAACAATGTGACCGTATTGCTGAAAAGCTAAACTCACGCCCTAGAAAAAGACACAACTACAAAACACCAGCGGAGATACTTTATGCCTAAGTCGATTTGTCGCACTTACTGGTTGATACTAAGATCCCTCGACATCGGACCACCGTGAGGAAAAATAACTGTAGGTAAAGCTCCGCCATTATGATTCTTGGGAATTGTTAAATAGCCTTTAATTTCAACGCCGTCACGAGCCTTATAAGAGATCTCTTTTTTACCTGATAAAATATCTTTATTAAGAAATGGATAACTCTCAATAAAGGGCAATAATGTTTTCTTATCTGGATCGCCAAAGTAGTACACTCCAGGCTGAGTTGAGCTACTTGAAAATACAATATATTTTCTTTCATCCTCACTCATACTAACTACAGTATTTGTAGTTTCAGGAAGTACTGCGTCAATAGATTGTTGAAAGGCTTTATAACTATCATCCCAATATACAACCAGCCCATCTGACTCATAGTGGTATACTCCTACAGCGTCATTCGTTTTTCTGGAATAAACCAAGTCACCCTCAATATCATAGAGCGGATCTGATGCAACTAATTCCAACGGGTACCCTTCCTTCCCTAGGCCCATTGTAAAATAGCGTCACGGCCATCGAATAATTTTCTAATGTAGAGCTTATTACTATCCAAACCGAAGCCTAAAGGCGTTATGATTTCAGGATCAAAAGCCTCCTTTCTCCAAATAGTATTCCACCTGCCCGATTCAAGATCTTTCACATTCATAAAATATTGATTGTCCGCTGAATCATAACCCATACCGACTCTTAATCTTTGCTCTGAATCTACAACCCAATCGCGGACATTCTCTCTCCCACGAATAAGACGGCTTTTTGTTCCATCCTTTACATTTAGCTTGTAAACACCAGGAGAAGTTGGCATCTCCAAATCAAGTTCAATGAGTACATTTTCATCCTCTTCAGGGACCATACTTATAATCTGATCCTGAAATTGAGGATTATGTTGCATAGTTCCATTTAGCCGTTGTTTCGGTTTGATAAGTTGTCGCTGCTCACGCGATTGATCTGCGGCTATGGATAATAAACGCGTCTCCGTAGTTTTAGTTCCGTATCGTCTATGAGGAAAAACAGCGCTCAGTAGTAGGTCTTTATTGTTAACCCATTTAACCCACCGTATCTTAAATTTTTCATTATCCGTCTTAATTAGAAAACGAATTTTTCTAGTCGCTAGTTCATTACTCACTAAAAATGTATTTGCACCGCGGTTAAGTAAGTAAATAACGTATTTCCCATCAGGAGAAAGTCTTACATTTTGCGCAATAGGCAAATGGCTAAAAGCCTCATAGGGCAGCTGAATAACCGCAAAAGAACGAAAAGGAGTAACTACTAGAAAAGTTGAAATAGCTAAAGCTAAGTAGATGCGCATAAACAATCCCTGTTTGTGAGTTTTAGTTTTGAGAGAATTAATTGGCGCGAATTTTACCTTACTTCCATGAAAAGCTACAAGATGACAACCTAATCACCAGCGCTGGATAGCCTCCTTCGCCTCCAGCTTCTTGCGCTCACTCTTCTTCAAGAGCACATAAGTGGCACCTAGGCCCCCATGGCGTTTCTGAGCGCTATGAAAAGCCAGTACTTCGTCGATTTCAGGCAGCCAAAACGCGACACAACTTTTAAGAAGGGCCGGCTTTTCACGGCCTTCACCCTTGCCGTGGGTGATAAGAATGCAGCGGATATCGTGATCCATACAGTCGCGGATAAATTCGAACAGCGCCCTACGAGCCTGCTCAATGGTGTGACGATGCAAATCTAAACGGGCATCGATACTGTATTTACCAAGGCGCAGATTTTTAAACACGCCATGCTGCACACCGTCTTTTTTGTAATTGAGTTCATCCAGTGGATGTAGCATGGGGATATGCTCTTCGCTGGAAAGAGGATCTGCCTTACTCTCAGCACCTTGCACAGCTGCTTTCTGGCGAGCGATATGGGCTTCAGTCACTTCCTGCTTTTTGGAGATATCGGCTTTGTCAGATTTTTTTATGGGGGCAACATCATCACCCACTAAATCGGCAAAAGAGCCGTCAAGCGAACTATCAGGAGAACCTTCTAGAGAGGGCTGCGGATTTTCTTTTTCGTCAGACATGTTTTACGTGCACTACTCAATCTTCGACATCAATGACGGCACCGCCATAACCGGCATGAAACTGCTCCGGCATACGACTCGCCTTACCACTGTGCAAATCAATGCACAGCAACAACCACTTACCTTTCAAGATGGTAACACCATCGCTGGGGCGAACAATTTGAAAGCGCCGTTCAAACTTATACTTCTGATCGAAATTGGTTAGCCAAGTTCCAATGACTAGCTCATCGTTTTCATAACTGGCCGCGAGATAATCGTATTCAGCATGGCGAATTGCCATGGCTTTACCTTGGGCCTGGTAATCATCAACGGTGATACCCAAAGCATTGCTGTGAGCCCAGGCCACTTGCTCACACCAGCGAGCATAAACACCGTTATTGGTATGGTTCAGGCCATCAATGTCTGCTGATTTTGGTGAGACAGTTAATGTGAAGGGATTGGGGTATTGCCACATAGAAATTTAGATAACGTAGGTCGGCCTTTAGGCCGACAACTGACTAAGATATAGAGGAAAAGTCGGCCTAAAGGCCGACCTACAGAGCAGCGTAGTTCACGATCTCTTGTCGGATATCGCAATCTCTAAAAAGATCCCGTCGCCGGAAAAAGATCCTTCGCCTAGCTCAGGATGACAAGAGGGCGTTCACGCCTCTTGTCACTTATTCGCGCGGTTTTCAATTAAGTGATCCACTACTGAAGGATCTGCCAGTGTGGAAGTATCACCCAAATTATCCAGTTCATTTTCCGCAACTTTCCGCAGAATACGACGCATAATTTTGCCGGAGCGAGTTTTCGGTAGACCAGGCGCCCACTGAATCACATCGGGCTTGGCGATGGGGCCAATCTCTTTTGCTACCAATTGGATCAGTTCTTTTTGTAACGCATCACTACCGTGCTTACCTTCCATCAATGTCACGTAGCTGTAGATACCCTGGCCTTTAATGTCGTGTGGATAACCTACAACAGCGGCTTCAGAAACCGCTGGGTGCAATACCAATGCAGATTCTACTTCCGCAGTACCCATACGGTGACCGGATACGTTTAATACGTCGTCAACGCGACCGGTAATCCAGTAGAAGCCGTCGGCATCGCGACGAGCACCGTCACCGGTGAAATAGTAGCCCGGATAGGTTGAGAAATAAGTATCGATCATACGCTGATGATCACCATATACCGAACGAATCTGGCTCGGCCAGCTGGATCTAATGGCTAGGTTACCGCTGCCTTCACCTTCAATTTCTTTGCCGTTTTCATCCAACAACACAGGTTCAACACCAAAGAATGGACGAGTTGCAGAGCCTGGCTTAAGCTTGGTTGCGCCAGGTAGCGGCGTCAGCATATGAGCACCAGTTTCGGTCTGCCACCAGGTATCAACAATCGGGCAACGCTCTTCCCCCACAACACGGTGATACCACTCCCAAGCTTCAGGGTTGATCGGCTCACCCACCGTACCCAATAAGCGAAGCGTGTCGCGAGAAGTTTTTGTTACGAACTCATCACCCGCACCCATCAAGGCGCGAATAGCCGTGGGCGCCGTGTAGAAAATATTAACCTTATGCTTGTCACACACCTGCCAGCAGCGAGAAGCATCCGGGTAAGTAGGAACACCTTCAAACACTAAAGAGGTAGCGCCATTAGCCAGCGGGCCATAAACAATGTAGGAGTGACCAGTCACCCAACCCACGTCCGCCGTACACCAGAACACTTCATCTTCTTGATAATCGAAAACATATTTAAAGGTCATAGCGGCTTGCAACAGGTAACCCGCACTGGTGTGTAGAACACCTTTTGGCTTACCGGTTGAACCAGAGGTATACAGAATAAACAGTGGATCTTCCGCATCCATCACTTCCGGCTCACAAGTACCCGGCTGCTCACTCACCAGCTCGTCGTACCACACGTCGCGGTCATCATCCCAGCTCACTTCATTGCCTGTGCGCTTCACTACAATAGAGCTGTGAACAGCTGGACAAGACTCTAGAGCCAAATCCACATTGGCTTTCAGCGGCACAAAGCGACCACCGCGTACGCCTTCATCGGCGGTAATAATCACCTGACAATCGGAATCAAGAATACGGTCTTTCAACGCCTCAGGAGAGAAGCCACCGAATACCACAGAGTGAACAGCACCCACACGAGCACAAGCCAACATGGCATAAACCGATTCCACCACCATGGGCATATAGATACAAACACGATCGCCTTTTTTAACGCCGCGAGCACGCAAACCATTGGCCAGCTTACACACATGGCCGTATAGCTCGGCGTAAGTAATATTTTGACTGTGTTGCGGGTCATCACCTTCCCAAATCAAAGCGGTTTTATCGGCCTTGGTTTCCAGGTGCTGATCGATACAGTTTACGGAAACATTCAGTTGACCACCGTCAAACCACTTGGCTTCGCCTTTTTTGAAGTCGAACTGGCGAACCGCTTTCCAAGGGGTGTTCCACTGCAAGAATGATTTGGCTTGCTCCGACCAAAAAGTGTCTGGATCAGTAATGGACTGCTGGTACATCGCTTGATACTGCTCGTCTGTGCAGTGAGTGATGGCTTTGGCAGACTCCATTACAGGGTAAACGTGATGCTCTGACATGGGGATGACTCCGTTTCCAAATAGTTATGGAGGCTACCTTATCAAAGCTCTGTACAAAGGCAATATTTTTGAGTGTGCTCTTAGGGCAATGGTGACAATTCAAAAACAAAATGGCCGGTATCTTTCCTTTTCCCAACACTGGAAGATAGCCAGCCATGCTTAATCGAATAAAGTTAAACGATTGTACTAACTATTAAAGAGACTATCTCTACTCCTATTTAGTTCTTTATTGTAGCCCGGAGGAAGCGAAGCGTAGTCCGGGAAGACTGTAGATTCAAAACCCCGGACTACGCTTCACTTCCTCCGGGCTACGGTAATCGTTACGCAACAGATTTTAACTTCACCCGCCAGCCTGTCTGCTGCCAAGCGCCCAATAGCACAAACAATAAACAACCAAGCAGCATGGAATACAGCTTGAAGTTATCCACTTCTGCTTCACTGCGCTCTACTTTTTCTAGCTTCTGCCCTTCCACCAACTGTGATGGATTTGCAGCAGCGACCTCTGGCATTTCCACTGGCGGTGTCAGCACCATATCCAAGCCGAAACCCGAGGCCTTGGCATTAACGTATTCCTTAAAAGTTTCGTTATCGGTAAGCACGTCGTACTTGTTGGCCAGCTCAAGATAACGCTCCGTCATTTTTTGTACGGTGGCGCCATCGGCTTTCCAGTAGTCTTTACGCACAGCCTCCAGCATACGCTCTAATATTTGAGCCTGAGCAGTTGGGTTTACTTTTTCAAACCACTCATTCATTTCCATGTCGTAGCTGTCTTCCACATAGATTTCAAAAAACTGCTGCCATTGCTCGTCGTGAACATACTCTGGTGCCATTACTTCCCAACCCCAGAAATTATTCATGCGATCGAGAATAGCGGTTGCACCGGCATAGCCTTCGTTCTGCATCTGTTCAATCCAGCGAGGGTGAAAATATCGGGCGCGCATTTCTTTGGCTAAAAAACGCTCCATGGTTTCCGATTTTTCACTGCCAGATTTACGCAGGTTAGACACAAACATCTCAGGCGTGGCGCCATCGATATTACGCACAGCTAAGCCGAGCCCCCCAAAATATTGAAAGGGATCATCGTTTGTTAACAGCGCGTAGAGATTACTGGAACGAGAGAAGATCACACCATCAGTACCGGACAACACCTGGCGATACAAATCAGAGGTTTCTGTTTTCTCACTCCAGCGCTTAGCGTCTTTACCAAAAGCATACCCCATGCGCGCCATATAGAGATCTGCCAGCTTGCTGTCTTCCTCCCAGGTATCGGATGCCAAACTGGAACCGGCCAAACCTGTGCCATAGTTGCCGGTTTCATTTGAGAAAATGCGCACACTGGAGAGGTAATCCACATCCTCTACAGACATGCCTTTTTCTTTCAGAGACTCTTTAATTACCTGAGAGTTTTTGTAGACAGAATTATTTTCTTCTTTTAGTTTCGCTACATCATCAATAGCCTTCGCAATCCACAGCATCACATTGGGAAAAGCATCGCGGTAGAGACCGGTAACTGTAATGGCTACATCTACTCGCGGGCGCTTAAGCTCACTGTATGGAATAATTTCCGCACCGAGAACCTGTCCTGCCGCATTCCACTTAGGACGCAAACCTAAGGTACGAAGAATTTGTGCTTCTAATACACCGTGGTGACGCATGGTTTCTAATGACCAAAGTGAGAAGGCCAGCTTGTCCGGATATTTGCCGTGGCGCTGATAGTAGTCCGCAATATTTTGCTCGGCCAACTTGGAACCTACTTCGTAAGCTGCTTTGGTAGGCACTCGGGCAGGATCAAAACCAATGAGATTTTTACCCGTCGGTACAGCCTGAGGGTTACGAATAGGGTCATTGCCATTACTAGGTTCGATAAACTCGCCATCCAGTGCCCGTAACAAGTTTGGCATTTCCTGTGTTGTATGAAAGTTATCGTAGTACTCTTTTGCTTTTTTTAGCTCTTCTTGTAATTCAGTTTGTAGCTCATCAGCCACAACACCGTCTGCAAGATAGCGCTGTAAAATCTGATAACCCGGTAGGGCTTCCAATTTTACCGCGCCGTTATCATCCATTTTTTGATCCGCAGGGATACTCCAACCTTCGTTACTTTCGATTTCTTTAGCGCGAGCTTTAAAGTCATCCCCCAACATTTGACTAATAGTGGTGAAGAGATGTGACTCCAAAGGCACATCGCCGAAGCTATGCAAACCCAACGGCTGGCTTTGGGATGCCAAACTCTGAATATAATCCTGTAACTGAGGCACAGCATTATCAAAATCTGCCAGCACTTGCTCTCGTGTAAAGCCTAAGTCGGATAACATCTTGTGCACTTCTGCCAACTCAATGGCTTTATCACGAGTAGACTCTTTTACACCGCCGTCATCCAGCTGAGTGTAATCAGCCAATAGAACTTGCAGTTCTGCCAGCTCACGATAAGCGCCAGCCTCCGTAAAACCCGGCGTTAAATGGCTAATCATGGTGGCACGACCACGGCGTTTCGCCTGCATGGCCTCGCCCACGTTATCGATAATATAGGGGTAAATCACGGGAAGATTACCGACCGCCAAATTACTGGAATCATAAGCCCACAGGCCGCGCTCCTTACCCGGCAACCACTCCTGTGAACCATGGGTTCCCAAATGCAAGATGGCATCTGCCCCCCAGGTTTCCCGCACATATAAATACGCAGCCAAATAGAAATGGTTAATGGGCGAACTCATGCTGTGATAAAGGCTGGCGGATTCTTTTTTGCCATCGCCACGGCCCGGTTGCGGCAACATGATTAAGTTACCGCTGCGCATACGGGGAATCACAAAGGCACGTTCACCGTCATGATCCACTAGCATGGGGTTATCTTTAGGCTCACCCCAGCGTTCTGTAATTTCTGTACGCACAGATTTCGGTAATTGGGCAAACCATTTTTCATAAACGGCTAATGGCAAGTAATCAGCTAAACCCTCTTCGAATAGTGGCGACGCATCTTCAGCGCGGTACATGGGACGCAGCAACTTACCGGCATTATCGATAAACCACTGCTCTGACTGAGGCTCAACCTTATAGCCTTTTTTATCCAGTGCACTGACAATTCGTTCTAAAGAAATCGGCACATTTAAAAAAGCCGCGCCGATATTTTTTTCACCGGGAGGATAGTTCCACATCATCAACGCCAGCTTTTTCTCAGGCACGGGAATGTGCTTAAGGCGAGCATGATTTACCGCTCGCTCTGCCAGTGCTTGTAATTGTTCTTCAATGGCGACCTTGTGACCATCTTCGCCTTTAGCAGCCAGAATCACCGGATCAATCACACCACTGGATTCTGGCATCACCAAAAAGAAAGGTGTCATCGTGCCAGACACACCAGCATGATCATCGAGAAATTCCTGTTTATCCCCACCAAAATAATTGATAGCGTGAATAACTGGTACATTTAACTGGCTAAATTCTTGTAAACGCTTATCGATATAGTGAATGACCCGGTAATTAATAATTAAATCAACCCAGGTATTGCTATTATCCAGTAGCAGATCTGTATAGTGTTTACGTTCATCCACCCCCTCATAATAAAAACTCACGGTTTTAGCACCCTGCTTTTCAAGACGTGCCAGTAACTGATCCACCACTTGTGTATCTTCCAGCTCAATCACTGAGCGGTGAATACCCACGGCAATCACAGGCTGACCCTCACTAATATTCAACCAACTACGGATAGCTTTACTGTCATTGCTAACTTTTTGTGGATAATCGGGGTGATAAAAGCCTGTCTTTGGCAGGATTTCTGGTTCAGCTACAGGAGAGCCGTGCAAACCAAACATTTTACCCGCCGCAAAAGCCATTAAATTATCGAAATTGCTTTGACCACCATTGGTATAGTAATCAATCACCGCTTTAGCTTGCTTGCTACTCACTCCTACTTGGGCTGATGAAGTTTCAGTTTCTCGAACAGCTACGACTTTAGTCCCTAATTGCTTAAACAACGAAATCTTATCGGAAAACATTTTCTCACTGTTCGCCGTATCCATCCCATCGAGTAAAATCAAATCCCACTGCTCTGCCAACTGCAACCAATGAGCTTGATCAAGACCACGACTCCCCTGCACAGCAAAATCTAAGCCACTGGCTTTTGCCGCATCACTCAGCATTTTCGTGCGCAGCGCATTGCCGTGCCCCATACCAATCAAGAGTACATTCTTGCCATCCGGATTTTCTGGCACTTTAAGGTTTACGCTAGCCCCCTTCGCCATAGTAAGCGAGCTAAATAAGGCCAATAAGAGAGAGATAAAAGTAAAACGAGCGATAAAATTCATGATTTTGCTATTTCTGTAAGGGAAAGATGGAGAGTAAATTTAACGATTGAACTAAAAATGAACTGAAAAAAAACTATTGGTCTTTTTCTTCCGGCACATAAACAATAGAACCGTCAGCCATTCGATAAGCCACACCGGCTTTAACGCCATCACCAGAGCCCACCTCACCACTGCTTTTATAAGTTTCGATGGTTTCACCGCTTTTAATCATCATTTCCATATCCGGCTGTCCTGAGTTCTTAATAACGGTGACATTTTCTTCTAAAAACGGATTCATAGGATTCTGGGCAATGGCTATAAGCAGCGCGGCAATCAACACCAGAAAAACGTCGACTAGATTAACCACCGAAAGCGCTGGATTGATAGCCTCATCTTCATCAAGCAACTTCACGGAGACTAACCTCTTCCTGTTGTTTTTGAATATCCTCTAGCCGAGGAATAATGGATACTAACTCCGCGGCCAACCAACGCTTACGAATACTAGCAATCCAAAAAGTGATAGACGCGATAACCAAGCCGAAAATGACCGCTGAAAAAGCAACAATTAAATTCTCGGAAATGCCTTGAATATTGCCATCTGCTAGAGACTTCAACGCGGGCCCCATGGGTACCATGGTCGCGATCAAACCCAGCATGGGTGCCAAACGGCTTACGTTACGCACGGTCTCCAGTTCTTCCAGTGCTGCAACATCCAATTCATCACGGGAAATCGAGTGATTCTGGCAAGCCAAGGTTGTTAAGGGGTAACCCCCCAGTTGATTCACACTGCCAGCTTTTAAACCATTACCCAGTGCCTTATGGTAATTATTGCAATTACTCTTACGCTGCCAAATTTCACAAAAAAAGGCACCACTGGCCATCAGGCTGTATATAAATAACAAGGCTAATAGGATTAATACCGGGGCCATAAAGAAATCTGACATTTCATACATCAGGCCTTCGAGTTGATAAATCATAAATACTCCAATACAACTAAAAATAGAAATCTACATTACATGCTCTACTGCTCAACCATAATTTTCGCAGCGTTTAAATTCTTGCTCTGCAGCCAGGAAAATAGCTTGACCAACTTTTCTAATGGCACTTGCTTATCACCAGCCACAATAATTTCTGGATTTTTCAATTTAGAAATTTTGTTAACCAAGGCCGCCTCAATCTCTCCCCAGCCTGTATACTCTTGCGCCCCTAACCCCCAACGTTCGCCATCCGCAAACATAGTGATGCTTATCTGGTTACTTACTTCCGTACTCGCCGTTGCAGCTTCGCCTTCCTGTGGTAAATCCACCTCTAAAACTTGTGGCACCACATTGGCTGTTAACAGCAGAAAAACCAGCAGGATAAAAATCACATCCAATAACGCTGTCATATCGGGAAAAATCTGCCCAACGCTATTATTTTCAGCTTCACTCGCTCTAATCACGCTAACTGCTCTTCCGATTGGATCTGCTTAACTGCCCCACCCACAGAGGAGCCAAAGGTCGCAGATTCAATGCTTTTCCTATATTCAGATTTTTGCTGGCTCTTTTTTTCTAAGCCTTCTTTCTCCAGGTCGTTCTTTTCCAAATAAAGAGAACACGTATTCAATACTTCTTCCATTTTCTCTGCTCGGTAGTTTGCCCAAATGGAGAAACCCTGTCCTGCCACTAGTGCGGGGATGGCAACCAACATCCCAAGAGCTGTCGTCACCATGGCTTCCCACATACCTTCAGCTAATAGCGACGGTGTTACAGGGCCTGTTTCGTGAGCAACGTTTTGAAACATATTTATGATTCCCAACACGGTACCTAATAAACCCAATAATGGCGTTATGGTGCCCAATAGCATTAGAAAACGGACATTACGCAACAGCTTGCGTTTTTCTGTTTGTAGCCAGATGTTCAGTAAATCGTCCCGAAAAACTTTCGGCTCTTTTTTATTTTCAAAGAGTAGTTGCAGCCCTTTCGCTAAACTTCTAGCAGTGGTTTGATTTATCCACTCATCCCTAATAAATAACTGCTGAAGCTGATCCGCTTTCAGTGATGGATAAAACAGCATTGAAACCAATCGTTCGAATACCACAGTTACGACTAATACTGAGCAGAATATCAGTGGATAAATCACTGGCCCTGCCATAAATAAATGCTCTTGATTCATTGTTAAAACCTAAAATTCTTTCTTTATGGCTAATTTAGCTTTACCTATTGATGGAAAATTCAACCGGTACTTCGACCCAAGCGGTTACAAGCTTCCCATTCACTTGAGCGGCATCGAAAACCCATTTTTTTACAGCATCCAGTGCTGATCGATCCAACATAACGTAACCAGACGATCTTTCGATTTTTACTTCTCGAGTTTCCCCTGCCGCACTCACTAATGCCCTAACCCAAACTACGCCCTGCTGCCTTTTTCTTAACGCCAAACGAGGATAAACCGGCGGTTGCGGTGGCTGGCGATAACCTACCTCGCTGACTACCGGGATTTCCGATGGCGGCAGATCCTCTTGCCTCGACTGTGCTTGGGCTTTACTTTCGGCTTGGGCTTTACTTTCGGCTTGGGCTTGTACTGATTGCTCTTTAATCTTTTCCTTAACCGCCTTCGCTTCCCTGATGGCGCGCTCAACTGGCTTTGATACTGGCTGAAATTTATCAGCTAGTGTTTTTACGTCCCGCTTAATCTCTACCGGCTCAGTAGCAGACTGTACTGCCTTCATCGCTATAGATACCGATACCGCCAAAGGAGCTGTCATCGCCCCTCCGATCACGCTGGGCCCTCTCCGATCCGGAACACCCACCAAAATCCAATAGTGAGCAACCAGTGAAAAAATCAGTGCAATATAAAACCAGCCAGACCAACCAGCTTGTACGCCACTGACCTCACTCTCTGCCCACACGATTAGCTCCTGACTTTTAGCCTCTAACAGAAGGTATTTGGCGCCCTATACCGCCCAACGAGATGCGATACTACACAAAAAAGTATTGCGAATGCAAACCATTATCATTAGCATTACAGAAATATTCCCTTCCCGCTGGATTTTGGAGCCAGAAAAATCATGAATAACACGCCCTTCACCCCAACCCCTATCGCCTTAGCGCTAACAGCTGCCTTAGCGACCCCAATAAGTACTGTTGCTATGGCTGAGCCCTCAGCCACCGGCAATAAGGTATTCGCACTGGACAAGGTTACTGTTGCTGCAACACTCACCGAGCAAAAAATCAAAGACGTATCCAATACAGTCAGTGTGCTGACATCCGAAGCAATCAGCGAAAACGGCGCAACGGATATCCGTGAAATGCTGCGTTATGAGACAGGTATCGAGGTAGGTTCTGCGGGCCGCTTTGGATTAAAAGGGTTTAATATTCGCGGCATGGATGAAAATCAGGTCAAGATTCTCGTTGACGGTATCACCCAAGACGACAGCTTCAATCCCGGAGCTAACTTTCAACGAGTCAATCGCAACCCTATTGATATTGATACTTTAAAGCAGGTAGAAGTTGTTAAAGGCCCGGGATCAACTCTGTACGGAAGCAATTCTATTGGCGGTACTGTGGTGTTCACCACCAAAGATCCTACGGACTACTTAAAACCTCAAGGCGATGATATTGCATTAACTATTGGCGAAAGCTACAACAGCGCAGACGAAGAGCTTAAGAGCAGTATCACCCTTGCAGGTCGCACCGGCACAGTAGAAGCATTGCTTGCTTTCACTCACCGTGACGGTAACAAACTTGAAACCCAAGGGACCGCTAGCGGCGAAGGCGAAACTCGAACCATCGCCGATCCGAGCAACAAGGAATCTGAAAATATTCTGGCAAAATTGCAATGGCAAATTAGTGAGGCACACCGGTTAGAATTCACCCTTGAAGACTACCAAAGCGAAGTACAAAGCAACTTACTCAGCGAAAATGAATTTAACGATTACAGCATGTATTTTGGCCCTGGCGAATACTTGTCCTACGCCAATAAATCCAGCGACGACAGTTTTGAACGTCAACGCATTAGCCTAAAACACTTATGGCAAGCGAATAACACTGCCTTCGACACCATGAGCTGGCAGTTAAGCCAACAAAATAGTGACACCAACCACAAAACCTACGACGATGTTGAAACGTCTTTTTTAGTGGGAATGATATTTGGTGTTCCCAATGGTGTACGCTTAAAAGACTACAGCCACGAAGTGGACACCCAACAATTAGATATCACCTTTAACAAATCTATTGGTAATCACACCATCACTTACGGCTTGAACAAACTAGAAAAAGATATCGACAACCAAACCAATACCTTCTACCTGGAAAATCAAGCACCCACCGAGCAGGGGCGCTACATCCCTAAAGTGGATAGCAGTAGCTTAGGCATTTTTGCTCAAGCACAACTCAACTTACTTGAAGATCAACTACTGCTCACCACTGGGATTCGCTACGACGACTTCGAAGCCTCGGCAGCAACCGACGCACAATACACCACCGAACTGAAAGATCATGACAGTGACAAGATGTCATTACGACTCGGCAGCGTTTACAAAATCACAGAGGCAACCTCTGTATTTACCCAGTACGCTCAAGGCTTTAGAGCGCCTGATGCTAACGACCTATACAACCAGCGTGAAGGCGCCAACTATCTGCATCTTGCAAACCCTGAATTAAAACCAGAAGAAAGCGATTCTTTTGAAATAGGTGTTCGCACAGAATCCAGCATAGGTAGCATTGAGTTTTCCGCGTTTTACAATGACTATGATAATTATATTGAGCAAGAGTATCTAAACTTTGATGCGCCCTACACCAGTGGCGTCAGCCAAAACGTTAATGTGGCTGAAGCAACCATCAAGGGAGCGGAGATACGCTCAACATTGTGGCTAGACGAAACACTTGGCGCCCCCACAGGCATGGCATTAAACCTTTCCATGGCTTATGCCAGCGGCGAGGGCAAGGCAAGCAGTGATGCGGATTCAAAACCAATCGATAGCATTGCCCCTATGAAAACCATCATTGGCTTGAGCTATGAATCTCCCAATGGCAAGTGGGGCAGCATACTCAACACCACTCTGGTAAAGGGCAAAAATAAAAATGACATTGCAGAAGAAGGTAACTTCACACCAGGTAGCTACGACATCGTCGATCTCACAGCTTACCTCAAGCCGATTAAAGCCCTAACCTTGCGCGCATCCATTCACAACATTGGCGATACTAAATACTGGATATGGGATGACGTTCGCGGTGTTGAAGAAGACAAAGTTGGTTTGGATAGCTACACCCAACCAGGACGCAATTTCTCTCTAAGCATGAACTATCAATTCTAATTATTACCAACCGTGATCAGGAATAGGTTTTCTGACCACAAAACAATTAGATTAGAAAGAGAAAAGGAAAACCTCAAAACAAAAAGAAGGTCTTATATATCGAACCTCATACGGTATATAAAAGATCTCAGGCCCCGCACGACGACCCTTAACTCCCTGCGCGCACTGGAAGCCCCTATCAACTTTCTTCCGCGCAGGTGAGTTTCTTTCTTACCTAAAGGACCAAGTGAATTTTTAAAGTGAAAAAGCAATATTGTCGATTAAGCGTGCACCACTGGTAAACATAGCCCCCAGCACCACTAACTCTTTATCGCCCTTTTCAGCAGGCTGTAAGGTTTTAGCATTGCATAGAGATAAGTAATCAACTTTGAAACCTGCCTGTTCAATTTTCTGCCTTGCATCTTTTTCCAGATCAAGGAAATTAATGTTATCTGCTTTCACCTGCTCCACTACCAAACTTAAGCTTTTATAAAGTTGAGTGACGCGAGGGCGTTCTTCTTCAGACAAATAGCCATTACGAGAACTCATAGCCAGGCCATCAACTTCTCTATGAGTGGGTGCTGCGGTAATTTCAATGGGCATACACAGGTCTTCCGCCATACGACGAATTACCGCTAACTGCTGAAAGTCTTTGGAACCAAAAACTGCTTCATCAGGCTGCACAATATTAAACAGCTTTGTCACCACGGTAGTCACACCGTCAAAGTGCCCCGGACGGCTTGCGCCACACAACACATCCGTCATGATCGGGCAGTTCACCCGTGTTTGTAACTCCATACCGTTGGGATACATCTCTTGGTCATCGGGAGCAAATAGATAATCACAACTTTCCGCTTCTAATTTTCCACAATCATCTTGAAAAGTACGAGGATATTTATCCAAGTCTTCACCAGCCCCAAACTGTAAGCCATTCACAAAAATAGAACTGACAACCACATCGTTTGTTGTTTGCGCTTGTTTGATAAGAGAAATATGGCCGTTATGGAGATTACCCATGGTGGGTACAAAGCCGATGCGTTTACCGGCTTTGCGCTCGGCGTTTAAGGCGGTACGGAGTTCGGAGATGGTGTGGAAGATTTTCATATTGATGTTTGATGTTTGATGTTTGATGTTTGATGTTTGATGTTTGATGTAAGTATTGTCATACCAGCGAACGCTGGTATCCAGAAAAAAGCACTGCCATTCTGAACGCAGTGAGGAATCTTCTTGAGGTATATACTGATCTGAAAAAGATTCTTCGCTTTCGCTCAGAATGACACATCTTTAAAAGCTAATTGAGTCAGATTCGTCAAACGTCCTGCTTCAAACATCGAACGTTTATTCATCCAACGTCTACTCGCCCATTCCACCCATATAATCTGGTGCAAGATTTTCAAACTTGGCGAATTTACCCACGAAAGCTAATTTACTGGTGCCTACTTCGCCGTTACGGTTTTTACCAATAATAATTTCCGCAACACCAGGGTCTTTAGAATCTTCTTTGTTGTAGTACTCGTCGCGATAGATAAAGACAATCAAATCCGCATCCTGCTCAATGGCACCAGACTCACGGAGATCAGAGTTCATTGGGCGCTTATTCGGGCGCTGCTCCACCGCACGACTTAACTGCGAAAGCGCAATCATGGGTGTACTGTATTCTTTGGCGATGGTTTTTAATGAACGAGAAATTTCCGAAATTTCCTGAGTACGCCCTTCCGAAGGCCCTGCGGTTTGCATCAATTGCAGATAATCAATCATGATCATTGCCGGACGAGATAATTCATCCAACTGTTCCGGCGTTGGATTTTGCCCCTCGGCTTTTAATTTTTCTTCGACCTGATGACGGAAGTCTGAAACTTTGCGCTTTACGCGGGCACGCAATTCTTGCGGTGTAAGTGCCGCGGTATCGTCAATAAACAAGGGGCGATTTTGCAACTTACGAACGGCGGTATTTAATCGACTCCAATCTTCTTCATTCAGCTGACCATCACGAATACGACTCGCTTCGATGCGACCAATAGAGGCCAGCATCCGCATCATCAAGCCATCCGCCGGCATCTCCATACTGAACACCAATACCGGACGATCTTGATTCAGTACCGCATGCTCAACAAAGTTCATGGCCAGCGCGGTTTTACCCATAGAAGGACGAGCGGCGAGAATAATTAAATCGGAGTTTTGCCAACCGGAGGTTTTCTCATTAAGGTCGCTAAAACCACTATCCAGGCCGGTAATCGAACCACCACTTTGAAACAGTAGATCAATACGGTCCACTGCTTGCTTCAGTAGGTCATTTACCCCAAAGAAGCCGCCGTCTTTAGGTCGCCCCTCAGCAATCGTTTGAATAGCCCGTTCGGCTTGTTCAATAAGATGATCTGCACTGCGGCCATCGGGATTAAAGCCACTTTGAGAAATATCACCAGCAGCGCGAATCAAGGAGCGAATCGTAGAGCGCTCTTTAACCGCTTGGGCATAACTCAACAAGTTTGCTGCAGAAGGCGTATTACGAGCGATATCACCGATATAAGCGAGACCACCTACTTGCTGTAGAACACCTTTGTTATCCAGCGCCCCTTCCAGGGTAATCAAGTCCAGCGGCTTCTCTTCGCCACTGAGCTGTGCCATCACCTCAAAAATCAAACGGTGATCAGCACTGTAAAAATCTGCCGGAGCAAGAATTTCTGCCACCGCATCAAACTGTTTATCCGCCAGCATTAACCCACCCAGTACCGCTTGCTCTGCCTCAATAGAATGAGGCAAAGGCGCAGCTGGGCGCTTAGGCTTGTCAATGGATACTTCAGGGGCTAGTTCGTTCATAACTCAGGCAGTCATAGTTCGGGCTGACACAATTCTGTCAGAGACAACAGTGTTATTCTTTCTCTACAAAAACAAACGGGCACAGCCCCGAGCAAAAAGCTCAAAGGACTGCGCCCGTAAAATTGTTATCGCAAGCGCGGTTTAGAGCAAGTACTAACCTTACATCTTCCGCGACCGACATAACAATTACTCAGCTTCGATCACAACCTTAATGGTTTGCTGAACGTCTGAGTGCAGCTGGATAGCGACATCGAATTCACCAACTTCGCGCAGAGCGCCTTCTGGCAAGCGAACTTCAGCTTTAGCCACTTCAGCACCGGCAGCAGTGATTGCATCAGCGATATCACGAGTACCGATAGAACCGAACAGCTTGCCTTCGTCACCCGCGTTAGCCGCGATAGTAACAGAAGCCAGCTCAGCCAGTTTCTCAGCACGTGCCGTAGCAGTACCGATTTTCTCAGCTGCAGCTGCTTCCAACTCAGCGCGGCGCGCTTCGAAGTCTGCAACATTTTCTTTGGTTGCAGGAACAGCCTTACCGAAAGGGATAAGGAAGTTACGGCCGAAACCAGCTTTTACATTTACCTGGTCGCCTACGGCACCCAGCTTACCTACTTTTTCCAACAGAATGACTTGCATGATCTGTATCCTCAAAGTCATTTGGGTTTTGGCGCTAAACCTCTACCCAGATTCACTCGCGGGGTTCGCCCTTTTTACGGGCTACCATTCCGCGAAAATCAAACCAACTATCTAGCCCAGCCATGAGTATCACTAACAAGGAAAATGGCTTTACAAAAATCAGCCCCATATAAAACAGAACTAACCAAGGTGTTCCCAACCCTAGGGTATCCACCACTTGATGCCAGATCGCAATACCTACTAACAAGAGAGGCAACGACAATAACCCTACCCAACCCACAGTGCTGTTTTCTTGGGTGATCATGCCGACCAACACCAACAGCAAACCAGCAGCAGCTGGCATCGGTAGTTTCAGATCGCGAAATTCGCTTCCAAAGCCACTCGGGTTGTATAACAGGGCCTGCCACCAACGACCTAACAGCAAAGCCAACACCCCCATAACCGCCATAAAGTACGCAAACATTGCGACGATATAACTCGGCTCCAGTGCTTGCGGCTCTAATTTAGCCTCACTGCGAACCTTATCCACCACCGTTTGAACTTCTGCCAATAAGGCAGCGATCAAGTCAGCGGCAAACAGCTGTATTAACTGAGCGGTTACAGCACTGACCAAGACAATGGTCAACAGTGTAATCATCCAGCTAATGGTCTGGCGCAATACCAGCGCGGTGATCAAAACCACCGCCATGGAACCGGTGTACAGATAACACAGTAGCGGTTCCATCACCCCAGCCCACACAGCCACAACTTGCGGCAAACAGGCCCACAGCAGTAGGGGTATTCCATCCAGCGGGCCGCGTCGTAAACTCACTAACGCAACCGTTGCTGGGCTTATTAAAGGCAGTAAACTGCCCAGCAGAACCACTATCGTGGCCTGCACGCGCCCTCGCATAATATATTCAGCCAGTGCGCGCATTTAAAATAGTCTTCTTACTTGTGGCTATCTGTGTATGGCAACAGAGCCAGAGCACGAGCACGCTTAATAGCAGTCGCCAGCTGACGCTGATACTTTGCTTTGGTGCCAGTGATACGGCTAGGTACGATCTTGCCAGTTTCAGAAATGTAAGCCTTCAGGGTGTCCAGATCTTTATAATCGATCTGATCTACGCCTTCAGCAGTAAAACGACAGAATTTACGACGACGAAAGAATCGAGCCATTAGATAATCTCCTCTTACTCTTCAGACGCAGCGTCTTCGCTGGCATCTGCTTTTTCAGCTTGAGCTGGTGCTTCGTCAGCAACAGCATCACGGGCAGCGCGTTCGGCACGAGCAGCTTTGCGCTCACGACCTTCTTTTTCTGCCTTCATGATAGGAGACTCATCAGCAACAGCTTCGTCAGCGCGGATAACCATGTTACGCAGAATAGCGTCGTTGTAACGGAAGTTGGTTGTCAGCTCTTCTAAAGCTTCTTGGCCGCACTCCACATTCATCATGATGTAGTGAGCCTTGTGAATCTTGTTAATGCTGTAAGCCAGTTGACGACGGCCCCAGTCTTCTAAACGGTGAACCTGTCCGCCGCTGTCTTTGATAGACGCTGAATAGCGCTCTACCATGCTTGGAACCTGTTCACTCTGGTCCGGATGAACCAGGAATACGATCTCATAATGACGCATGTTTTCCTCCTTATGGATTTACGTAGCCTCCCCGGGAGCACAGTGCTCAATAGGTAAGGCAAGGAAGATCGGTTTACACCCTTCTGAAAAAACCAAACAAGGCTGACACAGAAAGGGGCGCGTATTGTAGAGATATCCCCTGACGGATGCAAATTATCGCCAACCATAGAAAACTAACGAATTAAGCGCCATAAAGAGCAGTACCGCGAATGTAAGCAATCACGAACATGACAACCAATTCATGATTCAACTAAAACAGTTTGAAGCCGTTCACAAATGCAGCAATTACGACTGGAGGAGGTGAAAATCTCGCCTATAGTCATATGACAGACCTGACACGCAATACACTTGTATCATACTTGTATAAAGCTTCCTTCTTTTATAACGCTTTAACCAAGAAGGCCCACGAACCGTTTTCATATTAAGAGACGAATAAAGGAACCCTAGCTATGAACCACAAAATTTATGACAAAAGCTACTGGTATGTTGTGAATGACGCTTGCCGCCATATTGTGTATCGCAACCGTAATAAGGAAAAAGCCGAAGCCTATGCTCTTCGTAAAAATAGTTTAATGGAGAGCAACGAAATCCACGATATGACCTATACCGTGATGTCTGGCTCCCAGCTAATCAACCAATCTATCACCTCCATTGGTCGTCTCAGCGCCGTTGGCTAATACCATAAAAAAGATTATCTCCGAAAAGAAAAACCCCAGGTGAAAGCCTGGGGTTTTTCTTTTGCCAGATTATTTCACCTAACTACCCACGCCCACACCTTAAAACAAACCTTAAAAAACAAATCCAATATGTTAACGTGCCCCTGCGAAAATTCTCCATACAGTCATCTATAACGATAAAAGGACAATTCGATGCCTGCTCTATCCCGCACACTACCGCTTTCCGCACTTTTAATTCTACTGTTAGTCTCATTTAGCCAACATTCACGCGCAACGGACCTCTGGACACTGAGCCTAGACTGTTTCGTAAGTATGCATAAGAAAAACAATGGCTCGAAAAACCCTCTAAAAATCTCTATTGTTCAAGCAAACGGCAACGTTTTAAACAGTCGAGAGTTAATCATCCCAAGCGATGAATGCAGCAAGTTAGAAGTGGGAACCGCCATGGACCGTTGGCTAGATGACAAGTCTCTACGCTACTCAGAAGAAAGTCATGAAGCGCCTGAAGCTGGCTTCTCTGCCAATCCCAGTTCAGGAAGAAATCAAATCATTCGCTTCGAAGCCACAGGAGATGACGCGATACTCATTGATGGAGTAAAGCTAAAGCAGTATTGCGGTATGAACCTTCCAGGCTCAAGTAAAAAAGAAGACCCAAACTGCGGAAAGTATGATCGCCAGTGGGGGGAAAATGGTGGAAATGCATGGTGCCTCTCTACCGACCCTAACGATAATTTTGGTGAGCGCCAGAGAACAGCCTGCCTACGCTGTCTTGAATTTACTCCAGATGGCTTAACCCATAGCTGCAATAACACTCAGCGAGCACACGCGAAAAAAGTATTGAAAGGTGTTGCCAACAAACGATGTGTTGCTATGGCGAGCGGAAAGTCACAAAAACCTATTGCAGCTCATTGCAATATGAATACCCAAGTTGACCTAAAACCGATAAAAAAAGACTACTTACAAATTAAATACACTAATTTTGGCAAATGTCTTTTCCACTCCAAGAAAAATACATTTGGCTTTTATAAGTGCAACAAAGACTACAACGATCAATGGTGGAAGAAAATTAACATGAAAGCTGACGGCAGCTTTCAGCTTAAAAATGCGGCTTCCGGGAAATGTCTATTTTCAGACTCAGGTGCAAAACTTGGTACTTACTCCTGCAACAAGAAATATTCTGACCAATTTTTCACAGTTAATTAAATAATAGCCACAAGAATAAACATGGAGTGACTTGCTTAAAATCTCATAGCAGGTCACTCTCATTCCTCGTTAGACTCGCTGGCGAACAGCCTCAAATAGACAAACCCCTGTAGCCACCGACACATTCAAACTACTCACCTCTCCCGCCATGGGAATCTTAATCAAATAATCACAATGCTCGCGGGTTAAACGGCGTAAACCTGTTCCCTCTGCCCCCATAGCGATGGCAAGAGGACCTTTTAGGTCTTGCTCGTAAACGAGTTTATCCGCCTCTCCGGCAGCTCCGGCAATCCAGATACCTCGTTCCTGCAATTTGCTCATGGTACGCCCAAGGTTTGTCACAGGAATAAAGGGCACCACATCTGCTGCACCACAGGCTACTTTTCGAGCAGTTGCGTTTAAGCTTGCTGAGTTATCTTTTGGGCCGATAACCGCATGAACTCCAGCGGCATCCGCAGAGCGTAAAACGGCACCAAGATTATGAGGGTCAGTCACGCCATCAAGAATCAACAAAAATGGCGTAGCATCAAGTTCATCCAATAATTGATACAAGAAGTTTTCATCGTGGGCCTTACCAGGCCGACACAACGCTATGACACCTTGGTGATTGCCATCGACTTTTTTATCTAGGGTTTTCTTGTCGTGTTTCAGAACCGTAATACCCTGCCTTTCAGCAGCAGACAGCACTTTATTTAAACGATTGTCTTGACGACCTTGCTGCACCCAAAGCTCAGTAATTCGCTCTGACTGACTTTTCAAAATAACTTGCACGGCATGAAAGCCGAAGATGATTTCTGTTTTCATTTTAGGTTTGATGTTGGAAGTTAGACGTTAGACGAGAAATAGAAAACCCTGTCATCCTGAGGAGGGACGACTACTCGCTAGAGCAGCGAAGCTCACGATCTCTTGCATTCTACATATACAGCCAAAAGATTGTGAGCTTCGCTGCTCTGACGAGTCGCTTCGCTCAGAATGACAAGACCTGGTTAACGTTTCTTGGCGTTCTTTCCTTTCTTGTCAGCTTTCTTAGCCGGTTTCTTCGCGGCTTTATTTTCTACTTTTGATTTGCTTTTCTTGCTTGCCGGTTTCTTTTTCGGTTTCCGCTTACGTTCAAACTGGGCGTCTTCTTTTACCCGAGCTTTACTGGATTTTTTAACCGTTGGCTTTTTCGATGATTTTTTAGCAAAGGTTTTATCGGCATTATCTTTTTTCTTACGCTGACGACGAGGAAAGTCCTCCAGCTCAAAATCGACTTTACGGTCATCTAAGCTAACACCTACTACTTTGACCTTGAGTTCATCGCCCAGCTGGAAAGTCTGCCGAGTACGTTCGCCAATTAAGCGATGTTTGGCGGCATCATGATGGTAATAGTCACTAGGCAGTGTCGTGATATGAATCAGACCTTCCACAAATAAATCGTTTAGCTCGACAAATAAGCCAAAGGCCACAACCGCACTGACGACACCTTCAAAGGTATCTCCCACGTGGTCTTGTAAAAACTCGCACTTGAGCCAGCTCACTACATCTCGTGTGGCTTCGTCAGCTCGACGCTCGCAGGTAGAACAATGCTCGCCCAGAGATAGCATTTGCGCCATGTCGTAGGGATAAATTTTCGCTTTAGGTAATTTTTTCGCACCCGCTACTCGAGCCACATGCTGACTATTTTGCTCGCTGCGAATCACACTGCGAATAGCCCGGTGAACAAGCAAATCGGGATACCGGCGAATGGGCGAGGTAAAATGGGCATAGGCGTCATAGGCCAAGCCAAAATGGCCATCGTTATCAGGGCGATAAACGGCCTGCTGCATGGAACGCAGCATGACCGTTTGAATCAAATGAGCATCGGGACGGTCACTGACTGAGCGCAATAGGGCTTGATAGTCACTGGGCTGTGGATCGAATCCAATTCCCATACCCAACTCACCTAAAAATTCCTGAAGATTCCCTAAGCGTTCTTCACTGGGGCTTTCGTGAACCCGATATAGACCATCGATGTTATGTGCTTGTAAAAAAGTTGCCGCACAAACATTAGCTGCCAACATGCACTCTTCAATAAGCTTGTGAGCATCATTGCGAGTACGCGGCACGATGCGATCAATTTTTCGATTTTCATCAAAAAGAATCTGAGTTTCCGTGGTTTCAAAATCAATGGCACCACGAATATCTCGCGCAGCACGTAGCACTTTATAAAGGCTATGTAAGTCTTCTAAGTGAGGTACTAAGCCTGCGTATTCTTTTCTTAAAGGTGTGGATTGATTTTCAAGTATTTCGCCGACCTGGTTGTAGGTGAGGCGAGCAAAAGAGTGCATTACTCCTTCGTAAAACTGAAACCCTGTAACACTGCCTTTGTTGTCGATGGTCATTTCACAAACCATACACAAACGATCCACCGCCGGATTCAATGAACACAAGCCATTGGATAGGGCTTCCGGCAACATAGGCACGACATGGTCGGGAAAATACACAGAAGTGCTTCGCACGTGAGCTTCTTGATCTAAAGCACTGCCCACTTGCACGTAGTGACTGACATCGGCAATAGCCACATACAAGCGCCAACCATTTTTGCCGTTCTTACCATCTGCTGGCTCACAGTAAACCGCATCATCAAAATCGCGAGCATCTTCACCATCGATAGTCACAAAAGGAAGCTCACGTAAATCCCAACGGTGGGCTTTATCTTTTTCTAATACCTCAGCAGAGAGTTCGGCGGTTTCCCCTTGAACTTCTGTGGGCCACAGGTGAGGAATACTGTGATTGCGAATGGCTACATCGATTTCCATGCCCGGCGCCATATGATCGCCCAACACTTCAAGTACTCGACCTAGAGGCAATTCATCTCGACTGGGCTGACGGGTAATTTCCACAGAAACATATTGACCATTTTCAGCATTACCGCAGTCATCCGCAGCAATCATCACATCATGGGTAATACGCTTACTTTCTGGCCGCACAGAGCAAATACCGCCATCTCGGTAAATTCGCCCTACCAATTGATGAGTGTTATGAGCCAACACATCCACAATGGCGCCCTCGCGGCGGCCTTTCCAATCTTCGCCGCTGACACGTACCAAGACCTCATCGCCATCAAACACTTTGCGCATTTGGCGTTGGTGTAAATAGAGATCGTCTTCGCCACCTTCTAGCGGAATCGCAAAGCCATAGCCATCTTTATGGCCTTGTACTCGGCAGCGAAGCAGGTCCATTTTATCCAACCGCCCATAAGCACCGCGGCGATCGCTTACCAATTGGCCATCTCTTTCCATGGCTCTTAATCGACGGCGTAAACCATCCACCTGGTCTTCGTTATTGAAACTAAACGCTTCTGCCATCTGGTAACGATTAAGGGGGCCATTACTGGCTGATAGAAGTTCGAGAATTAATTCACGACTGGGAATGGGGTTTTCATATTTTTTCGCTTCTCTGGCGGCATGAGGATCACCCCAGGGAGATTGAGAACGGCCTGATTTGGCAGGATGCGACTTATTTTTTTTCGGCAAGGAAAGGACCTTCGATATAGATATACAGAATTTAACGCTGAGTATAGCAACTGCCTATTACAGAACCCACACTTAAACCGCTTTACGGCTCATATAAACCAATCCCCCGCCTTACACCCTGTGCCAATTCAATACTGATACAACCACCAAAATAGTACCCATATACCGACAATTGGCACCCAGGCCATCTAAAAGCAGTAATTTCCAGAAACTTACACTCAAGACTTGCCAATGAGAATAGTTCTCATTAGTATTTGTCGATAATGATTCTCATTTACAAAAAAGGAGTCCAAGTCATGAAGTTACGCTTTCTATGTGCCACCCACCGATTAGAGCTATACAACAAGCCTCAACAGCTGATCTACTACTGGCAAAATGGGTTCGATACAGGGCAAACCTTACAATCTCAAGGCCTATTTCAGGACTCTATTGCACACCTAGGTTGTGCGTTTGAGACAGCAGAAATCATTCTCACAACGAAAGCACTGAATTCTAAGGTTGCCTGCGAACTCTTTATGAACTCAGCAAAATTACTAGGGCAATCGTTTATCCAACTTCAACATTGGGACCAGGGCTATGGGGTTTACCGAAGTGCTATTGATCGCCTAAAGCGAGAATTTTCCCAGTTTAAAGAAAACCAAATCAACATTTGCCGATATCTAGATGAGCTCCACGAAGAGCTGGAGTCATCATTGCAAAAAGCAGCGACGCCCCGCCCCCAGCCAAAAGCACTAAAAGTCATTCACTAAACCTTAGCAGCCCGCCCCTAAGGAGGCTTAGATAATGTCGACTCATTCTGATTTACACAGAGTTCAAGTGGAAATACCGATCACCACCTTGCAACGATTATTAGCAGGCCATCAACTTGCTGGAGAAGAGTTACGGTGCCTGAACCCGGAATCAAAGCATTCTTTACAGCAAGTGTTTTTAAAAAATTTAAAACAATCCGCTCGACGATAAGCCACAAAAAAACCGACTTTAGATCAGTCGGTTTTTTATTAGCTAGCTCACATATCGAGCTATAGATTCCGCCACCTTTAAAATCAGATGACGGGTTCCTTGGGCTTTTGAGTTTACTCCGTACAAGAGCCAGAAATATACAGATTTGGAAGTGCATCTTCTAAAGTAGCTTCTGACGTACACGAGTATGAGTTCCCATAAATATACAGACTACTTAACCCTGTCGCTGCTGTTAGTGGTGAAACATCCGTAATCGAGTTATATGCTAAATCCAGATAGAAAACTGAAGGTGGAATACTCCCGGCAAGCGAGGTAAGTGAGCTAATTTCATTCTGCCTCAGGTCAAGGTCTCTTAAACTACTCATTGAGGAAAGCGCTGAGAAATCAGAGATCGTATTATAATCTGCATCCAGATTCGTTAAGTTTACTAACGTTTCTAATCCATCTAAAGTCGTTAACTCTAGATTTTCAACCCTTAAGGTCGTCAATTGAGTAATCTCACCGATTGAATCCAGATCAACATTATCTGAATAAGCCACTGTGAGAGAATTTAACGAGCCATTATCTTTAAGGGGAGAAAAATCTAAACCAGATTCTGCATAATATATAGAAACGTATCTCAAATTGGTTAGCGCCTCAATACCGGACATTGATGAAATAGGTTTCGCTGATGAACTGCAGTATAGAGAGGTAATATCTGCCGCATCAGGATCACTAGACTCAATACAAGATTTCAAGTTTTCATCCTCAAAAACCAGATCTCTCACTCTAACCTGCATACAGTCATACGGTTCTCTTATAGCAGTACTATGGAGACTATCTGAAAGAGAGTCCAATTCATCGCATAAGATTAAATCATTGCTATAAAGATTTAACTCTTCCAGCCCAGTTAACACCTCAAGCGCTGAAATACTCTCAATATCTGTAGAAGATAAATCCAGAACATCTAGTGACTCAAGGGACGACAGTGAATCAGCATCAGTAATACCGGTAGATGCTAGATACAATTCCTTTAAATTATTTAAATCAGACAAAAGTGAAGGATCATCAAAGTCATCAATAGATGTCAAATCTAGATATTCAAGATTTGCGAGAGATCCTATCCCTCTCAACTCACCTTCTAAATTAGATCCTCTCAAATCTAAGTATGTCAATTTAGTGAGCATCGTAAAATCCGGCCAACTGACCGAACTATAGCTGTAAATACTCGAGGCCTTTAACACCTCAAGAACCACTAAAGATTCTATAAATGAGTAGTCCTCAAAACGACTGTTTGAAATATCCAGCTCAACCAATTGAGTTAGATTTAAAATGGGAGACGCATCAAGATCTGAGTAGTACATTCTTGAAATATCTAATTTAACTAACTCGCCAAAATTAGACAGCACCGATAAATCCCTTAAATTCCCGTTATTTGAAAGATTAAGCTCTTTCAAGGAAGTCAACGAAGATAAGCTCGAAATATCACTTAAACGGGAATTTCTTGATAGATCCAATACTTCCAATTCGGACATTTCAGAAAGATATCCCACACTGGCAAAATCAGTATAGCTAAGATTTAACTCTTTCAATTTAGTCAGTTCTGACAGCACAGAAAAATCACTAAACCGGCGACCATTTAGATCTAAATATTCAAGATTAATAAGGTTTTTTATGGCTGAAGCATCAAAAGAACTACTGGAATAACTATTCCCGACTCCAACCGACAAATATTTCAGATTGGTTAAACCAGAAATTGCGTCCAAATCAGACACGTTACTCGATGTTAGATCCAAATCTTCAAGGGAAGACATACTATTTAACGCACTTAAATCGGATATGCCGTAATTCCCGCTTAAGTCCAAGTATTTGATAGATGTATTTCCTAACAAGAAAGATAGCGAGTCAAAACCATAAGACTGACTACCTAGTTCTAAATGCTCAACATTACTCATATTGGATAAACCTGAATAATCTGAAGCAGACATTCCATTCAACTTTAATACTTTCACGCTAGGAACATTTTCTACCCATGAAAAGTCAAAGCTGGAATAACGATTGTATGACAGGTCTAACTCAACAAGCGAAGTTAAGCTATCAAGATAATTTGCAACATTATCAATACGATTATAACTAAGGTTAAGTACTTCCAGATTAGTAAGACCTGAAATCTCACTTAAATCTGTATTACGAAGGAAATTATTAGAAAGATTTAGAGAAACAAGGGAAGTAAGATCTGATAACCCATCCAAGCTATCCAGACTGGCATTCGTTATAGAAATTTCAGTTAGTCCTTCCAATAAAGCCAACTCTTCCAATGAACTGATTGGCATACTGTCACAAGCTAAAACACTCATACCCGCATCATTGGATGCCTGAGAATTCAGGCAAGCCAATAAACTTTGATCTTGAATACCTAGTGTATCCAACGAACTATAGGCTTTTACTTCAACACTCACTTCCGCAGTAACCGATGCGGTTCCTTTCGAGGCAGTTAATGAAAATACCAAGGTTTCATCTTCATCAATGTCGGGAGCATCGAAAGAAAGGTTTTTTTGATTCGCAGCCAATCCTTCAACAGGCGTACCCTCAATTTGCTGCCAGCTATAGGAAGTGGCATTACCCGATACCGTTGGCGCAATAGAAACTGAGTCGCGCTCACTTACTGACTTCATAGTCATATTTGAGATCGATAACGAAGACTCGCCACCGCCGCCTCCACCGCCGCCTCCACCACAAGAAATCAATGCGAAAGACAGTGAAGCACAAACAAGAGAATTAGATATTTTGGAAACGTGCAAAAGAGAAACCTCCCTGTTATTTGAATGGACCTATCAGGTTACATTCTGAAAAACTCTGACCTGAATTTACTCATTTCAATGAATAAGTACTTAAGTGCCAAATGATATTGCCAAAAGAAAATATCGTAAAGACATTACAAGAAACTAATTTACAAAACTGCCGTTAAATCACAAAAAAGGGTCAAAATCGGCTCTTCATCATTAACGGGACTAGGCCGGTAAAGTTAGCAGACACAAAAAAACCGACTTTAGATCAGTCGGCTTTGAAAATGGTGCCCAGGGGGAGACTTGAACTCCCACGGCCAAAAGGCCACTAGCACCTGAAGCTAGCGTGTCTACCAATTCCACCACCTGGGCAAGGGGTGTGCGCTCGGGCATAGCCCTTACGAGGCGCGCACTTTACTGACACACTGGAATCTTGTCAATAGGTTCTGGCGCATATTACCCCTTCAGTGAGAGGCGTGATTTAGGGGCTATAAGTCTGTTTCTGCCTTGCTTTCACAGAGGGATAACAACCGCTTATTTTCAGCCACATCAACCCCAAGAGATTCCCCAAGATTCACCACATACCCATTAATAAATTCTAGTTCTGTCATCCGACCGAAATGTATATCACGGTTTGTGGAGGAGTAGTTTTCAGCCGTGGCTTTTGCCACCTGGTGCACTGATTCAATCAGGTCAGTAGAATCTATTGAAAATCCTTTGGCATTCATCACTACCGCAATTTCACGGCTTACGCTTTCAATCACAGGGACAAACTCCTTATTTAATACCTGACCGTTTTTGAATTGGTAATAACCTGTGAGAGGGTTGATAACCGCATTGACCGCGAGCTTTCGCCATTGGTCTAGCTGAATACTTTCTCGCCATTCACACTCAGGCAATCGAGCTTTTAACATTTCCACAAGAAAAGAATATTCATCTTCCGTAGCGGAATCAGACAAAGGGCCAATAAAGGTACTCCCCAACCCCGTATGAATTAGGGTACTGCTATCGGAATTCCACAGAGCACCATGGCTACTTAAGCCTTGAGCGACGATTTTAGTAGGCAGCATGCCCTTCACCTTTTCCCAAACACCCATACCATTGTGGAGCAGGAGTATTTTTGTATTCGCTTTTAGGGCGTGAGCAATATCCGTCAGCGCGCTTTCCACTTGGTAAGCTTTTACACAAACAATCAAGGTATCGATACTGTTTTCGTACAATTCATTTGCCGTAACGGTAGAACATTCGCAAGGCACAGACGTATCACTGTGAAACGGTTGAAATTGCCAGCGTTGCTGCTGGCTAGACCGGGTGATAAAAGTAACAGCTACATCTTGGATAAGTGCAGCCCCATAGAGCTTACCAATAGCGCCTGCGCCTAGAATATGGATTTTTTTCATAGTACCGATTTCGGGCTCACCTTTGCTTACCTTAGTGGTTTTCCCTGCGTGCCGTTTCACTCTTGCCCTCCAGGGATGGAGGGTATTTCATAACTACAGAAGCAATTTTTGGCCGCAGGCTACAAGTATTATTGATCTATAGAAAACCATCACACAATTTTAAATATCACCGCCAATCCTTCTCTTTTGAGAGTGGCAACTGCAAGGCTTCACTTTGCTCTGTTAAATCTACAAAGCGCACGCCAATGCCTATCAACCTTACGCCGAGATCACTGCGCTGCCAGGCTTGTTCCAGTAACGGTTTATAGTCTGCAATACGAGGATTTTTAATACTGCGTTCTAAGGTTGTGGTACTAAAATCGGAAAATTTTAATTTCACAAAGCTTTTGGTCACATGGTATTCGTCGTTCAATCGATTTAAGCGACCTTTAAATTCCACAAATAAATCCGGCATACGGCTATAACATTGATCCAGCGTTTCTAAATCGTGATCAAAAGTATGCTCAACACTTAAAGATTTTCGCTTGCGAACAGGCTCGATATTGCGATCGTCAATACCCCGCGCAAAATCATAGAGTTTTTTACCGAAGCGACCAAAGTGATCGGTTAATTCAAACACAGAAAAATCTTGTAAATCCCCACAGGTTTCCACTCCCAGCCGATCCAGTTTTCTAGCAGTTACCTTCCCCACCCCAAAAATTTTCTTCACTGGGAGTTTTTTAACAAAGCCATCCACTTCATCTGGGGTAATGACAAACAGGCCATCGGGCTTTCGCCAATCACTGGCAATTTTGGCCAAAAATTTATTGGGGGCCACACCGGCAGAAATGGTAATCCCCGTTGCCTCTTTCACCCGCTGCCGAATCTCTCTCGCCATTAAGGTGCCACTGCCCTGGCAAAGATCACTTTGACTCACGTCGAGATAGGCTTCATCCAGAGAGAGAGGTTCGACCAATTCTGTGTAATCAAAAAAGATATTTCGAATCTGCGCCGACGCTTGTTTATATTTTTCAAAGTTATGGGGCAGGATAATCAGGTCTGGACACAATCGTTTGGCATACGCAGAGGGCATTGCGGAGTGAATACCAAACTCCCGCGCTTCGTAATTACAGGTGGAAAGTACTCCCCGCTTGCCGGGATCGCCACCCACGGCCACCGGGCGCCCCTGCAAACTGGGGTCGTCTCGAATTTCCACGGCGGCAAAAAAACAATCGCAATCGCAGTGGATAATTTTTTTGCCTTCTTGGGCTGGCTCAGAGACGTCCGACATCGGAAACCGTAATTTGTGAACGCCCTTAAGCCAATTGCTTAAGGGCTTTTAATAAACGGGGCGCAGGGCTATCCAAGGTTAGGGGTTCCCGTAAACTTGCAGCCAACTCCACGTAAGCCAAGTCGCCTTCCTTCCCGATCAAGACAATGCCTGGACACAGGGCATCACGACCGTTGAACCAGTGCAAGCCAAATGGCATGCCACCACGAAGTGATAGAGAAAATGCCTCAGCTTGTGGGTCGCTATCACTCACCACTGTCACCGGCACGCTCTCGGGTACATACCGCTCACAAAAAGCCTCTAGCCCTCTTCTGGCAGCGAGGCTATAGGAACACCAATTTCCTCGTAAAAACACCATCAACTGCGGGCCTCCCGTAGCTTTAGCGGCCACTTCTAAGTCGTTGCCCAAACGTCGACCATGGCTAATAGTCGTACTCCAATAGGTGTGGATAAACACATTCACCGCTGCGGCAAAACTCCAGGCCAGTGGCGCTCCGCGATCCGTATCGGTCAGTAGAGCAAACGCGAGCCCCAATAGGGCAATACCTGTGGCAACGGAAGCTCGAGCATCATCCCGACTCAATACACCCAGGCGTAGTAACAGGGGTTTTAACACAAACCCAAAGCCGACAATTACTGCCCCCCACCAAGCTATACGGCCATCTTCCAGCCAATGGGAGGCTGCAGAAAAAGCAAAATTCAATGCCAATAACCAGTGGATAGTAATAAAGGTACTTTTCAGCTTGTTCATAAAAGAGACGGCCAGAGGTTGATTCTTGATAAGTGATAACTAGAAGTTCCGCAATTTTACAGAAATCTCACGGGCTAAGGCAGCAAATACAGCCCATTACGCTATGCTACTGACAACCTTAAAGAAATTGCGAGTATTGCCGATTACCTCATCACAGGAAGGCGTAAACAGGTATGACCATCTGACACCGACCATACTCAGCCAGTAAGTGAGTAAACGCGATTCAATTTATGACCAAAAGACCCATGTTTGTGGTTGCCGCTCAAGTGGCTTCTCACGTTCACAATGCCACCCAGGTGACAAAGCAGCTCTCTCTGACGGCGAAGAATGCGCGGGCAGTTGCTGTGCGTGCGGGTCAACAAGCCGCAGGTTTTCGTGCCATCACAGACTTTATTGAAGAGCTGGCAGGAAACACTATCCGCTTGGCCCGCGATATCAATGAAACGGCGGTATCTCTCTCTCATCTAGCGTCGGAGCAAGAGCGCAGCCAACGAGCAGCAGAAATGCTCGATGAAGTGCGCAGTAAAGCGGCCAATGCCACCCACCTCAACTCTATTGGCCCGGTGGAGAAGGCGATACAGCAAACCAATTACGAACTTCGCGAACAGTTTCGCCAGCAATTTTTTAGCCTTGACGCGCTACTCACCGACATTCGCCGCCAAATCCAGTCTGCCGGTGTAATCGCCAGCACCTCAAAAGTTGAGGCCATTAACTCGGGGTCGTATCGCGCGCAATTGGAAACCGTAGCTGAAAATATTGAACAGGCGGCTCAACGTATGCAACACGAGCTGTCTATTGCCAGTCGCCTGCTAGAAAAATAAGCGCGCTAAAAAAATAACAGAACCCCGAACATCAACACTTATTTCGTATTAAGAGGCCAGCCATGAAAGATCGCGTCATCGCCAACAAGGGAAATATTTCCTGGGTAATGTTTGGCCGCGACCCGGACAAGCCCGATCAAATTATTGATACCAACCAATATATGATTACCACCAGTAATCGTGCCTTGTTGATGGACCCAGGTGGTATCGAGCTATTTCCTCCAATGCTTGCGGCCGTACTGCACCATGTACCGGTAGAAAACATCACCGACCTCTTTGCCTCCCACCAAGATCCCGACATTATTTCGTCCCTGGGTTTATGGGATCAGGCATTACCTGACGCCACGCTACATTCCCCTTGGTTGTGGGAAGGTTTTATTCGGCACTTCGGGATGAATAACATCGAATACCGGGCCATCCCTGATGAAGGCGGTACCATTAACTTAGGTGAAATTGAACTGCAATTAATTCCCGCCCACTACCTGCACTCATCCGGTAACTTTCACGTTTACGACCCGGTAAATAAAATTTTGATGAGTGGCGATGTAGGAGCAGCTTTGGAAGCTGTTGATGCACCATTGTTTGTGGATAACTTTAGCGAGCACACGCAAAAAATGAAAATGTTCCATCAGCGCTGGATGCCATCCAACGCGGCAAAGAATGATTGGATCAAGCGTGTGCGCCGTTTAGATATTGAAATTATGGCGCCTCAACACGGACGGTTATTTCAAGGAGATGATGTAAAACGCTTCTTAGATTGGTTTGAGGAACTGCATGTAGGGGTTGCTATCGATTCTGCCGAGTAAGAATAAACACGTATATTTCAAAAAAATAATGCGCTATTAATAGCGCATTATTTTTTACAGATCCAAATATACTTTAAGCTCTCGATCGATATTCTCCGTAATGGAATTGGCCTTCAAAATCCTTATTAGATAGAGGTCGTGCAAATAAAAATCCCTGAGCATGATCACAGCCTTGGCTACGCAATACGTTTGCCTCTTCTTTCCGCTCAACGCCTTCTGCCACCACCACTAAATTCATACTGTGCGCCAGAGCTACAATCGAATTAGCAATGGCTTCATCGGTAGAATCTTGCGTAATTTCACACACAAAGCTGCGATCAATTTTTAATTTATTGATGGGGAAACGTTTGAGGTACGCCAGAGAAGAATAGCCTGTACCAAAATCATCAATGGAGAGTGAAATACCCATATCACTGAGCTGCGCCAAAATACCAATGGTTTGATCCGCGTTTTCCATTGCAGAGGATTCGGTAATTTCTATCTCCAAGTACTTTGCATCCAACCCCGTCTCTTGCAAAACGGATTGCACCGATCGAACAAAGTTAGTGTCTTTTAACTGACGTAAAGAAATATTCACCGCAACTTTTGGCACATTTAAGCTGTTATCTAACCACTCTTTCATTTGACGACAGGCTTCACGCAATACCCAGTCACCCAGAGCATCAATTAATCCCGCTTCTTCCGCCAAGCCAATAAATTCAAATGGCGGGATAACACCTCGCCCTGGATGCTGCCAACGCACTAACGCTTCAACACCTGACAGCTCATCGCGACTTAAACTAACCTGAGGTTGGTAGTGCAAAAACAATTGGTCTTCTGCAATAGCGCGACGTAAATCCCCTTCCAGCGTCAGAGTATCCACCGCCGCTTGGTTCATACCTTCTTGATAGAAGTGGAAACAATCCTTACCTTCTTCCTTAGCCTTATACATGGCTAAGTCAGCGTGTTTGATCAGCGTTTCTGCATCATTACCATCATCCGGGTAAATACTCACCCCCAAACTCACCGAAGTGTTCACAACCCGATCACACACTTTCAGTGGCTTTGCCGCAACTTCTAAAAGCTTAGTCGCAATATGGGCCGCATCTTCGGTGCCATGCAAACCTTCAATAATCACCACAAACTCATCACCGCCAAAACGGGCGAGGGTGTCGGAGTCGCGCATTTCACGGCTAAAACGACGTCCCAAGGTTTGCAGCATAATATCGCCAGCATCGTGGCCTAGGCTGTCGTTTACATTTTTAAAGCGGTCCACATCCAACAACATTACAGCCACTTGTGACTGCTGGCGGTTACTACGCACAATGGCGTGGCGCAAACGATCAAAAAACAGGGTGCGATTAGGCAGATTTGTAAGCAAGTCGTTATACGCTAATCGATTTAAACGTACCTGCTGCTCTTGCAAGCGGCTTTTATCCGCCACATGCTCAGAAATATTGGTGAGCACATCTGCAATGGCAAAGACATCCCCCTCTTCATCAATAAGCGGAAATTTAGACACTTGATAACTTTGCCGGCCATCGACGCGATGAATATACTCGCGGCTGTATTCGATGGTTTTCTTTTCTCGAGCAACCTGTTGATCCAACTCCCACACAAATTTGGCATCGCGGGTACTGAGCACATCGAAAATGGTTTTACCCACCATGCCACCGCTGTATGACATAAGGTCATCAAACCCTTTACTGGCCAACACAAAACGGCCATCCATATCTCTCACACTAATCAGTGCGGGGGCATACTCCATCAACGCTTGAAGATAAGCCTCACTGGTTTTGAGAGCCTGTGCCGCTTCAAGGTATTGCGCCTCGAGGCTAAGTCGCTTTTGTTGTTCCATGGAACTTAAGAGCCAAACCGGCGCTAAATCCCAAAAAGCCGCAAGCGATTCATAGCTGTCTTTGAGGCTTCCAATAGCATTACTGCTTTCTATATAAATCACCCCTACAACCTTGCCGTTACTTTCTACCGGGTGGCAGGCCGCAGACTGTAGGGTTGTCATAACAGGGGAGTCTAAATCAGCGCGCTCAATAAAACGCAGCTCACCTGCTTCCTGACATTGATGAATAACATCTACAGGCAGTGAGCGCATGATGGAGAGAGGAACGTTTAATTTTTGTACCTGCAGATCAGGCTCAGAAACCGCAATGGCCTGTACCATAGCGTTGTTGTGTAAAGTGTTCTGTGAGCTGTTGTGTGAATTGCTAGTAGAGTGACCATGAGACTTGTGCTCATGAGGAGCAGCGATCTGACTATTCTCAGTAATCAGAACGGCACGCAACATCCCTTCGCGCTGAACAATATGTTCCAACAGGCGATCCACAGCAGAGTCCGGAGCAATATCGCTCAGTACGGTCTGCAGTTTTTTGATCAGGCTGTTTGTAGACTGCGTAGACATACAGGCCCCAGTGACTTTATAAAGAGCCACTTTATAAAGAGTGACTTTAAAGTAAGTGATTTTTTATAATCACTTACATAAATAACTTATTGTTTTAATTGTGCTTTTTACGACAAGTTTTAATACTTGTTTTAATTCTTGCTTTAGTAACCGAATAGCTCGCCAGTGCCCCCTGACTTTATTCACTATTCCGAGTAATTCTGACATCTCTAATGCAAAAAGATGTGCCAACACAATGTAGCAACGAACTAATTGATCCGTCCAATATTTTGTCGTTTAGATCATCCTGTCTTACTACAAAGCACAAACCAAGTACAAAAATAGGCTAAAAAGCGAGCAAACTGTAGATGAAAGCCCTGACCTCTAAAGCCCTTCGTTATGAATACTGTCAAACTACGGAAAAATGGCGCGTATTTCTACTAAATCAGACAAATCTGCCTCATACCATAGAATGGCGCCCCTGTGAGACTGCCTCTGAAATGGTGGAAATCATCCAGAGTTTACAGATCCGGGGAGCCCCCCTTATTGGGGTTGGGGCCAGCCTCTTACTGGGACACCTCACTAGCGAGGGCCTTCGTGGTGATGACTTCTATAGCACTGCACAACAGCTGACAGACGCGCGCCCCACGGCAGTTAACCTTCAACACTGTGTTCAACGCCTCGTTCAATGCTATGAAAACGCAGGCCCTGACGCGGTACTGCCCGAGGCCATTGATATCTTTGAGGAAGACCAAGCACTGTGTCAGGCCATTGGTGACGCTGGCGCAGCCTTATTAGAAGACGGCGAGAATGTGCTCACCCACTGTAATGCCGGCGCTCTTGCCACCGCCGGTATCGGCACCGCCATTGGTGTGATAGATGCAGCCTGGCAACAAGGTAAGAAACTCCATGTCTTTGTGGATGAAACCCGCCCTCTCCTCCAAGGGGCTCGCCTCACCGCTTGGGAGCTACAGCAAGCCACAATCCCCTGTACCCTCATTTGCGACAACATGGCCGCTAGCCTTATGCAAAAAGGAAAAATCCAAAAGATTGTGGTGGGCGCTGACCGCATTGCCGCCAATGGTGATTTCGCCAACAAAATCGGCACCTACAACCTGGCAGTGCTAGCCAAACACCATAAGATTCCTTTCTACGTGGCCGCTCCCTATACCACCGTGGATAAACACTGCCCCAATGGCGATGCCATTCCCATTGAGCAACGCAATCCCGAAGAAGTCACCGGTTTTGGTAACGAACACTGGGCTCCAAATAACATAGGCACCTACAACCCTGCTTTCGACGTGACGCCTGCAGAGTTAGTCACGGGTTGGATATTGGATACCGGCGTTATTTCTGACCCAGCAAAGCTTTGTGAAGAAAACTCATAAAAACTGATTCAAAACAACATTGTCCAAGAGTGTATCGACTAGGATTTATACGGTAGGGCAGACCATAACTGGCTACCTTACATCCATGTGAAATCACAGCTTATAAATTAATGCTTAAGCCCACTCTTACAAAACACGCTGAGAAGGACTTTCTTTATGAATAATCACGAAGTGCTTGTGGACAGCCAGCGCCTACAACATTTTCAACAACGACTGGAAGATCAGCGGACGGAATTAACAGACCGTTTAGACAAGCTGAAAGCGGATGCCACAAGCAGCCATTCTGCGGATTCCTCCGAGCAAGCTCAAGAACGGGAGAACGACGAAGTTATCGATGCCCTAGGCAATGAAACCCGTGAAACTATTCGCCAAATCAACGCCGCGCTACTGCGTATTCAAGAAGGTGAATACGGTACCTGCGTGAACTGCGGAAACACCATCAACCCTGCCCGCCTAGAAATAAAACCCGAAGCCTCCCTGTGCATTCAGTGTGCTGACTAAGGTTGGACTAACTCTGTAAATATTACCTTACTTAAGAGGCCACTAATTTACTCTGGTTAATGCGAGAAAAATGGGATTTTCCAACATCTATGTCTACCCTTAGGAAAGCTAGTTTATAGAGAAAGTTCTCAAACCAAGATTCGGCCTCAGCCTGCTGCTTACACACGCATAATGGAGCGATTTCATGAAGCACTTCACCATCGCGGCGCTAACTCTTGCCACCAGTATGGGCGCAACACACGCCCAAGCTGAGGTTCGCTTTAATGGTTTTGCCTCTATCGTAGCCGGGATGAATGTAGAAGATAAAAAGTTTCGAAATTCGCCCTACGATGAAGATCTCAGTTTCAAACCCGAATCCAAGTTTGCCCTACAGGCCACCGCCGACCTCGGTAATGGCTTATCTGCCATAGCGCAAGTGATTGCCCGAGGAGAAGAAAACTTCGATGCGGAATTTGAATGGGCTTATTTGAAATACGAATTCAGCGAACATCATTCCTTACGGGCGGGTAGATTACGCTTACCTTTCTATAAGTATTCCGATTACCTAGATGTGGGTTACGCCTATCCTTGGCTTCGCACACCAAAAGCGATGTACCGTCTGCTATTTAGCACCTACGACGGTATCAGCCTTATAAGTCAGTTCACTCTTGGCGAAATTGATGTTACTTCCAATTTTCTATTTGGCAGTACAACGGATACTTTTTTCAGTACCACCGCGCCTGTCGATGGCACACTCAAAAACTGGCGTGCTGTAAATGTACAACTCTCCAAAGACTGGTGGAACGCCTATATCGCCTATTTTGGCACTGAGGTAGATATTCCTCATGCCGCCACCGAGGCCGCTGCCGGTAACCTCGAAGCCTCCGCCATTGCGATTGATGCATCCTATGTAGGTGTGGGTAATAACATCAAACTTGATGAAGACTACGGCGATTTTTTCGGTTTGGGTTTTACTCTTGAACCTGGCAATTGGTTTGTAGGTGCTGAATGGTCCACTATCAGCATTGAAGACACGCTATATCTCGACAGCAGTCAATGGTATCTCTCTGTTGGTCACCGTTTCGATAGCCTTATGCCTTACATTACTTACCAGCAAACGGATACCGATCGAAACACCAGCACGGCCCAACTTTTTCCTGCGCCCGTACAAGCCACCGTACAAACCATCTACGATGGACTGCAGTTTGAATACAAGGCGGTGACTTTGGGTTTGCGCTACGATTTTCATCCTCGTGCCACACTAAAAATTGAGTACAACATGTTCCACGACATAATCGATCTCAACCAGGCAACCCGCTTAGGTACCGCCACAAGCCCTGAAGATTTGGATATGTTAGCCGTTGGTGTGGACTTGCTTTTCTAAAGAGGAAGATGCAGTGAAAAAATCGTTTTGTATTTCATTGATTACCGCTTGTTTATTTGCGTCTTCTTTTGGCTGGGCGGAAACAGCCATCGTTATACACCCTGAAAACCAAAATACGTTAAGCATTGAAGACATTAAGCGTATATTTCTGGGCAAAAAGAAATCTTATCCCGACGGAACCAAAGCGATTCCCATCGACCAAAAAGAAGGCAGTGCCCCACGCACCGCGTTCACCTTCGTCATTCTCAATAAATCTGATCAGCAGATGCGAGCTTACTGGGCACAACAACTTTTCACCGGCAAAGGGACACCACCAAAAGATTTTAGAAATAACACTGACGTAAAAAAACTGGTTTCAACAAACCCGTCACTTATTGGTTACATTGATTCCAAAGCTGTAGATGATTCGGTAAAAGTTATACATACATTCTAAAAACAGCTTGATAGGACATTAAGAGTCTATTGAGGGAACGTTGAGAGAATCCTAAGAAAACCTACAAACCTTCCCTTAGTTTCAAACTCGCCCAAACACAACGCAGCACATTGTATTCGTATTGTTCATCCAGCACTTCGTAAACTGGGCGAAACTTTAATCCACCTGCTTCCAACTGCTGCAATAACGCTTCCTCAATCTCTGAAACTTCTGCAGAAGACAGCTCAAAAACATCATCTAAAAGTATCTCACCGTCAGCGATCAAATCGGCAAAGTGGCCATAAATACTATCGACCTTAATACCTCGCTGAGCGGAAATTTGTTCAGCCTGCATACCACAACGGTGAAGTGCTAATGTTTCGCTACGGGTATTGGCAAATTTCTCTTCCGCCTCAACTGCCTGTTGCTCACTATCGAAAGACTGAAGTACTTCCAGGAATTCTTCACCGTAACTCTCCAGCTTTTTCGCACCCACGCCGCTGACCTCTGAAAGCTGGGTAAGGGTTTGCGGCAAGCGTTCCACCATTTCCATTAAGGTGGCATCATGGAAAATCACATAAGGAGGAACTCCATTTTCATCGGCCAATGCCTTGCGGCATGTTCTTAGAGCCTCCCACAAGGGCGCATTTTGGGAAGAAACCTTGCTAGATTTCCGGGAAGATTTTTTACTGGCGCTCTCGGCCTTGGCGTCTTTACGCAAGAATAGGGTTTCCTCTCCACGCAAAACTGCTCGACATTTTTCCGTAAGCTGAAGGGAACCGTATCCTGACATATCTACCGTAAGATAACCTCTGGCAACCAGCTGTCGATACACCGATCGCCACTGAGTGGCATCGAGTTCTTTACCTACCCCAAAGGTAGAAGCCTGCTGATGCCGAAACTGCAGAATTTTTTCCGTTTCTTTTCCCAAAAGCACATCAATTAAATGATTCACACCAAAACGCTGCCCCGTGCGGTATACACAACTCAAGGCTTTTTGCGCGGCAACAGAGCCATCCCAGGTTTCGATAGGATTTAAACACGCATCGCAATTTCCACATTGGTGTGCTTTTGATTCACCTAAACCTTCTTCTCCAAAACCAGTTGCGCCTTCAAAATTTGGCGATTCACCAAAATAGCTCAGTAAAGCATAGCGACGACAACTGGTAATTTCACAGAGCCCCAACATGGCATCGAGCTTGTAGCGTTCGACACGCTTGAAGGTTTCATCACCCTCAGACATTTCCAGCATTTGCCGTAACTTAATCACATCTTGAACACCGTACACCATCCAAGCAGTGGAGGGTTCGCCATCACGGCCTGCTCGACCGGTTTCTTGATAATAGGCCTCGAGACTTTTAGGTAAATCCAAATGCGCCACAAAGCGCACATCTGGTTTGTCGATCCCCATTCCAAAGGCAATAGTGGCCACCACAATCACACCATCTTGCCGTAAAAACGCGTCCTGATTTTTAGATCTTACCTCTGCCGACAACCCCGCATGATACGGCAACGCCTTAAAGCCCTGATCCCGCAACCAATTAGCGGTATCTTCTACTTTCTTTCGAGACAAGCAGTAAACAATACCCGCATCATTTTCGTGTTCACTGCGTAAAAATTTTAACAACTGCTGACGGGCATTATTTTTTTGTGAAATACGGTATTGAATATTGGGGCGATCAAAACCCGATACAAAATGCCTAGCACTTGTCAGTGATAAACGCTCACTGATTTCTTGGCGAGTCCGTTCATCTGCTGTTGCGGTAAGGGCAATACGGGGAACCTGAGGAAACTGCTGGGCGAGCATTTCCAAGCTGAGATAGTCAGAGCGAAAGTCATGCCCCCATTGAGAAACACAGTGGGCCTCATCGATGGCAAATAAAGCGATTTCGATTTGCTGTAACAGCGACTGAGTTCGGGGCTGCACCAATCTCTCAGGGGCGACATAGAGTAAATCTAACTGGCCATGAAATAACTGCTGTTCAATAACTTGGACATCCGCCATGGATAAGCTGGAATTGAGAAAACCCGCATTTACCCCCAGTTGAGTCAGTGCATCTACCTGATCTTGCATCAAGGCAATTAACGGGGAAATCACAATTCCCACACCTGAGCGTAACAATGCCGGAATTTGATAACAGAGTGACTTACCGCCACCGGTGGGCATAAGTACTAACGCATCACCACCTGTGGCCAAGGTATCGATAATATCGGCTTGCTGACCGCGAAACTGCTCATAGCCGAATACGCGCTGCAAAACGTCACGAGCACTCTCGCCTGTAACTGGAGGGGAAGAGATAGAATTCACAATTGAAACTGCTAAGTATTTTGAATGGGTGGTTTGAATGGGCGCTTTCCGTGAGCAACTAAACTAAATTAGGCTAGTCGTGTCACTTAATAAAACGAATGGAAAGCGGGTATTTCCACAAGCGATTATCCAAAGATTTTACCATGGCCATAATCACACACACCAACCAAAAAATGCCCAGTAACCAAAGAATTAGGAGTCCGATGCCCAGAGGGATCAATATTGCGCCGATTGCCCCATAAATAAAGCAGCTCAATTGAAAGTTCATAGCGGCTTTGCCGTGTTCATCTACATCCACTACGGTATTCTTCTTCCACAGCCAAATAATGAGAGGCCCGAAGATAAAACCGACCCCTGGCAAAATTACCCCTAGAAATGCCATGCCATGGCAAAGGGTTAAATAAAGCCTATTGTCTTCAGTTGTGAAATTCATGCTGTGCTTGTTTCAGGAAAGTACATATAAAAAGTACATCGATAAGAAAAGATTAAGAACCACCCGCCTTGCGCAACTCCAACTCGCAAGACATTAGGAACTCAAGTGCTTCTGCTCGGCGCTGGGCTTCTTCCATGGATTTACCCCACACGTAAAGACCTGCACCTCGCACAATGAAACCCGCGTTTAGGGGCTCTATTTGCCAACTGGTGCGTAACTGTTCCGCTAACACCTTGGGAGATTGATTACCGTCGAAAACCCGCATGGCGTAATCTGCAAACTCGTCGTCACCCTCAATCAAGGTATTTTGCATATCCCAACCGTCCAACAACATATAGTCGTCTTTGATCAAACGCGGCAACACTGCGGTTTCAACGGTTTGAAAATGCAAGATAGCATTGATGTTTTCATCCAGTTGATACAAGGCAGCATGCACTGGCGCACCGGCAGGAGGATGCAGGCGTGTGTGCTTGCCCTCGCCTTTCAAATCCAAGCTGATGATGTCTCGCTCAGAGAGTAAATGCTTCTCTCTACCGGCAGCAGAAATTGCGATCAGGTCTTCTTTTAAGCGAATGGAAATTTCACCACTGGTGGCTGGGCTCCATCCCATACGGTACAAAAAATCACCGGCAGTAAAAATATCGCGATAGAGCTTTAGCCAAGGGGCCATTCTTGCCATGGAGGAGAGTCTCTTTTCTTATTCTTGTGTTATTACTGATTCAGTACGGTTTGTACTTGCTCAATTTGAGAAAGGGTGCTGTCAATCATTTGAGAAAACTCTTGGAGGCGGGGGGCGTAATTATCCATATCCCCCGCTTTAAATTCCCCTTCAAACTGCACAATAAAATCATAAAAGCTGTGCATAAATAAATTACCTGTCACCCCTTTTAAGGAATGCAGTAAACGATGAGCTTCTTCAGTTTCATTTTCTTCTACCAGCTTATCCAAATCACTGGCGGCACTGGCGTAGTTAGTCCTGAAGGACTCCAGTATTTGATTGACACGATCGGTCTTGCCTCTCAATCGCTCCAGCAATCCATTGGTGTCGAAACCTTCAAATTCGGGCAACGTCACAGAATCCGTCATATACAGTCTCCAAGGCTAAGAATTTATTATCTTCTAGAGTATATACCCTATTTTCAGAACCGTTGTGATAAAGCCAGCAGTATTCCTCCTCCATAACTATTGATTCCCACCACTCCAGTACCGTTTTACAGACATTCCTACACAACCTGCCTATCTTGACCTCCGTTACTGGAGCCAGGTCACTTGACCTGTGTCAAAGGCTCTCCTCACCTACAGGTTATAATCCCCTCTTAATTCTTTTGTGTATTTTTATGATGACTTCCGTTACGCCGCAATTAGAGTGGGATGCCGAGCTACTTCAGCGCTACAACCTTAACGGCCCCCGCTATACCTCTTACCCTACCGCACCACAATTTAGCGAAACTATTGAGGCCACCCCAGCCAATCAGCAATGGGTTAAAGCGGTAGAGCGCAGTAACGCCAGTGGCCGTCCACTCTCCCTGTATTTCCATATCCCTTTTTGTGACACCGTTTGCTACTACTGTGCCTGCAACAAAATCATTACCGGCAACCGTAAACACGCCCAGCCCTATTTGGAGCGTATGATTGCTGAAATGCAGCGCCAAGCCTCTCATATCGACAGCGGCCGTAAAGTAGAGCAGCTACACTGGGGTGGCGGCACCCCCACCTACCTCAGTGACGACCAAAAGCGACAGCTCATGGCCGCCACCAAGGAGCTATTCGAGTTTGATGAAGACGCTGAAATTGCCATTGAAATTCACCCCAACGGCGTAACCCCAGACACCTTAACGCTATTGAAAGAGTTAGGCTTTAACCGCTTGAGCATGGGCGTACAAGATTTCGACCCCACGGTACAAAAAGCCGTCAATCGTTTTAACACACCTGAAGAAGTGAGCGAGCTGGTAACCGCCGCAAGGGAACTCAAATTTGATTCACTAAGTTTGGATTTAATTTACGGTTTACCTCATCAAAACCGCGACACCCTGAGCCAAACACTGGATAGCGTGATTGCACTTTCTCCAGATCGCTTATCGCTCTTCAACTACGCCCATATGCCTCAGCTATTTAAGGTACAAAAACAAATCGACGAAAATGCACTACCTGAACCTCAAGAAAAGTTGGCCATGCTAGAGATGGCCATTGGCAAACTCCAGGTGGCGGGCTATGTATTTATCGGTATGGATCACTTTGCCAAGCCAGAAGATGAACTGGCCATCGCCCAGCAAAATGGTGTACTTCACAGAAACTTCCAAGGCTACACTACGGGTGCCCACTGTGATTTATTTTCTTTTGGTGTTTCGTCTATAGCCATGATCGACGACTGTTATTTTCAAAATCACAAAGCGCTGGATGATTATTCCTCGGCTATTGACGGAGAAGTATCGCCCATCACCAAAGGTATTCAGCTCACACAAGATGACCTACTACGCCGCTCGGTGATTATGGAATTAATTTGCAACTTTTCGTTAGATTTCTCTACCATTGAGAAACAGTGGGATATTGATTTTTCCCACTACTTTAAAAATGCACTGCAAGATTTATCACAGCTAGAAGCCGACGGTTTGGTTGTTTTTACAGAGACAGGCTTAGAAGTGCCCTCGAAAGGCAGATTGCTTATTCGCCGCGTGTGTATGGCCTTTGATTATTATTTAGAACAACAACGAGAACAGCAGCGGAAAAAACAGGAAGCCGAAGGCGACAATATTATTGGCCGCTCTTCGCAGATTATTTAGGGGAAGTTGGATGTTTGAGGTTGGAAGTTTGACGCCGGGCCACTCACGCTGAATTTCAACCAAATTCCCACGTGCCGCTGCGCTCTACGTGGGCTACGCATACTTCGTCCAACATCAAACTTCCAACGTCAAACATCCTTCGGCCACGGATTCGGCACAACAACATCGTCGAGACGAATACCAAATTCTTTTTCATCTACCGCTTTTACAATCTTGCGTTCAGAAAAACCAGCGCCTAAATCAATGCGGTCTCGCTCTATGGGCTGTTTTTTACTGGCATCATAAAAAACATCGATCGTAGGGCGATCTGGGTTCTTGCGGTTCCCTTCACACACATAGCCCACTAAACCGTTATCCAACTGCACCACAGAGCCTGATGGATACACACTAATGGCGCGAATAAATTGATAAACCAGTTCTTTATCTAAATGATCACCACTCCATTCAACCAGTTTACGCAAAGCATCCGTGGGCGCCATACCCTTGTGATAAACACGATCCGCAGTGACTGCATCGTAAACGTCAACAATAGACGCCATACGCCCGTAAATGGTGATTTCTTCTGCGCTTAAACCGCCGGGATAACCGGAGCCATCCAAGCGTTCATGATGTAAACCACAAATGGATTTTACGATGGGGGATAACCCAGGAGTGCGCTCAAGGGTAACCTGCCCGTATTCCACATGGCGCTTCATCTCTTCCCATTCTTCTGCCTCTAACTTACCGGGCTTGTGAAGAATTTCATCGGGCACCATGATCTTACCCACATCGTGTAACAAGCCTCCCATCACCAACTGATGCTGGACGTCATCATCAAAGCCCATGTGGCTGGCGAGAATTCCCATAAGGGTGGCAACGTTTACCGAGTGCTCTAATAAATACTCATCTTTGTGGCGAATGCGTCCCATACAGAGCATTGCGTCGGTATTCACTTTTAGGGCTGCAACCATCTGGTTGGTAGTTTTCTCAGCGCCTTTAACGTCCAGCTCACCACCGACCTTGGTACTGTCCAATAGGTTACTGACTAAGCCCTTGGCCTCACCGTGAACCTTAGCCACCACCGCAATAGCTTCATTGAAATCCTGCTCGATAGGCTTAGCCTTAGGGCTGTCTTTGCCTTTTACAGTGTCAATGAATACCTCAGGTACCCCAAGGCACTGCACTTGTGTAATGGTATCCTCAGATCGGATAAACCCTTCTTGACGCTTGTTCTTCCCCGGTATCCAGCTGTTGCTGGCACTGGTGATATACATGCCGATTTCAAGATCGGTTACTGCGATTTGCTTAATCAAGGCCAAAGGTCTCGGTTAAAAAGTTTAAATAATACTCGCCCACAAGTCGTACTCGTCAGCATGTTCAATTTTCACAGTGACAAAGTCGCCCACCTGCAGGTCGGTCTCCCCATTGAGGTACACCATACCGTCAATTTCAGGAGCATCTCCTGGAGAACGGGCAATAGCCCCTTCCTCATCGATTTCATCTATCAGCACCACCATTTCACGGCCCACTTTCTGGGCAAGGCGTGCAGTAGAAATCTCCTGTTGCTTAGCCATAAAGCGCTCCCAACGATCCTGTTTCACATCATCGGGTACTTGGTCCGCCAGGTCATTGGCAGGTGCGCCATCCACAGGAGAGTATTGGAAGCAGCCTACGCGGTCGAGCTGGGCTTCTTCCAACCAATCCAGCAGATACTGGAAATCTTCTTCGGTTTCACCAGGAAACCCTACTATAAAGGTAGACCGTATCGTGAGATCTGGACAGATTTCACGCCATTTCTTGATCCGCCCTAATACTTTGGCATCATTTCCAGGCCGCTTCATAGCCTTGAGAATCTTTGGGCTAGCATGCTGGAAAGGGATATCTAAATAGGGAAGGATCTTGCCCTCAGCCATAAGCGGCACTAGCTTATCCACATGGGGATAAGGATAGACATAATGCATACGCACCCAAATACCCAGTTCACCTAGCGCCACCGCCAAATCTTGCATACGGGTCTCTAGGGCCTGGCCCTCCACAAAATCCAGCTTGAACTTGGTATCGATACCGTAAGCACTGGTGTCTTGTGAGATCACCAACAGCTCTCGCACTCCGCTTTCTGCCAGTTGTTTGGCTTCGGCTACCACCTCACCGATAGGACGACTTACCAAGTCACCTCGCATATGGGGGATGATGCAGAAAGCACAGCGGTGATTACAGCCCTCGGAAATTTTCAAATAGGCGTAGTGCTTAGGCGTCAGCTTCACCCCTTCAGGGGGCACCAAAGACTCCCGGTGAGGATTTAAATCCTTCTCTTCCACAGGTACATATTCATGAACCGCACTCAACACATTGTCGTAATCCGCTGGGCCACTGACACTGAGTACCTCAGGGAAGGCCTCTTTGATCATCTCCGCATCACTGCCCTTCCCCATGCAGCCGGTAACTACGACCTTGCCATTTTCTGACAGGGCCTCACCGATAGCATCCAGAGATTCCTGCTTGGCGGCATCGATAAAACCACAGGTATTTACCACCACTACATCGGCGCCATCGTAATCCGGCGAAACCTCGTAACCGTCTAGTTTTAACTGGGTAAGAATACGCTCGGAGTCCACCAGGGCTTTTGGACAGCCTAGGCTTACGAATCCGACTTTTTGCTTGTGTTGAGTAGGGGAGGAGGAATCAGACATAGAGGGAATAAAGGTTAACGAAAGAATTATGCATTATAAGTGATTGTTTCTGAGCCGGCTAACTTACGTAGCAATTTCAGAATTAAAATCAATAGTGCTGTATGATGGCTTTTACCCACTACCGAGAATGCATACCCATGACCCGGAAAAAGCAAACCACACGAAAGAAAGCCGAAGGCTCTAGCGAGACGTCAGAGTCCATCGCAGCCCAAACGGAGGAATTTTTAAAAGCGGGAGGGAAAGTAGAAGTTATTAGTAAAGGAACAAGTGGACAAGAGCCCGTAGCCGGTAGAAAGCATATTAGCTTTGCTAAGAAATAATTATTGAGATTCTCTACTGAACTGGTACTTTTTAAAACCTCCGCCCTTTTTAATAAAGCCTTCATTATCAATAATTTCCAGCAGACATTTAAAACCGAGTACAGCCATACTTTTTTTGATTTTATTGGCTGTTCGCCTCCCAGGATCAACAAGAATGACTATTCCGTCCTGACTCAAATGACAGTGAATAAATGTTGCCAACTGTTCAGCATGCATTGCTTCATAAAGTAAATCACTGCCAACAATTAAATCAAACTTCCCTTCACCGGTAATGGGATAACGCCAATCACCATGAAAGTACTTAATAGGTGCAATCTTATTTGCATCTACATTTTTAGTTAAAAACGTCTCTGTAAATGGATGATAATCACTTGCCGTTACATCAGCGCTTTTTGATGCTGCAACAATACTCGCAACAGCAATACCACACCCCACCTCTAAAATACGTTTATTTCCAAGATCAAAACCATTAATTATTTTTGCAAGCACAACACTTGATGGCCAAACCAAACCGAATATAGGCCACATGGCACTAGAGATTCCTATCTTTTCGGCTTCGCCTTCGGGATCATAAAATTGAGATTTATCTTTTAAAGATGTGATTTCGAAAGAGGTACCCGCAATCACAATAGATTGTGTTCTGGTCTTATAAGAAGCCATCAATTTGCTCTGAGTTATATGTTCTAAACGAACATGAGTAATGAGCAAATCGTAAAATTACTGATGACTTAAATTGCCAAAAGATTCAAAGAGATGGGCATTCCACATGGGGTAACAACACCTTACACCTATACCCTATGGATTCATAGCAATAGTTTTTTACTTAATTTTTTACTTAAAAAAGCAGGCCCTTAGACCTGCCCTTATCACAAGAATTAAATACCTGTGATATTTTCAGCTTGAGGCCCTTTTGCCCCTTGCGTAACAACAAACTCTACTTGTTGACCTTCCGTGAGTGTTTTGAAGCCAGAGCCAGTAATAGCACTAAAATGTGCAAATACGTCTGGGCCAGATTGCTGCTCGATAAAACCAAAGCCTTTAGATTCGTTGAACCACTTAACGGTTCCAGTAACAGTGTTAGACATAATATGAGTCCTGAATTTTAAATATAGAAATGCCTTCAACAGGCGTGAATAGCGGAAAATAGGCTGGAATTTAAAAACTACAGGACGATAAACTACGGAGAGGTGTCGAAATGGAGCGAATAAACAAAAGACTTACTTCTAGCTACTGATCAAGATATAGACAGCTCTACGGAAAGTCAAAGCCTTTCTGGGTGGGAACGATGAAACATAGCGCATCCATATTGGGCTAACCGGAAGCAACCGGACAAACCAAAATCCAAAAATCTGACTTTTCTCTTATTTTGACGATAAATAGGGGAATCTATCACTGAAACTTAAAATATAGCGATGTGATAGAAACCATCGAAATATCAGTACGCCCCTCTCAACCTCAACCCCTGCTCTCCCATAGCCTACAGACGAATAACCATTTATAAAATATTGATTGCCTATAAAATGATATGTTGTATCATATCAACATCCAAAGCAGCACCCCACTAGGAGCCATCGCCATGAATAAACTGCCCGTTACCGCGCTGTCAGACTTTCTGGGCGCCGGGAAAACCACCGTTCTTAGCCATATTATCAATTAACCGCAAGCGGTAATCGTTAACGATATGAGTGAGTGAGATCAATATCGATGCAGCCCAGGTGCAGAATGAGCCCCCTAAGCCACCAGTAAGAAAAGCTGGTGAAAATGAATAGATCGCCATAAACAGATTACAGCCAGATAAGCATTTAATGTATTTTTCATTTACTGGTTTATTTGAGGAGCAAAATGAAAACTCAATTATTACAGTTGTCATTACTGGCAATGATATCCACCCATCTTGACGCCCTAGAGGGTAAAGTTTCAGACAGTGCTGGTAAGCCTATCGCTGGCGCCAGCGTCGAAGTTATCGGTAAATCCCTGTCTGTAACGACTGATGAGCAAGGTCAATTTACCGTGGATATTGATACCACTACTGAACTGCACATTGAAGCAGAGGGGTTTACTCACAAAACCATCCATCTTCATGCTGATGATCTAAACACACAACAAAACATTGTGTTATCAAAAAGTCTGATTCAGCAAATGGATATTGTGGGTATTCCTATTCACGTATCAAACCTAGAATCTGCAATTCCTGTGAACGTGCTTTCCGGTGAACAACTTCGTGAAAAACAAGCCGCCACACTAGGCGACACTTTGGCGAATGAAGTTGGCATACACACCAATTTCCACGGTAATGTTGCCAGCACACCGGTTATTCGTGGCTTGAGTGGTCCACGTGTTTTGATTACTCAAAACAGCCTGGATGTGAGCGACGCTTCTCGCGTTGGTCCAGACCACAGCGTTGCAGCGGAAGCGTCAACAGCAGAACGCTTAGAAGTACTTCGCGGCCCAGCCACACTATTTTTTGGTAGCGGTGCCGTGGGCGGTGTTGTCAACGTGGTAGACAAGCGCGTACCAACCGACACTGAAACCACTGCAGAGTGGTTAATTTCTCACGATACCGTAAACGAGCAAGACCTAGCCTCTTTCAATCTAAATACTGCCAAAGGCAACTGGGCATTTCATGCCGACGCCTTTATTCGTGAATCTAATAATTATGAAGTTCCAGTATCACCAGAAATTGATGAAGACCACGGCGAACGCAGCGTTGACAATACCGCTGAAGACTCTGAAGGTTTCACCCTAGGCACCAGCTATATTCTCGACAACGGCTATATTGGCCTTTCCTATGGTGAGCTTGACCGTGATTACGGTATCCCTGGTCACAGCCATGGCGAAGAAGAACATGAAGAAGAAGGCCACGAGGAGGAAGCGTACGAAGACCATGAAGGTGAAAAAGTGACTCTAGGCATGAAGCAAGAGCGCCTTCAGCTTATCAGTGAACTTTCTTTTAATCATAATTTAATCAGTGGGTTTAACACTCGCATTGGTCGCACTGATTACGAGCATACAGAATTTGAAGATGGCATCGTTGGCACGACATTCGCGAACGAAACCACCGAAATAAAACTGGAACTGTTACATCAGCCGCTATCCGACTGGAATGGTGGTATTGTGTTTGATTATAAAAACAGTGACTTTGCTGCGGTGGGTGACGAAGCCTTTGCTCCAGCGTCAGAAACGAATACGTTTGCTATCGCCATTATTGAAGAACACCATTTCGGTAATGTGCTACTACAACTGGGGGCTCGCATCGAACGTGTTAACATCAAGAGTAATGACGTTTCTATTGCGGAAGTGGAATTCCACCATCACGATGAAGAGCCTCCTCATGAAGAAGAGGAAGAGCAAAAAGCAGAAACCTTTTCTTTCGACGAAGACTACAACCCATTTAGCTTATCTGTAGGAACCGTTTGGGATTTCGCTCCTGGATACAACGTGGGTATTTCCTTCAGTCATTCTGAACGCGCACCCTCTGCGGCGGAGCTATTGTCATACGGTCCACACATTGCCACCAACACTTTTGAAATTGGTGCCTTATTTGAAGCTCACGAAGAAGATGAAGAAATTCACTTCGAGCCTACTGCAGGCACGGCAGACATGGAAAAATCCAACAACATCGATATTACCTTTCGTAAATTCGAAGGCGATGTGGGCCTTATTCTTAACGCTTTCTACAACCAGGTAGATAACTACTATGCACAGTTCGACACCGAGTTATTTGCTGAAGCTGGCCACGGCCACGAAGAAGAAGGAGCAGAAGAGGAAGAAGCCCACGATGAGCACGCTGAAGAATTACCCGTGTACCTCTTCCAAAACGATGATGTAACCCTTCGTGGATTCGAAGCGCAAACCGTTTGGCAAGTAAACTTCAACGTAAAAGCAGAATTCTTTGCGGATTACGTTCGCGCCAAGTTGGATAATGGCGGCAACCTGCCTCGTATTCCGCCAATGCGCTACGGAGCTAGCCTGGAATATGTTCAAGATCGCCTATCCGCTACCTTGAGCTGGACCCACTATAGCGACCAAGACAATACCACCGAGCTGGAAACCGAGACTGATGGCTACGATTGGATCAATGCATCCGTTAACTATCGCATCCCTCTTGAGAATACTGACCTGACTCTCTTTGTGAAGGGCGAAAATTTAAGCGATGAGGAAGCGCGCGTTCACTCATCATTCCTTAAGGATCTTGCGCCCAGACCCGGTCGTAATTTCCGACTCGGTATTCGCGGTAATTTCTAAGAATATTTTTAAGAGCGCTTTGCGAATCCAACCAACTTTTCAGTTGCGCATCCTCCTTGAGAGGCTTCGTAACTGAAAGGTTTTATTCCAAACAATTCGCAACTCAGCGCTGCCATCAACGCCCCTTCTCCTCTCTATCCGTAGAGGCAATAATCTACTTAGCACCCTCTACTAAAGCCCCCCATAAGCCACAAAGTGACTGCATAATCGCGTTAGATCCCGCTCACAGTAGGCTTGCAATCCACCAGATAAAACAATTTAATAGGCTGCTTTATTTCTCCCAACTATTCTCAGGATAACCCCTAAATATAGTATGGACATAAAGCCCGCTTGCTCCCTTGCTCAACATAGGCATTACCCTTGCCCTTTATACAGAGACAGAGCAATATCCAAGTAGGCCCCCAACCAAGATCAACACAAGTGCAGTAAGAGAGGACAAACAACGATGCCTATATCCAAACTGTTGGAAAACAATATCAACTGGTCTGAAAGTAAAGTTGCTGTCGATCCGGATTTTTTTGAACGCCTAAAAGGTCAGCAAACCCCCGAATACCTTTGGATTGGCTGTGCGGATAGCCGCGTACCCGCCAATGAAATTGTTGGTTTGGACCCCGGTGAATTATTTGTACACCGCAATGTCGCTAACATTGTTTCTGCCAGCGACCTAAACTGCTTATCGGTGATGCAGTACGCTATTGATGTACTCAAAGTAAAACATGTGATCGTTTGTGGCCACTATGGCTGTGGTGGTGTTCGCGCGGCACTGGAAGGTGCGCGAGTAGGCTTGGTAGACCACTGGCTAGGGAACGTGCGCTGGATTAAAGAAGTAAACCAAGCAGAAATTAATGCAATCAGTGATATCGACGAGCAAGCCGACCGCCTCTGCGAGCTTAACGTGCTAACGCAAGCACGCAACACATCGAAGAACCCTATTGTGCGCGATGCTTGGGCAAGAGGGCAGGAACTAAGCATCCATTCTTGGATTTATCGCTTGGACAATGGCAAGGTACAAACCTTGACTGACCCAATTACCGAGCCGCTAACAGAACCGTCTTAAAATACGTTGAACTGAATGAATACACATCATTCAGCAAAATAAGCAGTAGTCACTTTTCTAGATTTATTCTTTCAAAAGTGACTGCTGTTTTTTATGGGGAAAATAAAAACGAGAAGTGATCTCGACAGCCTCTTCCGAACCCGCTCTTAATCTTCCTGAAACTCACTACTTTCTTGCACCGCTTCACTTAAGTGCGCAATATCATCTGCAAGATCTGTCACCTTCGGCGCACGGCGACGCTGGGCTTTCGCGGGAACCATGCCACGCATAGCTTCCAGTTTACCAAAGCACAGTAGTTTATCCCCGGCTTCCAATACTCTAGAGGCCTTGGGATTGGGAATTACTTTTGCTCCACGGTAAAGCGTTAGCACATTGATATCTTCTTCCGATAAATTGGTTTCAGCAATGGTAATGCCTTCGAACTTTGAACCTTCAGGTACAAAGATTTCACTCACGCCATAACCTTTACTTACGGTTAAACGCTGACGCACATCAATTTCAGGGAAATCGACTTGCGCCGCAATATAGTCAATCACGGCACCGGCAATATCTAAGCCTGTACAGGTTTCAATTCCTTCTAAGCCAGGAGAAGAATTCACTTCCATGATCTGCGGGCCGTTGGCGCCTTCAAGCATATCAACACCAGCAACTCGCAAACCTAAAATCTGCGTTGCCCGAACCGCAGTTTCGATATATTCCTCAGGTAAATCAACTGGCTCAGCCACACCACCACGATGCACATTACTGCGAAACTCTTGCCCTTGAGCAACGCGACGCATGGCAGCTACTACACGATCACCCACAACAAAAGCGCGAATATCTTTACCTTTACTTTCCGCCACAAACTTTTGAATCAATACGTTTTGTTTTTGGCTTTGTAGTAATTCGATAATAGAAGCTGCAGCACTGACGGTTTCAGCCAATAAAACTCCGATACCTTGCGTACCTTCAATCAGCTTGATAACAACAGGCGCTCCACCTACACGTTCGATAGCTGGCAGCACATCTTTTTTGTCTCGCACAAACGTCGTTCTTGGGATACCGATATGGTGGCGACTGAGGATTTGTAAACTTCTTAACTTATCTCTCGAATTGGCAATCCCGTGAGCGGTATTGGCGCAGAAGATATCCATTTCCTGAAACTGTCGAACCACTGCCGTGCCATAGTAAGTGATTGACGAGCCAATACGGGGTAACACCGCATCGTATTCACTCAATGCTTTTTGGTTGTAGTAGAGATCGGGAACACCTTTTTGCAAATCAATAGCAAACTTTAACGTGTTCAAGACGCTGACATCATGCCCCCTCTGTAGCGCAGCATCTTTTAAGCGCATGGTGCTATAACATTTTGGTCCGCGAGAGAGTATGGCAAGTTTCATAGAGCTATCCTCAAAATACGATGGCAGGTTAACTTAAAATTAAGCACTAATCGTTTATTAGTTTTCGGTTGATTGAAGGTATTCAAGACTGGGGTCTACCAGAATCCGACCCTTCATGGCTTCTCGACCTAGCAACATTAGATAGGTCATCTCTGCTCGATTGGTTAAGGTCAACTTAATAGGCCATTGCTGCTCAGCTATGCTAAAGGTGGTGGAAATCACATAGCGCTTTTCGATATCTGCCGAAGAACTTTTAACTTTCTTTCGCCCTTCCATCAGGGCACTGGTTCGAATTACTTGATCTACGTCGTGAATATCCGGGTGAATATCAAAGCTCACCCAAGTTTTTCCATCTTTTTCAAACTCTTCGATATTGTCCACATGCAATGAAGAAGTAGCCGCACCAGTATCCACGCGAATATGGAGATCTTTGATACCGAGATCAGGGAGGTCGCAAAGTTCCAAAGCACCGACCACAAGTTTATCATTCATTTTTAAGCCCCTATCAAATTCAAAGCCTCTACCAGACGACCTTGTAATCGAGGGATTGTTAATCAAATTCGGAGTATAGGCCAGTAAAAATTACACCTTGATATTATATTTTTTACTCTCCCCATTGTGGTGCTTGCTTTTTTAAAGACTTAAGCGTACAAGCTATTGAGAGGCTAAAACCGGTATACAAACAAAAGGTTATATAGCAATGAGCCTAAAGAAGAATAAAGCCGTTAATATTCTCGAAACGGAAATCGCCCCAGGACAATCCGCCGATATTCAGGTGCCTATTAGCAGGCTCTTAGGAGACTCTCCTGTAAATATGCCTGTTACCGTGGTGAACGGAAAATTTGCCGGCCCGACCTTAATGATTACAGCGGCTATTCACGGCGACGAACTAAACGGCATTGAGATTATCCGTAGAGTACTCACAAGTAGCTGGATACAAAAACTAAGAGGCACCTTAATTGCTATCCCTATTGTTAACGTATTGGGGACTGTACACCGCTCACGATATTTACCTGATCGGCGCGACTTAAATCGCTGCTTTCCCGGCTCCTCAAAAGGCTCTTTGGGAGCAAGAGTAGCCAACCTAATCACCCAAGAATTTCTTCCTCATGTTGAATATGCCATCGATTTGCACACTGGTGCGATTCATCGAAGTAACCTGCCACAAATCAGAGTTCATTTAGAAAATGAGCGAGCGGCTAATATGGCAAATGCCTTTGGCGCTCCAGTAATTATCGATGCTGAAATACGGGATGGCTCGTTAAGAGGGGCTGGTGACGATCTTGGCATAGCTATTATTACCTATGAAGCAGGCGAAGCTCTCCGTTTTGAGGAGTCAGCCATTACGCCAGGGGTCAGAGGTGTTCGAAACGTGATGACTCACTTAGGTATGCTTCCCGTCCGAAAGACAAAAAGTAAAGGCAATGACGCAGTTTTAGCACAGTCATCCAGTTGGGTGCGCGCACCAATCGATGGCTTTTTTCGGCCTCATGTAGCTCTTGGAGACAGAGTACGTAAAGGCGATGTACTTGCCTATATGTCAGGGCCGCTGGAAAATGAGGGCACTCCAGTAGTAACACCGGCTAATGGATTAGTTATTGGAAGAAATAACTTACCGCAAGCGCTAGAAGGAGAGGCGTTATTTCATATCGCACGTTTTGATAAAGTTCGTGAAGCAGAAAAGGCGGTTGAGCAATTTCATACAGAGATTGATGTCCAAATTGAAGAGAGTAACTGGCCGATTGCAGATTGATAATCTTATTACGCTAATGTTATTTACGTAAAAAGTAGCAATTCGCCAAGAGGAGAGTAAGCATGAAAAAATACTTTGAAAACTTGGCAAAAGCATTGCTCGGGCAGTCCTACAAAGATTTGGACAGCGCAGAGCAGCGGGTCATCGACAGCATTGCAGAACATACCCATGTAACAGAAAATGTTAATGAATCCTACTCCGAAAGCTTATCCTTTGGTGCCCAGGTTGCCGATGCCGTAGCTCGATTTGGCGGTTCCTGGCTATTTATTGGATTATTTTTTGCCTTTATTGTTGGTTGGATTCTGATGAATAGTTACCTTTTGGTAAATACCGATGCTTTCGATCCCTACCCTTATATTTTGCTAAATCTTGGACTCTCATCGTTAGCGGCCTTTCAGGCACCCATTATTATGATGTCGCAAAATCGCCAAGCAGAAAAAGACCGCATTAAACAGGATGCAGCATTTGAAATAAATTTGAAGCTGGAACTCGAGATTATGCGCCTGCATAACAAATTGGATAAGCTGGCAGAAGAGAACACCAAAGCATGAAAATTCTAATTACCTTAGCCATTCTTGTTACCATGTTCGTGATTATTTCCTTTGTCTCGAAAACGGTAAGCAAAGTAGGCGAAGCAAAATCAGTAAAAGCTTACCGGGTTAAATACATTATTAAGATCATCAATTTAGCGGTGATCATTTTAACCCTTATGCTGCTGTCTTTACTCTTGGGAATTGAGTACTCTCAGCTTGCAGTATTCCTATCTTCCGCCTTTGCGGTTATCGGCGTCGCTTTATTTGCGCAATGGTCAATTTTGAGCAATATCACTGCCAGCCTGGTGATATTCTTCGGCTTCCCCTATCGCGTAGGAGACCGTATTAAAGTTATCGACAAAGATGATGATATTACCGGCGTGATTGATGAGATCACCTTATTCCATGTGTTAATCAAGCGCGGAAACGAGTTAATTACTTACCCCAACACACTGATACTACAAAAAGGTGTCATTAAAAACCCAACACCGAACAATCAAAGCAAGCAACTCATTGCTAATCGCTGGAAGAAAAACCAGCGAATAGTTAACCCATGAATTTCTACATCTACTCATCTGCACGGGTATCACGGTTTAAGAGAACCTTTCGCTCATGCCGTTGGGACTCATGCCATCCCTCAGTGCAATAAAACTTAACAAGCGTTATCAATATGAAGAAGACTATACTGATTACAGGTTCAACAGACGGCATTGGTTTAGAAGCCGCCAAAAAACTCGTTAATCTTGGTCACCAAGTGTTAATTCACGGACGCGACCCAGAAAAAGTGGATCGCACTCAAGAGCTCTTAACTGAGCTAGCAAGCGGAAATCCGATAACAGGATATATTGCTGATCTTTCAATTCTTGATAACGTACCGCGACTTTCTGAACAGATAAAAAGTGAACACACTAAGCTTGATGTAATAATTAATAATGCAGGTGTTTTTAAAACCCCAACACCAGTCACTCCTCAAGGGATGGATATGCGCTTTGTGGTCAACACCCTTGCGCCTTTTTTATTAACACAAAAGCTTTTACCTCTGCTTGATTCCAACAGTCGCATCATCAATCTCTCCTCTGCCGCACAAGCACCTGTCGATTTAGATGCGCTTGCGGGAAAGACGCTGCCCTCTGAAGATTTTAATGCTTATGCTCAAAGTAAATTGGCATTGACCATGTGGTCTCGAGCACTATCAAAAACCGCGGTTCCTACGATTGTCGCTATCAACCCAGGTTCTCTACTGGCTACCAATATGGTGAGAGAAGGCTTTGGAGTGCCCGGAAAGGATATCAATATCGGCGCAAATATTTTGGTTCGAGCAGCCCTATCCGATGAGTTTACAGACGCAGATGGAAAATATTTTGATAATGATAAGGGCACGTTCAGTGAACCTCACCCTGATGCTCTAAACGACAATAAGAATCATAAAATTATAGAAACTATCAAGAAAACGCTAATATCATTTCTGTGACTTCGCATAGCGGTAGGCACTCATCGAGGGTACCCCTGCCGCTAATATGGTTAACCCCAGCACCAACAAGATAAAAAACAGGCTACTCCCCGATAAGATATTTAGTCCCATATGCAATCCAAAACTGGAAGACACATAATCTCCCGCCACAGCCAAGCTTGCATATAGCCCTACCGCACCCAAGAAAATACTCAACAAACAAATGAGCAGAGCTTCTAACTCAATCAGCATAAAAAGAAAAAGTGGTGAGGCCCCAATAACTCTCAACAATTGGATCTCTCGTTCCCGTTCTCTTAAGGATGCCAACAGCATTGCGCTCAACCCTAAAAGTGATGCCACAAGGATCAACCCCGAAATCAATCGCAATGCATTCTCTAACAAGCCCATCATTTGCCACAGCTCAGATAAAGCAACACCGGGCAAAATCGCAGACAAGGGCTCTTTGCGATAATTATTAATATCTCGCTGCACCCGAAAAGTTGCCATCCGTGATGTTAAACCCACCATAGCCGAAGTGATTTTCTCGGGCTCCAACTGTTCAAATAGCGCACTTTCAGTAGTGCCCGCGAGTCCAGGGATTTTAACGCCGTTCTTCCAATCCATATGGATTGCCTCTATACCTTGCAAACTCACATGCAAGGTTTGGTCAACAGGCGTTCCTGTCGCCGCAAGAATTCCCACCACTTTAAAGGGCTTATCATCATGCAAGCTAAAGCTGGTTTTCCCTATACCATGAGCGAGGACAACTCTATCTCCCAGCTTGTAATTAAGTTTTTTGGCAACGTCCGCCCCCAATACAACATCAAACACATCTGCAAAGGGTTTACCCTGAAAAAATTCTAGCCGACGTTTTTCCCCATAACTAAAGTGCTTAAAATAATCCGTAGAGGTTCCCATCACCCGGTAGCCTTTGTGAGAATCTCCGAGAGATATGGGAATCGCCCAAGCTACTTTAGAATGGCTTGCTATGCTCTGATAGGTTCTCCAATCGATATTATTCGTGGGCGCCCCTACACGAAAAACAGAATACAACAATAAATTTAAACTGCCGGTTCTCGCTCCCACAATTAAATCCACACCGGAAACCGTACTATTGAAACTGCTTTTGGTTTGATGCCGAATGTGTTCCACCCCTAACAACACAAAAACACTCACACTCATGGCCAAAATAGTGAGCAGCACAGAGCCTTTACGATTCAGCAAACTTTTCGATGCGAGACGGATAAACATCAGCAGCTTGCCTCCTCGGAGGCGAGATTATGGGCTCCACGAACATCTGATGCAGAATTAATCTCAGACAATGCATCCACCCTGCCAAAATAATCGGCCAACGCCATATCATGACTCACAAAAATCAATGTTGTTTTATGTTCTTGCATCATCGCTTTTAGCTCGACCATAAAATTATCGCGATTCTGTTTATCTAGAGAAGATGTGGGTTCGTCGGCAATCAATACTTCTGGCTTATTCACCATGGCTCTAGCAATGGCAATCCGCTGTTGCTGACCCACACTGAGTGTTTCGATGGGCTTATACCACTGAGACTGATCAAGGTGAAAACTTTGCAAAAGTGCTTCAATGTCTTTTCGGGTTACCGTATTTCTACACTTTTTTGAGAATCGAGTGGCCAGACGAATATTGTCCACCGCATCCAAGTAAGGGATAAGGTTAAATTGTTGGAAGATATAGCCAATATGGTTGGCTCGAAATACATCCCGCTGCCGGCCATTCATTTGATCCAACCGTTCACCGAGCACTGAAATTTCACCACTTATTGTGGGCAGTATACCACTGAGTAAATTCAGTAATGTGGATTTTCCACACCCCGAAGACCCATGAACAAACACCTGCTCTTGAGGAGCTACCGACCACTCCTGAATATCCAATACAGTTTTATCCGGTACGCCGGGATAGGCAAAGCGAAGGTTGTGGAGTTGAATGGTCATAAATAAATAACACTACCTTGAGTGCCGTAATTATCATGTACTGTAGCAATCAGTTGCCAACAGAGAATGTGGCACCGTATCATTTCAGCATCTTGTTTTAAACCTTACGGCAACCCTGTGAAAAACACGAATCTCTTTACAGTACTAATCCTGACAATTCTAACCACACTGATAACCACCACGGCTTTCGGTCAGAACAGTAAAAAAGGCGTCAGCGCCCCGCCCACTCACTTTAAGAATATTAAGTGGGAAGAACTTATACCCAAAGAAGACTTAGACGTGTTAATGAGCCCGCCGGCCTACCTGGATGACATTGAAGATGGCTCACCGGAAGACCGGATCAGCGGCATGATTCAAAATCAGATCGAAGCCGCCATGGACGATCGCTACCAACAAGCATTGGTATCTACTAATATTAAACCCGAAATGAACAATGCTGCTGTGCGGCTTGCTGGTTTTGTTGTGCCTCTAGAATTTAATGACGACCAAGTGATTACGGAGTTTTTCCTTGTACCTTTCTTTGGTGCCTGCATTCATGTACCACCGCCACCACCCAATCAGATTCTTTATGCCAAATACCCTAAGGGCTTTACCCTAGAAAATCTATACGACCCATTCTGGGTATCCGGCACGTTAAAAACGACGTTAATGGAAAATGATATGGCCACTTCGGCCTACACTATTGAAATTCATTCCGTAGAACTTTACGAAGAATTCTATGAAGAAACGAATCAAGAAGAAAATAAAGAGCCGCCCAAAGCGAGCAGTAGCAATCCTGGCGAGTGAGTATTAACGAGCCACACAAGCAAATAACTGTTCTTCCCACTGTTCGCAAAGCTCTTTGGCAATAATCTCGATACGGCTTTCGTAACAATCGCCTAACTCCATTTCCGTTAACGCATCGCTGGTGAGGTTATAGCCTAGAATACCGTCATCGGTGATAAACACGGCCTTCATCCTTTCCACAGAAATTCCATTTAAAAAGACAAACAATTGCTGACGATTAAAAGTTTTTTCCGCATCGAAGCGCCAACCAATACTATGAAATCCCTCACCCTGATTGACTGCTTTAATATATCCACATTCGGGAATTTCTTGACTGTTCAAATCAGGGCCCGACACTGTATCGTGGGCATGGCGATGGTGGTGAGAATGGATAGCAACGGCGGTAGAGCCTTCAAGAAAATCAGCAGACAACTTGCCATGCTCCGTAAAGACCACATCCACATCGATACACGCTTGTGATCGCACATACTCTTTCAGTAAGGCTTTATGCTCCTCTTGATACAAGTCTTGTTTATTGCCTACCACCACATCAGCAATGGAAACTTGCTGATTAAAGGTTTCATGCTCGGTGTAACGAGTATCGTCTAACTTACGCGCATCCACTAGCGTAATCGTTTTTTGAATCGAGAGCACATCGCTATAATGTTCAGCCGTTAATGACTCTAGTATCTCTATTGGGTGGCCGAGCCCAGTAGGCTCAATCAATAGTCGATGAGGCTTTGCGCGAGACAACAGCTGATTTAACGCAACCTGCATAGGCAAGCCTGCAGTACAACACATGCAACCGCCAGGTACTTCGCGAATATACACAGCCTGTTCTTCACTGCGCTGCCCTTGAAACAAACTGCCATCAACGCCAATTTCACCAAACTCATTGACTAAAACGGCCCAGCGTTCGTTTTCTGGCTTGGATTTTAATAGGTGTAATATCGTAGAGGTTTTTCCTGCCCCTAAAAACCCCGTAATAATATTGGTAGGGATGGCGCTGAGCTTTTCTTGAGGCATTTGAAAAAATCTATATAGGAGTAAAAGTCAGCATTTGCCATTTAAGACGCAGAGCTAAGCGCAGAACTAAGTACGACAACGGATTCAGATTTACTATCAACTTCAAAATAGAAGCAGTTTTCACGCCCTGTATGACAAGCGCCACCTGTTTGTTCAACCAAACACAGCAATGCATCACCATCGCAATCAAACCGCATAGACTTCAACGATTGAAAATTACCACTGCTCTCACCTTTCAACCAAAAACTTTGTCTACTACGGGACCAATAGGTCATAAAACCTGATGATAAGGTTTTGTCGATGGCTTCACGGTTCATCCAAGCCATCATTAAAACATCTTTGCTTGTTGAATCTTGAGTTATCACAGGAATCAATCCCTGCGAATTAAAATTTAATTTTTGTAGTACACCTTCAAGCTGTAATTTTTGATCTTTTTCTAAACTTTCTAGCGATTGAAAATAAGCGTCTTCCATCGTAAATATCCTAGGGGTAAAAAATAAAAAACGAGTAAATTAAAACTCAATCTAGAGCGCAACCACTACAAAGACAATTCATTTCCAGTTGCGGGCTCACTAAAGAAAATCCAGCTTCTTCAACATTTTGCTGCAATGCATCGATAGTAGATTTATCAATGGTGATTTCTTCTACTCGCTGACAATTTCCGCAAATTAAAAATTGTGGTATGCCATGGGCATGATCACAAGCAATATGGGAACAGGCAATATATTTATTCGCTGTATTCAGCTTATGAACCAAGTGCTCTTCTTGTAAAAATTCAAGAATTCGATACACCGACATGGGCGGTAACGTTTCACCAAATTCATTGCGACAATAATCAACCAGCTCATAGGCTGACATCGCTTTACCAGTATTCAGCAAACCGGAAAGCACCTGCTTGCGCTTATTGGTTAATCGAGCCCCATGAGATTTACAGCTATTTTCCGCATGGTTAATAATAGCGTCTATATTACTCACAAATTTTACCTTAGCTGAAGAATGCTCGCGTTAGCCGTCAACTCTACGGAGCCCTGCTTCTTCTCTGTCAACCACATCACTTTAAGTGTTTCCAACCTCGGAAACAGTTCGAATAATTTAACCGCAACCGCTTCCAGGTTGCTCGAGCGTTTACATTGGTAACTATAACTCGCTGTTATTTCACGATGCAGGCCATCTTTTTCCTTATGGTGACTATGGTCACCGGCCTGTAAAGCCGACATATCAACGCCTGCCTCGCGTAAAGTACACCCCCCTCCGGACAAAATGAAAAGTGTCTCTGGTGATTCAAGAGCTAATTTTGCCTTCTTGACTGCTTGCTTGTCATTAGCAGATTTTGCCGCATACTCAAACCCAACAATATTTACCGCTGGGGATTCTAAAGTAATGGCTAAAGCATCAGCTTCCACAGCCAACATCAGCTCGGCGTAGCCATGTATATGGGCCTGTTGTTCTAAAATATTAAGTTCTAAAACCTTAAGCTCTAAATCCTCAAGCTCCAGAATCTCTTGATTCAAACTCTCTTCATCATGGCCATGCCCGTGATGGTGCCCCCCTGAGGCAAAACAAGTTGCGCTTGCCAGGAACAACAAGGAAGCAAAAAAACGACTCATAGGAGCTCTCAAAAGACTTAAAACGGCATACAGAACAATAACGATACATCATATCATTTTTGGATTAAAGCTCTCCTGAAAATCCAACCCTTCTGCCATATACACCACATGCAGCCTATCTAAATGGACTTCCCATGACACCTAACAGGGAATTTTTCCGTTTTCTGATACACTGTAATAACGACTTTTCGTCATCATACGAGCCAGGAAAACCAACCTATGACGGCGCCTCTTAAAGGTTACACCCCTCTTGCCTTCAGCTGCAGCCCATACAATCCGCTGCCAATTAAAGCTGCTGTCTTGGGAACCTCACTCTTTCTGTTAACTGCTTGCGGTGGTGGTGGCGGAGGCGGTGGTGGGGGTAGTACAGCTACCACTGTGCCAACGGTAAACCAATCACCCAGTGTGAATGCTGGTAGCGACCGAAGTGTCACAGCTTTCTCTGATGTCACCTTAACCGGTGGGGCATCCGATAGTGACGGTTCAGTAACTAGTTACGCTTGGGAACAGCTTTCAGGCACTAGCGTTTCACTTTCCACAACCTCGTCACCCTCTACCAGTTTTAAAGCGCCTTTTATTCAAACCACAGAAACCCTTGAATTCCAACTTACAGCCACTGACAACGATGGCAGCAGTAGTAGTGATCGCATCAGTGTTGCCGTTACCCCCGGTTCTTTTAGCTTGTCGGGCACCATTAGTGCTGCTTCCCGCTCCTTTATCGACTCCGATGTGAATGATCCTTTCACAACTCCGGTAAGCAATAATGCCAGTAGTAACGCACAACCTCTGCCTAACGTTGCAACTGTTGGTGGCTTTCTTTCTATAGAAGGCACGGGTTCGGCTGGTGATAATTTCGAAACTGAGTTTGACGAATACGATGCTTACGCTGTACGTCTAGAGGCCGGGCAACGTATCGTATTAACTGTTGCCGATTTTGACCCAGACAACTCTGGCGCAGTGGATTTAGATTTAGCGCTATATCGTCAGTCTGATTCCAGTACCGCTATTGATTCATCCCTGACAACCACCGCCGTAGAGTCCATCGATATCACCGAAACCGGCGATTACTATGTGCTAGCTTATGCATTTGAAGGCTATTCCAATTACACACTTTCTTTAGGTTGGAGTGATCTCCCTGCTAGCGCTTCTTACCCTCAAGGCCAATCCCTTTCTACCAAGCTCAACTTTGTACCGGGAGAAATCCTTGGGCCTCAACCTCAATTTCAACAAGAAATAAATACTCCACAAAAGAGTCTTGCAATTAGCAGCACATCCAGCGTCACCATCCGTTCAAAAACGCCTCAGAAAAAGAACAATGAACTGCATCGACTAAAAATTTCACAAACGACTCAAGCTCTATCAAAAAATATTTCTATGCCTCTTGCTACAGCTTCAAAAAATAAGGAATGGGGCTGGGGAAAGAACGCTGAAAAAATTGAAACTATTTACGCTTTAAAAAGATTACAGAAACAAAATCCAAAACAAAATTTTGACCTTAACTATATTCGCCAACCTGCGGCTATTCCCAACGACACCTACTACGAACTGCAATGGCATTATCCAAAAATCAATCTACCCCAAGCTTGGGAATTTTCTACGGGTAGTAATGTTACGGTTGCTGTTATTGATACTGGAGTCTATTTAACCCATCCCGAACTGGCAGCCAATCTGACCAATGATGGTTACGACTTTATTTCCTCAACTACCACCAGTAATGATGGTGATGGCATTGATAGCGATCCCAATGATCCGGGGGATGAAGATGCAATTGCCAGCAGCAGTTTTCACGGCACCCATGTAGCAGGAACGATTGCAGCCGCCAGTAACAATAATAGCGGTGTCGCGGGTATTGCTTGGAATACCCGCATTCTTCCCATTCGTGTACTGGGAAAAAATGGCGGCACCGATTATGACTTGATTCAAGGCATGCGCTACGCAGCCGGTTTAAGTAACGATTCAGGCACAACACCTTCAACCCCTGCCGATATTATTAACCTGAGTCTGGCTGCTCCAGGGAGTAGCCAGTCATTACAAAACACGATCAACGATATTATTGCCGAAGGCATTATCATTATTGCCGCAGCAGGTAATGAAAGTACCAGTACCCTGTCTTATCCAGCATCCAATACCGGTGTCATTTCTGTTAGCGCCAGCACTATCGATGATACCCTTGCCAGTTATTCAAACTTTGGGGCAGAAATTGATATCGCCGCTCCCGGGGGTGATAACACCGACAGCAACAGTGACGGCTATCAAGATGGTATTCTCAGTACATCCGTCGAGGAAGAATCATCTACTCCAACTCCCAGCTTACGTTTTCAAATGGGCACCTCCATGGCGACCCCTCATGTGGTTGGTGTTGCTGCGCTGATGAAAAGTCTTCACCCTGGCCTGACACCTCAAGAATTTGAAAACGCCATTGCCAGTGGTGCCATTACTCAAGACATCATGAATGATGGGGCCAATGTTAGAAATGCACAGTTTGGTTATGGCCGTATCGATGCTCTTAAAGCCATTGAGCATGCCACCTTGTTAAATTCAGGCACCGCACTCCCCGCTGTTTTATCAGCACAACCATCCATTATTAACTTGGGTAACTCGCTTTCTACAACGTCATTAACATTGAGTAATGTAGGCGGTAGCCAATTAACCATTAATAGCATCACTAGTGATAAGGCGTGGCTATCGGTTTCTGCCTCAGCTATCGATGGCAACGGATTGGGGCAGTACACAGTCACAGCAGATCGAGCCTCCCTAGCCGAAGGCAGCCACTTAGCGGGAATTTCTATTAGCGCTAGCAATGGCGACACTCTAACCATTGTCGTAAGCCTTACCGTGCTTTCCCCATCCAACCTCGATGCGGATGTCGGCTTGCAGTGGATACTCTTAATCAACCCTGAAGATGATGAACCGTTGCTAAACATAACGGTTAGCGCAGCCAGTGGCACCTACGATTATCAATTTAGCAATATTCCTCCTGGGGAGTATTTAATCGCCTCCGGCAGTGACTCCGATAACGATTTCTTTATTTGCGACGGTGGAGAATCCTGCGGTACTTATCCCGTATTAGGTGACCCTGGGATTATTAGTGTTACCGACAGCTCATTGAGTAATCTAAACTATATCAGTAGCTTTGAAAGTAACTTCTCTGTTCAAGCCAACAGTGTAGACAATGAACAATCACAAACCGGATTTTTCATTCCAATGAAAGCGCCAGCACTATTAGAAAAGAATAATATTTCTCGATCACCCTCAAGCAAAAAGCTTATGCCATGAGCCGGGAACTAAGATGAAAATACTGCCCTCTGTAATCTTATTCAGCGCCATATTCTCTACAGCTGTTATTAGTGGTTGTAATTCCACAACAATCCAAAAGACTAAAATGGATGCGGTAAAATCGGCGAATGCTCAATTGATTTACAGCAGTCAATACTGCCAGACGGAAAACCTCAAACCGAACTTTCGCTACCTAACTGACAATAACTGGCAAAAATTCAAATCAGCCTCATTTTCATTACAAGAGTCACCGAAAGAAGAAAGCCAACCAGTGCCCACAGAAAGCACTCTACTATTGATTAGCATGGGTTCTCAGCCAAATACGGGTTATAACCTTGGACTTAGCAAGGCTAGCATTCAGATATTCAATAGTCACAGCCAACTGGCTATCGATTGGAATACACCGCAACCCGGGCACACTTACGGCCAAGCAATAACCTCCCCCTGTTTGATAATTGGCATCCCAAAGGCTATAAGTAAAAATTATCCGTTGAAAATTATTAACTCCGTGACAAACCAAGAACTGGAAAGCCTAAACCGCTTTTAATCATTCCATGACATCAAGACTTGAAGCCGCTAATCATCTCGCCATTATTGCCCACCGCGGCGGGCTGGGTCATGGTCCTGAGAATGCTTTATCCACCATCGAGCAAAGCCTTGCACAAAATGTAGAGGCTATTGAGATTGATATTTACGCCGTGGATGGCGAACTACTTATTACCCATGATCGCCTGCTAGGGAAAAGTCTAAGCGGCTCTGGGCGGCTACAGGACCTATCAAAAGATGAAGCTAAAAAACTCTCTCTCCCTAATGGCGAACCGGTTCCAACGCTAACCGATGTACTACAACTCGTGGGAAAGCAGTGTGATATTAATTTGGAAATAAAAGGTTGCGACAATATTGTCGAGCTCTTAATTGAAACCGTGATGGAATTTGTGAATAAAGACCATTGCGAACTTGATCAATTTATTATTTCGTCTTTTGATCACCGCCACTTAGAAAAAGCCTTAGCGATTCAGCCCGATATTAAACGGGGGGTGCTAATCGATGGTGTACTCACAGATTACTGTGCCAGCTTCGAGCATTTAAAAGGTTGGTCACTACACCCGCGTATTACCTTTACACCACGAGAATTAATCGACGACGCCCACGACCGAGGCTACAAAGTCTATGTCTATACCGTGAATAATGAAAAGGACATTCAAGATATGATTGATTGGGGCGTGGATGGCATCTTTACGGATTTTCCAGAACAGGCAAAGAAGATCAGAGATACATACTAAAGCTTGTCATCCTGAGCGCAGCTTCGACATCTGCACAAACCCTAAAAGATCCTTCGCTGCGCTCAGGATGACACGGGCTACATTGCTACTTTTTGCCTGCCATCGCCTTTTCAATTTGTGCAGCGATTTCACTGACCATAATTGAAAATATTCCTGAATCACCCACATAGCGGGTAACATTCCAAGCTAAATACGCTTTAACGCTAGAATCGGGAACATTTTGATTATCCCCTACCAGCTCAGTCACGCTTTGGCGTAACTTCTTCTCGACAATGGGTGCATGGGGAAACATTTTCACATTGGGGGCTGAAGCCAAATTCAGCCCCTCAACGCGAATATGAAAAATCTTTCCAAGCTTTTCATCGTCGTCAGTCAAAAAAATATGGAGCTTTGAATCAGGCTCACAATCGCGAGTGCGATACTGCCAAATTTGGCCCGTTTTTAATTCGCCTTCATAGGGGGCAGGCTCAGGAGCCAAGATTTTCTTTAACCAAGCGAACAACACAAGAACCTCTAGCAGCAGTTATTATTATTCGAAAATACGATCAATGACCTTCCTGCTATTAAAACATAAGCAATAAGAGAGAGGTAAATTAATAGGCACTAGATCAGAGGTTTGGCCATGACGGTTAGCTCCCCATGAGGAACGAGTTTACGCTTATCGCAAACCGCAAAACCACAGCGGGCAAAAAACGTTTCTGCACCTGAGGTTGCTAAGTAACACATACCGCCTTCCCACTCTAAAGCATTACCACCAAAGGCCTTGCCTCGGCACTCATTGGCTGCAACAAATACTGCTTTTACCAGCTTGCGACCTAAACCTCGCCCTTGGACACGAGGATCAATACACACATTACTCAGCCAATAATTTGCACGCTTTCCCTGAGGCATATTTAGCAGAGAGGTAAAACCTAAGACTCCTGCTTGCTCAGAGGTTAAAACAAAGTGTCGGTAATTGGCCTGATTCCGCAATACCAAATCTTGCTGAAAGCAGCGCTTACTCAATGCTCGGAGCTCAAGGCCTGCAGAGGTAGACAAGACCTCAGAAGAAATCTCTTCCACCACACAACCTTCCGCGAATTGAATGGGAAAACGAAGGACATTCTTATAACTGGAATTCTGATCCAACACACTACCCAAATCGTATACTCGCTAGCCCTTTGATTTTACCCTAGCATTGACTGCTTTTTAATAGCAAACGGCCCAATAGCGTCTCAACATGACTCGAGAGGCCAGTCCTGCTTAATAGAGATGCTCTATAAGATATCGGCCACGATTGAAATTTCTTTATCCTAAATCCATTCCCCCCGACAGATACAAGCCTTGATATTTGATGAATCGCCCAGACATTAAGCTAAAGACAACTTTGGTTATTGTTAGCTATTTTAGAGAGCTTGAACTATGAAACGCATCTTCTTATTCGTTGCCACCAACTTCGCCATCATGCTGGTGCTTGGCTTTGTGATGTCGGTGGTACTTCCCCTTTTAGGTATTCAACTCAACAACTACGGTGGCCTGCTGGTAATGTCGGCAGTCTTCGGCATGGGTGGTTCTTTTATTTCTCTCGCGATGTCGAAATGGATGGCTCTGCGCAGTGTAGGCGCTGAAGTAATCAAGCAGCCTCGCAACCAAACGGAACAGTGGTTATTTCAAACCGTTGAGCGCCAAGCCAAAGCTGCAGGCATAGCCATGCCGGAAGTGGCTATCTACAACGCACCAGATGTGAACGCCTTTGCCACCGGTATGAGTCGTAACAGCTCCCTGGTTGCCGTCAGCACCGGCCTCTTACAAGCCATGACAGCAGACGAAGCCGAAGCGGTACTGGGACACGAAGTTTCTCATGTTGCCAACGGCGATATGGTGACTCTTTCCTTACTGCAAGGCGTAATGAATACCTTTGTGTATTTCCTCTCCAGTGTTATTGCCAGCATGATCAATCGCGGCAGCAACAATCGCATGACTTACTATCTCACGTCCATGGCATTACAAGCCGTCTTCGGCGCTCTCGCCAGCATTATCGTGATGTGGTTTTCTCGCTACCGCGAATACCGTGCAGATGCCGGTGGCGCACAACTGGCAGGAAAAGAAAAAATGATTGCGGCACTTCAACGCCTACAACAACAAAGTGGCGAAGCTCAACTGGATGGCAAACTCGTCGCCTTTGGTATCAGTAATCGCTCATCACTTTCCGAGCTGTTTACCACTCACCCGCCGTTAGCGAAAAGGATTGAGGCGCTGAAGAATAGTTAAGAAAGCTTAACCCTCTGTCATTCTGATGAGCAAAGCGAAGAAAAATCTCTTTACGTAATTGCTAAACTGAAAAGATTTTGAGCTTCGCTGCTTTGGCGAGACGCTTTCGCTCAGAATGACAGTCGTTAGACGACCTCACTGCATTCAATCTCAACCCAAGAGGGGACAGGATACATCAAAGACCAAGGAAGCTGCCTAACAAACGCCTTTTCAGTTTTTTTGAACAATAAAGTAAGTGTGCAATTCCGGGTATTGATCGTATTCGATATGCCGACAACTGCAATCCAAGCTAAGAAATAAACTTAAAAAGCCATCGATACCAAGGGATGAGTAATACACTTCAGGCCCCATAAAGTCATCTCTGTGCTCTCCCGCTTCCTCGGTGCCCCCACAAGAAAAAATTAATACGCCATTTTTATTAAGGCTGGTAACCAGTTTTTTCAGAACACTCTCTTGCTGGGCGAGAGGGATATGCCAAATGCTATCCCAGGCTGTTATGAAGTCGTATTTTTGAGGTAGGTGCCACTCACAAATATCTTGCTGATAAAATGTTATCTCAGGGTGATTTTTCCGAGCTAAAACAATCATCTCCTCAGAGATATCAACGCCCTCAGGAACAAAATTATGCTCAAGCAAAAGATCAATAAAACGCCCTGTGCAGCCGCAGCCAACATCGAGAGCCGCCCCTCTATTTTTCACAAAAGCGATTGCTCGCTTATGGGCTTCCACACCATTCTCACGATTAAAGTCTTCAGATTCCCAGAGGTGAGTAATTTGATCGTAAGCTTTAGCAATTTCAGAGGGTTTCATTTTTTCTTGCCCGCTTCCTTGTGTTGCATTATTCCCGATTAGATGTCTTCGCCACGGGCCTGCTTATCCGCATGATACGACGAGCGCACCATTGGCCCACAAGCCGCATGCTTAAAACCTAGCTCGTCAGCTAACGCCGTATATTCATCAAACTCTTCTGGGGTTACATAGCGCTTAACCGGCAAGTGATCCTTACTCGGCTGCAGATACTGACCGATGGTAAGCATATCCACATCGTGCTCACGTAAGTCTCGCATCACTTGGAAAATTTCTTCTTTAGTTTCACCCAGGCCAACCATCAGGCCCGATTTGGTTAAAACATCTTCCCGGCGTGCTTTGTATGCTTTTAGCAGCTTTAACGACCACTCATAATTCGCGCCGGGGCGAGCTTCACGGTATAAGCGAGGTACCGTTTCCAAATTGTGATTCATCACATCCGGAGCTTCTTTTTCAAGAATATCCAGTGCGATATCCATACGGCCACGGAAATCAGGCACTAAGGTTTCCACTTGAATTTCTGGTGAACGCTGACGGGTTTCCCGAATACAATCGGCAAAGTGTTGCGCACCACCATCTCGCAAATCGTCGCGGTCAACAGACGTAATTACCACGTAGCGTAAACGCATCTCAGCGATAGCCTCAGCCAACTGAACAGGCTCATCCACATCGAGTGGTAGGGGCTTACCATGGCCAACATCACAGAAAGGGCAGCGGCGAGTACAAATCTCACCCATAATCATAAAGGTCGCAGTGCCACCACCGAAACATTCACCCAAATTTGGACACGATGCCTCTTCACAAACGGTCGCTAGCTTGTGATTACGCAATACTTTTTTAATACGGTCAATTTCCGGTGTTGCGGGAATACGTACACGAATCCAATCCGGCTTTCGAAGAAGCTCTTCCTCCTTCACCACTTTAACTGGAATCAGCTCTACCTTATCAGCATCACGTAACTTCTCCCCCTGCTTACGGCGAGGGCCTCGACGTGGTGGCGTTACGGTAGGAGAGGATGGATTTTCAGGAGTATCACTCATAATAAACTCATTTCAAAAACTGGGCTTGAGCCCGAAAGTCGTCGGAAGACCTGAACCGGATCAGTAACGGTTTTACTGAGCGTTCAAAATATCTAAGGGATTATCCAGCCAAAGAGGATTATCGTAATGAAATTCTTTGACGGTTTCGGTAACTAGCTTTTCACTCACCTGATTCCAGGTTGGCGTTTTATCACCCAGTGAATTTTGCATTTGAACCATTTCTAACCCAGGGTAACCACAGGGGTTAATACGCTGCCAAGGGGTGAGATCCATATCGATATTTAACGCTAAACCGTGAAAACTACAGCCACGACGTACACGCAAACCTAAGGATGCAATCTTGTCTCCGTTCACATATACACCTGGAGCATCGGCTTTAGGCGCGCTTTCAATACCATACTGCTTGAGGGTTTCCACAATCACATTTTCAATACCGGAAACCAAATCACGAACGCCAATGCCCAAACGACGAAGATTGAACATGGGGTAGGCTACTAACTGACCAGGACCGTGATAAGTGACCTGCCCTCCTCGATCAACTTGCACCACAGGAATATCACCGGTATTCAGCAAGTGCTCCGCCTTTCCCGCTTGCCCTTGTGTAAAAACAGGGTTGTGCTCAACAATCCAAAGCTCGTCGGGGGTTTCTACGTCGTCTTTATCACGATTATCCGTGAATGCCTGCATGGCCTGCCACACAGGTTCGTAATTTGCTCTGCCAAAATTTCGTATCAATAAGGTAGGCATGACGTTTACAGCACCATCTTTACAATGCCACTGGCCCGAAGATCCTGATGAATACTTTCCAATTGATCAACACCGGTGGCGGTAATGTAAACCGTAAGCGATTGGAAACGGCCCTTACTACTATCTTTTACGACAATGGCTTCAGCATCAAAATCTGGGGCATGTACACCCATGACTTCAATGACCAGATCACGCAAAGCAGGCCCCGCATCACCCAAAATTTTGATAGGGTAGCGAGGACAAGGAAATTCAATTTTAGGTGGGTCTTGTTGGGTCATTTTCTTACCAAATTCATTCTTGCATGCCACGAGCCGCAAACGACAATTTCTTCACGAAGGAAGAGGCGTTATCGAGGCAGAAGGCTTCTCCACTAGTTGGACATACGGTGGAAGAACAGTGCAATACTGTCCCACAGGCTGGCAAACATTCCCGCCTCAGCAATACTCTTCGCAGCCAGTAACGGTTTGCGAGCGATTTCTTGGCCATTAAGGCTCAATACTAAATCACCCAATTTCTGACCGGCTTTAATCGGCGCAACAATTTCAGGTTCTACATCCAATTCACGTTTAATATTGGTTACAGAGCCACGAGGGATAGTGACACTCAAGGCCTCTTTCAACCGCAACTCCACAAATTCACTTTCACCACCCCACACTCGCTCGCGAGAAATGGCTTCTTTGCCTTCCTGGGCTAGGTAAGACTGATAATAGCGAAAACCATAGGACAATAATTTTTGCGATTCTCGAGCTCGAGCATTATCGCTTTTTGCACCCATCAACACCGAAATTAAACGCATGCCGTCGCGCTCTGCGGAGGCCACTAAACAATACCCTGCCTCTTCAGTGTGGCCCGTTTTCAAACCATCAACCGATTGATCCCACCACAATAAGCGATTGCGATTACTTTGCTTGATCTTATTAAAGGTAAATTCTTTTTCCTTGTATAACGCGTAATCCTCAGGAAAGTCTTGGATTAATGCTCGACCTAAAATTGCCATATCCCGAGCTGTTGTAGTGTGACCCTCTGCCGGCAAACCGTGAGAGTTCGCAAAATTCGTATTCACCATACCCAACAGAGATGCATGCTGGTTCATCACATCCACAAAAGCTTCTTCACTTCCGGAAATATGCTCGGCAATGGCAAGACTCGCGTCATTACCAGAAGGAATCACAATACCCCGATGAAGATCTTCAATAGACACCTGCTTATTGACCTCAATCCACATGAGTGAAGAGCCATTAAAAAGCGGATTCTGGGCCCAAGCATTTTTAGAGATGCGAACCATGTCATCCTTGCTAACCTGCCCTTGGGCCAATTCATAACTCAACGCATAACTGGTCATCATTTTGGTTAAGCTTGCAGGGGGCACCTTCATGTCCGCATTCTGCTCAACAATGATTTCTCCGGTATTGGCGTCCATCAGCAGCCAAGATGTACCCTGTAGCTGAGGTGGCGACGGAATAATGGCCTGCTTGGCAAAAAGTGATGGCGCAATTATCAGTGAGAGTGTGGCAATCAACAGTCTCAGAGCATTCATAGCGATAGTATTCCCTTAGTTTTTGAAAGGTGAAACAGACTCGGAAGGGCTGCAAGTTTACCATGCTGCAGCATAGAAACTAAATGAGTGTTAGTCAGGTAGCCCCATAGAAGACGAACAGAACCCTAATGGCGTGACCTGTTTGGCAGTGTAAGACCTACTCAGTTCCCGAAGGGCTCATATCAAGATCCGGAGGCTGCAACAAAGGTAGCGGGTGGTCTAGTCGTAGATGATATGACCTTCGCTAAGGTTTTTCTGCTTGAGAAGAGAGCGAAGTGCCTGCAGCTTAAAATTATCAACGATGGGGCCAACCTTAACCCTAAATAAGGTTTTTCGATTTCTCGCCAAGGGGCTCACATCCACAGGAAACTCTGTTAGAGCCAATAACTGCTTACGATATTCCTCAGCTCGCTCACGACTGGAAAACGCCCCCGCCTGCAAATAGGTATTATCTGGCAGCTCAAAGAGCTTGGGCTGGGCAGGTTTTGTCGCTCCCGCCTGTATTTGAATCTGTACGTTGGAATTTTGCGATTTATTCGCCACATAAGGTTTAGAGGGGTCGATCACCACCAGCTTAACCTTGGCGGTACCTTTATTGGCAAAACCGAGCTTTTTCGCCGCACTATAAGACAGGTCAATCAAACGATCGCCATGAAAGGGGCCTCGGTCATTTACTCTCACCACGACCTGGCGGCCATTGGATAAGTTTGTAACCTGAACATAAGTAGGAATAGGCAAGCTTTTATGGGCCGCCGTCATGCCATACATATTATAGATTTCACCATTAGAGGTGCGGCGACCGTGAAACTTCTGACCATACCAGGAGGCCGTACCCTTTTGTACATAGCCTTTGCTATCGGGCATCACGTGGTAGGTTTTACCCAATACGGTATAAGGGGATTTATTGCCTCCCGGACTGCGAGGTTCGACTCGGGGCACGGCATCGGGAATATGACTAACATCCACAGGGCCTGAAGGGCCACTGTCTCGAACATCCATACTGAAAAAACAACCACTCAAACTTATCATCCCTAACGCTAAAACGACTGGTTTGGCTACTGACAAGCTAACAGGCAAGTGGTTATCCTCTTTTACTATTCTTTCCGATCAATAAATTATCAATGTGTTGCGCGAGGAAAAGATCAAGACGCCTCAACAGCTTTTTTAATGGCCTTGCTTAACTGATAAACCGCCATGGCATACAAGCGGCTGTGATTGTAACGAGTAATCACATAAAAGTTTTTGTAGCCCACCCAGTACTCAACACCTTCGTCACCTTTCAACCTCATAATATTCGCTGGGGAATCCTGAGTTTGAGTTTCGGTATTGGCGGGTAAAAAACCCTTTTGGTTTAAACTACCCAAGGTATGCAGAGGCTTCAATGAATCATTAAGAATCTCTTTTTTATGATCAGTTCCGGCAGTAGCCAACGACGTGACCATTTCACCTTTTTGCCAGCCATGTCTTTTAAAATAATTCGCGACACTACCAATGGCATCTACGGGGTTTTGCCAAATATCGGTGATACCATCGTCGTCAAAATCCACTGCATAATTACGGAAGCTACTAGGCATAAATTGCCCGTAACCCATGGCCCCCGCATAAGAACCCCTCAAAACCAAAGGATTCATTTTTTGCTCACGGGTCAACAACAAAAATTCTCGCAATTCTTTGGTGAAAAACGGACTGCGCTTAGGATAATCAAATGCCAGTGTCGATAGCGCATCAATAACACGATAACTGCCAGTAATCCGACCATAACGCGTTTCCACTCCAATAATGGCCACGATCATTTCCGCAGGGACACCGAAAGTGCGCTCAGCACGCTCCAACGTAGCGCGATTGTTTTTCCAAAACTCCACCCCGCGATTAACACGGCGATCCGTTAAGAAAATCTTGCGATACTCCCCCCAAGTTTTGGTTTTTTCTGCAGGGCGAGCAATAGCATCGAGAATACTTTGCTGCTTATTGGCAGAAGAAAACCATGTCTTTAACTCAGCCTTCGTAAAATTATGTTTCTCCTGCATTTCACCCATAAAATCTAAGGTTTTAGGGTTTGAAACATAACTGACTTTGGCGGATGCCATTGAAGCCCCAGAAAGCAACAACGAACTCAGTGCAACAGCACTGGTACGGGCCATAATGCGACCCAATTGATTAAGTGTTGGCATTTTAAAAACTGCTTTTTTGTTATTAATCATAAAATCTATCTATAAAACTTTATTCAATTATTTAGCAACAATAGCATAATGACAGCAAAGCCATAGCTATCGTTCCCTTTCGGTGGAAATTGCCATTAGAACACCAAAACCCATCATCAATGTCAACACAGACGTGCCGCCATAACTAATAAGGGGCAATGGAACCCCTACCACTGGCAATATTCCAGAAACCATTCCCATATTAACAAACACATAGATGAAAAAAGTTAACGTAATGCTCACTGCGAGCAACCGACTAAACGTATTTTTGGCAGTTAATCCAATCCATAATCCCCTGGAAATCAGAGCGATATACAAACCCAGTAAAAACACGACCCCCAGCAATCCAAATTCTTCTGCCAATACCGCAATAATAAAATCGGTGTGGCTTTCAGGAAGAAAGTCTAAATGAGACTGGGTGCCATTCATCCAACCTTTACCGTGCACACCCCCAGAGCCAATGGCGGTTTTCGACTGGATAATATTCCAACCCGCACCGAGGCGATCCGCTTCTGGATTAAACAAGGTTTTAATACGGGTTTTCTGGTATTCGTGAAGCAAGACGTACCAAAACAGAGGCGCCGATGAAACGGCCAAAAAGCAAGCGCCTAAAATATACCGCCAGGGCAGACCGGCAAAAAACAGTACAAAAATACCAGAGACCGCAATAAGAATAGAGGTCCCTAAATCTGGCTGTAAAGCAATCAATAAGGTGGGAATCCCAATAAGAACAAGCCCACCGCACACATGTTTAAATTTCGGCGGCAACAAGCGAGGCGCAAAATACGCAGCAATGGCCATAGGCACAGCCAACTTCATAATTTCAGATGGTTGAAAGCGGAAGCCCCCCAGTGACAACCAGCGCTGGGCGCCTTTAGCACCGACGCCAAAAACCAGCACCCCTACCAATAGCAAGATTCCTCCACCGAAGAGCCAATAGGCCCAGCGCTGTAACCACTGCATATTGATCTGCGCCACTATAAACATGCCAATAAACGAAATTAAAAACCAAACCGACTGACGCTTAACGAAATAAATATCTTGACCCGCAGCACTGTAGAGTACGGTTAAACCAAACGCTGCAAGCGCCAGTAAAATCACCAGCAATAACGGATCGATATGCAATCGCTGCCAAGTCCCCGCCTTACGAGAAAAGTGGTGATGAGAATCTGACAGTTGACGCTGAAAGTCCCAGGCCATTACAACACTCTCCTGCCGTTTTCGTCGTGGGTATTCTCCACATTCTCTCCAGTATCATTTTGAGTCTCTGACGGCACATCAGCTGCTCCTCTTACTGAACCGCTTTGCTCTTGAGTCTGGTTTTGGTTTTGGTTTTGGTTTTGGTTTTGGTTTTGCGGCTGAGGTTTAGGTTTAGGCTTAACCGGAGGCAATCTTACTTTACTTCCCAATTCACGAGCCATATATGCATCAAATAGTTTTCGCGCAACTGGAGCTGCCACAGAAGATCCATGCTCACCATTTTCCACAATCACTGAAACAGCAATCTGTGGTTTTTTATACGGCGCGAATCCTACAAACAAGGCGTGGTCCCGCTGCCTTTCTTCTAAGGCCTCAGAATCATACTCGGCGTCCTGAGCAATACCCACTACCTGCGCGGTTCCGGTTTTACCCGCCATTCGATAGCCTGCTCGAGAGCCGGCAATACGGGCCGTTCCATAACTACTGTGCATCACACTGCGCATGGCTTTAAAAATCTGATTCCAGTGCTGCGGCTCGGTATCAACTAAAGGTAATGCCACCGGCTCCACCTCCTGACCCGCGACACTCTTAACAAGATGCGGACGATAACCTTGCCCTTTATTAGCCAGAATCGACGTCATTAGAGCCAACTGCATAGGCGTTGCCAATACATCGCCCTGACCAATACCCACATTCAAGCTGTCTCCAGGAAACCAGGGTAAACCTCTACGTCCACGCTTCCACTCACGAGAAGGCCACAACGCGGAGGTTTCATTAGGCACATCAATATCGGTGTCTTTTCCTAAACCAAATAAACTACCGAAGGCGTGCATACGATCGATACCCGTTTTAAAGGCAATATCGTAAAACACCACATCACAAGACTCGGCAATACCATGATGTAAATCTACCCATTTCCCGTGACCACCTTTTTTCCAATCCCGATAAAAACGCTCATCGTTTTCCAATTGGTACCAACCGGGGTCGGGTACCTTGTAGTCTGGAGCAATAACCTTATAGTGCAAAGCCGCCAAGCCCAGCATAGGTTTTAAGGTTGAGCCCGGAGGATAGCGACCTTGGAGGGATCGGTTAAACAATGGTAAATCTAAATTTTGATTAAGTGCGTTATAGTCTTTGTGACTGATACCCGTTACAAATAAATTTGGATCATAGGCGGGAGTACTCACAAAGGCCAACACGCCACCATTTGAAACATCCATAGCGACTACGGCGCCACGCCGACCTTCTAACGCTTTGGTTGCAACGGCTTGCAACTCGCTATCTAAGTGTAATTGGAGAGTATTACCCGGGACGGGATCAGTTCGATCCAGCACTCGAAGTACCTGGCCTCGAGCATTGGTTTCAACATGTTCGTACCCAACTTCACCCAACAATAAATCTTCATAATGTTTTTCCAAGCCGACTTTACCAATGGTGTGAGTACCGCGATAACGCTCTTCATCTAGCTCCGCTTGCTCTCGCTCGTTAATACGCCCCACATAACCCACTCCATGTGCGAATAACTCACCCGCCGGATAATGGCGAACCAACTGCGCAATCACCTCCACACCGGGTAAACGATGCTCATTCACCGCAATAACTGCAATTTCTTTTTCTGTTAAGCGATAGCGAAGAGGGATGGGCTCATAAGGGCGACGGCGGCGTTGTTTTTTATGGAAGCGAGAAATATCTTCATCCGCAATGGCAACGAGCGTACGTAAATTTTCAAGCGCTTCATCCAAATTATGGATACGTTCTTTCACAAGGGCCAAGGCATAACTCGGGCGGTTATCTGCCAGCAGTTCCCCACTGCGATCAAGAATCAAACCCCGGCTGGGAGGAACCGATCGAACGTGAATGCGATTATCGTCGGACGCCGTGGCATGCTGTTGATACTCCACGATTTGCAAACTGTAGTAGCGGGTAAAGATGATGCTGAGACACATTAAAACAAAGATCACAGCCACCACCATACGGTAGCGATAAATACGCAACTCTGAAGAGTGATCTTTTAAATGTAAGTGATCTGCCATTGGCTATTATTATTCTGTTCGCCCAATAAGGCCCTTAACCGTAAGATTGTTAAGCGTAAGCCCCTAAAACACGAGACCTTTAAACGCGAGATCCTTAAGCGCGAGATCCTTAAGCGCGAGATCCTTAAGCGCGATGATAGGGGTGATTTTGCAAGATCGACCAAGCGCGATACAACTGCTCAGACAATACTACCCGCACCAGCGGATGAGGCAAGGTAAGATTGGATAATGACCACTTAGCCGCGGCTCTGGAAAGACAATCAGGATGTAAGCCATCGGGGCCCCCAATCAACAAAGAAAGATTATTACCCTCTTGCCGCCAGCCTCCCAGCTTATCCGCCAGCTGTTCTGTACTCCAAGGTTTGCCGGTTACCTCAAGGGCAACCACCGTATCTCCTTTTGGGATCGCCGCTAACATCTGCTCGCCTTCTTTCGCCATCGCACGCTTGATATCGGCATTCTTTCCCCGATGCCCCGGAGAGATTTCCACCATTTTCACTGCCATACCCGCCGGCATTCGCTTGGCGTATTCACTATAACCGGTCTCAACCCACTGAGGCATTTTAGTGCCTACGGCAATGATGGTAATCCGCATAGCTACTGTTATTCGCTATCAGGGCGTTTTTCAGCAGCCGCAGACCACAGTTTTTCTAAATCATAAAACTCACGTGCTTGTGGAAGCATCACATGAACAACCGTATCCACATAGTCCACCAAGACCCACTCTCCTTGGTCTTCACCTTCCATACTCATGGGGCGAATATCCATTTGCTTTTTTAAATCCTCAACCACATTGGAGGCCAGGGATTTCACATGGCGATTAGACGTACCACTGGCAATGATCAAAGTATCAGTTACATCCGTTTTATCGGACACATCCAAGGTAATAATGTCTTTGCCTTTCAAATCTTCTAACGAAGAAATGATTTGAGCGTTTAAATCATTTGAGTCTGTCATTTTGTTCTCGATAATTTTTTATTTCCCGGACTACGCTTACGCTTCCTCCGGGCTACGTATCATTCTAAAACCGGTCACCCCCGCTAGACGGGAATAACGTTCTTAAAAATTCATTCAGCCCCATACAAGTTCTGCTGTTGAATATATTTCCACACATTTTTCGGCAACAAGTACATAGGGGATAATCCTTGCTGAATTTGCTTGCGAATTGCCGTAGCAGAAATTGGCAATAAGGTCAGGGTTTCAACAACAATTTTTCCTGCCGGGGCATTTTGAAAATCCGCTGCAGTCCCAACGTGCTTTTGAAAAAAATCCAACATTTTTCCACTTTCTGGAAGCTCCCATCCAGGGCGAGCGGCAACCGCAATATGTGCAAGTGAAAGTAACTCTTCCCAGCGATGCCAACTCGGTAGACTCAAAAACGAGTCCATACCCATGCATAAAACAAGGCTCACATCGGAACCCAACTCCCCTCGCAAGGATGAAAGGGTATCAACGGTGTAGGAAGCACAATCCCGGTTCAACTCGCGGGAGTCGATAGTTAATTCCATACAATCGTCGATGGCTAACTCAACCATTTTCAAACGCTGTAATGATGAAACACCTTCCTCACTGCGATGAGGCGGCTGATGGGCCGGCACCAATCGCATTTCATCCAAGACTAAGTGTTGCTTCAACTCCAGCGCCATTCGTAAATGCCCGTTATGCACCGGACTAAAAGTGCCACCAAAGATACCAATGGTTTTCATCGTTAAGGATTTACCGCCTTATTCGCGAATCTGGCCATCGCCAAATACGACCCATTTTTGACTGGTTAAACCTTCCAAACCAACGGGGCCTCGAGCATGGATTTTATCCGTGGAAATTCCAATTTCCGCTCCCAAACCATATTCAAAACCATCCGCAAAACGGGTTGAGGCATTCACCATCACCGAACTGGAATCCACCGCAGCCAAGAAACGACGAGCACGGGAATAATCCTCAGTCACAATACTTTCGGTGTGAGCCGAGCTGTACTGAGCAATATGATCCATGGCTTCACCCATATCGGTAACGACGCGGATAGATAGCACAGGGGCTAGATATTCGGTCGCCCAGTCTTCATCCGTAGCAGCATTAGCCGTAATAATACCGCGAGTTTTTTCACAGCCTCGCAGCTCAACACCTTTTTCTTGGTAGGCATCTGCCAGGCGAGGCAAAATCTCTTCCGCAACACCTTCGGCCACCAATAAAGTTTCCATGGCATTACAGACACCGTAACGGTGAGTTTTGGAGTTCAACGCAACACTAAACGCTTTTTCCAAATCCGCTTTATCGTCGATGTACACATGACAAATGCCATCCAAGTGTTTAATCACCGAAACACTGGCATCTTTAGAAATTCGTTCAATCAAGCCTTTGCCACCACGGGGTACGATCACATCAACATACTCAGGCATGGTGATTAACTCGCCCACGGCTGCGCGATCTGTAGTTTCCAACACCTGAACAGATGTCTCTGGAAGACCTGCTTTTTTCAGACCCTCTTTGATACATTCCGCAATGGCTTTATTGGAGTGAATGGCTTCTTTACCACCACGCAAAATGGTGGCGTTACCTGATTTCAAACAAAGGCTTGCCGCATCGATGGTCACATTAGGCCGAGATTCATAAATAATACCGATCACACCCAAAGGCACACGCATTTTTCCCAGCTGGATACCGCTAGGACGATAGCTCATATCGGTGATTTCACCGCAAGGGTCCGGCAGAGCCGCAACCTGCTTTAATCCTTCGATCATGCCATCGATACGAGATGGCGTGAGTTCAAGGCGATCTAACAAGGCGGCATCCAAGCCGTCCGCTCGCCCCGCGTCCATATCTTTGGCATTGGCCTCAGCCAACGCATCGCGAGAGGCTTCCAGAGCATCAGCAATAGCATTAAGCGCTGCATTCTTAACGCCGGTATCGGCAGCGGCAACGGCTCGTGCCGCCTGGCGGGCATTTTGGCCCAGCTCAGTCATATAAGCTTTGATATCCACTTCTATATCCACTTTTCTTAGAAAAGTAACAGGTCTTATCCATAACCCTCTCATTAAAAGAGAGTGAAAGCCTGCTACAGGGAACAAACCCAGCATTATACAGGTATGGAGCCACCATGCCGACCGGCATAACGGGCTCCACTATTCCACTAAACACTCCATATAATGGTGGTCGTGAATCCGGCCAAATCCATTTCCCTCGCCACCCTGACTGGTGCTTTTTACACGAAAAACCAAACGTTCATAGAGCTCCTGAGCTCTAGGGTTTTCTACTGATACATCCAAACCATAGGTACAAAATCCCCGCTCTTGCCCCATATCCATTAACCCGTGAATTAATTGGGTTCCAATACCTCGACCTCGGCTTTCAGCAACCACGCCAAAATGCCCTAAATAAGCAATGGCTTTCTGAGGGGGCTGCACCACCGATTCCAACTGTAAGGCTCGACGTATTACCTTCATTCCCTGCCACACACCATAGGCGCGCAGAATTTGTTTCATCCCCTGCAAAGTGAAATTCAGCATTTCTTTTGAAGACCAAAGCGCCCCTACAGCAATCACAGTCCCCGCCTGAGTCAGGACTATGTGATTTTTATAACCCAATTCTCCCTCGCCATCGAGAAAGGCATAAGTCACAAAGGAAGTCACATCATCGGGGGATTTCACAGAAAAAATATAACGGAAAGCATCAGGGCCTGAACTAACAATGAGTGGTACAGCTTCTGCGGCATCCTCAGGGGTACATTGGCGAATAATAATGTCAGAATGCATCGTGCTTGATATTCCCCCGCTACCATCCCTCTCCAGTATTCCTGATTATTCGCCAGAAAGATCTGCCAACCATTCAGCCAGCAACAGAGCGCGCTCTTCCGGCGCGCCTACCAATAACAACTCCACTTTTTTCTCATCACTCACGGGAAGCAACTGCCCTAACTGCCAAGTGAGATCAGCCAAACTATCGTCTAGCTCGCCTAAACCAAAATGTTCAACGCCTTTGTGGTTCAACAGAGCTTCTCGCAATTCCTTTAGCTCCATTAACGCTTCAGGAATAAGCATATCGGACTCATCATCGAGAAATTCAATATCGCCAATTAATAACTGGTTGGGCTGTGCCTCAACATAGCAAACCCGAAACCGCCGCTTGGCTGATACCGTAACGCCCAATAAACCATTAGACAGTTGAGTCCAGTCCGTGATTTCAACTTCGGTACCCAACATGTAAATTTCAGGAATCTTTTTACCAACACCACCCACTTCACTGCCATGTTTAATGGGAACAATGCCAAAGGTTCTGTTATCTTTCAGGGTATTTTTAATCAACTCTAGATAGCGCTGCTCAAAAATTTGCAACGGCAAAGAACAACCGGGAAAAAGAATACTATGGAGAGGAAACAGCGGTAGTACTTCCATAACATCAACCACTTAGAAAGAAAAAATAAAACCAGAATACGGTTAGCTCTAACTCAACCTGACACTAAACTAGAGACTAAACCAAGTACTAATAAGTGTAGCTGCATTCTGATGTTCGTCTTATACCGTCAAGCCTCTATGCTATCCACTACAAAGGCTTAACCGTAATAATCAACTTAGGCAGTAATAGCAAAGCCCCCATTAACGCAGAGAACATAGCAAAACCCGTTAATAGACCGAAATAAATCGACGGAATAAAATTCGACAACGCCAACACCGAAAAGCCCACCACAATAATGACCGAGGTGTAATACATGGCGCGACCAATAGAGCCATGGGCACGATGCATTGTGGCGATATAATCGCCGTCGCGAGCAAACTCTGTTTTGAAGCGATGGATATAATGGATGGTGTCATCCACTCCAATCCCCACAGTGATGGCAGCAATGGTGATGGTCATCATATCCAAAGGAATACCGGCTAAACCCATAGCACCAAGCACCATAGCCGCTGCCAACATATTTGGCACAATGGCGATCACTGCAATAACCACTGAACGAAACAGCACCATAAACATCAACATAATCCCAAGGAATACCGCCCCCAGGGTGAGAATTTGCGACTTAAACAAACTCGCCAGCATGTTGTTATAAAGCACCAGCATGCCCGTAAAGTGAATCTGTTCAGACTTCAAGCCCAGTTCATTAACCGCGTAATCCCGGATTTTCCCGGGTAAATCCATACGGCGTAATTCAGGACTAGACTCCACCGTTCGCAAACTAATACGCGCCTGGTTAGATTCTTCATCCAAAAATGGCGAGATCAGCACATTATCAATATCTTCAGGCAGACCTTTACGCAAAAAGGCTAATTCAAAATCATTCAATGAACCGCCATTAATATCACGACCGACTTTATAGAGGGTTGCCAAGGACTGAACCTTACCCACTTCATCTAGGGATTCTAAATAGTCATGCAGGCCTTCAATATCTTTTAAGCCTGACAAGGTAAACCAGTAGCTTGGTTCTTTCTCCTGCCCTTTCCCTTCAACCGCCTCATCACCGAAGGGATCTTCGTCCGCAAACATATCTTCATCCGCAGCGAATGGATCCTCCTCTTCCGCAAAGGGGTCTTCACCCTCCTCATCGATTAAAGACAAATTATCACCAGAATAATCAATAATAATATCTAGGGGAGTTGTACCCCCTAAGCGCTGATCAATAACCGACAATCCTTGATAAATTTCAGTCGTGCTTTTGAAGTAATCAATAAAACGATTTTCTACTTCCAACTTACTGATACCGTAAACACTCAAAACCGCTGCTAAGAGACTGCCCACAAAAACAGACTTTCCATAGCACTCTGTGATTCTAGAAAATTTCACCGTAAAGGCCGCAGAATTATCGCCTTTGTCTTTCGGCTCACCTTTCGGCAAAAGCATCAAGGCTGCAGGTAATAAAACAAACGCCAGAATCAAGGCAACGGTTAAACCAATCACCATTAGCCAACCAAAATCGATTACCGGGCGGATATCGCTCACTACCAAAGAAGCAAAGGCAACGATCGTCGTAAGAGCTGTGTACAAGCAGGGGCGAGCCATGTAACTCACCGCCGCCATCACAATTTGTGATTGCTCCCACTGAGGATTCTCTTTGTGATATTCGCGATAACGCACCACCAAATGAATGGTAATCGCTAGGGCAATAATTAAGAGTAGCGCCACAAAATTGGAGGAGATCACCGTTAAACGCCAATCAATCCAACTAATCCAGCCCAGCATTAACAAAACAGAAAGTACACAAACGGAAAGGGGAATAGCCACCCAGCGGAGCTGGCGAAAAATAATGGCAAGCAAACCGATGATAAATAACAAGATCGCCAAACCAAATACCGCCAAATCACTGCGAATAAATTCGATCATATCGTTGGTAATCATGGAAACACCACCGAGAAACAACTCGGCATCACTACTATAGCTGCCCATAATACTGCGAACTGTCGCTACCCGCGTATGGGATTTTTCCGCGGCAACCGTACGATAATCGAGAAAGGTTTTTGCAACGGCTGTTAAGGTTTTTTGTTCTTCCTGGGTTAAGCCATCGGTTCTTTTTTTCTGCCGCAACGCATCCCGCTGACGCACGAGATCCGTAAACTGATTATCCACATTAAGATTTAACAGTAATACGGTAGTTTGCTCATCTGGGCCCAGCACCATATCTCGATAAATCGGGCTAGTTAGGAATTCTTCCCTCACTAAATTGCGGTCGACGCCTTCCGTTTTCAGAGTCCGCACATCAGATTTAATATCTGACAAACTGCGCTTAGGGCTATACAGCAGCGGCAAATCTAAAATTGAATTAACGGATGAAATCCCTTCGACCCCAGCCAGCTCATCTCGCAATTGTTCTAGCGAGTGCAATGACTTATCGGAAAACAGCTCTTGATTGGGCTTAAAGGTAACAACCAGAATATCACCGCTTTGATAACGCTGAGAAGTTTCACGAAAATAATCTAAATCGGTATCGTGCTCCAGGGTTAGGGAATCTGCTGAAGCATCTAATTTAAAATTGGGCAAGCCTGCTGCTGCGATTATCGCTAGCAGAAACAACACCACAAGAACAACTTTTGGATAACCAATAATTATTTTTTCGTAAAGGCTTTTAATAGCGTCCGTCATAACCTATTTTCCAAAAATAAAGCGGGCTTTATGCCCGCTCCTATGATTCAACTTCGTTTATGCTATCCCTCTTGGCAGGAAAGCAAAACTTAGATAATTTTCCCTGGATTCATAATCCCACTAGGGTCAAATACCTTCTTCACCTGGCGCATCAACTCAATTTCTGTCTCGCTGCGAGTAAAGTTAAGATAATCCTTCTTCAACAAGCCTACACCGTGTTCCGCAGACACACTGCCTCCAAACTTATTCACCACAGCCGCAACCTTCTTACTCACCGCACCACAACGCTCAGTGAATTCCTCCACGGCGAGATCGTCTGGTTTCAAGATATTCAAATGCAAGTTGCCATCACCAATGTGGCCGAACCACACCAGTTCGAAGTCTGGGTATTCCGCAGAAACCAAAGCATCCACATCGCTAATAAATGGCGACATTTGGCTCATTTGTACACTGATATCATTTTTATACGGTTTCCAGTGGGAAAGGGTTTCAGATAAATCTTCACGCAGTTTCCACAAGTTTTCAGCCTGAGTCAGACTTTGACTCACGGTGCCATCCAATACCCACCCATTTTCCATACACACTTCAAACAGCTCCATGGCTTTTTCGAAGTCCGCTTCAGATTTTTGCTCAAACTCAATCAAAGCGTAATATGGGGTTTCTGTCTCAAAAGGCGCCGGAATCTTACTGTGGCCTAACACTTTCAACATGCCGTTGTGACCGAAGAATTCGAAAGCATTGAGATCCATACTGGCACTGAAGGTTTTCAAAACTTCAACAATGGCAGGAAAATCGGAAACACCCAGTACCAACACACTTAAATCTTCAGGGGGGCGAGTCAGCTTCATAGTGGCTTCACAGATAATGCCCAGGGTGCCTTCAGAGCCAATAAACAAGTGGCGGAAGTCATAGCCCGTGTTGTTTTTCATCAAGCCTTTGTTCAGCTCAAGAATATCGCCTTTGCCATCGACCACTGTCATACCCATCACCCAATCGCGGGTCATGCCGTAGCGAATCACATTAATACCACCGGCGTTGGTACCGATGTTACCGCCAATTTGACTGGAGCCCGCAGAAGCAAAATCTACCGGATAGAATAGACCTTGTTCCGTTGCGTACTCTTGCAGTTGCTGAGTGATCATACCGCCGCCCACGGTTACCAAGCGATCAACAGGATTAAATTCCACCACCTGATTCATGCGATCCATGGCAATGACAATCTCGCCATTTTTCGCCACAGCACCCCCACTGAGGCCAGTGCGACCACCAGACGGCACCACCGCTAAATTTTCACGGTTAGCCAGTTGTACAATTTTTTGCACTTCTTCCGTAGAACCTGGCAATACCACAGCACTTGGGGCCGCCTGCCATACAGTGGTGCGATCCACACCGTACTGCTGAAAATCCACTTCGCCGGTCAGCACACGCTGCTCGCCAACGATATCGCCCAGCTGGGCCAAAATAGAAGCATCAAGACTCATAACTCTACATCCAACAAAAAAAGTCCAACAAACAATTCAACTACGTACTAATAATTCAAAAAAACAGCTTTCGCGGCGAGAGGATACTCTCAAGCCATGAAAACTCTAGATAAAAACGCTAAATAATTTCGGGTATTTGTTCAGATAATAAACAGATTGAAATCTACTCAACCTACCTTCTCTTTTAACCGCAACAACTACGAACTACTTAAATTCACCAAATTCGCCGATGTTTTACGCAGATTGAGAGACACTAGACGCGCGATCTCTCGAAGAACTTTATTTGCCAGCTTGGGATGGTGCTCACAAATATCGTCGAAATTTTCCCGAGACAGCACAATCAGGCGACTATCTACCTTAGCCACTGCAGAAGCAGAGCGGGCAAATTGATCAACCAATGCCATTTCACCAATACAACGGCCTGAGGGAATAGTGGCGAGAACAGTTTTTTCATCGCCAAAGCCTTTTTTGAAAACGGTTAATTTTCCTTCGGCAACGAAACAGACATAGTTGCCTGGGTCACCCTCCTGGAAAACGATATCTCCAGCGGGTACTTCAATCATGGATACATAACGACGCAACGAGGTAAGCTCATCCACATTCAACTTATCAAACAAGGGCATGGTCACCAGAAGGTCGGTGAGATTCTGCCTCGCACCCTTGCGATCAGAGCCTTTTTTGTTTGAATTGCTACCTAACACTGATTGTCCTCAGCCCTTTGATATTGGTGTGGGGCTATTCTACCACTGAAAAGTACCCACAAAGAAATCTGCACTAAAAAAACAACTGCCAAGCCAATAAATTGCCAGAAATGAGCAGTACCAACACCAACCAGAGCAGGCGTTTTTTCAAGGAAGAGGTATTGGCACCGGCGGCCTGAACGAATCTTTCGGTGACAGGGCTAAAGGCTTGAGTAATCGGCTCTCGGGCACTAAATACTTGAGTGGCAACGTCATCCTGCAAGCAGGCAATATCGTTAACTACCTCGCGAACGCGATGATATCGATTATCCGGTGATCTCAACAAAAGCTTTGCCACCAACTTTTGTACCGGAAGCGACAGCCGCTTGAAACGACGGTGCACGTTTAGATGACCGTCTTTCCACTGAGGCAGCTCGCCCACCAACATTTGGTAGAAAACCACTCCCAGCGCATAGAGATCACTGCTAATACCTACTAATTCACCTTCGGGGCGATAGTTATCCCCAAGCACCGCCCCATGCTGTTCATTCAAGCCGATATCCACCAGTTTCACCCGGCCATCGCTGCTAAACATCACATTACTGGGGCGCAAATTACCGTGGAGCACCCCTTCGTCATGGGCTTTTGCTAAGCCTGAGGCAATTTGATCAGCCACATCCGCAAACTCAACTTCACTCATAGGCCGTGCAAGACGGTCTTGAAGGCTCCCACCGGGCTGATATTCAGACACCACAATAAAGATGCGATCATTCTTCGAAACCCCGAAAACTCTCCCAATATTGTGATGCTCAATATGAGTAAGTTTCTGATTCGGCTCATAACCGGCAAAGTTCTCAACCAGCTTTTTCACAATCACTTGTTGATTACTACTCTTCTCTTGAAACAGATAGACGGAAGAAAAGCCTTCCGCCTCTTTGATCACATCAAGCAGAGCAAAGGACTTTTTCTGGCGCTCCGTCATCACTCCCGCCGCCCGCTGTCGAGCGCCTTTCGAGAGGTGGCCGCCCTGGCTGATCTGCAACAAGGCAACCCGTAAATCATTCACCGCAGGGGGCCGTTTGGCCGGATCCTCGTTCACGCAAGCCACAATGGCTTTCACCAAGGCTAGCGGCAGGCTTTGATCAAAGGATTTCGGACCAATTTTGCCACTGGGCAGGTGGCCACAGAACACTTCAAACAACAGCAGCCCTAGGGAGTAGATATCACTGCTGACAGTGGCATCCCCGCCGGCTTGTAATTCCGGGGCCATATAGGCCCAAGTCCCCATAACGTCTTTACGCTCACCGTCGTCCAGGCTGTCAGACTCATCACTGCCGTAAAACTGAGAAATACCAAAGTCCAGAACCTTGGCATGGCCTCCTCTATCCACTAAAACGTTACAAGGCTTAATATCCCGGTGAAGTACATTGTTACGATGGGCGTAAGACAAGGCTTTGCAAATTTGCACCGCAATACTGTATTTCTGAGGCAACTTCAAAATACCCTTGCGAATAAGGGCGCCCAGTTCCAAACCCTTGATGTACTCCATGGCAAACCAGGGAACCCCCTGATCTGTTACCCCCCGGTCATACACCTGAATAATATTGGGGTGGCTGAGGCGGGCGATAATCATGGATTCACGATCGAAGGCTGCAGCCACTTGGCTGTGCTCTCGCATATGCCGATTAAGCACTTTAACCGCCACCGAACGCCCGAGAGATTTCTGCTCACCTCGATAAACCACGGCCATACCACCCTCGCCAATGGTGCCCGTAATGCGATAACCGGGTAACTGCTGAGGAATGGAAACGGCATTCATATCGGGGAGGAGCCTTATCGTATTATTATTCTTTAGTAGACAGGGTTGGCAGACTGCAAATTAATGTGACTATAATTTCCATACTCTATTGAAAATATAGTGGTTTTTGTCACTATCACAACTCCCATTTGCTCACAGGGTTAATAACCAGGCACATGCTTCAGATTCAATTTACAGACCGCGACCCCATTTCGGTGACCGACAGCCAATTTAGTATTGGCAGCGCAGACCGTAACGACCTGATTATTGAAGATGACAGTGTAGACCCTGTTCACGCCCTGCTTATCCCAGATAACCAACAAGTACTGCTTCGAGACAACGCCAGTCGCCGAGGAAGCTACGTGAACAATATTCGCGTATCTGAAAAATCATTGAAACCTGGCGATGCCATACGCATAGGAAACATGGAGGCCCGCGTGTTAGATACCCCTGAAACGGCTAAACCCAAAAAACAAGCCACAACCAGCAAGTGGCAACTACAAGCTGACAGCAGCTGGCTAGAAGGCCAGGCGTTTGTCTTAAAACCGGGGAAGCTCACGGTGGGTCGCGGCAGCCAATGCGACATCACCATTCCAGGTACTCACCTTTCGCGCCAACACGCCGAACTTATAGTTCATGACAATCGCGTACAAGTAAAAGACCTAGCCTCTGCCAATGGTACCTTCATCAATGACCGCCCCATTACCGAAGGGGTTGCAAAGGCAGGCGATCAAATTCGCTTCGATGTGTACAGTTTCAAGCTGGTTGGCCCCAATGAAGACCGCAACAAAACCCAAGTGCGCGCGCCCATCAAAATGAAGCGCAAGTCCACGGAAGAAATAGAGAAAGAAAAAGCTGCCGCAGCCGCAAAGCGCTGGAAAACGAAGCCCACCTCTATTGGCAACCGCCCTGAGCCGCCGCCCCGGGTGCAAAACACCCTGCCCTTTAAAATTGTGACAGTTCTACTGTTAGGTGTTGTGGTAGCGGCTGCTTCTTATGTTTTCCTTCAGTAGCAATCCAGTAAGCGACCCTGTCAGCAACCACAGATCAATACCCCGTTTTAATCCGCCATCTTGACCAACAAAGCTAATCGACTATGCAAGGCGTTATTTTAGACGGGGACAGCCTGGCCCCCGACGATCTCGATTTATCCCCTATCACTAATCACCTGGAAAGCTGGGAGGTACACCCACAAACCCAGCCCGCAGAAACAGCCATACGCCTACAAAGCGCTACCGTAGCAGTGACTAACAAAGTGATCATCGACGCAGAGATCATAAATAAGTGCCCGCAACTCAAATTGATCGCCGTATCCGCCACAGGTACAAACAATGTGGATTTAATGGCAGCGCAAAAACGCGGAATCACCGTCTGTAATGCCACCGGTTACGGAACAGCTTCTGTTACTCAACACGTATTGGCCCTTATTCTCGCCATCACTAACCGAGTGATGGATTACAACCGCGCAGCCAAAGACGGCACCTGGGAAAAAGCCCCTTTCTTTTGTTTTCTGGATTACCCTGTGATGCAATTAGCAGGAAAAAAGCTTGGCATTGTAGGTTACGGAGAACTGGGGCAAGGGGTTGCCAAACTGGCAGAAGCGTTCGGCATGGAAATTTTGGTAAGCCAACGCCCTGACAGAGAACAAGACACAATCCCCGATGGACGCCTAGCCTTTTCAGAAGTTATTCAGCAGTGTGATATTTTAACTTTGCACTGCCCACTCACAGCGCAAACAGAAAATTTAATTGCAGAAAAAGAGCTGTCACAAATGAAAAAAGGCAGCTTTCTGATTAACTGTGCCAGAGGTGGCATTGTTAACGAGCAGGCACTAGCCGATAGTTTACGTAATGGTCACTTGGCGGGAGCCGCCAGTGATGTGCTCACTAAAGAACCCCCGGAAAGCAGTAATCCCCTACTGGCAAATGACATTCCTAATCTGATCATCACTCCCCATATGGCCTGGGCTAGCCGAGAAGCCAGACAGCAATTGGTTAATACGGTTGGGGAAAACATTCAGGCGTGGCTTAATAAAAAACCTCAGAATATTGTCAACCTGTAAGCAGACCAACACTTCTAAGGTTTTATCTAGCAATGCATTTATTGCTTTATATTTCTATAAACTCTCTGCTACTTTTCCGCAGCGCAAAGCTCTTCCGCGGTTTTACTATAGGTTGCTCTAATCTCAGGCATTTGCTTGGTTTTATCCAAATAACTATTGAAAACCGTCCGTGCCTCTTTGAACGCCATCACCTTTTCCATATCTTCAGGCTTATTGGTTTTTGGCTTGTAATAAAAATAGTAATTCTGCTGCGAACGAATATCCGAAATTTCCTTTTTATAACGCTCATCATTAGCCAGCACTTCATCCCACACATATGCCAGTTTATTATCATTCACGATACGGCGACGGTCTTTAACCAAGCGAGAAATACCACTTTTATAGCTCAGCAGAGATTTATCAATATTTTGCAATTTACCGGAAAGATAAAGATATAGATTATTAAACTGCTGATGATAAGCGACAAAGTCTTTTACCTTTTGGTAATTATCCTTATCGGCTTCTTTCATCATTACCAACGCTTCAGAATACGACTGATTCTGTAGCTTGATGAATTTTTCGTATTGCCCCAATACGCAATCGCCATAGGCGCCAACACTGGAAAGCAACAAACCTATTACTAATACTAACTTGGACATACCCCACCTTCTTTTCACTATTTTTATTTTTTAATAGTTTTAGATAAAGCCCTGCAGGCTACGCTTTTAAGGCCTCAACAATTTTCCCGTGAATACCACCAAAGCCACCATTACTCATGATAACTACATGACAAGGCTGCCCCTCAGCAGCAAAGTCTCTTGCCTCCGCACAGACTTTTTCAACCGCCTCTTCAATATGATGAACAGCCACTGCAGGCACAGGACTCAAGTGCGCTAAATCGTCCACCTGCCAATCGATATTGGGCGGCTGATACCAAAACACCATGTCCGCACCCGCTGTCGCTGGTGCTAATGCTTTTTTATGTGAACCCAACTTCATGGTATTTGATCGGGGCTCAATAAGCGCAATCACACGTTGAGTACCCACATTTTTACGCAAGCCATTCAGGGTAGTTTCGATGGCGGTTGGGTGATGGGCGAAATCATCGTAAACCTTAATTCCATCGATATCAGCCAAACATTCCATACGGCGCTTAACACCTTTGAAAGCACCCAGTGCCTCACAGGCTTCTGCAGGTACCACACCCACATGGTGAGCCGCAGCTATTGCCGCCAGGCCATTATTGACGCTGTGTTCCCCGGTTTGGTTCCACTTCACCGCTCCAATCAATTTACCTTGATAGAAAACTTCAAATTCGGTGCCGTCATCCTTTAGCAATTTTCCCTGCCATTGAGCACGCTCACTCAAACCAAAAGTACGCTGACCGCTCCAGCAGCCGTTTTCTAGAACTTCATTAAGCGCCTGAACCCCATGAGGGTGTAACACCAATCCATTACGAGGCACAACTCTCACCACATGGTGAAACTGCTTCTGAATCGCTTCTAGGTTCTCAAAAATATCTGCGTGATCGTATTCTAGATTATTCAATAACAGTGTGCGTGGATGGTAGTGAACGAACTTAGAACGCTTATCGAAAAACGCGGTGTCGTACTCATCTGCCTCTATGACAAAGAAGTCAGATTTACCCAAACGGGCAGACACCCCAAAATTACCAGGCACACCGCCAATCAAAAAACCCGGCTCCATGCCCGCATGCTCCAGAATCCAGGCAAGCATTGAGGTAGTCGATGTCTTACCGTGAGTGCCGGCAACGGCCAACACCCAACGATCTCGCAATAAATGCTGGCTTAACCACTGAGGGCCTGAGGTATAGGGAATGGTGCTATCTAAAAGGGCTTCTACCACGGGGTTACCGCGACTCATAGCATTACCCACCACCACCAAGTCAGGGGCTGGCTCTAACTGCTTCGGGTCAAACCCTTGAATAAGTTCAATACCCGCCTGTTGCAACTGGGTACTCATGGGGGGATAAACATTGGCATCGCAGCCTGTAACTTGATGACCCAAGGCCTTTGCCAGTTGCGCCAAGCTGCCCATAAAGGTGCCGCAAATACCGAGAAAGTGGATATGCATAAATAATTCTTATTTTTTAAAGTGATAAATAATTATTACAGCTATCGCTGTAGCCGTCACCCTATCCTATCTCCCTCAACCCGACCAACGTAACTGTCGGCTGCCATCTTTTTCCGGTATGATGCGCCGCATCCAATTTCTCACCCCTTTTCAGTCAAATCAGGACAATTTGATGGCTAAGAAAAACGCTTTCTACGCTCAATCTGGCGGTGTTACCGCTGTAATCAACTCATCTGCTGCGGGCGTTATTGAAGCCTGCCGTGAAAACAAAAAGCAGATCGGTAAACTCTACGCCGGTAAGAACGGTATTATCGGTGCCCTAAGAGAAGAGCTTATCGACACCAGCAAAGAAAGCGCTAAGACTATCGCCGCCCTAAAGCACACCCCTTCGGGTGCTTTTGGCTCTTGTCGATACAAGCTGAAAAGCGTGGAAGAAAACCGCGCTGAATACGAACGACTGATTGAAGTCTTCAAAGCTCACAACATCGGCTACTTCTTCTACAACGGCGGTGGCGATTCTGCCGACACTTGCCTGAAGATCTCTCAGCTGTCTGAGAACATGGGCTATCCCATTCAGGCCATCCACGTTCCCAAAACTGTAGACAACGACTTACCTTTCACCGACAACTGCCCTGGTTTTGGCTCTGTAGCCAAGTATGTGGCCGTATCCACGAAAGAAGCCGCTCGCGATGTGGCCTCTATGTGTGAAACCTCTACCAAGGTATTTATTCTAGAAGTCATGGGTCGCCACGCAGGCTGGATCGCCGCAGCAGGTGGCCTAGCGGCCGAGAACGAGGGCGATGCGCCACACATTATTCTGTTCCCGGAAGTGGCTTTCAATAAAGAAAAATTCCTGAAGAAAGTGAAGTCCACCGTTAAAAAACACGGCTACTGTGTGGTAGTGGCCTCTGAAGGCGCTCAATACAAAGACGGCACCTTCCTGGCTGACGCTGGCACTGTAGACGCATTCGGTCACAAGCAGCTGGGCGGCGTAGCCCCTGCATTGGCCAGCATGGTGAAAGATGAACTGGGTTACAAATACCACTGGGCTCTAGCAGATTACCTACAACGTGCCGCGCGCCACATCGCCTCAGGCACCGACGTTGAACAAGCCTACGCACTGGGCCGCGCAGCCGTAGAAAAGGCCTTAGAAGGCAAGAACTCCATCATGCCCACCATTGTTCGCGGTAAAGGTAAAAAATATTCCTGGAGCATTGGTGAAGCGCCATTGGCAGAAGTAGCCAACGTGGAAAAAATGATGCCACGCGATTACATTACCCGCGACGGTATGAATATCACAGATAAAGCTCGCAACTATTTGGCGCCATTAATTCAAGGCGAAGACTTTGGGGTATTCGGTAAAAATGGTTTGCCTATTCACGCGACATTAAAGAGCGTTATGGCGGAGAAAAAGCTGAAGAAGAAGTTTAAAGTGTAGTTTTGCTCGGCTTTCGCCTCGCGGGAGATATGAGACGAAAGATGAGAGAAAAAAAACGGGAAGCATTTTGCTTCCCGTTTTTTTTGGCCCTGGACTTCGCTTACACTACCTCCTGGCTACTCAGAGTTTTTTCGTCGAACATCCAACCTCAAACACCATCAAACCAGCAAAGGCGCAATAACCAAACTCACAATCGCCATCACATTAATCAAAATATTCATCGCAGGCCCAGAGGTATCTTTAAATGGATCACCTACGGTATCACCCACCACAACGGCGTGATGCACGTCGGAACCTTTACCTCCCAAATTGCCTTTTTCTACGTATTTTTTCGCGTTATCCCAAGCACCGCCGGCATTAGCCATGGTCAGTGCTAGCAGCACACAACATACCAAAGCACCAGCCAACATACCGCCGAGAGCCGCCGGGCCAAGTAAGAAGCCCACGACTATGGGCGCAAGTACCGCTAAAGCGCCGGGCACAACCATACGGCGCAGGGCCGCTTGGGTGGCAATATCGATACAACGACCACTGTCTGGCTTTGCCTTGCCTTCCATTAAGCCTGGAATCTCTTTGAACTGACGGCGAATTTCTTTGATCATGTCAAATGCTGCATCACCCACGGCTCGCATGGTGATCGCACTAATCAAGAATGGGAAAATACCGCCAATAAACATGCCCATGAGCACCAATGGGTCATTAACCTTTAGAATAAAGCCGTCAGATTTCAGGGAAATCGTTTCGATATAGGCCGCGATAATCGCTAACGCGGCTAAACCTGCAGCCCCGATAGCAAACCCTTTACCGATTGCTGCAGTGGTATTACCCACCTCATCTAAGCCATCGGTAATCGCTCGGGTTTCTGGCCCAAGCTTCGCCATTTCTGCAATCCCCCCTGCGTTATCCGCCACAGGGCCGTACGCATCAATAGCCATGGTAATCCCCACGGTTGCCAGCATACCCACAGCAGCAATACCCACGCCGTAAACGCCAGCGCCTTCCGGTAACAGCGCACTGGTTGAAAAAATAATGCCCGCGATAACCAACACCGGAATCACAACCGACTCCATGCCCACCGCAAGGCCAGCGATCATTACCGTAGCCGGACCAGTCTCACCACCTTTGGCAATATCTCTTACGGGCTTCGCACCTGTGTAATACTCAGTCACCAACCCAATCATAATACCGCCAACAGCACCACAGGCGACACACCACCACACATTGCTGCTAATACCCAATGCCTCCAATACAAACCAGGCAGCAATAATGAAGAGCACACTGGCACCAATAGTGCCGATGCGCAGGGCTAAACTGTACTCCTTACCAGAAGACAGCTTCACTAAAACAATACCCGCAATAGAGCAAAGCAGGCCGACAGAGGCCAGCGCTAGGGGAGCAAACATCAAGGCAGAACGATCACCACCTAACGCAACTAAAGCCGCCATAGACATAGTAGATGCAATAGCAATCGTCGCAATCATAGAGCCGCAGTAGGATTCAAAAATATCAGACCCCATCCCCGCAACATCACCGACGTTATCACCAACATTATCGGCAATCACACCAGGGTTTCGGGGGTCATCTTCTGGGATACCCGCTTCAACTTTACCCACCAAGTCAGCACCCACATCAGCGCTCTTGGTATAGATACCGCCACCCACACGAGAGAATAAGGCCACCACCGAGGCCCCCATTCCAAAGCCATGAATGGCTTCAGCATGCTCCGGATTTGAGCCAAACAATAAATACAAGCTACCTAAACCCAGTAAGCCCATAGCCGCAACCGTTAAGCCCATAATGGAGCCACCAAAAAAAGCCACACTTAAAGCCTCTGAAGCCCCCTTAGTATTCGCGGCAACCGTAGTGCGCACATTGGCGCGAGTCGCGGTACGCATACCGATATAACCAGCAACGGAAGAGCAAAGCGCACCGGTTATAAAAGCCACCGGCGTATGCCAGGATCCAAAACCGATAAACAAGCCAATGGTTAATACCGCCGCGAACGCGGCAAGAATGCTGTACTCCCGATGCATAAACACCATGGCGCCTTCATGGATGGCATCGGCGATTTCAGCCACCGCACCTTCACCAGCGGAGTAACGTTTTACAAGAGAATAAACAATGACAGCGGCCACCAGGCCCACCACCCCCAGAATAGGTGGAATCCACAACATATCCATGCACGAACCCTCAATGAAGTTCAGAGGCCTCTTCTTAAAGCAGAAGACACCCGAAGTTTTTATTATTGAACGAATACTGCACAGATTCCGTTACCGTTCAGTGTAGGGAAGCCATTGCATAACGCAACTCATAATCCCCTTATATTGGTCTAAAGTCGCCTACCCCCGGCAAGCCTTATCCTGTAGTCTTTTCCGCCAACTCCCTATTACCGGCGTTGTTGCCTATGGCGTTTGCCTGTAGAATGCGCGGCCTAATTTTTGAACGTTTTTTATCCACTTTTGAACACTCAGGAAGTCTGTTATGAGTCTGAACCTAGTACCTAGCGGTAAGAACCTCCCAGAAGAAATCAATGTAATCATTGAGATCCCATTGAACGCGGACCCCATCAAGTACGAAGTAGACAAAGACTCAGGCGCAATCTTTGTAGACCGCATGCTGGGTACTGCCATGCACTACCCATGTAACTACGGTTACGTACCTCACACTCTGTGCGGCGACGGCGACCCTGTAGATGTACTGGTGGTCATGCCACTGCCGTTGATTCCTGGCTCTGTCGTGAAGTGCCGCCCAATCGGCGTATTGAAAATGACTGACGAAGGCGGTGAAGATGCCAAGCTAGTTGCCGTTCCTGTAGACAAGATCACACCGCTATATCAGCACGTTGAATCTGTACGCGACCTGCCAGACATCACCCTGAATCAAATCGCTCACTTCTTCGAGCACTACAAAGATTTAGAAGCTGGTAAGTGGGTGAAAATCGAAGGCTGGGAAGGCCCAGAAGCTGCTCGCCAAGAAATTCTGGACTCTGTTAAGAACTACGAAGAAGCCGCTGAAAAGCCAAACTTCTAAGAAAGCCTTTTTAGGTTTATCAGAAAAGCAAAAGGCCGTGGCACGCATTCCTACTGCGCCACGGCCTTTTTTATACCCAGCAATCGTTAATAATATAAAGAACTAAGACAAGCTGATACGGCTCGTATCCGGCGGCGGAGGCGGCGGTGTTTTCTCTGCCTGGTCCATAGCCACCCCAACCTCGGCAATATCAAAATCAGGAACATCCACCTGAACAGGCACTTCATGCTCCAGTTCATCACTGGAAACCAGGTTACCTTCCTGAGGTGCCACATCAATCCCGGAAACATCCACAGTAACTGGCGCAACGGTTTCCCGCTCCGACTCCTGTAGAATATCAGCCCCTTCAGGTGCAAGATCCACCGTTAGATCAGTTACTTGAGCTGCCTCCGGACGAGCATCATCACGCTCTGCCTCAGTAAGCACGTCCTCACCCACAGGCATCAATGCCAAACCGCTCTCATCTGGAGAGGTTCGTTTCGCCTCAACGCGCTCTGACTCAGACTGTGTGAAAATATTGGCGCCGCTACTAGCACCAGCTTCTTGAGCTTGAAGCCTTTCAGCCATAGTTTGCTTGGGCTTTGATAAGGGTGCTACAGGGGCGGACTGCTCAACGGACTGTTCAACAGATTCCACCGCAGCTCGCTTAGCAGCCAACTTCTCCGCCCGCTTCTCCATTAACTTACGTTTTTTCTCTTCAGCGCTATCAGTGGCCGGGGCATCCTCTGATTTCACTATCACATGAGCACCAGCATCAGTGAGCACCTGACGATACTTTTCAGCAGTAGCACTATCTAAGTTACCCTTCAAAACCACGGGCTGGCCGCTGAACAATTTGGTAACCCTCGCCTCATCAGCCTTAAATAATTTAGCCAGCCGAGACTTCACATCTAGCAGGCTATGACCAGCCTCCAAGTCACCTCGAAAAACAATGGAAAAACGCTCTTCACTCATTCGTTATGGCTCGATTTAGTGGTATTCCTCAAGCATAGCAGTCAGTGGTTAACAGACAAAATGTGATGAAGAACAAATATGACATTATTACTTTCACCTAATTCAACATGGCGCCCTATGACGCCTCAAAAAGCACTAATCTAATAATTAACCGCTCCACAACCCCAAGGCTGCAATTCCAGTGCTTTAGGTAAACAGGGTGAATACTATGACTACGAACTATTCTGAAACCCGTATTGGTACCCTACTCATCAATAAGGGTCTAATTTCCAAAGCTCAACTTAATGCTGCAATTGATGAGCAGCAAAAGCGGAAACAAATACAACTAGAAACAGGGCCATCGCCGACAATGCATGCATCCACAGTAATTGGTGAGATTTTGGTCGATCTCGGATTTATTACATCTCGACAACTTAAATTAACGCTAACCAAGCAAAAACTACTGCGAAAAGTCGCTTTTGCATTAACCGTGACCGCACCTCTACTCACCGGCTGCGGAGGAGGGTCAGGAGGATCCGACTCAGAAGAAACAGCCCAAAGTAGACCTATCGCTGAAGTCAGTGCCCCTTCGGAAAACACGACAGTAAACACTCCCTCAACTACCACACCATCTACCTCTCAGCCAACAACTGAGGGTAGCGAAACTCCAGTTGTAGTAGTTACTCCGCCACCAATAATTATTGATGATGAAGATAGCAGCTCATCACAGCTAGGAGGCCTTTCAAGCACTAGACCCTCCTACGTGGGCGGTGCCGTAAATAGACCTTCAAGCAGTGATGAAGCAACACCCCCAATTGAGAGTGAAGGTGGTAGCTCTGATATTGAGGACGAATTAGCTGAGGAAAGCCCCTCACCAGAAGAAGAAGACACCCCTGTCGCTACTGACGAAGACGGATCTATTACCATCAACTGGAATACCCCTTCAACTCGTGAAAATGGAGATCCTCTCAATTTGAGCGAAATTGCGGGATACCAGATTCTACTGGAGAACCTTGATACTGGTAGCTTCCAATATATATATGTCTCTGAGTCTGATTTGGCTTCATCGAGCTACACCATTGAAAACCTGGCTGCAGGTAGTTATCAAGTATCCATTGCCGTTGTGGACGAAGATGGCTTATACAGTGACTTCACCACGCCTGTAGGCAAGGCCATTGCCGCTTAATTAAACGCTACCCCCCAAAAAAATGCCCGCTACACTGATGTATAGCGGGCATTTTCATTTTGCCTTTGACTTACAGCCCAGCCTCTCGCTCACATTTGCTTAAAGCTCTATCCTATGATCCATATTTAAAGCAGGCTGTGCCGTATCCGGAGATCCAACTCGTTTTGCCGGCACTCCGGCGACAGTCGTATGAGCCAAAACCGGCTCTAACACCAAACTTCCCGCGCCAATCTTTGCCCCTTCACCAATAGCAATATTTCCTAAGATTTTTGCTCCCGCACTGATTAACACCCCCGATGAAACTTTCGGATGCCTATCACCTTTAGCTCTGCCACAACCGCCAAGGGTCACACCATGAAGCATGGAAACATTGTCTCCGATCACAGCAGTTTCACCAATCACCACACCAGTAGCATGGTCCATCAAAATCCCCTTACCAATGTTTGCCGCCGGGTGAATATCCACATCAAACACTTGCGCAATTCGGTTCTGAACATACATCGCCATGGCTGTTCGCCCCTGGGACCAAAGCCAATGAGCAATGCGATGGGCTTGAATAGCATGAAAGCCTTTGAAGTACAGTAAGGGTAAATAGTAACGATCACAGGCAGGGTCCCGTTCGCGACAGGCTTCTATATCCGCTCTAGCACTGTCAACAATTACCGCAGACTCTCTCAATGCCTCGTCAAAAGTTTCACGGAGTAAAATTGCAGGCACAGCCTCATTCCCCAGCTGACTAGCCAACTGGTAACTCAAGGCATCACACAATGAACCATGATTTAAAATACAAGCATGGTAAAAGCTTGCAAGCGCAGGCTCCTGCTCAACAGCCTCCTGTGTTTCGCGACTAATATGTTCCCAAAGCGTTGCTATATCCACAGATTTACTCAACTTTTTCTCATTTAAGACATCTCACATTCAATAATGGAGTGTACCATGGCCATAGACCCCGCCACTTCTGCGCCCGCTGCTCGAAGCACTCCGGCAGGGGTTTGCTCACTGAAACCAATCACCCGCATCCCTGCCGCAACTGCCGCCTGCACTCCAGGCACAGAGTCTTCAACCACGATACAGTTTTCAGGCTTCACACCCATTTGCTTTGCCGAATAAAGAAATAAATCCGGGGCAGGCTTTCCCCTAGCCACATCATCATCAACCGCGCTGAAGATTCTCCCGTCAAACCAAGCACCCAGCTGAGTCACTCCAAGGGTAACCGACATTTTTTCATGACTGCCACTAGAGGCAACGCAGCACGGAATATCCCAACGCTGTAGCTGCCCGAGTACTTTTTCAATTCCCCGAACCGGCTTAAGAGATTTTTCGAAAGAAGCATAAGTGTCTCGCTGCAAATTCTCGAGAAACTCTTGAGGCAGCGGCCCACCTATTTCAGCCTCAATAAGCGCTATACCGGTTACCATTGATAAGCCCCGACACCGCTCAGTGAAAGACTCAACGTCTTCCACCCCAAGCTTGGCTAGATGTGTCGCTAGTTGTTCTGCCGCCAACGGCTCACTGTCCACCAGGACACCGTCGCAGTCGAAAATCACCAATTCAAGGGAATGTTTCTGCATTTTTTTCTTATTAAAACTCTATTCATCAGTTATCTCGTTGCACTAAACGCACCACATGAATCACACCACAACAAAGCGCGTATAAATCTCTTCCAAATTATCCAAGACAGTCTCTTTGAGTAGCAACGACTGATTCTCCACACAGCCCCGAAGGGCCTCCAATGACAGCAAGCCCATATATTGAGACGATAAAGGCCGATAGCTTAAATGCCAAGGCTCTGGAGCGACCCCTCCTCGATCAGTATCGTAGGGACGATAGAAATCAGACTCCCCTGAACTTAATTGCTCATCGAGCCAAGCATGAAGCTTTGTAAAAGCCCCCCCGTCACAGGTTTCAGAAACCGTTAGCTGAATAGAGTAATCTTCTGTCACAGCGGAAGGATCATACACATCGACATCCGTACCCCAATGGTGCCGAGACGCCCCAGGTAAAGCACTCCAACGCAATATGGCAAACACCTTTTCCCTGTCAGACAAGGCGCTTAAATCTAAGGGAGTTCCCTGAGAATCCAAGACAGGCCGTAAGCCTTGGGCCTTTCCGTTCCAAATAGCTAGCTGCCTCTCAAAGCTTCGATAACCACTCACCACCCCGAGATCCAGACCGGCACCCCTGGCAGCCTCACGTAATTTATCTAAAGGGCCACACACCTGATCATGTAGAGGGCATTTGAACTCCGCACTTTCCGAGATAGCGCGATTATCCAACCCCAAAACTGACTCTACCGTCACCATAAGTACCGACGTCCAAACTTGATCAAAAAATTTTAGGCGTTAATATAGCCACCCGTGCGCATTATGCTGGACGCACACCAAGCTGTAAAAATAATAACAACTCACAGTTGATGGTATCTATCATGTCTACTGACCTTTCTCAGTTGAAAAACCTTGGGGCAACCTCTGTTAATATTCTTCGTACTATTGGTATCCATTCCTTAGAAGATCTCCAAGAAGCAGGCCCCGTTGAAGTCTACCGCCGAGTTAAAGAGCGCGGCATCAATGTCAGCAAGGTTATGCTCTACGCAGTACAGGGCGCTCTAGAAGATGTTCACTGGAATGAATTGGACAGCAGTACAAAAGAACAGCTTGTTGCTGAAGCAGAACTGGCCCTTGGCGAAGTATCCGTAACCCCCTAATTAAGCCCAACCTCATACAGTATCAGCCTTTGTTACCTTTTGTATCAAGCCGTATCAAGAACAGTAGCACTAGGCTGAACACTGTAAAAAAAGCGCAAAACTGTTTGGGATATAATCCCCCCACACGTACAATGCGCGAAAAATTAAGAATAAAAAAATTGCCTGTTGTATACCTTTTTGTATAAGCAGTCCTTATTAAAGTGGTTAGGGGAAAAGTATGGATACACATGCATTGGAAGACAGCACTGGTGAACGCGTTAATTATAGCGTGGGTATCATTCGCACTGACCTTCACTCAATTGCGCTTTTGTCAGGTGATAACCTCCTTAATCAAGTGGAAGACTGTATTGACCACTTGAACCAAGCACACAATTTAGACCCCTCTCGCACCATCTATGTCGTTCGCGACACTGACCAACCCAGTCTAGCCAGCCAGTGTAAGCACTTGTGCCCTACTTTTGCCTCAGGTCGCTGCGTAGACTTCTCCATCCGCAGGCTCGATTACCACCTACTCAGCAGCGTAAGTGAGTACCTGCAGAAACATTAATTCTCCCTAATGTTAAAAGCTCTCTTTACTGCCTACAAAACTACGAGGCAAATCACACCGCGTATCATTGCTTTTACCCAAAAACTCGATAAACTCCTGTTTTCAGCTAAGCTGTATAGTAACTGTTCACGCCGATGACTTTCCGCACTGCAGATTGCCTTATCGCTCGAGTTATCACACCAGTCGCGATTTAACAGCTTAGAAACTCAACACCTATCGCAACGCTACACCCAACTCAGTGAATCCAGCGACAAGAAATTTAGCGGATAAAGCCTCCCGGCAGCGTAAACAGGGATGAAAACATGACCTCATTTCACAATCCGAAACCAAGCAGCGCTCAAACCACTGAGATGACTACGCTTGAACAGGCGGTAGAAGAATCCTCTCGCCTCCAGGAACAACCCAGTAGCTTTATTAGCTTCTCCCAAGAAAGACGCCTAGTCGGTAATGAGATTTCGGCAGTTTTCAACGATAGTTTTTATGCTGACCCCTATCGGCCAAGCGTACACAGCCCCTGGCAACAGATGCTACTTGAAGATGCTCAAATGTTGCTGAACAACCCCCGACAGCAAGCATGCTTTATCCCAGAAGCCCCCTCAGGACTGATTGAAATCCTTTTGCACGAGTCCCCAGCAAAGACCTTGAGTTCTCTTCTCTCTCGAGACGAGCTACTCACGAAAAACGTATTGAAGCTAGCTAATAGCCGTTTCTTTCGACAAGGAAATGCACCAATCGAAAATTTGCGCCAGGCCCTTGCCACTCAAGGAGTTGAGGCTTTGTTGGCGCTCACTGCAAGCGCAATGATGCACCCTATACTGAACTGTAAGTCACACTTATATCCAGAGTTCGGTACTAATCTGTGGGGCCTATCCCTTTTAAACGCCATGCTCTGTCGCAACCTTTGCAACGAACGCAGCGAGACTCACCCCACTATCGCCTTTCTAGCAGGCATGCTCTTCCATATGGGCACAATTCCCATTTTCAGCTATGTGGAGCAACGTCTTGAGCGCAGAGAAGATAAAAATCACGACAATCAGTGGCTCTTCAACGAGCTGATTCGCCGCTATAGCCGCCAAATGGGCGGCGTGATTGCACATAACTGGGGATTGCCCGACAACTTAATCATTGCACTAAGCGAACAAAGCTTTGAGCCAGAAGATATTTCAAGTGATCTTGGCCGCCAGCTATACAAAAGCTACCGCGCCACCCAGGTAGCATGGTGTATTCGCTCAAAGAGTATTACCAAAGAGAATGCGGAACGGGCACTAAAACTGTGGAATTTACCCCCTAAATTAATTACTCGCATTTTACGCAGTAACAATATTCAAAAATAACCTAACCTTTTAAGTTATACGGCAGCTGTCTCACTGTCGTATAACTTCCTTGATTATCTGAACTTTGTATGCATTTTCTCTGCAACATCAGCGATATCCCTGAAAACGGCAGCAAAGGATTTGAACTCGAAAATCTGCGATTATTTGCCGTGCAAAAGCGCGGCGAAATCTTTATCTATAAAAACATCTGCCCTCATGCCCAACTCCCCTTAGAGTGGGTGCCCGACCAGTTTTTAGACAACAATAAAGAATTAATCCTTTGCAGCTCTCACGGGGCCCTTTTTCAAATTCATGACGGCCTCTGTGTTACCGGCCCCTGCATTGGTCAATCTTTAGAGGCTATCCCCTTTTCTGTAAAGAACCAGCAGATTTTTATTTCCTTCTAGCATTTGTTCAACCTTAATTCTCCCACTCACACCCCGACTAGAAATCAAGCGGCATCTGCTTATCCCCTTTTTGTCTAATAAAAAAAAGTGAAATTTATTCACCAGGCCTCGATTTTGCTTCTATGCTTATTAGTGTCAATAAAAATACTATGAGTAAAACTTTCTTAAAGGTTTCAGTGTCGAAGTGACTGGCACAACTCTAGGGAAAATTGATAGAGCGATTGAATGAGAAATTGAGGGGCATCTATGAGCATCTTTACTCACTACCGCGACCGTTACAGCGCCATCCAGGAAGAGGAATTAACGATCCAGGAATATCTGGATCTATGTAAATCCGACCCAACTGTTTACGCCAGTGCAGCAGAACGAATGCTCTTAGCCATCGGCGAACCCGAGCTGGTAGACACCTCCAAAGACCCTCGACTTTCTCGGATTTTTTCCAACAAGGTCATCAAACGCTACAAAGCCTTTGAAGAATTCTACGGCATGGAAGAAGCCATTCAACAAATCGTTTCCTTCTTTACTCACGCAGCACAAGGTTTGGAAGAGAAGAAACAAATCCTATATTTACTAGGCCCCGTAGGCGGCGGTAAATCATCCCTGGCAGAGCGACTAAAGGCTTTAATCGAAAAAGCCCCTATCTACGTTTTAAAAGACTCTCCCGTCTTTGAATCGCCTTTAGGCTTATTTGACCCAGACGAAGATGGACAAATACTGGAAGAGGAATACGGCATCCCTCAACGCTATGTAAAAACCATCATGTCCCCTTGGGCATCTAAGCGCTTACAAGAATACGGCGGCGATGTTAGTAAATTTAAAGTTGTGAAAGTTTACCCGTCAATTCTCAATCAAATTGCCGTTGCCAAAACTGAACCCGGCGATGAAAACAACCAAGATATTTCATCCCTTGTGGGCAAAGTAGACATTCGTCAACTAGAAGAATTCCCGCAGAACGACCCCGATGCTTACAGTTATTCAGGAGCATTATGCCGAGCCAACCAAGGTCTGATGGAATTTGTGGAAATGTTCAAAGCACCAATCAAAGTGCTGCACCCATTACTGACTGCAACCCAAGAAGGCAACTACAACAGTACAGAAGGGCTGGGGGCAATTCCCTACGAGGGTATTATCCTTGCGCACTCCAATGAATCCGAGTGGCAAAACTTCAAGAACAATAAAAACAATGAAGCCTTTATCGATCGTGTTTACATTGTAAAAGTTCCTTACTGCTTGCGTGTATCAGAAGAAATTGAGATTTACGATAAACTCCTACAAAACAGCTCTCTACACGCTGCACCATGCGCTCCCGACACGTTAAAAATGTTGGCGCAATTTGCTGTTTTGTCTCGTCTGAAGGAGCCAGAAAATTCTAGTTCCTATTCAAAGATGCGCGTTTACGACGGAGAGAACCTCAAAGATACAGACCCAAAAGCAAAATCTATTCAGGAATATCACGACACCGCTGGTGTCGACGAGGGTATGGCCGGACTTTCGACTCGGTTCGCCTTTAAGATTCTGTCAAAAGTTTTCAACTTTGACCCCACCGAAGTGGCCGCGAACCCGGTTCATCTACTTTATGTTCTGGAACAAGCTATTGCTAACGAACAATATCCACAAGAAGTTGCAGACCGTTACCTAGCCTTTATCAAAGAATGGCTTGCGCCTCGTTACGTAGATTTTATCGGAAAAGAAATTCAAACCGCATACTTGGAGTCTTACTCAGAGTACGGCCAGAATATTTTTGACCGCTATATCACTTACGCAGATTTCTGGATTCAGGACCAAGAATACCGCGACCCTGAAACTGGTGAGATTCTAAACCGCGCAGCTCTTAATGAAGATCTAGAGAAAATTGAAAAGCCTGCAGGCATTAGCAACCCTAAAGATTTCCGTAATGAAGTGGTTAATTTCGTTTTACGTGCAAGAGCTAAAAACAATGGCAACAACCCCTCATGGAATAGCTATGAAAAATTGCGCATAGTGATCGAGAAAAAAATGTTCACCACCACCGAAGACTTACTGCCTGTAATTTCTTTCAGCTCTAAGTCCTCAGCGGAAGACGAAAAGAAACATGCAGATTTTGTTGCTCGTATGGTGGATAGAGGCTACACAGAAAAGCAGGTTCGCCTACTGTCAGAGTGGTACCTCAGAGTCAGAAAATCGCAGTAGAAAGACATCAGAACCTAAAACCTGCTTTAACGAAAGGTAGATCTGTATGTCTTATATTATTGATCGAAGACTCAACCAAAAGCATAAAAGCACCGTTAATCGGCAACGTTTTTTGAGACGCTATAAACAGCACATCAAAAAAGCCGTTTCCGATGCGGTGAACAAGCGCTCTATCACCGATATTGAGCAAGGTGAGAAGATCAGCATTCCCAGTAAAGACCTACAAGAACCGGTCTTTCAGCAGGGCAAAGGTGGAAAAAACACTCGCGTTCTTCCTGGCAATAAGGAGTTCGAAGCTGGCGATCGCATTCAGCGCCCCAAAGGTGGCGGCGGTGGAGGTGGCGGCGGTCAGGGTGAAGCCTCAGATCAGGGCGAGGGCGAAGACGAATTTGTATTCCAAATATCCCAGGAAGAATTCCTCAACTTTATGTTCGACGACCTCGAACTGCCCAACCTGGTAAAACGTCAGCTAGCGGGCACAGAGGAATTCAAATTTGTACGGGCAGGCTTCTCCAATGAAGGCAGCCCGGGGCGTATGAATATTGTTCGAACCCTTCGTTCCGCACAAGCTCGCCGCATTGCCCTAACAGCAGGTAAACGTAAAAAATTACAAAAAATTGAAGCTGAAATCGAAGAGATGAAAAAACAGGATGACGCCCTGTTAGATCATAAGAAGCTCAATGAGCTAATGGAGAAGGCCGCTAAACTTCGCTCACTCATTAACAAAATTCCATTTCTCGATGATTTCGATCTCAAATACAACCTACTCGCTAAACAGCCCATTCCCCGCTCCAAAGCTGTCATGTTCTGCCTAATGGATGTCTCTGGTTCCATGACCCAAGACCATAAAGACATGGCTAAGCGCTTCTTTATTTTGCTGTATTTATTCTTACAGCGTAACTACGACAAAATCGAAGTGGTTTTTATTCGCCACCATACTGCGGCGAAAGAAGTAGACGAACAAGAGTTTTTCTATTCCCGCGAAACTGGTGGCACTATCGTGTCCAGCGCATTAAAGCTGATGCACGAAGTCATCGAGGAAAGATACCCTCCTGGTGAGTGGAATATCTATGGTGCCCAAGCTTCTGATGGTGACAACTGGAATGACGATTCGAAAACTTGTTACGAGATCATAACCAACAAACTCCTACCGCTTTTACAGCACTACGCCTACGTAGAAATCACTCCCCGCGACCATCAGGCCCTGTGGCATGAGTATGAACGCATCCATCATGCAAATCCCGATGCCTTTGCTCTGCAACAAATTAAGGGGCCGGAAGACATCTACCCTGTATTTAGAGATCTCTTCCAGAAACGTTCAAAGGCTGCCGCTTCATGACAGACATTGCTGATAAGAAAAGCCCAAAAGAAGAAACTAGAGACGAGTCCAATCTGATATCGACATCTTCAGAATGGACCTTCGAGCTCATTGAGCGCTATGACGAAGTGATCGGAAAAATCGCCCGTGAGCAGTTTAAACTGGATACTTACCCTAACCAGATTGAAGTCATCAGCTCTGAACAAATGATGGATGCCTACGCCTCTGTGGGTATGCCTGTAGGTTACAATCACTGGTCTTATGGCAAGCAATTTCTCAACACTGAACGATCCTATCGTCGCGGTCAAATGGGCTTAGCTTACGAGATTGTGATAAACAGCGATCCGTGTATTGCCTATTTAATGGAAGAAAACACACTTACCATGCAAGCCCTGGTGATCGCGCACGCCTGTTACGGTCACAACTCATTTTTTAAAAACAACTACCTTTTTAAAACGTGGACTGACGCTACCGCCATCATTGATTACCTACTGTTTGCAAAAAACTATATCGCTCGCTGCGAAGAAATGTACGGTATTGATGACGTAGAAAAAATTCTCGATTCTTGTCATGCACTCATGAATCACGGCGTCGACCGCTATAAGCGCCCTACTCCACTTTCCGCAGCAGAAGAAGCCGATCGTCAAAAAGAACGGGAAGAATACCTACAACAACAGGTCAACGACCTGTGGCGAACCATCCCCAAACTCGACAACGACGAAGAAGAAAAAAACATTCTCCGTTTCCCAGAAGAGCCTCAAGAAAACCTACTGTACTTTATTGAGAAGAACGCCCCGCTATTAGAGCCTTGGCAACGAGAAATTGTGCGTATCGTTCGAAAAATTTCCCAGTATTTCTATCCGCAGCGTCAAACACAGGTAATGAATGAAGGCTGGGCCACCTTTTGGCACCACACCTTACTGATGGAAATGTATAATCAAGGCTATGTGAATGAAGGTTTTATTCTGGAATTTTTACAGTCACATGCCGGTGTTATTTACCAACCTTCTTACGATTCCCAATACTTCAGCGGTATCAACCCATACACCTTAGGGTTTAGCATGATGCAAGATATTAAACGCATTTGTGAAGCCCCTACGGATGAAGATAAAAAATGGTTCCCCGATTTTGCCGGTAGTAACTGGCTGGAAACCCTTGATTTCGCTATGCGTAATTTCAAGGATGAAAGCTTTATTTTGCAATTCCTATCGCCGAAAGTGATGCGAGACCTGAAGCTCTTTGCCTTGGTGGATGACGACAAAGAAGATCAAATGGAAATTTCTGCCATCCATGATGAAATGGGTTACCAAAAGGTGAGAGAACTCTTAGCAGGCCAATATAACCTTGGCAATCGCGAACCCAATATTCAGGTACACAGCGTGGATGTTCGTGGCGACCGCTCAATGACCTTGCATCACTCCATGCACGACCGCCGCCCCCTAGACAGAAACAGTGCCAATGAAGTGCTCAAGCATTTACACAGACTCTGGGGATTCGACATCCACCTTCACAGCGTAATCGACGCCGATAAAAAGACACACTTTGTGGAAAGTTTTTCCTGCCCTCAGGGTAAAGGTGAGAAAAAATAATAAAAAGGAAATTAGCTAATTTAGCGAAGACTAAACTTTTAATGCGTAAGAAACGACCACTATAGAGTTATAGCGTAAAAGGACCAGAAAGAAATGACTCGTTAATGCGTACTGAAAGTATTTCCAGCTAACAACACTGACGATAGAGAAGGGTAATCAACCCATCAATGCCGCAACTCGGGCAAGTAGCTCTTCTGCTTCAAAGGGCTTAGGCAATACATCGTCGGCGCCTTCGTCCAAAGCACGCTGTAAATTTGCTTCCAGTTCGGCAGAAACCACTAAGACACGGGTATTTTTCAAATCTTCATTTTCACGAATGTAACCCAGTACCTTATAACCATCGATACCTGGCATTTTCAGATCTAAGGTCACCACTGCAGGTTTTAATTCAGCCACCTGAGCACCAGCAGTAAAACCATCTTCCGCAACAAAAACCTCGTAATCCGCTCTGCGCAGCACCCGACGAATAGCAGCCGCCATCTCAGGCTGATCTTCAACAACCAGCACCCGCCTGTTAGACACCCCCGACAATAACTCTCCTGGCACAGGCATATTATTGTCTTTCAAAAAGGTAATGAACTTGTCCACAGGAATACGGTTATCGCCACGGCCTGGCAGCTTGAAAGCTTCAAGCCGGCCTTTCTCGATCCAGCGGATTACCGTACGGAAACTGACACCACAATACTTCGCAGCTTCCCCTGTAGTGAGAGCCTTAGGTTCGCTCATCATTAAATTCCCTGTATAACACCCAATGGGCTTTTAATTATTTTCGCGAAAGTAGCCACCTTAAATCAGCCTCCCTACTAGCCTGTTAACTAATAAGTATAACCGCGGTACTACTTACTGCTTGTTCTGTAATAAGCTTAGACCAGTGTTGTCAGTCTGGACAGTAAATTACTGTAATTCAGCACCTTATAACCCAGTTTTAGCTCGACCGCGTATTCTGACAGGAAATGGTCTTAAAAAAAACATTGTCATTATTGACAGGTTAGTGCCTACTGTACATAATTAACTCACCTTGTGGCGAAAGCCACCAAACGGTTTCTCAGAGCCTACTGCAGAGTTAGTTTTATTGTTATTTAAGAGTTACCTTCGAGAAGATTGAATACCCTCTGACCTCGCCCCTCCATCCCCTGGTAGGGGCTTTTTTTTGCCTGATCGTTTTTAGTACTCCCCTTCCTGGGTCAGCCTTCCTATACTTAAGCCATAACTTTCTATACTTAAATCATAATAAGTCCAATAAAACAGACACCTATGAAGGCCTCTACTCCTAAAGTTCTGGTGGTTGACGATAGCAGCCCCAATCGACTGCTCGTTAGCGCACTACTATCGCACTTGTACACTGTCACCACTGCCTGTGATGGGGCTGAGTGCATGGCAACCTTAAATCGGGACCAATTTGATCTCGTGCTCCTCGATTTAAATATGCCTATCCTGTCTGGCTTTGGGGTATTGGAAGAACTACGAACGAACCCGTTGCCACACAGCCCCACTGTGATTGTAGTGTCTGCTGATAACGACCCCGCAACGATTAGCCGCGCCCTTAAATTGGGGGCAAAAGACTACGTCACCACCCCCTTTAACCGAGACGAATTACTAGCCCGAGTCCATACCCATATTACACTGCACAACCGCGAACAGATTCTTGAGGAACGTGTAGCCGCTCGAACACAAGAGCTTCAAGAGTCAAACACTCGCCTTAAAGAAACCCATGCTCAACTGATTCATGCAGAAAAAATGGCCTCCCTGGGGCAATTAGCCGCCGGGGTCGCTCATGAAATTAACAACCCCGTGGGCTTTATTGATATCAACCTAAAAAGCCTCAACACTTATCTGGCCGATTTCCTGAAACTGATGGAAACCTATCAAGGCGCCATTAATCTCATTGATCATAATCAACATGCTAGCGAGCTTAAAAAACTCCACCAGCTAGAAAAGAAAATCGATGTTGATTTCTTAATTGACGACGCACGGCAACTGATTTCTGACTCCAATAATGGCGTATTGAGAGTGAAGCAGATCGTAGCTGATCTAAAATCCTTCTCTCACTCAGCTCAAGAGCACAAAGAGCTAACGGATGTTCACGACTTACTGGAAAGCACCCTCAACATTGTTAACTACCAGTTAAAACACAATGCTGAAGTCATCAAAAACTATGGCGATATTCCACTGATTCCGTGCATTGGCCCCAAAATCAGTCAGGTATTGTTGAATTTGCTGGTGAATGCCAGCCAAGCCTTAGGAAAGTTTGGCTCAATTACCATTTCTACAGGCATGCAAGACAACGAACATATCTTTATTCGTATTCACGATACTGGCACTGGAATTTCCGAAGAACATAAGAAAAAAATCTTCGATCCTTTTTTTACCACTAAGGCAGTGGGTGAAGGAACGGGGTTAGGGTTATCATTGTCCTTTGGGATTATTCAGCAGCACTGCGGTCGAATTGAAATGGCCAGCGAACCGGGCGATACCACCTTCACCCTCATTCTTCCCGTTGCTGATGTAAATTGCGACAAAGCCTTAGAAAGCAGTATTAGCGAATGAAAACATACCTCGTTGGCGGCGCAGTGCGAGATAAGCTTCTCGGCTACCCCTTTCACGAACACGACTGGGTAGTAGTAGGCTCTTCGCCGCAAGAAATGCTCGACAACGGCTTTAAACCCGTCGGCAAAGATTTTCCTGTTTTTTTACACCCCGAAACCAATGAAGAGCATGCCCTTGCTCGCACGGAGAGAAAAACTGGCAGCGGCTATCACGGCTTCCAGTTTCACACGGATAAAAGCGTTACTCTAGAACAGGACCTTGAACGCCGCGATCTCACCATTAATGCCATAGCCGAAGATGATAAAGGTAATATCATCGACCCTTATCAAGGCCAGCAAGACCTAAAAGAGAAAAAGCTTCGACACGTATCACCCGCTTTTAGTGAAGATCCTGTGCGTGTATTACGAGTCGCTCGTTTTGCCGCTCGGTATCATCACCTTGGTTTTTCCATTGCCGCCGAAACTCTGGCTTTAATGACCCACATTGTAAACAACGGTGAAATGGATCACTTAACACCAGAAAGAGTCTGGAAAGAAACGGATTCCGCACTCAAAGAGCAAAGCCCTTGGGTTTATTTTGAAGCACTAAAGGAGTGTGGCGCCTTAGGAAAAATCTTCCCAGAAATTGAGCGACTGTTTGGGGTTCCACAGCCAGAACAACATCACCCAGAAATCGATACCGGCATACATACTCTAATGAGCCTGCAACAAGCTTGCGCACTCACGGAATCACCGGAAGTTCGCTTTGCCGTTCTCGTTCATGATCTAGGGAAAGGCACCACACCTAAAGAAGAGTGGCCACGGCATATTGCCCATGAAGCTCGCAGCGAAAAACTCATCAAAAAGTTATGCCAACGCCTGCGCATTCCAAACAACTATCGAGATCTAGCCTGTGCCGTTGGTTTTTACCATACACAATGCCATACGGCACTCGAGCTAAAGCCCGCAACCGTATTGAAACTATTGAATTCTCTGGATGCTTTCCGCCGCCCAGAAAAGCTACAGCAATTTTTATTGGCCTGTCGAGCCGATGCACAAGGCCGAACAGGAAAAGAAAACGTACCATACACTCAAGCCGATTATTTACTGTCGGCTTACCAAGCAGCTGCAGCCGTAGAAACTAAACCTCTGATTGAGAAAGGCTTAAGCGGAAAAGAGCTTGGAGAGGCTTTGCAGAAGGAACGGATCAAGCAGATCACACAAGTAAAAAATCGTTTCTCTGCTTAATGCCCAACAAGATTATTAATGAGCGCTCTATGACAAGCCCTACAACGAATACGACAACACTCTCTAAAACATCAACAACAGACAGAGTGACATTAATCACCGGAGCCGCTAAACGCGTTGGCTCAACCATTACCCGGCATCTTCACGCCCTCGGTTATAAGGTACTTATTCACTGCCGCCATTCGAAAGATGACGCCCAAACCCTAGCAGGCGAACTCAACAGCCTACGAGCAGACAGCGCCCGCGTCCTTCAAGCTGACCTAGCTAATTGGAAAGATACAGAAAAATTAGCTGTAGATGCTGCTGCCAGCTGGGGAAGGCTCGATGCCTTAATTAATAACGCCTCTAGCTTTTTCCCAACGCCACCAGGGAAAATAACCCAAGAGCACTGGAACAATCTAATGGGTAGTAACCTTCAGGCCCCACTAGTGTTAAGCCAGGCTTTGCATCCAACATTAAAAGAATCGTCCGGCGCCATCATCAACATTGTGGACGTATATGCTCAGCGGCCATTAAAAGAACACACGGTTTACTGCATGGCCAAAGCCGGCAATCAGATGCTGGTACAATCCCTTGCCTTAGAGTTCGCCCCTCATGTACGGGTTAATGGCGTAGCCCCCGGTGCTGTGCTTTGGCCCAGCCATCAAGAAGAATATTCTGACGCCCACTTGCAGCTTATTGCTGAAAAAGTCCCACTGCAAAAACCGGGGAGCCCTGAGGATATTGCCAAGGCCGTATCCTATCTCTTGTTGGACGCGCCTTATGTCACAGGCCAAGTACTAGCAGTAGATGGTGGACGCTCTCTGAATATTTAATCCTCCTACCCTCCTAGGGCCTGCTAACAACGCCCTTAATGGGGACACTCGAATAGCATTCAACCCTTCACAAATAGAATATTTTTTCCTTTTAACCCGTATAAATTATAAAAAACTCGTCTAATCAAAAATTACAAGAACGCTTGAATCAAACCAAATCCACCCCCATTCATTAAATCAACGCAGAGAGAAATATCTGCACAATTTTTTAACCCAAAAAATTTAATGAACTGGAGATAGGCCATGTTACTAACCACTCGCAATCACAGACCCAACATCGATCGTCTTTTTCAAGACCTGTGGTCACCCATAGCGACTGAAACAAAAGAAGATTTTTTCTCGCCTCGCGTAGACATCAAAGACACTGGCGATAGTTTTGAAATATACGCAGAAGTGCCCGGCGTAAAGAAAGAAGACATATCCATCGCTATGCACAAAGGGGTTCTCAGCCTCGAAGCGGAGAACAAGAAAGAAAGCCCCCAAGAAGACACTAAAGAGAATACAGGCAAAGTCATTCGCCAAGAAAGACGCTACGGCAAAATCGTTCGCAACTTTACCGTTGGAGAAAACGTTAACGAAACAGAAATTAGTGCCAGCCTAGAAGACGGCATATTGAAAGTCGTAGTGCCCAAGGCCCAACCACAAAAACCAGAACCACGGAGCATCCCTATTCAGTAAAACCCTGTGGGTTGGGCTTCAGCCCAACATGCCGACTTTAGAGAAGATGTCCCCTTTAGCTTATGAAAAGCTAACCCTTTTCATAAGCTTTTTTTCTTTCGGAAATTGAGCCCACATTTCCTGAAAGGTTACACCCAGCCCAGGGTGTTTTTCTTGCGCCGCGATATCCACAAGAGGACCTAATACAAAGGCATATTTTTCGATTTCATCGCGAGGCAACTCCACACCATCAACTAACCCTACAGCACCATCATAAGTAAGAATATCAATATCTAGAGTTCGAGAAGAAAACTTAGGGACATCGCGGCGCCTGCCGTTATCCGCCTCAATTTTCTTAAGGGTTTCCGATAAGGCACCTACAGACAGAGAGGTTTGAAAGCTCGCCACTAAGTTGTAAAACGGATCGCCGTCAAAGCCCTCTGCCGGCGTTTCGTAAACAGGGGACAATTCCAATTGTCCAAATACTTTCGTTAGCGCATCTAAACCCGCGCGAATATTTCTTTCACGCTGTTCATTACTACCAATACTCACATATACCTTGGGCATTAGGCGCTCCGCGCAATGGTGATACCAACGGTTTGCGCATCCGGCACAGCACCGGGCTTTTGCAAACTCAAAGTTAGCTGAGTAATGGGAAATTCTGTTAACAACATCGCCGCCATTTTCTCAGCCAAGGTTTCAATTAACTGAAAGGAATTTTCTTTGCCCATTTCTTGTAAACGAATGGAAATACGGTGGTAGTCCAGCGCCTTACCCAAATCATCTTCAGCCGCGGCAGGGCGAATATCCGTAGACATTTCCACATCGACCAATAGGGTTTGCCGAATCTTGCGCTCCCAATCATAAACACCAATCACAGTATCGACTTTTAATCCGCAAATAAAAACCTTATCCATCGTCATTACACCGCCGGTAACTCTTCAAGAGGCCAGCGAGGCGTTACATTCACAGGCAAATCTTCACTCTGGCCCGCAAGTAAACGCTGACAGCCGGCATAAGCAATCATAGCGCCGTTATCGGTACAAAATGCCGGACGTGCGTAGAATACATTCGCGCCGATTTTAGCTAACTGTTTTTCCAACACTTCCCGTAAACGCTTATTGGCTGAAACACCACCAGCCATAATCAAGGTTTTCAGTTCTGTTTGCTGCAGTGCCCGGCGGCACTTAATGGCCAGCGTAGCCACTACGGCTTCTTGAAAAGCTGCGGCAATATCTGCACAGGTTTGATCATCTGGCAGTACATCGTCGCCCTTATGGGCTTGCACTGTATTCAGGGTATAGGTTTTCAAACCACTAAAGCTTAAATCCAAGCCAGGGCGGTCAGTCATAGGCCGAGGGAAAGTGAAGCGCTCAGGGTCGCCTTTTTCAGCCAGCATGGCTATTTGCGGCCCGCCGGGGTAATCTAAATCCAGCATTTTCGCAGCCTTATCAAAAGCCTCACCGGCAGCATCATCAAGGGACTCTCCTAGTAAGGTATACTCCCCAATACCCTGCACCTCAACCAGCTGCGTATGCCCCCCTGAAACTAACAAGGCCACAAAAGGAAACGCTGGGGGATTATCTTCTAGCATAGGGGCCAACAAATGCCCTTCCATATGATGAACGCCAATAGCAGGCACACCGAGGGAATAAGCTAAAGCTCGCCCCAGAGTTGCCCCCACTAACAAGGCCCCCACTAAGCCAGGGCCTGCGGTATAAGCCACTGCATCGATATCGCTCTTCTTCAACCCAGCTTCATCTAACACCTGCTGTAATAAAGGGAGGGTTTTACGGATATGGTCGCGAGAGGCCAATTCCGGCACCACGCCACCGTATTCAGAGTGCAGGGCAATCTGTGTATACAGGTCATGAGCCAGTAAGCCTTTCTCACTGTGATAAAGGGCAATACCTGTTTCATCGCAAGACGATTCAATACCAAGAACAATCATTGAGGGATAATACGCTTTGAACGGAAGTCTCTGAGTAGGCGTTCTGAATCTCTTCGCCTCTACACGAGATAAGCCAAGACCAGAACTAATGGCGCGAAGTTTACCACAGGGGGCTATACAGGGGACTAGCAGAGCCTTGAAAAAGTCGACATTTTCCTTTGCATTTCTGGGGATGACTGTATAAAATTCCGCCCCCTTACTGAGGCCACCTCCATTTGGCTGCCTCTAACGAATTTAACCGGATTGACCCTAAGGTCGATTCCAACAATTGAAAGACAAGGTCTAAGAGCAATATGCCCGCTGTTAAACTGAAAGAAAACGAACCATTTGACGTAGCCCTGCGCCGTTTCAAGCGCTCTTGTGAGAAAGCCGGTATTTTGGCTGAAGTTCGCCGCCGTGAGTTCTACGAGAAGCCAACCTCTGTTCGCAAGCGTAAAGCTGCTGCAGCTGTTAAGCGTCACGCGAAGAAGGTTTCTCGCGAAACTCGTCGCTTCCAGCGCTTGTACTAAGCTTTAAACATCTTTCACTATTATGTCTGAGCTGGCCAAACGCCTCAACGACGCTAAGAAAGATGCCATGCGCGCCAAGGCCAAAGACCGCCTTGGCGTCATTCGTATGGCACAAGCAGAATTGAAGCGCGTCGAAGTAGACGAGCGTATCGAACTCGATGACGCCCGCGTGCTAGCCATTCTCGACAAGATGGTGAAACAACGCCGCGACTCAGCCAATCAATTCGCTGAAGCCGGCCGCCAAGATCTGGCAGATCAGGAAAACTTCGAGATTTCCGTTCTGTCCGATTTTCTCCCCACCCCGCTTAGCGATGACGAACTAGCCACCCTAGTAGAAGAAGCCATCAGCGCTTCTGGCGCTGCCAGCATGCAAGATATGGGTAAGGTGATGGGTATTCTTAAGCCCAAGGTACAAGGTCGTGCCGATATGGGTGCCGTATCTAAGACCGTTAAGGCCAAGTTGGGCTAACTTCCAGCAAAACAAGCTACCTGCGACTACCACTACTGCATTAAAAGCACCCTTTCGGTACTCGCTTACTCCTCGTAAGCTCCGCCGCCAAAGCTATTTTTGACTTGTATTGACAGCTTCACCTACGCTTTTCGAACCATACCTTCCCCTTGTCATTCTGACGACCAAAGGGAGGATGAATCTTCTCAACACCTCGTAATCCTGAAAAAGATGCTTCGCTTCGCTCAGGATGACATGACCCTCCAGAGCTTTTCTCTATACAATACGCCCATGACTGGCCGCATCTCCCAATCTTTTATCGATGACTTGCTCAACCGGGTCGACATTGTCGAAACCGTGGACAAGCGCGTAAAGCTGAAAAAAACCGGCAAGAATTACAGCGCCTGCTGCCCTTTTCACGATGAGAAAACCCCCTCTTTTACCGTAAGCCCCGACAAGCAGTTCTACTACTGCTTTGGCTGCGGAGCCGGCGGCAACGCTATCGGCTTTGTTATGGAGTTTGATCGCCTCAATTTCCCTGAAGCTGTAGAAAATCTCGCGAAAGCCCAGGGGCTGGAAATCCAACGGGAAGAGCCCCTCCCCGGCGAGCGGGATAACCGGCAGTTCACCCCCAATAAGCAAGGGAATAGCCTTTACGACTTACTGGAGAAGTGCAGCAAGTTCTACCGCTACCAACTCAAACACCACCCTCAAAGTGCCGAGGCTATCGACTATCTTAAATCTCGCGGCTTGAGTGGTGAAATTGCGCAACGGTTTGGAATCGGCTTCGCCCCGCCAGGCTGGGACAACCTACTATCCACCCTGGGCGACACCGATAAGAAACGCGAACAACTGGAAACCACCGGTATGGCGATTCGCAAAGAAGACAGCAATCGCATGTACGACCGCTTTCGACACCGCATTATGTTTCCCATTCGAGATCAACGCGGTCGCACTATCGCCTTTGGCGGCAGAGTACTAGGGGATGACAAGCCGAAATACTTGAACTCACCAGAAACTCCCGTATTCCACAAAGGCCGTGAACTTTACGGGCTATGGGAAGCCCGCCAAGCCCTGCGCGACATTCCCCGGCTACTGCTAGTGGAAGGCTATATGGATGTTGTGGCTCTGGCCCAACACGGCATTCACAACGCCGTGGCAACCCTAGGCACCGCCGCAACCAGCGACCACTTGGTGCGTATTTTTCGCCAAACCAGCGAAGCGATTTTCTGCTTCGATGGCGATAACGCTGGCCGCACCGCCGCTCGCCGCGCACTGGAAAATGCACTTCCTATTATGGAAGACGGCCGCCAAGCTAAATTCCTCTTTTTACCGGACGGAGAAGATCCTGACACTCTCGTTCGCCAAATCGGCGCTGAGGCTTTCGATCAGAAAATCGATAAGGCTATATCCCTATCAGAGTTTTTGCTCACCTCTTCTGCCGAAGGTTTGGATTTAGAGAGCCCAGAAGGAAAGTCCACATTAGCCAAACGCGCTTTACCCCTTATCAACAAACTGCCCAGAGGCACCTTTAAAGAGCTGCTATTTAAAGAGCTTGGCTTGCGCACGGGTCTCAACCAAGAAACCCTGAAAGACCTAACTCAAGATCTGCCTCAACCTACACCATCATTCACGGCCACCCCCTCTCCAGCAGCCATAGCAACTAGCGCAGTAAGCCCTTCAAGAGCACCACTGAGAGCAGCGCTCAACAGCAGCTCTCGCACACTCACCACCCACCAAAAGCTCATTGGCCTGCTGCTAAATAACCCTGACTATGCCAGCCAGCTTTCAGGGCTTCCCCTCATATCAGGGCAAGACCCAGAACAGGATCTTCTTCTAGAAATACTAACTTTGCTCCAAGAGCAGCCCAATCTGCTACTGGGAACCCTATTGGGTCTCTGGCACGACAGACACGGACAGGACTCCAGCGAGGAACTTGCCCGGCTGGCCTTTATGGAAAGCCACGATATGATCAGCAAACCTGAAGCTGAATTTCGCGGCTGCCTCGACTTAATCCGCCACCAACTCCAACAGCAAGAGTTAGACGACCTTATTCAGCGAGCAGACGAGCTCACCCCCGAAGAAAAACAGTACATGAAGCACCTTATCGCCGCCCGGCGAAATTGATCGCAAAACTCATAGTAATACCCATAGCAACATCCATAGCAACACCAACAATAACAGCCACAACAACACCTTAAATCCCACTGGCCGATTCGCATTCCTGTGCTACTTTTAAAAGCCCTGTTCCGGCAGCGGTATTCTCTGGAACCCGCACTGGCAATTAGGGTATAATCCCGCGCTTTTCTTTGTATTGATTATTTTTTGGTCACAGGGTTACTAATGGCAGATAGCAGCAGTCAACCACAACAGTCCCGCCTAAGAGCGCTGATCGCTCGCGGTAAAGAGCAGGGCTACCTCACCTACGCAGAAGTAAACGACCACCTTCCTGAAGATATATCCGACCCAGATCAGGTTGAAGACATTATTCAAATGATCGGCGACATGGGTATCAAGGTTTCTGAAACTGCCCCAGACGCCGAAGAAATCCTCATGACAGAAGGGGATTCGTCTACCGACGAAATGGCAGTAGCAGAAGCTGCCGCAGCACTCGCCGCAGTAGAAACTGAAGTAGGCCGCACCACCGACCCCGTTCGCATGTACATGCGTGAAATGGGCACCGTGGAACTCCTTACTCGCGAAGGGGAAATCGAAATCGCGAAGCGCATCGAAGAAGGCATTCGCGAAGTCATCAGCGCGATCACCTACTTCCCTGGCTCCGTTGAGTCCATTCTGGACGACTACACACTCTACGAAAACGAAGAGCGTCGCCTAGCTGATATCATCAGTGGCTACCTTGATCCTGTCGATCACGTCCCCCCCGCAGGGGCCGTCACTAAAGATGACTCTAAAGATAAAGATGACGACGATGATGACGATGAAAACGCAGGCGGACCGGATCCGGAAGAAGCCAAAGAGCGTTTCACCGCTATTCGTAAGCAGCATGCAAAAACACTCAAAACTATTGAAAAGCATGGCCGCAACAGCAAGCAAGGCGGTAAAGAGCTTCAAGCTCTGGCGGAACTATTCAAGTTCCTGAAACTAACGCCACGCCTATACGATCCTATGGTTGGCCACGCCCGCAGTATTCTTCGCCGCGTACGTAAAGAAGAGAGAGCCATCATGCAGCTTTGCACTCGCAAAGCCAGAATGCCGCGCAAAACCTTTATCACCGAGTTCCCAGGTAGCGAAACTGATGAGAACTGGGTAGATGAAATGATCACCAAAGGCGGTGACTGGGCTAACAAACTGGCTCTGCACGCCGATGAGATCCGTCGCTCTCAGCGTAAACTGCAACAAGCAGAGGTCGATGCCCAGCTGGACCTCAGTAGCATCAAAGAAATCAACCGTCGCATGTCGATTGGCGAAGCCCGTACCCGCCGCGCCAAGAAAGAAATGGTTGAAGCAAACCTACGTCTGGTTATTTCTATTGCGAAGAAATACACCAACCGTGGCCTACAGTTCCTCGACCTCATTCAAGAAGGCAACATCGGCTTGATGAAAGCGGTAGATAAGTTTGAATACCGTCGCGGTTACAAGTTCTCGACCTACGCAACTTGGTGGATTCGCCAGGCCATCACCCGCTCCATTGCGGACCAGGCCCGCACCATTCGTATTCCGGTGCACATGATCGAAACCATTAACAAGCTGAACCGTATCTCTCGCCAAATGCTGCAAGAGATGGGTCGCGAGCCGACTCCGGAAGAATTGTCAGAGCGCATGGATATGCCTGAGGACAAAATCCGCAAGGTACTGAAAATCGCCAAAGAGCCGATTTCCATGGAAACCCCCATCGGCGACGACGAAGATTCCCATCTGGGTGACTTTATCGAAGACACCACCATCGTGTCCCCGGTAAATTCTGCAACAGATACCGGCCTGCACGAAGCCACCAAAGATGTACTGGGCGGCCTAACGGCACGTGAAGCCAAAGTATTGCGTATGCGCTTCGGTATCGACATGAATACCGACCACACACTGGAAGAAGTGGGCAAGCAGTTCGACGTTACTCGTGAGCGTATTCGTCAGATCGAAGCCAAAGCCTTGCGCAAACTGCGCCACCCAAGCCGCTCCGATCACCTGCGCAGCTTCCTGGACGAGTAACTGCAGACGTAAAATTAACGTTTGCACACTTTTATTTTGCACTACCCAGAGGGCGCATTTATAATGCGCCCTCTTCTTTTCTGACGAAACTTTTAAACCGTCATTCCCGCTCAAGCAGGAAGCAAATAGAAAAGAAAGCTTTTGCACAGCAGATTTTTCTTTGTGGTTAGGAGCCGCACAGGCCCCGCAAGGAGCATACACAAAGTATGTGACTGAGGATGCCGAGCACGCGACGACGCATACGGACAAAAAGACAAGTTTGCGCAGTAGACTTTCAGCTAGGGCAAGGCGCCGCGCAGCTGAGGAAGGGAGCATACATCAAGTATGTGACCGACCGAAGCGAGCACGCAACGCGGCCATAGGTGAAAAGATCAAGCAAAAGGGCCCGTAGCTCAGTTGGTTAGAGCATCCGACTCATAATCGGCAGGTCCCCAGTTCAAGTCTGGGCGGGCCCACCATTTTTCTCATCATTATTTTAGAGCATCCGACTCAACTCTTTATAAACCCCTGACAGGTCCCCAGTTCAAGTCTGGGCGGGCCCACCATTTTTCTCATCATTATTATTTTAGTGTTCATGGAACCATAAATTGGCCGGAACGGCCAACCTATGGTTTCCTATGTTATCTAAAGTGGCCGGAATTCCCGATACTGAACTTCTCTTTTTACGAGTGTTTGATTATCGACAAACTGTCGGCATACTTGACTCTTTGCTTAATGATGATCGCTTAACTTTTGAGGGGGTGGTGCTAGCCCTTCCAAGATCCCACATTGCCTGATTGTTTTCGGGTTTCTACAGCGATGCCGAAGTACGTTCAAATCGAGATGAAGTTTTTTAAGCTCCTCGATGCGCGACTCCACAAGGACAAGATGAGTTTCGATCATATTGTTGACCTCGTCGCAATCAGAATCAGGTGAACTTTGAAGCTGGATAAGCTGCTTGATTTCTTTCAAGGTTAAATCCAGGGATCGGCAATGCTTAATAAACAGCAGTTTTTCAAGCATGTCGTTATCGTAAACACGAAAATTGCCCTCAGAGCGTGACGGGGCTGAAAGGAGTCCTTCCTTTTCGTAATATCGAATTGTCTGAACAGAGCAACCACTTGATTTAGCTAATTCGCCAATTTTCACTGCTATACCCTTGACTCTATAGTTACTATAGAATCTATACTGTCCGCATTGACTAAAACAAGTGATTAACTCCTGTGAAATTACGCGCTTTTACATATCTACTGCTTATGCTTATGACGCTCCAGTCGGCAGCAGGGTTAGCTGATATCCATACAGCGCATCAGTCGAGGTTTGAGCACTTGTCTTATGCTGATACTCTGCACACTCAAGATGAGCAACATGCCGTTTCAGGCGACCTATCCAGTCACGATGAGCACGACTGTAATCATTGCTGCTATTGCCATGGGCATTTCACTGCCGCTATTGCATTAGCATCTGATCGCAGTTACTTCGGTAAGAGCACATCTCCGGTTCCAGAGTATTTCGATAAAGCCTTTCCAGACACTTTCGATACCTTCCTGCGCCCTCCGATAGCCTAAGTCCTAAGCACTGTTTCAATCGCACTAGCGGAAAACGAGTTAATTCAGGACTTTTCCATGAGAAATACCCTTTTTTTCAGGTGTAAATGCACCTGGCTGCGGCTTGCGTTTCTACTCTGCAGTATGGCGCCATCAGCGCTTGCTGAAAACGCCGAGTCCACACTCACTTTAAAAAACGCGCTGGCTTCGACGCTTGCACAAAACCCTCAGCTGTACCAATACCGCTTCACAGCAGAAGCGTTGAGTGCCCAAAGGCAAGCCAGTGCCTTGCGCCCGGTGCTAGCACTTGAATTGGAGGTTGAAAACTTTGCTGGCTCGGGAGCCAATGAAGGCTTTGATGCCGCCGAAACGACTCTTGCGCTTTCTTCTGTGATCGAGCTTGGAGGCAAGCGCCAGGCACGCATGCGTTACGCAGATGCCCGACTCAATCAGGCGGAATGGGAACAACAAGCAGCGACTCTGGATACGCTCGGCAAGGTCACCGAAGTGTATATCGACGGTTTAGCTACTCAGGCAAACCTTCGACTGGCAGAAGAGTCGCTGGCATTGTCCCAATCCATTCTTAAAACCGTCAAAGCGCGCTCCGCTCGAGGGGCCACGGCTGAAGCGGAAGTGATGCGAGCGCAAGCGGCACTCGTACGTGCTGAAATTCGTTTGGCGGCACTGCAAGAGCAGCTTGAACGTCAGAAAGTGTTACTCGCGCGATTTTGGGGAGAAACAACGCCCGGCTTTCAATCAATAACAGGCAATCTGTTTGACTTCGGTCCCACCCAAAATTTCGATCAACTGTACACACGAGTTCAAAGGTCACCGGCCCTTCAAGTACTCGCCAGTGAAGCCCGCATTCGCGATGCCGAAGTCACTCTGGCTCGTGCCAGTGGCCGCAGCGACTTAAGCTGGCGCGCAGGCATTAAACGTTTTGAAGAAACCGGGGATTCTGCATTTACTGCCGGTATCTCCATCCCCTTGTTCTCCGGTAAACGCAGCAGTGGCGACGTCAAAGCCGCATTAGCCAATCGCAATGCCGTGGATTACGCCCAACAGGATTTGCTCCTGGTGTTGCACGCACGACTTTTTGAAGCATGGTCGCTCAGAAAACAAAGTATCGCGGCTGCCAATCTTACCCAAAATGTCGCCATCCCCGCGTTGGAAAAAGCGCTCAAGCTCACCAACGAAGGTTTTGACAACGGGCGTTATCGCTATCTTGATCTCATCGCCGCCCAGGAAGAATTGCTTGCCAGTAAACAGTCGCTTATTGATGCCGTCACCACAGCGCTAATTAGCCAGGCTCTGATTGAACAGCTCACCGGCGAAGCCCTTAACCCTTAATTTTTGTTGGCCAGATCAGATCTGGCCTCCGGAGTTTATTTCGATGAAGAATTATTACTTATTGGTTATTTCGAGTGTGTTTTTTCTCTCGAACACACCCGCGTTTTCCGCAAACGATCATGACCACGAACATGAAGCGTCCGAACAACACGCACCACATCATGAAGAAGACGACCATGACGAGTATGAAGATCATGTCGACCACGATGAACACGGACATGATCACGATGAGCATGAGCACGGAGAAGAAACCAGCAGCCGTATTGAAGATAAAATGGCGAGCCAGGTGGGTATCGTCACCTCCGTATCCGGGCCGCAAGAGCTGCACCAAACGATCACCGTGTTCGGCTCCATTGTTTCAGCGCCGGAGAAACTGAGCCATGTACGTGCGCGTTTTGAAGGCTTGGTCAAAGCCGTCAAGGTCACTCTGGGTGATCGCGTGAAAACTGGCGACGTGTTGGCTGAAATTGAATCCAACGAAAGCCTGAAAACTTACACCATCCGTTCTCCGATTACGGGGCGTGTTGTCCAGCGTCATGCCAATACCGGCGAAGTGACCCAGGACCAGGTGTTGTTCTCCATTGCCAACTTTGGCACGGTATGGGCGGAACTACGTGTGTATCCCGCACAACAATCTTCGGTCAGCGAAGGTCAGTCCGTACACATATTAACCGGCACAGTAAGTGCGGCATCGACTGTGGATCATATTTTGCCGTCGATAGAATCACCGTATCAGATTGCGCGCGTGAAACTAGCTAATGATAAGCAATCCTTGTCGCCCGGCTTGATGACAGAAGCCCGTATTGAAGTGGGTCGTTTTTCAGTGGCTTTGGCCGTAGCGAAAGATGCTGTACAAACATTGGGTGGCCGCCAGGGCGTGTTTGTGAAACAAGGCGAGGAATATCGGTTTACGCCACTGGTATTGGGCCGCAGTGATGACCATTTTTATGAGGTCGTTGAGGGGCTTGAAGCGGGTAGCGATTATGTCAGCCAAAACAGTTACCTGATTAAAGCCAATATCGAAAAATCCGAAGCTGAACACGAACACTGATCGAGGCGCACTATGATTGATTCTATTTTGCGCCTTGCGATAGAGCGGCGCTTACTGATTTTATGTTTTATTTTTCTCATCGTCGGTGTCGGTGTGTGGAGTTATCAAAAACTCCCCATCGATGCCGTACCCGATATCACCAACGTTCAGGTGCAAATCAATACCGCTGCACCAGGCTACTCGCCACTGGAGTCGGAGCAACGCATTACCTACCCGGTAGAAACCGCACTCGCTGGTTTGCCGAACCTGTCCTACACGCGCTCCTTGTCACGCTATGGATTGTCGCAGGTCACCGTAGTATTTGAAGAAGGCACAGACATTTATTTTGCGCGCAACCTGATTAACGCCAGGCTGGGCGCGATTAAAAGTGTTTTACCGCCCGGACTTGAACCGGAAATGGGCCCCATCTCGACCGGCTTGGGCGAAATTTTTATGTACACGGTACAGGCGAAAGCGAATGCGCGCATGGCCAATGGCGAACCCTATACAGCTACGGCCTTGCGAGAAATTCAGGACTGGATTATCAAACCTCAGCTTGCACAGGTAAAAGGCGTGATTGAGGTCAATAGCATTGGCGGTTACAACAAGCAATACCACGTCTTACCGGACCCGGCAAAATTACTGCTCTACAAAATCAGTGTTGAAGATGTGGTGCTAGCGCTGCAAGCGAATAACGACAATCGCGGTGCAGGCTACATCGAACGCAACGGTCAACAACTGCTGGTGCGCTCACCCGGGCAGCTAGGCACGATTGAGGACATTGGCAATGTCATCATCGCTGAACACGACTCTGTTCCGATCAAGGTAAAGGATGTCGCGGACATAAGCATTGGCAAAGAACTGCGCACCGGCGCCGCGACACGGGATGGGGTGGAAACCGTGTTGGGCACCGCCATGATGCTAATCGGCGCCAATTCACGGACCGTGGCCCAGGATGTGGCTGCCAAGTTGGAGGATATTCAGGCCTCTTTGCCAGACGGTGTGATTGCCGAAGCCGTTTACGATCGCACTGCATTGGTGGACAAAGCCATTGCCACTGTTTCCAAGAATTTGTTGGAAGGCGCGCTGCTGGTGATCGTTGTATTGTTTCTTTTGCTGGGCAACTTCCGCGCGGCACTGATCACGGCAGCCGTGATTCCTTTATCCATGTTGATGACCATCAGCGGCATGGTGAAAACCGGTGTCTCCGCAAATTTAATGAGCCTCGGAGCTCTGGACTTTGGTCTGATTGTCGATGGCGCGGTGATTATCGTTGAGAATTGTGTTCGTCGGCTGGCGGAGCATCAACATAAAAACGGGCAGCAGGATTTACGTGAACGATTGAATACCGTATTCGACGCAACGTCGGAAGTGATTCGTCCGAGTTTGTTCGGTGTGGCCATTATCACCGTCGTCTACATTCCAATCTTCACCTTGACGGGCGTGGAAGGAAAAATGTTCCACCCGATGGCCGCCACAGTCGTCATGGCTTTACTCTCGGCGATGGTGCTATCACTTACCGTTGTACCGGCAGCCGTTGCAGTGTTCATGAACGGAAAAATCAGCGAGAAAGAAAGTGTGGTGATTGCCAAGGCAAAATCCGCCTATCAACCACTACTGAAACTGGCACTTAGATTTCGCTACGCCGTGGTGGGTTTTGCGTCGGTGCTGGTGGTGTTTTGTTTGTGGCTTGCCTCTACGCTGGGTTCGGAATTTATTCCGCAGCTTAACGAAGGCGATATCGCCCTTCATGCCATGCGTATTCCTGGAACGGGTTTAGAGCAAGCCGTGGAAATGCAGGAAATACTGGAGCAGCGAATTGCCGCTTTTCCAGAAGTGGATAAGGTTTTTGCGCGTATTGGTACGGCGGAAGTCGCAACCGATCCGATGCCACCCAATGTCGCAGACAACTTTGTTATCCTTAAGCCACGAAGCGAGTGGCCAGATTCGTCTAAGACCAAAACCGAACTCGTTGAAGAGATGGAGCAGGCACTGGAGGAATTGCCCGGTAACAATTACGAGTTTACCCAACCGATTCAAATGCGCTTTAACGAATTGATTTCGGGTGTGCGTGCCGATTTGGGGATCAAAATTTTTGGTGATGATCTGGATCAACTGGTTCTAACGGCGAATGATGTTCTCAAAGTGGTGAATGCCATCGACGGCGCAGCCGATGCCCGTGTCGAACAAGTCACAGGCTTGCCCACACTTTCCGTCATTCCAAATCGCACCGCTTTGGGGAGATACGGATTAAACGTAGCTGAATTGCAAGACTGGGTGTCCGCAGCCATCGGCGGTGAATCGGCCGGCATTATTTATGAGGGCGACCGTCGTTTTGAGCTGGTTGTGCGCTTACCCGAAACCACACGCAGAGACATTGATCGACTGAAATTTCTGCCGGTGCCACTAAAAAACGGTGACTACGTTCCTCTGGAAGAAGTCGCAACCCTGGATATTTCACCCGCGCCTGCGCAAATCAGTCGAGAAAATGGTAAACGGAGAATCGTGGTTACGGCGAATGTGCGGAGTCGAGATTTGGGTAGCTTCGTCAAAGAAGTTCAAGAAACGATTCGCGAGAAAGCCGATATTCCCCCTGGCTATTGGTTGGATTACGGCGGCACCTTCGAACAATTGGAGTCAGCCAGCCAGCGATTATCCATCGTCGTGCCGCTCACGCTCCTGATGATACTCGGAATATTGGTGATGGCATTTTCATCCTTCAAGGATGCGCTGATTATTTTCAGTGGTGTGCCGTTGGCGCTCACCGGCGGTGTGTTGTCGTTGTACTTGCGCGATATGCCGCTGTCAATTTCAGCGGGGATTGGCTTTATCGCGCTTTCCGGGGTGGCGGTGCTCAATGGCTTGGTGATGCTCGCTTTTATTCGTGAACTTTTGCGAGAGACTGGGGAACTAACGGAATCCATTATCGAAGGCGCGATGACCCGCCTACGCCCGGTACTGATGACCGCCTTAGTGGCCAGTCTTGGATTCGTACCTATGGCCTTCAATACGGGTATCGGCGCTGAAGTTCAGAGGCCACTCGCAACGGTCGTAATTGGCGGTATTATTTCGTCGACAATTCTGACCTTGTTTGTACTGCCAGTTTTGTATCAATGGGTGCATAGGCGAGAAACAAAATAACCTTAGTGAGGAGTCCTTCTCAATTTGGGTGGGGAAACAATATGAATCAATTGATTATTTATTTTTTACTAGCTTACTTTGTTCTATTTTTTGGTGTTGCCGTAGTTTGGCGAAACTATGTTGTTGCAAAGAGAACGGGTATTAATGCCTTTAAACTTAATCAACAATCAGGACCTGAAGCGATCACAGGCATGTATTTCAAGTGTTTACCCTTGCTATCAATTTTAGTGTTTGTAGTGTTTGCGCTGCTCCAAAACCTGTATATGCTACTGGGTCCCATCAAACTACTTACTTACACCACGGTTCAGTATGCCGGAATGGGGATAATGTCATTTGCTTTAGTTTGGGTGGTGATAGCTCAATCGCAAATGGGGACCTCTTGGCGGATAGGAATTGATCACGACCAAAAAACGGAGTTTGTTCAACGGGGATTATTTAAATATTCAAGAAATCCAATATTTGTTGGTGTCATCATCATGTCACTTGGGTATTTCTTACTTTTGCCCAACCCTATCACGCTTGCGATCCTAGTTCTTGATATTGCTTTAATACAGATACAGGTGGCCATGGAAGAAGAGCACCTAACTCGGCAGCACGAGCATCAATATGTAGAATACTGCCAAAATGTTAGCCGTTGGCTGTAGAAAAGCAAATAACACATGCTTTCTTTATCTCTCGACTCAAGTAATCAATGAGTTAATTGACAGTAAACTTGAAGAAATAAACAGCAAATTACAAAGTCTACAAAAAATACAGCAGACTTTAGAGCAGCTTTCTCAAAGTTGCGATGGCAGTAATGTTGTTAGCGACTGCCCTATTATGGATGCTTTTAGTGTTGGGAATTAAATAGCCCTATCCATTTTTTTCAGTGTTTGTAGTTTCCACAGCATATATATGCAAGGTACGATCAAAAGTGTTAAGGCAATAGCTGAGATCATGCCTCCAACTAGTGGTGCAGCTAAGCGGCTCATTACTTCCGCGCCAGTGCCTGTACTGTAGAGCACTGGCAATAAACCAGCTAAATCAGAGAAAGCTGTCATTAATACAGGTCTTACCCGCATGATAGCTCCATTGCGTACAGCTTGAATAATACTGTGCCTACTCAGCTGGCTATTACCTTGATCTATGTCTTCTAATAATTCATTCCAAGATTGATTTAAATAAACCAGCATAATGACGGCTGTTTCTACAGCTAGACCCGCCAGCGCAATAAAACCTACCCCGACAGCAATAGAGAAGTTGAAGTCATAGAAGTATAACAGCCAGACTCCACCAACAAGCCCCAACGGGAATGTCCCCATAATGATGGCCGTTTCTTGAAAGCGTCTGAAGCTCATATACAGGAGAATAGTAATAATCGCTAGGGTTAGCGGTACAACATAAGTGAGTTTGGCTTTTGCTCGCTGCATGTATTCATATTGGCCTGACCAATTAATGGAATACCCTGGCGGTAAATCCAATTGCTCCTCAACGATTTTTTTTGCATCTTCAACGTAAGAACCAATATCCACATTTTCAATATCAATAAATGTCCAACCATTAATGCGTGCATTTTCACTTTTAATGCCGGGTGGTCCATCCTCTATATATACCGAAGCCACATCTGCTAGGGCTATTCGTTGACCCGACGGCGTTACGATAGGCAGCAATAATAATTGCTCAGGTGAGTTTCGGTAGGCTTGTGGGTAGCGGAGGTTAACAGGGTAGCGTTCTAATCCCTCCACTGTTTGAGTAACATTCATACCTCCAATAGCCGTGGCGATAACTTGTTGTACATCAGTAATGTTCAAGTTAAAGCGCGCCGCTTTTTCTCTATCAATATCAACTTTGATATATCGACCACCAGCCACACGCTCAGAATAAACAGAAGCTGTACCTGGAACATCGGTCAAGATGTTTTCCAATTGTTCACCGATAGCCTGTATTTTGCTTAACTTAGGGCCTGCGATCTTAATGCCAACGGGTGTTTTGATACCTGTTGCCAGCATATCAATACGGGTTTTAATCGGCATAACCCAAGCATTTGTCACGCCCGGCAGTTTTACTAATGCATCAAATTCAGCCTTTAATTTTTCCTTGGTCATTCCGTCACGCCATTCACTTTGTGGTTTTAGCTGAATAAAGGTTTCTATCATGGTGAGTGGCGCAGGGTCGGTGGCCGTTTCTGCACGCCCGATTTTACCGAATACTGTTTCAACTTCTGGTACGGTAGCAATCAGCTTGTCGGTTTGCTGTAACAGTTCTCGGGCTTTACCGATGGAGATGCCTGGGTAAGTGGTTGGCATATACATCAAATCGCCTTCATCCAATGGAGGAATAAACTCACTGCCGATTTTACTCATTGGCCATAAAGTGCTGAGTAAAATCAGTAAAGCCACAGCTAATGTTGTTTTGGGGTGATGTAATACCTTATCTAATAAAGGTTTATAGGCATTCATTAAGGATCGGTTGGCTGGGTTTTCTGATTCGGATTTAATTTTTCCGCGCACAAAGTACCCAATTAAAACGGGCACCAGTGTTACTGCGAGAATCGCAGCCGCAGCCATAGCATAAGACTTGGTATAAGCCAGCGGTGAAAACATGCGGCCTTCTTGAGCTTCTAACGTGAATACTGGAATAAAGCTCACGGTAATAATCAATAGGCTGAAAAAGAGAGCTGGGCCGACTTCGGTCGCTGCTTTGGTGACAATTTCCCAGCGGTTTTTATCCGTGACCTCTGTTTTTTCCATATGCTTATGCATGTTTTCAATCATGACGATTGCGCCATCAATCATTGTGCCGATCGCAACTGCAATACCGCCTAGCGACATGATATTTGCGTTAATACCTTGCAGGTGCATGACAATAAAGGCCACTAAAATACCAATCGGCAAGCTGATAATTGCAACAAACGATGAACGGACATGCACGAGGAAAACAACACATACCAATGCGACAACAATGAACTCTAAGAGTAACGTTTGCCAAAGGTTTTCAACGGCGCGTTCTATTAATCCTGAACGGTCATAAACCGTAACAACTTCAACACCATCAGGCAGGCTTTTCTGTAGTTCGCTTAGCTTGCTTTTAACGGCATCAATGGTTTTTTGAGCATTTTCCCCGAAGCGCATTACAATAATACCGCCAACGGTTTCACCTTCACCGTTCAGTTCGGCGATACCTCTGCGCATTTGAGGGCCAATACCAATGTCAGCAATATCTTTCAGTAATAACGGTGTACCATTTTGATTGGCACCTAGCGGGATATTGCCAAGGTCTTCTTCTGATTTGATATAGCCTGAAGCGCGTACCATATATTCAGCTTCAGCCATTTCTACCACAGAGGCGCCCACTTCTTGATTCGCCCGTTTAATGGCCATTTGAATGTGTGCCAATGGGATGTTAAACGCGCGTAATTTTTCAGGATTAACGCGTACCTGATATTGTTTAACCATGCCACCAATGGCAGCGACTTCTGACACACCGTGCACGGTTTGTAATTCATACTTTAGAAACCAGTCTTGAATAGAGCGCAGTTGGCTGATGTCATGCTGGCCTGTTTTGTCGGTTAACGCGTATAAATAGACCCATCCAACACCCGTCGCGTCTGGGCCCAATTGTGGTTTTGCATTGTCGGGTAATGAGGGTGCAACCTGACTAAGATATTCCAATACGCGACTACGGGCCCAATAGAGATCTGTATCTTCATCAAAGATTACATAAACATAGGAATCGCCAAAAAACGAATAACCTCGAACTGTTTCAGCGCCGGGTACCGACAGCATAGCCGTGGTTAAGGGGTAGGTGACTTGGTCTTCAACCACTTGCGGGGCTTGTCCGGGGTAGCTGGTTTTAATGATAACTTGCACATCAGATAAATCAGGGATCGCATCAATGGGCGTATTTTTGACTGAATACAAACCAGCAAAAATAAGCATCGCTGTGCAAATCAGTACGAAAAAACGATTGGCAATAGACCATCGAATCAATGCTTCAATCATGATGTTTTACCTCTTTATTTGATGCAGATTCATCATGATTTTTATGATTCATGTTCTTATGGCTATGATCATGGTGGGTGTGAGTGTTAGGCTCTCTATCTGATGGTTTAGCGCTTTCGTTATCCATGATGTGAATGCCGGTGACTACGGCTTTGCCGTCTGTATCTTTGGTTAATTCCATATGCAGCTCAGTGCCGCTTTTTAGTGCACTAATATCAATATTGTCTGCAAAACCAAATTTCATTGTCATCACCGGCCAGCGCCATTCTGGTATTTCTGCATGCTCAATTCGAGCCTTGCGCATTGTTTGGTCAACGCTTTTTATTGTGGCGGCGGTCCAGACGCTTGAGGGTTTGGAGTCTTCTTCATGATTCATGCGTTTGAAATCAGAATTCTTACTCGACTCTGAATCCAAAAGGAATTGAGCAGAAACAACGACTTGATCGCCAGCGCTTAGGCCTTTGGTTATAGCAATATGGTTTTCATCAGAAGCACCGAGTTCTACAGCGATTGACTTAAATTGACCGTCTCCTAGGGAAAGAACCACCACGTTTCGTGTGCTTGTGCGAATGACAGCATCTTTGGGGACAAGAAGGTGCTTTTCTTTACTGCCTGTAAATATATTTACCTCAGCAAACATATTGGGCTTCAATATCTGTTCCTTATTATCAAACCGCAAGCGAACTCTTAGTGTGCGTGTTTTGGGGTCCAGTGTTGGGTAGACATAATCGACCACACCTTGCCACTGCTTTCCCTGAACATAATCTAATACCATGGAGACAGGTAATCCTTGTTTAACTAGGGCTGCTTGGCGCTCAAATATTTCGGCTTCTACCCAAACCTGATCAAGCTTGCCAATAGACATTAGTGTTGTTCCTGGTTGAACAAAGAATCCTTCCCGAATGTTTAAATTGTCCACAACACCACTGTGTGGTGCTTTAAAGGTTATGGTTTGTTGTGCCTGGCGTACACGTTTCAGTTGTTCAATAAATTCATTGGATAATTGCAGTGACTTTAAGCGATTTTTAGCTGCAGTAATTAGGCTTTTATTATTGCGTCCTAATGCCAGCAGGTATTCTTCCTGGGCGTTAACCAATTGAGGGGAGTACAAATCATAGAGAGGCTGATTTTTTTCAATAGGATCGCCGGCGGCTTTGATATAGAGTTTTTCAATCCAGCCTTCTACACGAGGGTGGATATGTTTGAGCTGATCTTCATCGTATTTCACATAGCCAACAGTTTTTATTTCTGAGTGCAGTGAATCTTTCTTTACCTTCGTGAGTCGTACCCCTAAATTGTTAACAACACCGGGCGAGATACGCACGACGCCGGGGCCATATCCATCGCTTGAGGGAGCTTCGTAAATAGGAATCAAGTCCATTCCCATTGGTGATTTCCCTGGGGCATCACGGCGGTAATTCGGGTCCATTGGCGCAACCCAATACAAAGGCTGTTTGTCCGCTCCTTGTATGCCGGTACCTGATGAAGGTAGAAATTTTCCAATAACAACACCTAGGGTAATAGCGGCAATACTTACAGGGATTAATTTTTTATCGAGATTCATGCTTGCTCTCCTGAAGCTGATTGTTACTGCCCGCTAGCAGATAATTCATGGTTGCTAATGCCTTGCGCTGTTTAATAGTGATTTCCAATGCTTCAACTTTGCTATTTAGCTCTGCAATGTAAGCACGCATGACATCAGCAAAGTCACCATCATCATTGGTGTAGGCGGAAAGGGAGGCTTCTGCTTGCTCATGTGCTTGCTTAAGTAGTTGGGTTTGATAAAGAGCTGATCGCTGTTCAAGCCGTTCTATTTCTGACAGTGTTTTTAATGCCTTGGATAGTAGATTTTTCTGCTGTAATTGATAATCAAAAGCGAGTGCTTGTTTACGTGAATTTGCTGCTGAAACAGTTTTGTCCTGTCGGTTCTGGGTAAAAACCGGCAGTTCAAAACTCACTCCTACCGATACAAAGTCGGACCTTTCCATACCCATAGGTGTATCTTCTCGATAGCCATAAGACACATTTAATGCCCAGTCGGGTTTATAGTCTTCCTGTGCTAGTTCTATGTCAGCTTGTTTTATTTCAATCTGCTTGTCAGTGATTCTAAGTTGAGGGTGACGACGAATGTTTTTCTGTAATGTATCAATGGAAAGAGAAGGGACCTTTTTCATCAGCGGTAATTTTTCAGATAGGCCTAGTATCCGAGTCTCAAATGGCAACCACTCGGATAGTAATTGCCGATTAGTGTCGTATTGTAAATAGAGGCGCGTTAACCGGTCTTGCAGCTTTGTTAATTCGAGCTGTGCTCTAACCACGTCTTGTTGTCTTGCTCCCCCCAGTGCCGATTGGTAGCGCGCGGTTGTAATATCAACCAACTGCTCAAATAAATAACGCTCGCTTTCGATAAGTTTGATCGACTGATGTGCTAAATAGCTATCTAACCAGAGGTGTGACACCACTTGTGTGAGCTGGGCTTTGCGCTCCAGTCTCAGATATGGGGTTACATCAGCCATAAGCTGAGACTTCCGTGCCTTGATACTGCGACTGTTACCACTCGGGAAGCGTTGTGTAATACCCACTTTCAGCTGGGTCATATTTTCTTGATCAAACTCCCAGCTATCTGTTGGCACATTTGCTATGCCGAGGGACATGGTCGGATCGGGTAAAGCCCTATGACTTATTGCCTCGTTGCGTAGAGCGGATTCTCTTAATTCACTGCTTTTGAGCCAGTTATCATTATGAATTGCTTGATAGATAGCCTGATCGAGCCCAATACTTTCTGCTATGACTTTTATTGGGGCGAGTGTCAGAGGGGTAATCAAGGCCACTGACATTAGTAAAGATTTCATACTCTAAACCTGTAGTAAATTTTATATACGCAAAAAAAGATCTCGCCGAACGGCGAAAACACTTATTTTGGGCGCACTTACCCTAGGATTAGATCAATATGGGAGGTCTATAGAGGTTAGCTCTATGAGCAGGTAATAAATGGTTGGTTGTTAAAATAACCAAAGGTGCTTGGAGGTTGACTGTTGTATTCAATGCAGATATCTCACTGACATTTGATGTAAGCAGGCAGCTTGAACAATCTCCTTCACAACAATCTATGGACTCATTATTTACTGACTCTCTTGTATCACCATGACAAGGTTCATGTACCTCTGTATTTTCAACCTGAATAGAGGTATCAATCATGGTGACTGTCATTTGCGCAGCAAGCAAGCCATTGGATAAGACGACCAAGGCTAAGAATAAGGCGATATGTTTGCTGAGCTTTTTCATGGGGATATTGTTGACTAAGTTTGAGCGTCTATCAAGCTTTGAGCGAAATCTGCGGTAATGGTTCTATTTCAGTCGATATCCGTCATAAGAAGGCTGTAGGTTACTGATTGAGCGTATTTTCAAGGCTAGGATTAAAAGATAGATTGGTATTGTTGGGTCTGAAAGTCAAAAATGACTACCTATTCATGCTTTAGGCGTGATGCCTTACCGTATTGATTTTTTAAAGCTTTTGTCACTCCGTCTTAGAGTACAAAACACGGTGTAAACGACAAAAACATCAGGCGAACGACTACGGCCAACCTTTGGTTTTCTATGTTATCTAAAGTGGCCGAAATTCCCGATACTGAACCTCTCTTTTTACGAGATATTTGCCGGTGATACTGCTTAACCAGCTCTACCCACATAAGCGTAAAGCTACCGCCTAAAACTCTTATTACTCGAACACACCAACATACAGTCAATTTAACGCCCGATATGCAACCTGAATTGCATCTTTCAACACCCATTTTGGGAGGCCTGTTTCCTCTCTAAGCACCCGATAAGCCTGCTTTCTCGATTTAGGTTGTTTGGCATACTTTTCATCAAGAAAAAACTTCAAAGCTAACTCTTGGGCTCTATATGTTTTTCGTAACTTCTCATGCTCTAAATATAACTGATGTTTAACAACAACATCCTTAGATAACACGGGATGACGATATTCTAGATATCCAGTTGACACTCCTACAGCCCGTGCCAATTCAGCAAGAGAAGGAGGGTTGGTATGCTCTCGCAGATACCTCTTTACCTTATTCAAAACACCCCGGTGATCCCGCTTAGTCTTTTTGTTTGCCTCTAAATACCCAGGTGGCAAATTACAAAACATTTCTGAGTCTAATACATCTGTTGTTAGCGCTGCATTTCCAGACAGAAAATCATATAGAGAAACGCCCAATCGGTAAGATACTCTACGAGCTGTTTTTAAACTGAATGGTGTTTGCTCATACAATATCGCAAGCGACTCATCCCGAGTAAGCGCACCATAGAACTCATCTTCCCGACCCATTCGCCAATAGTAGTCAAACAAATCATCAAGTGATTGCTTTGGACCAGACTCAGGTAATTCACAGCCATTTATTGCTAAATCATTAAATAGCTGAACAATATCTAAACCAATATCCTCCCAAGAAAACCTCACATCCTTAGCCTTCAATCTGCGCTTTCTCTTTGACAAGGATTTACCACAGCTTTGGCAGTAGCCAAGAGGAACTTTTACTCTATATGTGGACTGATCTGAACCACAAAACTCACAAGCCTCCACTAACGGCGTCCTATGAATTGGGCACGCCGATACCGCACTCATATGCCAAATCAGCTTAAAATATGGCTCCTTACCTAAGCTTAGAAACTCAGAAAAGCACTCAGGGCACCAGCGAAATCCTTTTGTCACCTCAAGCTTTGAACGACTCAATACCCCCTCTAAAACCCATAGCATACTCGTCGACAAATCCTGACTCGTATACTGCTCTAATAAGCCCCTGAACATATTAGAGGTTCTGCTTGACCTGACTAAATCCGATGTTTGAACATAACTGGGCAACTGTACGGAAGTATTAACATGATGATCTTTCAAGCCTAATCGGTATACATACCGTAAAAGGTCACCAACAGATACACCATGTTCCAAGGCAGCACGGTGTATATAAGAAGGTAGCGATTCAACTTCTGCACTGCTCACTCCCTGAAGTGGGGTTGGAAAAAGTTGACTGTACATTACCCCTTCCCTTTAGATCTATTTCCAAGTGACTGTCTAACTGGTTTTTTCTGAAAAGGCTTTATCTTTTTACCATGTCTAGGAGAGGTTATTTTGTTTAAATCCTCCTTTGTATTATTATGTTTTTTCTTAATAAGAATATTTTCACCATGAATAATTTCCTCTCTAATTCTAATAAAATCAGCATCAACAACGTGTGTTTCTTGAAGGAGTTCTAAATCTATATTTACTTTCTTTGCTCGCGCAACTGCTGCCGCATGTACAAACCATTTTCGCAACAAACCTATACACCCTAATGTACCGTAATGGATCATTTCCACATGCCTATACAGTCCTCCAGTAGATTCGCAAACTGGCATATACTTCTCATACATTGCAATAATACTGGCGAACTCTCTTAAGTCTGACTTATTTAGTTGATAACGAGGAAAATGCACTTGGTACTTTCGGCCAATTAAGTGGGGAGAATTTCGAATGATATCTAGAATTGGATACGCACCAACTAACACCAAAACAACATCCGCTGTTTCTGCCAAACATTTCCAAGAATCCATAACCGCATAGGCCCCTTGAGCCCCCTTCGATACATAACTCGCATGCTGTGCTTCATCAATAAATAGATACTTCACACCCCTTGCCTGTAAAGCATGCTCAAGAGCCATACGTAATGTTGATTCTGTAGTGCGATTTAACTTCTGATATAAAAAATCTACCTCCGTACTCTCATTAGATATTGAGAGTATTGGGTGCTTCACAATCTCCAGCATTCGCTGAGTAAACATTTTTGTCGAAAAAGTTCCATTAGTCCCTGTGTTTGATGCCTTAACGGCCATGTTAAGCATCTTACCTTCCGACACTGTATTAGCAGGACTACCTAAAAGCTCACACAGCTCTTCGATAAGTTTCGTTTTCCCCACCCTAGATGGACCAGTAATACAAACCACTTCTCCAGGCATTACGGAAACCAATAATGAAAAGGCTAGTGCTAAAGCTTCCTCCCAAAGTCTATGTCCAATTTTCAAATCAAGTGATAAAGGATTCGATGCCAACATATCACCACCCTCCAACACTAACGATACGAAGATTCTCCAGATCAAGCTCACCTTCTAATGACTCAAGGTTTTCCGACATTCCGGTTGCACAAGCTGAAATTAACGGGACCTCACCTTCAACTCTAACCTCATCCATCTCACGACACATGCGAGACAGTTCAACGTCAAACTCTTCTCGTATTTTCCTGCGTAAATTAGTGCCTTCAATTGCAACCAGACCTCTCTCAAATTGAGCCGACTGATCTAAGGAAGTGTAAGAATTTATTTGGGAGCTATAGCAAGGCTCCCATAAATCATCGATCAATGCATAAACTACATATGGATTTTCAGGATCTCTACGAACCTCTAATTTCGATTTCTTTCCTCTTATATTGGCGATATTCGGTGTGTAGTAATACAAATCGTCAATATGGATGCCTCTCTTAAAGTCCACAGTATATGCTTTCGATTCCACTGCTGTAGCCAGCATCAAGTCTTGATCATAATCGACACTGATACCAACAAAGGGAAATTCTTTCTGCCCAACTAAAAAACGCTCCTCTCCGGACTCTAGGTGCACACCCTTTGGCCTAGCATCTCTCCAAGCACTGAAGGACTTTATTTCTTTGTAAAAGTCATATGGTTTAAGAATCGCTACTTGCTTCGGAGACAATCTGCCATCAACAGACCGAGCCTCCTCGTAATCTGCCAAATTCCCCGGCCTTTGAGTAAGCCACATCTTTTTGAACTCACCAAATAAACCTTCCACCTCTCCGCCATATCGAGAGTGAGCAGACGGCCTTAGGGATAGAGTTACGCCGTAATGAGCTAGGAGGGCAGAGAAATATACGGAACGAAAATCACTCCCTCGATCTACAATCATTTCCAGAGGCAGGCGCCGATGTGTTCTCACACATTCACGAATAACTTTTGCACATGAATTTCGCGAAGGGTCTCGAAACGACAGAGTAATGGCCAACACTGCCCCAGTACAAAGATCAATCATAGCGGTTATCCAAGGCCTCTCTACGAATATTTGGCCATTATTCGAATAGAACACTAGGTATACATCTGCCTTGTAATGATCTATTGCTGCTGCTTGCCAAGGCAATTGCGCCTTCAATGATCTTTCTTCGGGATTACTAGGGTCAGCTGCCGCATTTTCTCCACGCCGCCCTTGTCTAGCTTTAGCAATGACACTCGCGGGAATCTCTCGTAGCCGCTTAAGAAACGTTCTACGTGATACTGGATCGAAATTTGGATGATTCTCTTTGGCCATATCCTTATACCGGATATAACTTCGATAGTCTGATAATCCTTGTGAAGGTCCGTGTGTATTCACGAAATACTCCTGAAGAAAATCAACAACTACGTCATTGACTCTGCAGACTCTGTTCCCGGAGAGATAGGTGCGGGGGATTAATGACTGAAAGGGTGTTAACCCTTTACTTGAGCCGTCTCTAATCTGTTGTTTCCAACGCCTTATGCTTCGTTCTGCTCCGGCACCACTTTCTATCTTCCTGAGCTTTCCTAAAGCTTTTGCTGCGCAGGAATGACTAGGAAATTTAGTAATTGAAGTGCTTGAGAGGCCACCCTTATATATTTTCTGTGAATTCCTTAACGTTTTAGCCTCGCCGACCAAGTTCAGATCCGAAGTAATAAAACAACCCCTAGGCTCCGATAACAATTCTTCATCAAGATCGAAAAATATCTCTCCCTGGTCAATTAACTGTATTAATGGGGTATAACAATTAAGAGCAAGGGCATTCTTAAGGTCATATAAACTCCACGAGAATGACTCCTCAAATAGCTTATAAAGCCTATGCTTTAGACAGGGTGAGACAGCCCCAACAGAACGGGATCGCAACATTAACTCAAGATTTGCAACCCTGTATCTAATATCTCGGCTATAACAAAAAACTTCGTGAACGAGCCCTATATCACTAAAAGCTTTTCTCGCTGGAAGATAGCTATATTCGTCATTAGCGCTTTTTATCCAGTTATCCGGCTGGCTTTCAATCAATCGCTCTAAAACTGCAACCGGCTTAACTTCAACTACTTTTGGTCCTTGACTAGTGAGAACAAGAAAATCCGGAGTATATGATCCTTTTTGCTGGCGCCCTCGCTTATTCGTTCTAACTACTGAAATCGGCTGAGGTTGATCCCATATCTCCAAGACGGAATCATCATATTCACAAAGAATAACAAAAGACTTTTCTGCAGTACGGCTCTCTGTGGAAATGGAGTGCGACATTTTTTCTGAAACAACCCAAGAGCAAACATTATTTTTTGCTCTAACACCAACCATTCGGTTTGGCTCTGAGATTCTCGTAATGGTGAGATATTGCCTTGCTGTTTCCGGCAAACAATGGGTAAAAGTGATGTATTTTCGGAAGAGAGTGTCTGAAAGCATAGGTATCCCCTTGCCGAGATCGATCTTGCCTATTTACAGGCAGCACGAAGCCTCGAACTAAAATTCGTAAATTTGAATACTTGACGATTGGAAATTAGGAAGGGATACTTAGACTTACCAGATCGAGGTATCCACCTCCCTAAAAACCGAATTCAAGCGATTGTTTTCGGTTTTTTTGTGCCTATTTCATAGCACTCTCTCCCGGCTCACTTTTTCACCTAAATTTAAAATATGCCTCATGGCTGAAATCTCATCATGACTTAACGAGCCAATACGTCGTCGTATATCCGCCAAAAAGGCATACTCTTCAAGACTAGTATCGTCGGGAAGTTTTATTACTTTTTGGGATTGCTCTACAGAAATTCTTAACTGTTCGGCTTCGCTGGAACTCAACTTGAGGGTTGCACTAAGCTTCTGGAGTAATTCTGGGGAGGGAGGACCTTTTCGCCCCCGTTCTAGAGAGGATATATAGCAAGGATTCACATCAATTCGGGCAGCGAGATCATTCTGCTGAAGCCGCCGAGAACGGCGTATTTGTTCCAGAAAATTACCGAATGGAGTCACTTTCTTTAACCTCATAGTACTTAAAATAAGACTAAGAAATTATCGCCTTCAGGTAAAGTAGAACTTATTATTTTTCCTTTAAAATCATAGCGTTATGAGATAAAACCCTCACGAATTTGAACTAAAAACCCTAAAAGGTGAAGAATCTAAAATTCCAGCAAAGACTGTGAGTAAATTTCCATAACATCTTCATCTAAAGGCACCTATTCATACGGCCAACCTTTGGTATCAATCAGTGGCCAACCTTTGGTTCCATGAACATTAGGCTCTACCCCCATTAACAAGGGATAGGTAGGCTCTATCCCCTTAATGATGAAGAGCCCTTATCACTCCCAGAACTTCCACCACTTACGGCTTTTCTCTTCTCGCATTTGTTGGCCTTTTTCTGAGCCTTTACCAGCTTCTTTACGCTCTTGCTGGGATTTATCTTTACCGTAAGCCTTTCCTTTTTCTTCCATCTCATCGTCTACGTCAGACTTTCCCTTCATCTTGTCTTTCTTGTTCTTCAACTTATCCTTGGCTGCATCTTTCTTATCATTATCATCACCATCATCTTCTTTTTCATCCATGGCCTTCGCTTCCTTTCGCTGCTGCTTTTCCATGGCTTTTTGCTGCTTACGAGCCTCTTTTTCCATCTTTTTCATCTGCGCCTTTTCATGGCCGTTATTAACCATATCCGATGGCTCTGCCAAAGCACTGGATGCGAATAAGAACACCACAATAAGATTAGAAATTAGTAATACGTTTTTCATAACGGTTCCTTTTAATATTTTAAAAATTAAATAAACAGGTTAACGTCAAGCCATCCCTTGAGTGTAGTGGACAGCCAACTGAGGGCCAATCGCCCTCCCTAATTACAGACTGAGCCCACCATTTCAAAAAATCGACTACGAGCTGGTAGGTAGTGTTCAGAATTCTGTGTCATTTCTTTAAACTTAACCTAAAAGAGATGATATATGAAAGACAAAATCACATTCGATACAGAAGCTATCCTCGAAGCAATCCGTAACGGCACAGGCCTCAGCGGTAAGGACGGCGCC
>JAILXX010000009.1:0-142911 GCA_045430295.1 Cellvibrionaceae bacterium | reverse complement strand
CTCATCAGCATACCGACAAATTGATCCCATCGACTTGCGCTGCGTAACTTTTGCCCTGAATGATGCTGTGCGGCCAAAGCCTCAAATTCATGTCTAAGAACGGGTTTTAGTAGTTGGTGGAGTGCGGTGTTAGAATGTGACAAAGCCTGATTCCCTTGGTGTTATTGAAGTGTCGCAACTCCATTTTACCAATTGAATCAGGCTTTTCTTATGAACGGTCCAAAACTATGGGACAGCAATGCCAGGATGGCTGCCTTTATTTTTATCGCGCGCGAGAACAATTATTCGCTTCGATCCGGAGTGATAATCCCTTCTCGTAGATGTTCAAGAATTCGAGATTTTAGTGCTTTCGGTAACTTGGTCAGGGTTAGGGTTTCATTTTGATGGTCGTAGTGAATCGACTCGCCTAAGCATTGAGCATCAAAGCTCATACTCAAGGTTTCATCGCGGCCACTGAGACGAATAAACTGTTTCAGTCGCGCTCGGTGAGGGATTAATTCTTTCTTCGGCTTTTCTTGCGCTTGCTCTACAAAGTCTACAAAGGCTTTGGGTTCTCGTTCGCTGAGTACTTCGGAAATTTTTTCAAACTCTACCGGTTCGCCAGCTTTGTCTTTTTCTAGACAGTAATCCACCACCTTGGTTTTGGTTTCGTTGGCTTCTTCTTCTGGCATGCGCTGGCTGTAGGCTGAAACAATATCCAAGAATTCGGTGGTGTCTTTGTAAATATCTAACTGCTGATCGGCAAAGCCTACCCAATTGAAAAAGGCATCGGTCAGAGGTTTGTCACCTCGTAGGCGCAGTAGTGATAAATAATTAGTGCCGTGATTTAGCCACTCACTTAAATTTACGCGGGCCCCTAGCATTAAGCTGCCAATGTTGAGGGTGGTTTTTACGGTGAGATCGCCGTCGATATACAGGGCTTCGTCGTGGTCCACCATAAACAGGTAGAGATAGTCGGCGTCGGAAAGCTTTTCCTGAAACATCAGTAAATGGGCATCGACTACCGACTCGTCTTTTTCAATTTCAATTTTGAAATGGTCTGTGGCCTTTTGGCTAAAACTTGGGAAGCCGATGCTTTCATCGCAGTAGTTTTTCAGCAGGCCGGAAAACGGGTAGTTGCCAATATCCTCACTGAAAGAGCCGTAGGACTTGCCCGCACGGTTGCAGAAGGTGCGCTTTAGCTCTCGCAGTAGCTCCTCCACCTTGCCATCCATAGGTAATTCGCTATCGCGGCGGGAAAATTTCGCATCGGCAGTGCTGTGAGGGCGCTGGATATGGTGAGCGATAACGTGGGTGATGGCCATGGGGAGCACTGTCTAAGTAAATGTAGGAAGGCGATTATAGCGATATGTTGAAGGCCCGCCTACGGTGTTGGTGCTTACCGCTTTGCGTGTTTTCTAGCCAACTTGGCGAGCTGCTTAATGCCGGGATCAATCTGTGATTCAGGGATACTGGAAAATCCCAAAATAAAGCAGCATTGCTTGGGTGAACGGTGGTAGAAGAAGTCTGAACTGGTAACGGCAATACCGCTATGGGTGAGGTCTTCCAGTAGCGCTGCCAGCTGGCTGTGGGCAACTTGCTTGAGGCTGACGAAAATATGTAATCCAGTACTGCTGCCTTCGATAGTGACCTCATCATGGGAGAAGTGCTTGTTGAGGCTCTGTACTAATGCATTTCTTCGGCCGTGATAAATTTTTTGTAGGCGACGTATATGCCGGCGGTGATGGCCTTCTTGCAGCCATTGTGCGAGAGCTGTTTGTTGTAGGGGCGGTGTTTTCACATCCATGGCCCAGCGGACCCTAAGAAAGGGTTGAATCAGATTTTCCGGTAGTACCACATAACCAATACGTAACGCCGGTGAAACCAGTTTAGAAAAGGTGCCTACATAGAGTGTTCTGCCATAGGGATCAATGCTTTGAATACTCTCTAGTGGCTTGCCAGTGTAGCGAAATTCACTGTCGTAATCGTCTTCGATAATAAAGGCATTTTCACTGTTGGCCCATTCCAGTAGAGCCAGTCTGCGTTCACGGGGAAGAACTGAGCCACGAGGAAATTGGTGAGAAGGCGTGACATAAACCAGCTTTGCTCCCGAGGCCTTGTTCTCCAGCTGAGAAATATCGATACCTTGGAGGTCGGTTTTTATATAAGCCAGTTTTCCATGATTGCCGGCGAATGCTGCTTTAGCGCCAAAATATCCGGGCTCTTCTACGGCGACGGTATCGCCAGGGTTAAGGAAAAGGCGCCCGAGAATGTCGAAAGCTTGTTGTGAACCGTTGGTGATCACGATGTTGTCGGCACTGCAGTGGCAATTTCGTACTTGCCGTAAGTGTTCAGCTAGCGCTTGGCGAAGGGCTAGGTTTCCTTGATTGGGGGTGGGTTGTTCTATGCCTTGCTTGGCGCTTTCCTTGATAAGTTGTTGCCAGATCTTTTCACTGCGAGGATCGGTGTGAGTTCTTCCCGCCTGAAAAGAAAAACGAATGGGGTATTTCTCCAGGTTCGGAGGATTGAAAAAGATGCCTGGTAGTTGCCTATCTACCTGTTTGGCAGCCTCAGATAATTGTGGGCTGGATTGAGATAATTTTGTTGTGGAGCGAGCAGGCTTTTGCTGTTTGCTTGATGAGGGCTCTACTGCATTATCCATTGCCGGATTAATAAAGGTGCCCGAGCCGTGTCTTGTTTCTAAATATCCTTCACTAATCAGTTGGTCATAAGCTTCTATTACAGATGAGCGAGATATTCCCAATTGGCTCGCCAGCTCTCGGCTGGATGGGATCTTTTGCCCAGGCTGTAACTCTCCTCGGGCTATTTTCTCTCGGAAGCTATCGTAGATTTGCCGGTATAACGGTTGTTCTTGGGTAAAGGTGATTAGCATAAGTGGTATGCCTAAAAATACAAAAATTGGATATTTTTATAGTCCACTATATTAGGTAGATTAAGCCCTGTTTTCAATATTCAGCGAAAAGCGAGTATTAACAGTGATTGTTGATAAGAGTGTTGTGAAATACCCAAGCCGTTGGCCGGTAAAAAATACAGAGCTAATACAGTTATATACAGTGCCTACGCCAAATGGGCAGAAGATCTCCATTATGCTTGAAGAAGTGGGCCTGCCCTATGAAGCCCACTCTGTGAATATTTTGGAAGGTGAGCAATTCGATAAAGAGTTTTTTCTTATCAGCCCAAATAGCAAAATCCCTGTGCTGGTAGATCCCGATGGTCCCTCTAATAAACCTGTTGCTCTGATGGAATCCGGCGCAATTTTGCTTTATCTCGCGAAGAAGACAGGCAGGTTACTGCCAAAGACTGATGAACAGTATTGGGAGATGTTGCAGTGGCTGTTTTTCCAGGTGGCGAGCGTTGGGCCTATGTTCGGACAGTTTGGGCATTTCTATAAGTATGCAGTGGGTACAACTGCCGACAGTTATGGAATCCATCGCTATCGCGACGAAGCAAATCGTTTGCTAGGAGTATTAGAACAGCGGCTCTCCGATAACCGCTTGTGGATAATGGGCAAGGAGTTAACCATTGCCGATATGGCCATCGCGCCATGGTTAAAAGGCATAGATTGGTATGGCGGGCAGCAAGAAGTCAATGTTAATCAGTTTAAATCGGTTTCGGCTTATCGAGATCGATTCTTTGAGTTGCCCAGTGCTAAGCGAGGGGGAAATGTTGGCGCGTTAAATAGAGAGCATGGAAATGTATAAATTATTAGCGATTATTTTTCTAGCTTGGAGTGCCTCATCACTCGCGGTAAGCAAAACACCCTCTTATGAATATGCGACCAAGGGGGTTGTCTGTTTCAAGAACTGTTTATGGAAGGTGCTGCTGGATCAATCTAATCTCGGAGGTGCTGAAGTCGAAGTGGTTGAGATGGTTTTAACCGCCGGAACGGAAACCAAAAGCCATCCTCATGGAGCCATAGAAATTATTTATGTGATCTCAGGTGAGGTGGGGCACGAGGTGAATGGGAAATTTGTGATGCTAACGCCGGGAATGTTGGGTGTTGTTCGCCCTGGAGACAAAGTCCGTCATACAGTTAAAGGCGAAAACGCAAAAATATTAGTAGTTTGGGCCCCTGGTGGGGAGGCCAAAAGATTGCTGGATTACAGCAGTGGAAAACCGATTCAATAAATTAAAAAAGGCAAAAGATATGTTTATTCGATTTATTATTTCAGTGGTGTTATTAGTGGTGAGTGCGACCTGTTCAGCCGCTTCATCGAAGATTGGTATCTTGGTGTTTGAGGGATTTCTCACCAGTGATGTCACAGCGCCAGTAGAGGTATTTGGTGCGGCATCAAAGAAATCCTGGTTTTCTTCTTACGAAGTGGTTGTGATTTCTACTTCTAAAAATAAAACCGTGAAGTCCGAAGAGGGGCTGACAGTAGTTGCGGATTACACTATCTATGATGCACTTGAACTGGATGTGCTTCTTGTGCCTAGTGCTTATGATATGGATGATGTTGTCGAGAATAAAGATATTACTTCGTTTATCCATAAACAAAGTCAGTCGGCATCTTGGGTGGCCAGCAATTGTTCGGGTTCTATGCTGTTAGGTGAGGCCGGAGTACTGAAAGGAAAGAAGGCGACCACTTGGGCGGGCGGAGAATCAGGTTTGAAAAGAGCCTATCCCGATATCGATGTGCAGATTAATCAAAATGTTGTGATTGACGAGAAAGTTATCACCTCAAATGGTGGCGCAGTCAGCTACCAAGCAGCATTGGAGTTGCTGGCAAAATTGAGTTCGGAAAAATTCGCAACTGAAGTTGAAAAAGCTATTCAGTTTGATCGGTTGAAAACAGTTTTTCAATAAGTGTCATCCTGAGCGGAGCGAAGGATCTTTTCGAGTTTTGCATAATATTCAAGAGATTCTTCGCTTTCGCTCAGAATGACAAGAGTCAAGGGTAAGACTCAATGCCCAGTAATAGATTCCCCTGGTGTAATAATTTCATCCAGAGTGAGGCTGAAACTGGGCAAAAAGACTTCTCGAAAGTATTTCACTTCCGGCAATTCGATTTCTTCCAGGCGCTCTTCAACATAAGTTTGAGCTCTATCAAATTCGGGGTTGCCGGCATTCACCTCTGCGGTACATTTCAGATAGGCCGCAATCATATCCGCAGCTTTCACAATGGCCTTTTGCTCTGGGGGGATATTTTCTTCCAGAAGGAAAGGCTCAAAGGCGGGCTGCAATTCTTCCGGTAGGGTGGCCAGAATCTCTCGCTCGGCGGTGCGTTCTACTTCTTTGTAGGCGTCTCGAATTTTGGCGTTGTGGTACTTGATGGGGGAAGGTAAGTCCCCGGTGAGCACTTCTGACGCGTCGTGAAATAGGGCGGCTACGGCAATGGCGTTGGCATCTAGGGGCTCTTCACCCTCGTTGAGGTAGAGGCGATTTCGAATTTCTGCCAGGGTATAGGCGATGCTGGCGACTTCAAAGGAGTGCTCCATTACATTTTCGGGGATGGCGTTACGCTTCATACCCCAGCGCAAGATCCAGCGCATTTTGCTGATATAGGCAAAGAAATGACTGCTCATAGATGTACTTCTTCTCGAATTGGGCGATTTAGCGTCTGTTTTGAGCTTAAGTGTAGTCTAACTTCCTTCTATTACGGCTTTTCATCGCCGAAAAACCGCCAATGTGCTATGATCCGCCGGTTTTTGAACCCCCTGTTTTATTTCGTAGAGGCTTCCCTGTATGCGCTGTCCTTTCTGTAGTGCCGAAGAAACCAAGGTGGTGGATTCCCGCCTGGTGGCCAATGGCGATCAGATCCGTCGTCGTCGAGAGTGCCTGTCTTGTAGTGAGCGCTATACCACCTACGAAATCGCCGAACTCTTGATGCCGAAGCTCATTAAATCCAACGGTAATCGCGAGCCTTTCGATGAGGCCAAATTACGTGCAGGTCTGCAACGAGCCTTAGAAAAACGCCCTGTGAGCGTTGAGCAAATTGAGACGGCTATTAACAACATCAAGCACAACTTACAGGCTATGGGTGAGCGGGAGGTACCTTCTCGTATTGTGGGTGAGCAGGTGATGTCTGAACTGCATCAGCTCGATCAAGTCGCCTACGTACGCTTTGCCTCGGTTTATCGCTCTTTCCAGGATGTGAGCGAATTCCGGGATGAAATCGATCGCCTGGAAAAGCAGAAAGACTAAATACACTGCAATGACTCACTCAGAAGATACTTTGATAACCGCATTTGACCGCGAGATGATGGCGAAAGCCATTCAACTGGCTGAGCGTGGCTTATACACCACCCGCCCGAATCCTCGGGTAGGCTGCGTGCTTACACAGAATGATCAAGTGATTGCCGAAGGCTGGCATGTGCGGGCCGGAGAGGGCCATGCGGAAGTGAATGCTTTGGCAAGCGCACGCGGCAGCGCTCAAAGCATCCAAGGCGCAACTTGCTACGTAACCTTGGAACCTTGCTCTCATACGGGTAAAACCGGCCCCTGTTGTGATGCTTTAATCGAAGCCGGCGTGAGTCGAGTGGTTTACGGCCTAGAAGATCCCAATCCGGAAGTGGCGGGTCGGGGCTTGGAAAAGCTGCGAGCTGCGGGTGTTGAAGTGGTTGGCCCTTTGCTGGAAAACCAATGTCGTGAATTGAATCCTGGCTTTATTCGCCGCATGGAAGGGGAGCGCCCCTTTGTGCGTTGTAAATCGGCCATGAGTGTCGATGGTCGCACGGCCATGGCGAGCGGTGAAAGTAAGTGGATTACCGGCGCCAATGCGCGGGCGGATGTACAGCGTTTACGTGCTCGTAGTTGTGCTGTTATTACGGGCGTTGGAACAGTGATACACGATAATCCCTCACTGAATGTTCGAGCGGATGAAACGGGTTTGCCAACGGCAGATGCCCAAGCAGCGGCCGCATCTCAGCCATTGCGAGTGGTGGTGGACTCTCAGCTGAAAACGCCTCCAGAGTCTATGCTATTTAAGGTAGGTAGCGCAGAAGGCGCGCCAGTATTGGTGGTGTGCACTCACCGAGACGAAGCTCGTGCTCAGGTACTGGAAGGGATGGGCGTTGAGGTGATTGAACTGCCTGGAAAACACGGACACCTTACTGGCCCGAATAAAGTCGATTTAGTTGCGTTACTGGATGAGCTAGCCCAGCGTGGTTGTAATGAAATTTTAGTAGAAGCTGGAGCAGGGCTTTCTGGTGCCTTTCTGCGTTTAGGTCTGGTGGATGAACTGTGGATTTATATGGCCCAGGTGTTGATGGGCAGTTCTGCGCGTCCCTTGTTCGAGTTACCGGTAGATACCATGAGTTGTAAGCTGTTGCTCAGCTGGAAAGATATGCGAAAAGTTGGGGATGACCTGAGGATTATCGCCATCCCCGATTACGAAGGCTGAAAGCTACCTGCGTGCCCAAAGCATTCGCGGCACTCATGGGGCAGGCCCTTGGCATTGCAGCGTTAAAAATAAGTTCAAAATGCTCACCTACTACTTCTAGGCTGCGCTTTCTCACTTGTTTTTGCCTTGCACTGCCGGCCTCGCTGACGCTTTCAGTGATTTTGATAGATTACGATACTGATTTGATATTGAGATAGAGCATAAATGTTTACAGGCATTATCGAAGATATTGGTGAAATCGCTGCAGCTCAACCGAAAGGTGGTGATCTGCGTTTGCGTATTAAAACCAATGAATTGGATTTAACCGATGTACAACTGGGAGACAGTATTGCCACCAATGGTGTGTGTTTAACGGTTGTAGAATTACCGGGTGATGGCTATTGGGCTGACGTGTCCGTAGAAACATTAGACAACACCGGTATCCGCTCTTGGAATGTTGGTGACTGCGTTAATTTAGAAAAAGCCATGCAGCCCACCACGCGTTTTGGTGGCCACATTGTCAGTGGTCACGTGGACGGTATTGGCGAAGTGGTAAAGCGTTGGGCGGATGCACGTTCTGAGCGTTTTCATATTCAAGCGCCTGCAGAAATAGCAAAGTATATTGCCCACAAGGGTTCCATTACGGTGGATGGTACGAGCCTTACCGTAAACAAGGTGGACGGCGCCGTTTTCGAATTAAATATTGTGCCCCACACGTTAGATAAAACTGTGATTGGCGGTTACACCTCGGGTACTAAAGTCAATTTAGAAGTGGATGTCATTGCTCGTTACCTAGAGCGATTACTCCTCGGTGATAAAGCTGCCGAAAGCGGTGAGCAACAAGATATTTCCATGGCCTTTTTGGCTGAAAATGGTTTTCTAAAATAAACCAAAAGGTTTGTTAGCGAATGAAATTAAATAGCATTGAAGAATTAATCGACGATATCCGCCAGGGGAAAATGGTTATCCTCATGGACGATGAGGATCGTGAGAATGAAGGCGACCTGATTATGGCCGCCGAGCAAGTGCGTCCAGAAGATATTAACTTTATGGCGAAGCACGCTCGCGGTTTGATTTGTTTGACCCTAACAGAAGATCGTTGTGAGCAATTAAATTTGCCGTTGATGGTGAACGATAATCGAGCACAACACAGCACCAACTTCACGTTATCTATTGAAGCGGCTGAAGGTGTTACCACGGGTATTTCTGCTGCAGATCGTGCGCGCACTGTTCGCGCTGCAGTTGCTCGCAATGCTAAGTCCACCGATATTGTTCAGCCTGGCCATATTTTCCCGTTAATGGCTCAGCCTGGGGGTGTTTTATCTCGCGCTGGTCATACAGAAGCCGGTTGTGACTTGGCTCGCTTAGGTGGCTTTGATTCTTCTGCAGTGATTGTGGAAATCATGAATGAAGACGGCACCATGGCTCGTCGCCCTGATCTAGAAAAATTTGCGGAAGAGCACGATTTAAAAATTGGCACCATCGCAGACTTGATTCAATACCGTTCCGTTAATGAAAAAACCGTTGAGTGTATTTCTTCTCACGAGGTAAATACCGAGCATGGCGAGTTTGAGCTCCGCGTCTATCAAGACAGTGCGCGGAAAGAAAAACATTTTGCCTTTGTGAAAGGCGATGTGGTTAGTGATGATCCTGTCATGGTGCGGGTACACGTGGGTAATACAGCTCGAGATGTGTTTACCCTCTTGCAAGACGAAAACTACAAGCCTTGGACATTCTCATCGGCTCTAGCCCGTGTTGCTCAAGAAGGCAAAGGTGTCGTAGTGCAAATTTGCCACAGTGAAACCCCAGATGATGTGCATTCCGATATCCTGCAAATTCTGGGTGAGAAATCTGCGGTGAAGCCCGCTAGTGATTATGTGTATCGTCAGGTGGGGACAGGCTCGCAAATTCTGCGTGATATTGGTGTGAAAAAAATGCGCCTGTTGAGCCGCCCGTTTAAGTTTAATGCCCTTTCCGGTTTTGAATTGGAAGTGGCTGAATTTATTGATACTGAAAGCATAGATACCGAATAAGTATCGATACAGAGTGATTTTAAATTTGGAGAAAAGATAAATGTCTATCAAAGTAATTGAAGGCGATTTCACCCCAGTAGCCGCAAAGTACGCATTAATTGTAAGTCGTTGGAATAGCTTTGTGGTTGAAAGCTTGAAAGAGGCTGCGTTGGATACACTGCGCCGTCACGGCGTAAAAGAAAGTGATATTACTGTGTACTACGCGCCTGGCGCTTTTGAATTTCCGTTGGTGGCTAAGAAACTAGCGGAAACCAAGCAGTTCGATGCCATTGTAGCGTTAGGTGCGGTTATTCGCGGTGGTACACCACACTTTGAATATGTATCAGGTGAGTGTACTAAAGGTTTGGCGCAGGTTGGTTTGGATGCTGGTATTCCTGTGACCTTCGGTGTATTGACCGTAGACTCTATTGAACAAGCCATTGAACGCTCTGGCACCAAAGCCGGTAATAAAGGCGAAGAAGCCGCTAAGACTGCGTTGGAAATGGTTTCTCTGTTAAAAAATATTTAATTTTCATGTGCGTCATCCCCGCGCAGGCGGGGATCTACTTGAGCTTATCGTAAGCAAGAAAAGATTCCCGCCTTCGCGGGAATGACGTGGTTTTAGATTTACGCGAAGTAATATTATGAACACAACCCCTGCAGCCCGTTCCAAGGCTCGCCACTACACTATGCAGGCCCTGTATCAGTGGTATATGGCTGGTGCGGATATTTCTGTGATTGAAGCTGAATTTCATGCCGACAATGATATGTCGAAAGTGGACGTGGAATATTTTCACGAACTCGTGCACGGTATTCCCCAGCAGTTGGATGAAATTGATGAAGCCTATGAGCCTTTTTTGCAAGAGCGCTCGTTAGAAGAATTGGACCCTATTGCCAAGGCAGTATTACGTTTGGCAACGTACGAATTTAAAAATCGCATCGATGTACCTTATAAAGTGGTTATCAACGAGGCAGTGAATTTAACGAAAAAATTCGGTGCCACAGATAGCCATAAGTATGTGAATGCTGTTCTCGATAAAGCTGCCGTGAAACTACGGGCAGTGGAAGTCGGAAAGTAGAAACTAATGAATAGTCGTCATTCCCGCGAAGGCGGGAATCTATTTTGGGTAGATTCCCTGTTCGGCTTTGGCGTCCTGCGTCGCTCTACTGCCTTCATCCATGGAGGCATTCGCGGGGATGACGTCCTTCTTAAAAAATCATCAAGCTATCATTCTTCCTTCAAATGGATTTGAAATGCCTAACGAGTTTTCCTTAATTCAGCAGTATTTTGCTAAGCCGTTTGCGAGGCAAGTTGCTGGTGATGGGCGCGTGTCTCTCGGAATTGGTGACGATTGTGCTTTGTTGAATTTGAAGCGGGGATTTCAGCTGGCGGTATCGGTGGATACCTTGGTGAGTGGCGTGCATTTTCCATCCTCTGCTCCCGCGGAGAAAATTGCCCAGCGCGCTCTGCGTGTAAATTTGAGTGATCTTGCAGCCATGGGGGCGGAGCCTCTTGGCTTCACGTTGTCCTTAACACTGCCCGATAAAAATCCTCAGTGGCTGGAAAGTTTTGCAAAAGGCCTCTTTGAGTGTGCACAAGCATTTGATATTCCTCTTGTAGGTGGTGATACCACTCGCGGACCACTAACCATCAATATTCAGGTTATGGGACAGGTTCCCACAGGTAACGCCTTAACACGTTCGCAAGCTCAAGTGGGTGACGATATTTATGTGTCCGGCTCCTTGGGGGAGGCTGCGGCGGCCTTGTCTTTTCTGGAAAGCAAACAGATAAATGAACAACAGCAGTTTTTACATAAGCGGTATTATTTTCCTGAACCCGAATTAAAACTGGGCATGCAATTACGTTCGTTGGCTTCGTCGGCTATCGATATTTCAGATGGTTTGGTGGCAGACCTTGGTCATATTTGTGAAAACAGCCATGTGGCAGCTGAAATTCACTGGCAAAAAATCCCCCTATCGAATACGTTGAAAACCACCGGCAATGAAACGTATTGGCAGTGTTGGGCGTTAACCGGCGGCGACGACTATCGTTTGTGTTTTACAGCCCCAAAAGATTGTGCGGCGGAGTTAAAAAATTTATCTGTTCATCACATAGGTAGTATCGTTGCTCAGACGGATTCCAATAAGCCGGTGACAGTATTCGATAATGGCGAGCCGTTGTTTTTGGCAGAAACGGGCTATCAGCATTTTTAATACATTTCTTGCGAACACACTCTATGAATACCCCAACCTTTAAGCAGTTAGTTCAGAAACCCAGTTGGTTGTTTGCCTTTGGTTTTGGTAGTGGTTTAGCACCAAAGGCGCCGGGTACCTTTGGTACTTTAGCGGCGATTCCTTTTTATTTTCTGATTATGCATTTGCCTGTGTGGCAATACCTGGCAGTGTTGGTTGTAACCAGTGTGGTCGGTATTTGGTTTTGCCATGTAGCGGCGGAAGGTTTAGGTGTACACGATCATCCCGGTATCGTTTGGGATGAAATGGTGGGCTATTGGTTAACCATGTTTATGGCGCCTGCGGGTTGGGTCTGGATTGTTCTCGGTTTTGTACTTTTCCGTGTGTTCGACATTCTCAAACCTTGGCCAATTCGCTGGGTAGATCAACGGGTTCATGGCGGTTTTGGCATCATGCTAGACGACATTTTGGCAGCTGGATTCTCATGGGGTTTTCTACAGTTAATTCATCGTTTTATGCTTAATTAGTATTTGTTTTGCTGAAGTCGCTGTAGTATCTTGCGCCATAAGAACTACAGTGTTTAATAACAAATTCATATTAAGACGGTCTATCGACTTTTAGGGATATTGTTGTAGGTGCTTCTACAGTAGCGCCAACCCGAAGTTAAGGATGATAGAAGGACGATCTCATGAGCTGCTGGAACAGGCTTTCATTCATTACTCTCGTATTTTCCCTTGTGAGCTACTCTGCGGGTTCATTCGCCCTGCCTAATGTTATGGTGAAGGCGTTGTTCAGCGGTGCGGTGTTGCTTGATGTTGATGGCCGTCAGCACTTTCTTAAAGCAGGAGTAACCATCGAAAACGGTATTACCCTGGTTACAGCCGACAGTAAAAAAGCCACCTTGCTGATAGAGGGCAAGCGGTATGAGCTGGGTTTGAATCGCCGCGTCAGCAGCAACTATCAAAAACCTATAAACCGTATTGTGCGCCTTTCCCAAAGCCGTGGGGGGCATTACTTCTCGTCCGCTTATATCAATGGCAAGCGCGTTCAGGCGGTGGTGGATACCGGAGCCACTAGCGTGGCCATGAATATGCTAACGGCCAAGCGCTTGGGGCTAAACCTAGCTAAAGCCGAGAAGGGAGGGGTGACCACTGCCAGTGGTGAGGCGGAGGCCTACCATTTGAATTTGGCCTCTGTAACTGTTGGTGAGATCACGCTTAATAACATTGAGGGTACTGTGGTGGTGGGGGATTACCCCACAGTTGTATTGCTGGGAAATAGCTTTCTGACTCATACCTCCATGACCAATGAAAAAGGTATTCTGGTGTTGGAACACCAATAAACCAAAATCAAGAATCCAGCTTTTCCTTCTCAAGCCCCTGTCTAGTCGTTCAAGCTCTATTCCATCTCCTTTATTTACGACTATATTTCCCTCATTATTTCCATCAGGCCCACGAAATCGCTAAAATAGCCGCCTTTTCCCGACCGCCCAAGGAATCCCTGTTGTGACTGTCCGTTTTATTGAATCTTGCAAATTGCCTACGCAGTGGGGTGAATTCACCATGCATGGCTTTGAAGACGACAGCAATGACAAGGAGCACGTGGTACTCACCGTGGGTGATGTGAAGGATGGCGAGCCAGTGATTGCCCGCATACATTCAGAGTGCCTTACAGGTGATGCACTTTTCAGCCAGAAGTGTGATTGTGGTTTTCAGTTGGAAGAGGCCATGAAAACGATCGCTGCGGAAGGCCGCGGTGCTATCTTTTATTTGCGCCAGGAAGGCCGTGGAATTGGCTTGTTGAATAAGATCAAGGCCTACCACCTGCAGGATCAAGGTGCGGATACGGTGGAAGCTAATGAAAAGCTGGGCTTCGGTGCCGACATGCGCGACTACTCCATTATTCAGCCGATGCTGCAGCACTTAAACATTCAAAAAGTGCGCTTGCTTACCAACAATCCTCGTAAGGTAAAAGCCTTCGAAGAGCAGGGTGTTGATGTGGTTGAGCGCATTCCTCTTCAAACTGGCCGCAATCCGCATAATGCTCATTATCTAGCGACTAAAGCAGGAAAATTGGGTCATCTATTCGACGGCGAAGAATAGGCTGCCAGTATTTTTGCCAGGCTGTTACTAGTCGCTCAGACAGGGAAGTAGAATCCTTGTAACAAAAAATCATTTCTTTTTTCTTCTTCGACAGGGATTGTTTCGTATGGACGCGCATCTTCAAAAAATTAATCGATTAACACTTACCCATGCTGATATTCAGGTCTCGCCGAATGAGGTTGAGGTATTGAATGCACAGTTGGCAGCGGAATATAGAGACGACAGGGTTGATCCTCCTGGGGAGTTGTCGGGGTATCAAGTGGTACTCTTTGGATATGCACATTTTATTCATAAAAAAGAAGTCGGTTTGGCTTTGAAAGATAAATTAGCAGAGCTTTTGCGGGGCTTGCGTTCCCAGCCTATTCCTCCTAGTGCCGAGAGGCTAACGGGGAGCGCCATCACTTACAGGGTTGAAAATTTATATTTTAGGGTTGAATACCAAGTTTTCAGTGGTCAGGTACAGGTATTTAATATTCAGCCTGTTGATCGATTGCAAAAAATGCGTGATTCTGCAGAGCTTCCTGGATTGTATAGAGTGAAAAAAGACAATCGTGGGATGTGGCGAGTGGTCGATAAAGTGAATCATGTATCCACAGAATTCTCTGCAGTGAATGGCATGCTAAACAACCTTGCAAAAGCGCAGTGGCTAATGGGTGAGCATATTAATTTTGAACCAAACTCTAAGAGTGTGCATGAGTTTACATTGTTTCATAACCCGAGTGTTGGAGCTTCTGGTGATTTATGGGAATGTGCGCGAGATAAAATAGGTATTACAACAGATGTAACAAAGAAGTTTGCAAAAGTATTAGAAGAGTCCCAGAAAACTGAAGAGGGAACAACTTGGCTGGCGCATAGTCAGGGAGGCATAATTTTTTCTGAAGCAGTTCGATATTTACTAAATGGATCTAGTAGGTCATTGCTAAATAGGCTAAGTCTGAATGGTGTTCGGCATGCTGAAAAAGGTAAGTTGCTAAATAAGCAGAAAGTAGTATTTCATGGTAATGGAAATAACAACTTTCGGTCTAAATTATTATTTCGTAGGGCTGGAGTTAATGTGATCGTTATACGTTCTCATCAGTATGATGTTGTGAATAACTTAGCAGGTTTTAATACGATTAGTCTAAGACGCCAGGTTGGTGGCTTGGTTTATGCTCCTCACGTGGTTGATGGAAGCGTCGTTCAAAGCCCGCATACGCTACTGCAGGAATATGAAAAGTGGAGTCAAAATATGTTGACCGGGCCGGGGAAGGGACGGAGTTCACTACAGCGGGCTTTTCATCGTGGTGAAGGAGCTTTCAAGAAACTGGAGGTAAAGACTTTAAAAACGGTTAAAGCGATAAGAAACTATTTACCATGAGAAAGTCTCTACTGTTATTGATAATTTTGGTTGTTGCTATGTTACCTATTTTTTCAAAGATTTTTACTAAAATATCTTCTGCTGAGGCTGTGGGGGCTAAGCGTTTTATTGATATTGGCGGAAATGTATTCAGTTTTACTATTCCTGAAGATTTTAGCGGGGATATGCCTGCGGAAAGCTTGATTGAACAGTTGGATATAAGTGATATTTCTCGCTTCGATAATCCTTCCGCCGGAAATCTCATGCGTCGATGGTGGGATATTAAAGAACCTGGTTGGCTTGGGAAAAATCTTGGGTCGGTAATGATGGATATTTCCATTCAGCGAGTGCCTGAAAACACACTACATAAAGTAGATGATAAAACTTTTGATGTTCGTAAGCGCTTTGATTTTATACGGGCACTGAATCAGAAATTACACTTGCGATATGATGATGTTAATGAAAAGGATAGATCTGCAGAGAAGGAATATAGTTATTTTATTCCTGGGATAATCACTTTGGTGGGAAAGTCAGCTCAACCAGAATTTTTTGATGAGATCTATGGTGACCAAAAGTGGACTAGATTTGGTGCGCTGGGGCCAAAAGTAGAAGGATCTGTCATTACCCATTTTTCACTGCCCATTAGTGTTGATTTGTATTTGGAGGTGACATTCTATCGTTATGCAAACACTAATATGTCAGCTTGGGGTTTTTCTGCGTTAGCTTGGGCTAAGATAGTCTCGATAATAGAAAGCTTTCATATGCAATATGCCGAAGGTAATGAATTTAGGGATATTGTTGAAAGTAAGTGGATGAATGAAACGGTTCAAGAGGCCATTGATAAAGACAAAGATCGTATTGTCTTTGCGCTGTTTGGGCCAAATATCTACGAGGAGATGGATTCGGTTGTTTTGAAGCATGAAGATAGTTTGGGTTTAGAATCTGAATTAAGTGCAGAGAAACAACAGATCGATAATCCTCCATTGAAATAATTCAAAGCTCGTAATAAGGATGTTACATGATTGTAGGTTTTTTTAGAGATCCCCTACTTCAGTTTATTGTCTTTTCTAGTATGGTTGTTTCTGTAACGATAGTTTCGAGACTGGATGAAGAGACTATCGTGAGTTGGGGATTTCCCTGGGTTTTTGTTTGGATGATTTTTGTCCCTTTCTGGGGGATTTCTTCCAATGTGAGTTGGTGGTTTTATCCTCAATTATTGCTAGCGATCTGGGGAGCCTCCTTTCTTTGTTTCGGGTGTATGTGGTTGGCTGAGAGGTTTGGGCGCTCGATGTCTATGGGAGAGGGTGCGATTGTTATGATGATGCCATTTATAACTTTCCCTATATTTCTTGGTATTAGTGCCGTTCTAAAATTAATTTGGACGCTTCTCGTTAATGCATTTTCTTGAAATGGTTTTAGTAAAAACCAAAAAAGCAGGCCTAGGCCTGCTTTTTTGGGTTCTCAGAGTGAGGTTAGAACATTTACTTTTTTATGCTGCGATTAATTCCAACTCGGCTTCGTCGTGAAGTTGGTCGAGTTTATCTACTGTAATACCACTGTGTTGAGTGAGTTTAGTGAGAGTTGTACCACACCACTCTTCGGCGGCTTGGTACAAGGTGTAGTTAGGTCCAGACTGGCTAAATTCAATTTCAGTGAGGCGCACTTTTTCAGCGGGCAGGTCGTACTTTTCCATCACTTGTTTACACACACATAGGCGATAGGCTTCTGCGGGAATTTCTTCTCGCTGGGTGTTGTAAATAAAAATATAGGTAAAGTCTTTGTGCTGTGCTGATAGAACTGCCTCACCCGGAAACGATGTTTCGTGGGTATATTGAACGCCCAGAGGGGGAGTATAGAGTGAGTTCATGTCATGCCCTCTTTGTACTTTTTGTCGTTAGTAGAGGGAACGATCCTGTTCCGGGTGGTACTTGGTTTGCCCCTTCGTAATGCTGTACGAGCCATCACTTTTGCTTTGTTGTTAATGACTGTAACCACTTCTCTTATATGACAGAAATACGAATTTGTTCTGCCTTTTGGCAATAAGTGTTTCCCTGGTTATAACTCTGACTGACAAGCCTGACAGTAATGAGAAAGGTGTCACAAAGAAAGTCTTTTTTCGTTACGTGTGTAGGATTTGTGTTGAAGGTATCACCCAAAAGTATGAGGGTGAAATTTAAACGTGAATGGGTTGGAAGTAGGGGGTAAAAGGACAGGCTTGATAATGAAAGCTTTTACCCAGCCGCTTTTGTTTGAGGGGAGATATTTTTCAAGCGCTTCTGAATTTTTTCAGTGATGGAGGCGCTATCCAGTTCGGCAATGACCAGTAGTTCTTTGCGAGTTCCGTGATCCAGATAGGTGTCTGGAAGGCCAAGAGGAAGCACTGGTGTATCGCAGCCAAGGCTTGCCAAATACTCAATAACCGCGGAACCGGCACCGCCCGCAAGGGCATTATCTTCTAGGGTAACAATCAGGTCGTGGCTATTCGCCATGGAGTCGATAAGGTCAGTATCAAGAGGCTTTACAAATCGCATATCACAGAGTGTGCCACCGAGTGTTTGAGCGGTTTCTTCCGCGGCAGGTAGAAGTGCACCAAAATTCAGGATAGCCACTTGCTTACCTTCTATGAGCTGTCGTCCTTTACCAATAGGGAGGTCTTCCATGGCGAAATCAATGGTTGCCCCTGTGCCGGTACCTCGGGGGTAGCGTACAGCGCTAGGGCCAGGATATTGATAACAGGTATAGAGTAGCTGGCGGCATTCATTTTCATCTGCCGGGGCCGCAATTACCATGTTGGGGATGCAGCGCATAAAGCTCAGGTCAAAGCTACCGGCGTGGGTGGGGCCGTCTTCGCCTACTAGCCCTGCTCGGTCGATGGCGAAGGTAACATCCAAGTTTTGTAGGGCGACGTCGTGCACCAGCTGGTCGTAGGCCCGCTGCAAGAACGTTGAATAAATCGCCACAACAGGTTTTAAACCTTCACAGGCGAGGCCGGCGCCGAGAGTGACGGCGTGTTGCTCTGCGATGGCGACATCGTGGAAGCGGTCGGGAAATTGCTCGCTGAAAGCAACCATGCCAGAGCCTTCGCACATGGCGGGGGTAATGCCCACCAGCTTGTCATCTTTGTAGGCCATATCGCAAAGCCACTGGCCGAATACGTCTTGGTATTTGGGTGAGGATTTTTTAGGTGCTGTTTTAATGGAGGCAGCTTTATCAGGCACCGGCGCTTCTTCCACACTAGGTTTTGGTTCTAGCTTGGAGAGCGCGTGGTAGCCCACGGGATCTTCTTCTGCGGGCTCAAAGCCTTTGCCCTTCTGCGTCATAAGATGCAGCAGCTTAGGGCCGGGAATGTCTCTCAGGTTACTCAGGGTTTGTATCAAGCTTGGCAGGTCGTGGCCATCCATGGGACCGACATAGTTAAAGCCCAGCTCTTCAAATAATGTGGCTGGGGATACGAAGCCCTTCATGTGTTCTTCAGTCTTTCTCGCCAATTCCCAAGCGTGGGGAATTTTCGACAGCACTTTTTTACTGCCTTCCCGAAGATTGTTATAGGTTTTACTGGCCCAGATCTTCGAGAAGTAGGTGGCGAGGCCTCCCACATTACGGGAGATCGACATGTTGTTGTCGTTGAGGATAACCAGCATGTCGCTTTCAGTGTGGGCCGCGTGATTGAGGGCTTCGAAAGCCATGCCTGCGGTCATGGCACCGTCGCCGATTACGGCAACGGTCTTTTTGTCGTCGCCATTGTAGTAGTGGCCTAAAGCCATTCCCAAAGCTGCAGAGATAGATGTCGAAGAATGGCCGACACCAAAGGTGTCGTATTCGCTCTCTTCTCGCTTTGGAAAGCCCGCTAATCCGTCTTTTTGGCGGATGCTGAGCATTTCATCCCGGCGGCCGGTAAGGATTTTGTGGGGGTAGGTTTGGTGGCCTACATCCCAGATCAAGCGATCGCTGGGGGTGTGATACACATAGTGGAGAGCAATGGTGAGTTCCAGTACGCCGAGGCCTGCGCCGAAATGGCCGCCGGTCTTTCCGACGCTATAGAGCATATAGGCCCGTAATTCTTCAGCCAGTTGCGGTAGCTCGTTTTCGTCCAGTTCCCGTAAATCTACCGGCGTGTTGATACCGTCCAGCAGCGGCGTGTCTGGACGCTGGCGGGGTATCTCGCTAAAGGTTTTTACGGTGTACTCTTGGGACATACGGTTGTTTCGATTTCGCTTAAAAGCGTTGGCGGAAAGCCCGCTAGTTTACTCTTTTTCAAAGCCAAGCGTTAGGGGGAAAACTAGAGCCGTGTGGGTATATCAATGATTACGATTCACAATGTAGCGGGCCAGTTCTCGCAGTGGCTCAGCGCGATGATCAAAGCCCCTGAGGCTGGTAAGCGCTTCTTCTAATAGCTGTTCAGCTTTGGTTTGTGCAGCTTCTAACCCCAAGAGGCGCACATAAGTGGCTTTATTGAGTGCTTCATCTGCCCCTTGCTGCTTGCCTAAGGTTTCCGTATCGGCAGTAACATCCAGAATATCGTCTTGGACCTGGAAAGCTAGGCCGATGGCTTCAGCGTAAGTGGTGAGGGCGATTAACTGGTCGTCGCTGACTTGTTCAGACGCTAGGGCACCCATGCGTACGGCCGCACGAATCAGGGCGCCAGTCTTGTTGCGGTGGATTTTTTCTAGGCCCGCTAAGTCAATCTCTTGATCCGTTGCGGCTAAATCCAGCGCTTGCCCGCCTACCATGCCGAAGGTGCCCGATGCTGCGCTGAGTTCTTTAACCAAGGCAATGCGGGTTTCAGCGGAAAGCTCAGCGGCTTCTGTAAGCAGCTCAAAAGCCAGAGGTTGTAAGCTGTCGCCAGCCAGAATGGCCGTAGCGTCGTTGAAGGCGATGTGGCAAGTGGGGCGGCCACGGCGTAAATCATCGTCGTCCATGGCTGGCAGATCATCGTGAATCAACGAGTACGCGTGGATTAGCTCCAGGGATGCTGCGGTGAAATCAATGGCAGGATTAAAGGCCTGCTCACCGAGAAACACATGGGCGGCACCATAGGCCAGAATAGGGCGTACCCGCTTTCCACCGTTAAGGGTGGAGTAGCGCATGGCCTCTGCGAGCTGGCCTTCGGTATTGGTATTGTTGGTTGCAGGAAGTTGCTGCTCAAGGGTGTTATCGACGCGTTGGCGGCACTGCAAGGTAAAGTCTTGCAGCAATGTCATTCCACTTCGTCTTCTGGGTCGAGGAAGTCTTGGCTGGTGATATCGCCATTTTCTTCCAGCAATATTTGTACTTTCTGCTCGGCGGCGGCCAATTGCTCTCGGCAGTCGCGGGTAAGCTTAATGCCCTTTTCGAACGTGGATAGTGCCTCGTTCAGAGGCTGGTCACCTTTTTCCAAGGCGTTCACTAATTGCTCAAGCTCGGAGAGGGCAGTTTCAAAAGACGGTTTTTTCTTGGCCATGGTCGTATCGACGGGTCTGAAGCGCTAGGGCTGTATTTAAGATGGTGCAACCGTACCGGAGGGGGCATTGACGGTCAATTCTTTCTATTAATAACGCCATTTAAGGTAGTTTTGTTATAGCCTGCTAAGCTATTTCACAAAGCGGTCGATATTAAGATAAGAGTCTCTAATCAGGCCGATAGTTAGGCTGATGTGGTTTTTAGGCCTGAACTAGTTATGAATCGAATTTGAGTTAATTAGGAGTACCCAGTGGATTTAGCAACCCTGGTCGGAATCATCGGTGCCTTCGGTCTTATCGTCATGACCATGATGATGAGTGGCGATATCGGCATGTTCGTGAATGCCCCCTCGTTAGTGATTGTGGTGGGCGGCAGTATTTTTGCGGTGATGATCAAATTTACCCTGGGGCAGTTTCTCAATGCCGGTAAGGTTGCCGGTAAGAGCTTTATGTTTAAGTCCGTGGATAACGGAGACCTGATTGAAGAGATTGTGGGCTTGGCAGATGAAGCCCGTAAAGGTGGCCTACTGTCTTTGGAAGGGAAAGAGGTGGGGAGTGAGTTTTTGCAGAAAGGCATTCAGTTGTTGGTAGATGGTCACGATGGGGATGTGGTTAAAGGTATGCTCAGTAAAGATCGAGATATTGCCTTTGAGCGACATAAGCAAAGCGTAGATATCTTTGCCAGCTTTGAAACCATGGCGCCGGCCATGGGGATGATCGGGACCTTGGTTGGCTTGGTAGCTATGCTGGCAAATATGTCGGACCCGAAAGCCATTGGCCCTGCCATGGCGGTAGCTCTTTTGACCACCTTGTACGGTGCGATCTTGGCAAATGGTTTCTTCGGCCCGGTGGCGGCGAAATTGAAGTTACGTGCCGATGAAGAAGCCCTAACCAAGAGTTTATGTATTGATGCCTTATTAGGCATTCAGGCAGGGCAAAACCCCAGAGTGATCGACACCATGCTACGAACCTACTTGCCGGAATCCAAACGTGGTGCTGGTGAAGAAGAGTGACCTTCGTGACTTGTATTTGTAATCTGCAGTGTGAGTGATGATAGTGGAGTTATGCGGTGAGTGACGAAGAAGACGAAGGCCCCAAAGAAGAGTGTCCCGAAGGCCTCCCGGCTTGGCTGGCGACCTTTGCGGATTTGATGTCGCTGCTGATGTGTTTCTTCGTATTGCTATTGTCTTTCTCTGAGATGGATGCGATGAAGTTCAAGCGGCTAGCGGGTTCTATGGCTCAGGCGTTTGGTATTCAGAATAAGGTTCAATATAACGATGTGCCTAAGGGCACCAGTATTATTGCGCAAGAGTTTAGCCCCGCGCGCCCAGAACCTACTCCGATAAATGTGATCTACCAGTACACCGATGACATCACCAAAAGCACCTTGGATTTTGAGACGGAAGAGCGTTTCGATGTAGAGCAGGGCGAAGAAGGTTTAGATGCGGGGATTAAAGTACGGGTTAAACAGCGCTTGGAAGAAATGTTTAAGCGTACGGAAGAGTCAGCGATTAAGTTAGCCATGGCGCTCAGTGAGCAAATTGCCGACAACCAGGTAGAGGTGGAGACTGAGAGCAATAAAATTGTTATTCGTATCCGCGAACGGGGCTCGTTTATTTCTGGCTCTGCGGAAATGACGCCTGAATATATTGATGCCATGCACGAAGTGCGGGAAGTACTCACGGGGATTGATGGCGCCATTAGCGTGGAAGGCCATACCGACGATATTCCCCTGAGAAACTCTACTCGCTACCGCTCTAACTGGGAATTATCTTCCTCGCGTGCGGTATCGGTTGCTGCAGAGTTAATGCGCGGTGAATTGCTCACGCCTGAGCGTTTTCAGGTGTCCGGGTTTGCATCTACTCGACCTCTGGTTGAACCTGTGGATGCCATCAGCCGAGCATTGAACCGCCGGGTGGAAATTGTGATTCGCCAGGGGCTCGATGAAGCACTGAAAGAAGATATCGAAACCCTGAAGGAAACTGACCGCGATGTTTTCCGCGAGTTGGATTTGGATCCGCAATACTTATTTGAGTTAGAGCAAAGTGAAATTTTCTAGAGCCTAAAGATACGAATGACTATAGATTTTTCAGGTGGCGAGCGTCGTCGATTCTTTCGCATTAATGACCAGGTGGGGGTGGGTTATAGCAAGTGCGATTCGGCACAAGCAAAAGCCTTCGACAAGGCCAGTAGTGGCGTCTTGGGTATGCTGTCTCAGTATGATGCGGAGATTGAAAACCTTATTGGTGCTGTGCATATACGCGAGCCAAAAATTGCCCAGCTCTTTGAAATTTTTAACCGCAAACTCAATCTGGCTATTAGCCATATTCAGCTAGATAGTGAAACGCTCCAGCGATTAGCGGCGCAAGTTCAGTGGGTAAGCTTGAGTGCCTGCGGCATGGGGTTTATGGCTCAAGAGGAGATGCCTGTGGGCAGTTATCTAGCGCTGGAGCTGCAACTCCAACCCAATGGTATTCAGATTAACACCGGTGCGGAGGTCATGAGCTGCCAAGCAATGGGCGCCCATGAGCATTCTTCGGAAGGCTGGTTTGTGGGTGTCAGTTTCTGTGGTCTTAGCCCGGTCAATCAAGAGTTACTGATTCAGCATGTGGTTCGCCGGCAAGGTGAACAGCTGCGTATGAACAGTACGTCTCAGTAGTATTCTTGCCTTGTGATTTCATTTTCCCAGCTCTGTATTGAGGCTTAACTTGTAAGTAAGTACTAATTGTCGGCAGAGTTTCTGGTACATCTGTGTGTAAGACATATCCTACAAGGTAAATGGATATTGGCGACTATTTTCGCGACAGCTCCTCCCTGATAATAGAACCATGCTCAAGGAGATTTGAAGTCAGGACGATTTCAACGAGCACACTCAGTGATGAGGCTTGCCCAGGAGGGCTAAAAGGATAAAGGACAGGATTCTGCATGGACGTGGGCATGGATGACGTTGCTGCCACAGGGATTGGAGTGAATCCAAGGTAAGGTGGGGCACACAGGCGATCACAGGGTGTGATTGTTCCGGGAACAAGGAAGCGGAGTAGGATGCTTCGCAAGAGTGTTGGTCGACATGACGTTGGCTTTCAGGATGAGGACAGAGGCAGAAATATATTTGGTGTACAGGGCGCAGGGACTGGGCTCTTGGAAAAGAAACAACAATGAGGATGCACCAAAGACAATCCCGCATTGAAAGCCGCAAGGTTAACGCCTTGCGGCTTTTATTTTGCCCGTTAGGAACATGACTTTCTGGTCGGGTTTATTCTGCCGCTTCTTGAGAGGCATTTTCGATTTCTCGCTTAATGGCGAGAGGCTCATCAATGCCTTTAAATAGCACATCACTATTGCCGCGGCCGGTGACTTTCACCGTGCCGGCACCGAACAGCCTTTCCCAAAAGCTTTGTGATACTTCAACGGTTTCAATGGCGCTGTGGCGCATTTCGTCGGTAGTGAGGCTGAGTACCCCGGTCTTTGCTACCACCCGTCGATTGGTAATGCCGTACTCAGTCTTCTTTAGTTGTAGCCACTTCACCAGGGCAACAATGGGGCCGATGATGATAACGAGTCCCAAAATTGCCCAAAGCCAGATAGAGACGTAAGCCGTCCAATTAAACTCAACACGCTTAACTAGCTGCTCGCCGTTGGCCATGGTTTCTTCGATGTAAGACATATCGCTTCCTTATCAATGTGAGTATTTATTCACGTTTGAGCCTTTTTATACCAAAAGGCTGGCTGTTCTAAGTTTATGTAAAAAGAATATATCAATGGTGCTTTTCTCGTTACAGGCCAGTGTTACTCGAGTGGTAACATGCGCCACCTTTTTGGATCAATGTACAAACTGATTAACGACAATTGATGAGATGCCCATGAAATTATCTTCACGCATTGTGACAGCTACTCTTGCCGTGGCAAGTATTACTAGTTTCCCCTCTACGGTTTTTGCCACCAGCGGCTATTTCCGTCATGGATATGGTCACAATAGTGCAGCTATGGCTGGGGCGACTACTGCGACAGCGCAAGATGCCATGGCGGGGGCCACTAACCCTGCGGTGATTACACAATTAGATAATCAATCGTCAGTGAATGTCAGTTTGTTTAATCCGCTTCGAGAGTTCCAAGTAACAGGTCAACCACAAAGTGCCTTTTCCAACCCGGTCCTGGAAATGCCTTTGGCATTAGGTACGACAGAGTCCGATGAAAACTATTTTGCGATCCCTACTTATGGCTACAAAACGCGTTTTGAGAATGGTTGGGATTTTAACTTTGTGGCGTATGGCCAGGGCGGCATGAACACCAGCTACAGCGAGAGTGTGTTCGGCGGTGGTAAAACCGGTGTGGATATGGCGCAGCTGTTTTTCTCTTTTGGTTTTGCGAAGCAATTTTCTGAATCTACAGCTGTTGGTATTGCACCTATCTTGGGTTATCAGCGTTTTGAAGTAGAGGGCCTCGCTGCGTTTGCGGGAATGTCGCAAAATCCTAGTGCGGTTTCTAACAGAGGTTATGCGGATGCTTGGGGTTATGGTGTTCGGCTTGGTTTAACTCACAAACTTTCCGAGAAGCTCACTTTCGGATTGAGCTATCAAACCATTCTCGATTTTGAATCCTTTGATGAATACGAAGGCCTATTTGCCGATGATGGCCTATTTGATATTCCTACTACATATAATTTGGGGTTTGCCTACGAGCGAGGTGACGTAACCTGGGCGCTGGATTACCAACATATTGATTACAGTGAAGTGGCTTCGGTTGCCAACTCAATGATGCCTGCATTTGGTCAGATTATGATGGGCAACCCCGATTATTTGCTGGGTAAAAAACAAGGCCCAGGTTTTGGTTGGGAAAGCATGGATGTGTATAAGCTGGGTGTAGCAATGAAGGATGGTAAAAACACCTGGCGTGCCGGTATTAGTTACGGAGAGCAGCCAATTCCAGAGTCAGAAGTGTTGTTTAATATTATCGCCCCAGGGGTGCAGGAATGGCATTACACTTTGGGTTATGAGTTCGCCTTACAAGATGGCGAGAGTATAAGCGTGAGCTTTATGTACTCCCCCGAGAACTCAGTAAAAGGGATCCACCCGGCAAATCAGCAGCAGTGGATTGAGTTGAGCATGGAGCAATTCGAACTGACCATTGGTTACAATTTCTGATGTCTGTGGGGTGGCCTTCGGCCGCTCCCCCTATAATCCCTGCCTAACGCCTATGGGGAACTTTGTTCTCAATCTATTTTCCAAAGCGTGCTACAATGGACGACTGTGTTTTGGGGCCGACTTGGATTCGACGCCGGTGACGAAACTTTAGGTGCATGTCGTGATGGTAGCCAATCACGTAAATCCAAAGCTGCATTTTATTAGTTGCCAATGATGACAACTATGGTGCTCAACTAGCTGCATAAGCTTTTTGAACATCTACTAGTGGTTCGCCGCTAGCGGTCCTTAACAAGGTGCCTGTACCGCGTTACTGACTGTCATATAGAACAGGATCGCCGTGAAGCCTGCCTGGGGTGGAACAGCTAAATTTTTATCAGGATCGCGTTTTACGTCTTGGCCGCTGGGCTGTAATGCGCTAAATCAAATAGCGGAACTAAACATGTAGACCCTACGGCAGAGTGCTGACGGACGGGGGTTCAACTCCCCCCGGCTCCACCAGAATATCATTCGACAATAATCGTTAATATACGTCAAGGCCGCATCCCGTAAGGGTTTGCGGCTTTTTTGTGTTCGTTTAAATTCTACGAAAACTTGTAACATTCGTGATTTTAAGGAACACTCATAGGAACACTGACCCAATGGACGAATAGCTGGTGTTCCCATAAATGGCTAAAACTACAAAACCTCTAACCAATACCGAAGTGAAGCAAGCAAAGCCCAAGGACAAGGAATATAACCTTGTGGATGGTGATGGCCTTCGCTTGAGAGTTAAACCCAATGGCTCAAAGTTGTGGTTGTTTAATTATTACCGCCCTTACACGAAGAAGCGTGCAAATCTAAGTTTTGGTCTGTTCCCTGATGTTTCATTGGCCCAGGCCCGTGATAAGCGACGAGCAGCTAGAGAGCTTCTCGTGAGAGATATTGACCCCCAAGAGCATAAAGCTCGTGAAGAGCAAGTGAAGCAAGAGGCTCATTCAAATACGCTTGAGCGTGTGGCAGATAAGTGGTTTGAAATTAAGAAACCTAAGATAACTGTAGGTTATGCGGAAGACATTTGGCGCTCTTTCACTCTTCACTTGTTTCCAGAGCTAGGGAAATTTCCAGTACATAAAATCACTGCCCCAAAAGTTATTAAAGCTCTAGAGCCTATTGCTGCAAAAGGCAGTTTAGAGACTGTGAAGAGGCTATGTCAGCGGCTAAATGAGGTCATGACTTTCGCAGTTAACACCGGTTTGATTGAAGCCAATCCGCTGACAGGAATATCAAAAGCCTTTAAGCAACCGCAAAAGAAGAACATGCCGACACTAAGGCCTGAGCAGTTGCCAGGTTTGATGAGGGCATTAAGTGCAGCCAGTATAAAGCTCACTACTCGATGCCTAATTGAATGGCAGCTCCATACAATGGTTCGCCCTTCTGAAGCCGCTGGTGCTAAATGGGCTGAAATAGACTGGGACAATGGCTTATGGAATATCCCTGCAGAGCGAATGAAGAAGAGTCGGCCCCACAGTGTTCCCTTGTCAGATCAGGCCATGGATTTGCTTCAGACAATGCAAATGATTAGTTCAAAGCTAGATTATATCTTTCCGTCCGATAGGGATAAGACTAAGCACGCACACTCTCAGACTGTAAATGTAGCGTTGAAACGAATGGGCTATGGGGGTGAGTTGGTCTCACATGGGCTGAGAGCGTTGGCTAGTACGATCTTAAACGAACAGGGCTTTGACCCAGATGTTATTGAGTCGGCTCTCGCGCATGTTGACGGTAATGAAGTCAGGCAGGCGTATAATCGAGCTGAATATATCGAGCGGAGAAGAGTCATGATGCGCTGGTGGAGCGATCATATCGATGAAGCTGCCACAGGTAATATGAGTATCTCTTCTGGTCTTAAGGGATTAAAGGTAGTTGGGCGATGAATAAGAGAAAGGATAGTTCAGGTGTTTGGCTGCAGCCTGTAATGCTTTCAGATGATGCCAAGAAGCTTTTATCTCAAATTATCAATGCCGAAATTGATTCGGAAATCTTTAATAATTGCGCCAATGCTTTATGCCGGTCTGCGGAGCTTCAGCAATGTGTGGAAAGGGATCGTCCAAGTCCGGCAGAGTTAAAAAAGGCGATGACGTCCCTAGAAAAGTCTTTTTCTAGGGTTTTGAAAGTATTGGGAGAGATTCCAGGGGATGAAGAGAGATTGCTGGATCAATATCATTATTTAATTACTAATGATATTGGATGTATGGCTCTGCCGGTAAAAGATAATTGTAGTAACTTTTATGAGACGACTGAAAATATGCTTGAAGCTGTGAGGCTTTATTCAGAAGATATAAACCCGTCTATAAAAGAAAAATTCGTTTACACATTTGCGCTTTCAAATTTTAAAAAGAAGTTTGAAGCATTGTTTCCCAATAATAAGCCTTCCAGAGAGCCAGAATCGTTATTCCATCAGCTGGTTGTATTTTGGTTCAATGAATGCCTAGGCCACCCCATTGTAGATGCGTCAAGGCATATAGATAAATTGTTCAATCCTTTGATCAATGCTCCCCTGACAGAATAAAAAGAAATAATTTCATACTGTCTTTATACAAGCTTACTGCATGAAGTGAAGATGTTCGCACACATTAAAAAAGAGGTGCGAACATGCAAACCCATTCAAACGAATGCCTACCTAAACTCACTATTAGTCGACGTCCTGATGTCTTATCGCGTTTTGGCATCGGTAATACTTGCCTACATAGCCGAATTAAAGAAGGTCTAATCCCTCCATCGATCTCACTGGGAGGCCGTTCAGTTGGTTGGCTTGATCACGAGCTAGATCAAGTGATGGCAGCCATGGTTGCTGGGAAATCAAAAGATCAAATTAAGATGCTGGTTGATCAGCTTGTTGATCAACGAAAACTTGTGGCTTAGAGGGGAACGGGTCGATGATAAGAAATAACACCGCCCCGAAGAGCGGCATTAAAAAAGAGCAAAGCCATTCTAGCGCCAAAAAAGCACAGCAGCAACGAGTCCTTTCAGCACTAAGAGAAGCGGGTGATATAGGACTGACGACCATTCAATTACGAGAAGATTTTGACATTATGGCCCCTGCGCCTCGTATATATGAATTGAGATGGGATTACGGTTATAACATCCAATTGATATGGGATCGTGATCAAAATGCGCAAGGAAATACACACAGCTGCGGTCGTTATATCCTCTTTCCAGGGAAGTGGAATAGAAAAGGTGAGGCCGCATGATCATGAGTAAAGAATCATTAGAAACTGGCGGTAGCTACATCTTACAAGTTTCTGCGGTTAGTACGACCCAGGCAGAGGTAAACGCTGCAAAAGCTTGCAATAAAGATCAGTGCTTGAGTTGTTCGTCAATCATCGACTTATCAGAAAAGTCCTTTCCTCCCGTCACCTTGATTATGACGTTATATCAAAAAACGCCTGTAAGCCTCGGAGGGTTAATTTGTCATCAGTGCGCAGAGAAAGGAGAGGGATTTTATTCAGCTAAAGCACTAGAGCACCTTAAGAAAATAGGCTTGTTAGGCAGCATTCGCCCAGCCATTTTTACAAATGGAGGAGAAGCATGCCACTGAATGCAATTTCTATCCATCCAATAGATGAGATCGAGTTGGCAAGCGGGTTTGGACAATATCACTCTGATACCAGCAGGAAAGTCCCTCGATCACTTGTCTCAGTTTCTATATCCAATATCGAGGCAATGGTCGATAACCCTCAATGTGGTGTTTCTAAACAGCAAGCTCAATGGCTTATTCCTTCTTCGTTGATGACCCGCTCTATCGAAAAGCAAAAGTCAGATGGCCAATTTTGGATTTTATGGGTTGATATAGATGAAAACCCGCCACCTCTATTAGAGGTAAGTTATCTGCTTCCGAAGATCATTTTTGGGGCGCGTTATGAAATTTATACTAGTCGATCAGCAAGGGAAGATTATCAAAAGTCGAGGATTTTAATTTTTCTTGAAGACCCTTTAACAGCTAGTGAATGGCAGCTATGTGCAGAGGTCTTTAATGATAAATTGGAATCGCATGGGCTAGTTGTGGATCGATCTAGTCAGTCTCCAAATCAGTTATGTTACCTACCAAATAGAGGTGAATTTTATAACTCTATAAGTAAGCGTAGAGGCCACTATTTCAACGCCCTCGATATTTTTAGTGAAAGTATTAAGGAAAAAGAAAAAGCGATACAGCAAGCAGAAAGACTTATCGAGAGGCGTGTAGAAGAGGCCAAGCAAAAGCGCTTAGAACGCATCTCTGAAGGTTTTCAAAGTCCCATTGATGCGTTTAATAAGGCTTATCCAGTAGAAGAGATATTGCTAAAGGCCTGTTACGAGCAGCGTGGTAATACGTTTCGACATTTGAATAGCGAAAGTGGCTCTTTTAGCGCCAGTGTGAAAAATGGCCGTGTTCATAGCCTATCCACTTCTGACCCTCTTTATAGTGATGGTGAAGGTGCTCACGATGCTTTCAGCGCCTTCCAGGTTTTATTTCACGGGGATGATAGAAATGCAGCGCTAAAGGATGCTGGAGAAAATTGGCTCAAAGTCGGGGAGCTTTCATGGAATGAGAGTAAATTGTATCGGGATAAGACTGATAGTTCGAAATCGATTAATAAGATCTCAGGAATTGAAGTTTCTCCACTGGATTTACTAAATCAATGGGCTGCTAATGGAGATAGTGAAAAGATGAAACAGAAGATGCTTGATGATGTTTACATAATGAAAGACCTGGCGATTCTAGGCCAATGGACAGTGTTCTATGCTGCAACGGGTACAGGAAAAACGCTGATGACGCTTTGGCTCTTGTGTGAAGCCATTGAAGGGGGGCAGATTGATGGTAATGACGTTTTTTATGCAAATTGTGATGATAATTTCAAAGGTGCTTTAGTAAAGCTGCAAATTGCTGAGCAGGTAGGCTTCAAAATGCTAATACCTGATCATAATGGCTTTCAGAGTGAGCAACTTGCTCAAACCATGTCTAGGCTTGTTGAGGCTGAGCAGGCAAACGGCAAAATCATTATTCTAGATACGCTAAAGAAATTCACTGACATGATGGATAAGAAAGCTGCCACGGATTTTGGGAAAGTCGCTAGGTCTTTTGTAGGGGCTGGAGGCTCTTTGATCTGTCTAGCTCACACAAATAAGCATAAGGGTGATGATGGGAAGAGTATCTATTCTGGAACCAACGATATTATTAGTGATGCAGACTGTGGATATGTCATTGAGAACCTAGGGGTTAAAGATGGATTTGGCAGTGTTGTTCAAACGGTTCAGTTCGAGAATATAAAGCAAAGAGGTGATGTTTGTTCAACCGCGGCGTTTTCGTATGAAATTGAGCAAGGAGCTGGCTATAAAGCTTTATTAGATTCTGTGTGTCGCCTGACTGACCAAGACATGGAAGAAGCCAAGAAAAAAGCAGGGCAAGATGAGCAGAGGCAAAAGGATCAGGAGTTTATCGGCTCAATATTAAAGTTTGTAAGGGAGGGGCAGCATACGAAAACCGACCTGGTGAAACTTGTTGATGACGAAGTTGGTGGTGGTAGACGAAAGATCAAGCAAGTTCTAAATCGTTGGGAAGGGAAGTCGGCAGATGGAGGGCTTTGGTATATTGAGAAACAGGGCAGAAATGCCAGCGTCTATAAACTAAATATTGATGTGTAAGCCATTGTTCTGGTGGTCAAACTTAATTTTACCTGGTCAGACTACCCCCCCCTGTAAAAAAGGCATAACTGGATATATTGGTAAAGTTGGTTTAACTGGCATAACCGGTCAAACTCAGTAATGGCAAGGGCTATAGCCCTCTAACAATGGCTTGAGTAGTTTTTTACTGAAATCAGTTGTGCCAGTTTGACCAGTTTTACAGAGGGGGTAGGTACTTCCTAGGGTATTTGCCATACGGGTAGCAGGCAGCGCAGTGTTCGCCTAGTTATCAACTCCCTATGACTTTCTTCCTTGGTTGATACGTAAACCCTCTACAGGCCTTGGGTGATGGAATCTCGAGACTAAAAAACCAGGAAAGTAGTAGGAAAGCTAGAGTCGGCATTTTCGGTAAGTGTTAATTAGTTGGGGAAGCAAGACTTAAGGATAGTAGATATTTTTTTAGCGTACCTAGGAATTTTTTTTGCTCGATTACAGTGTTTTTAGTAATTGAGGTTGTATATTCAAGAAAATTTACATTTATTTCTTGGATTTTCTTCAGGTGTGATTTTTGATTTTCGAAATTTCCTGATGATTTAGAAGACTCTAGTTCTAGGGTGATTTTCATTAGGTCGTAATAGCAATTATGCCACTTTAACTGGTAGTTGCTATGTGTCCAGGTCATCAACTCTAAAGCAGATTTAATTAGCTCTATATCGTCAACATAGAGCTCAAATATGCAAAATGCATTGTTAAGATCGATGTCTAGTTGAGCTAAAGTGGCTTTAGCTTTATCAAGATCCTTTCGCTCATCACTGCTTGGAACGATTTTCATAAAGTTACAATATCTCATATAGCAAGCATAAAAATTTTCAGCAGCTTGTTGGCATTTTATATTTGTCGAAGACTTAGTTTCAGCGCTTACCTGTAGAGATGATTTGAGTTGTTCAGTTTCATGACGGAAATCTTTTGATACCCCTTCAACTAGTCGTGTGATGTCTTCAATATCTTCTTTTGTAGCAACATTCTTACCTTTTTGATCGCTATAGCCACCAAAAAACTTTCTCATCAAGATCCATATTAGTATGCCCAGAGACATTAGTAGTATGTCTAAAGCTAGTATTTCTAGTAGATTGGTATGATTCATAATGTGTACTCTATATAAATTCCATTTTCACCTTCAAGCCTAACGACCCCTGTACCAACAATGGCATCGTGAACAGCCTGAATGGTATCAATTCTGGATCGAGGAACCCCGTCTTCTTTCTCCATTCGCTTCAGGGTCATTGAGCTTACCCCTGAGCGCTCTTCTAGTTCAGCTATAGACCACCTCAATATGCCTCTAGCCGCTCTCATTTGAGCACCGGAGATTAAATTTGCCATAGATTTACTCGCTTTATCGGGGTAGGAGATGAGGTCTATTTTATAATAAAATAGTTCCAAAAGGGATCATATTTGGTCTGTATCGGATTGAGATCCAATGCAAAATGTTCTATATTGGAACAATGTTAATACTTCCTCGGTGAAAATGGAGACACTCATGAGCAACTTACTACCCAGCCTGTTAGGTAAATATCACATATCAGATCAAAGCCATTGGTCATCATTGCTGGATGATGCAGGGAATATTCAAGGCTGTATGCTAAGTCAGCTAAGAGATATTGCTCTAGCGGTGTCTGAGGATGACGGTGGCTTGGATATAAAAAGCTTGGGCAGCCAATTATTCGGTGTGCTGTATTTGGCTGAGCTATCGCAAAACTTACTGGATGAAGGCCATTCAAGAGCTTTAAAGTCAGATTGAGTGCTAGTAGGATTTAGCCCCTGAAAGCTCCGGTTGAGGTATGGTGACTTTTCATTAAAGGAACACTGAAAGGAACACCAATAACCCCTTATGAGCTAGAGGCCTTGTAAATCCTAAGGGGTGAATGGTATTTCAACTCCCCCCGGCCCACCAAATACGAAACCCCAACTGTTATCAGTTGGGGTTTTTTATTGCCTGTAACCCGCGTTACAGCCCTTATGTGGCAAGGGTTTACGGACTTCGCGTCATTTCTAATCACGGACTTTTCAAGGTCGATATTCTCTAAATAGCCGAATACTCTCTGTGCCTCCCCCACTTGCTCAGTGGCGAAGTCCATGACTAGAGAAAATTCTGCCCTTTAAAATCAATGGTTTATCGACGGACTTGGAGAAAGGTTTGTTTTCAGTATTGGTAGGCGTGGGTACAACCTACCGAAACAGCGAGTAAAAAATAATATGAAAATCAAAGTCCGTGACTTCTCGCTGACGAATACAGTTGCCGATATACCCTTACCAGATCTGGTCGATCTGATATCAGCTCTAGAATCAGATCCATTAAACCTTCGAGACTAAAATCAATGTCGAGCCGGTCGGCATGCACCATAACTTTATCGATTAATTGCGTGACCAACCGCTTTTGGTGAACAGGAAACAATTCTTCTGACAGCCCTTCAAGATTCATTAATCGTTTCACAACCAAGGAAAGATCAAAGTCAGGGCTTTCCGTTAATAGCTTAGGCAAATGTGAGAGAAGTTGTTCGGGTGTTGATAGCAGTTGCCTCAGATTCGACCAAACCTGATCATTCAAGTTTGCCGCCTGCAAACGAGGCAAACCAGAGGCGCCAGCACCCTCAGCTATTTCCCTTTGCGGAATATAGTAAGCGTACTTTCTACCTTTATAGGCCGACGATAACTATGGCGACATGGCTCGGCCATCTGAACCGTAAACGCGCCCTCTCAACATGAAAATCGAACCCTCATCGGAGGAAGCTCGGCTTTCGGCTCGACGACTGTGGGCATCTAACAGTGCAGCTACTTTACTCCATAGGTCATGATCTATAATCGGCTCGTGTGCGCCTGCCTGCCAGGCGTCACAGTAAAAAACTTCGCCCAAATAGTCGCGATTCTTCAACAGAGTATAAATTGCATTGCGATTAAAAGCCTTACTGCCTTTAAGCTTTCCAGTTCGAGTACGCCAGCGCTTGGTATTCACACCTCGCGCATTCAAGTCATTAAGAATTGCAGTGACAGATTCTTTGTTGGCGTAACGAGTGAAAATCTCCTGCACGATCTTCGACTCAGCCTGATCAACTACTAAACGATCATTTTTAACAACATATCCTAGCGGGCACGATGTACCTTGCCAGCGACCAGACTCCAACGTGGCAGCCCGCTTTTCTTTTACACGCAGCCCAACCATCTCCCGCTCAAACTCAGCAAAGGAAGTTAAAATATTCGTCGTCAATCTTCCCGTGTGATGCGACATATCGATTTGCTGGGTAACGGAAACCAGTGGCACATTATGAGCATTTAGCTCGGCCATGATTTGCTGGAAGTCTGAGAGATTGCGCGTCAAGCGATCTAACCGATGTACAACTACAACTACAACATCAACCAGCCCAAGTTTGATGTCGCTTAGTAGAGCGCGAAAACCCGCTCTCCGCATATGGCTGCAGGAATAACCTCTATCCTCATAAATCGTATCCACCAGCCGCCAACCCTTGCCGACTTGGGAACCGATAAATTCTGCGCAAGCCATAAATTGGGCACAGACTGAATCAAACTGATCTCGCCGGTCTTTACTATAAGAGCCTTTTTCTACAGGCGAACGTGAGTAGATTGCACATCGCTTTAGCGTCTCCTGCTCATCGATACTCATCTTAATAATACAAACATTGACAATCTTTGTATTCGAGCCTAGCATGATCTGTATAAATGTCTACCCTTGGAGGTCATCATGCATGTATCCCTGACTAACGAACTAGAGTCTCGCGTTAAAGCCAAAGTTGAAAGCGGCCTGTACAACAATGCCAGCGAAGTGATCCGCGAAGCACTGCGCTTTATGGATACACACGAAGATTGGATCCACGAAGTGAAATTGGCCCGCCTACGCGAACAACTAAAAGTGGGTACTGACCAGCTAGATAAAGGTGAAGGCATTGCCATTGAGTCAAAAGCCGCTCTAGATTCACTATTCGACGACATCAAAGCTTAAGCCGCATGCCTGCACATCAACTTGTCATAGCCCCAGCCGCCAAAGCCGACCTTAAAGACATCTACCAGTATGGGCTTCGGCAATGGGGGCAAGCCCAGTCCGAAAGCTATCTTGAGAACATAAAAGAACAATTCTGGACACTTACTGAGCAACCCCTGATAAGCATTGATCGCTCTGAACTCCTAGCAGGTGCCAGAAGCCTACCCATCGAAAGCCATACCCTGTTTTACAGAGTCACTTCAAATACCGTAGAAATTATCCGCGTACTACACGGCCGCCAAGACCCACAGCGACACTTAAAATAACTCAAGTACCATCAATGCCTAGCAAAAACTGAGCGAGTTCCGAGCGGCTTTTCATATTGATAATTGCCACCAACTTGTAAATAGCCCTAATGAGCCCTCACCAGCCATTAGGGCTTTTTATTAACACGCAACTTTACTATCAGTAAATTAGGGCTGATGCGGGGACTTGCGTACTTGCGAACCATCAAACAGCTTCAAACGTACTCTTTCTCAGGCAACTGGCCTCATAGTCCAGCACATCCTCTTTGGCCACCCAGTTTCACGTAAATTGGGCCAATGCCCTCAGATCGCCATCGCTCCAGTGTCGCTTCGCTAACCTGCCATCGCTCCTGCGCATCCATGCGCTCGCGGCATACCATCCATCCTTGGATATAATTTTAGTTGATAAGGTCCCATCTTGGGACTGTTATTAAGTCCATGAGAGTCATTGCCCTATCAACACTGAAAGCTTTCTGGGAAGAAAACCCAGAATATATGGATGCGAAAGAGCCTACGCTTGCTTGGTATCGGCATGCCTTAGCGGCTGATTGGAGCGCACCAGCTGATGTAAAGCAGGACTTCAGAAATGCCAGCATCCTCAAAGATGGGCGTGTGGTTTTCAATATTGCGGGCAACAAGTACCGACTAGTCGTGTGGATCAACTACGCCTATCGCGTGGTCTATATCCGGTTCATCGGTACCTATGCGCAATACGATAGAATTGACGTACAAACTATTTAATTTCCCCAAAGGTAGAAACGAGAGGAATTACAATGGACATCAAACCGATTAAAACTGATGCCGACTACCGAGCGGCATTAAAAGAAATTGAAAGCCTGATGATGGCTGGCCCTGACACACCTGAAGGCGAAAAGCTGGATGTCATGGTCACGCTTATCGAAGCTTATGAGGCCAAGCATTTCCCTATGGAACTGCCTGATCCTGTTGAAGCCATCAAATTCGAGATGGAGCGTAAAGGGTTAACGGTGAAAGATCTCGAGCCAATGATTGGTAAGAGTAATCGAGTCTATGAGATTCTTAATCACAAACGCTCACTCACACTAAAAATGATCTGGAAGCTCCATGAAGGTTTGGGTATTCCTGCTGAATCCTTGATCAAACCACCTCAAGCGCATGCTTAAGGCTGACGGACCTCAAAGCACAGCCGAGATTGACGCTCGGCTCGCTGAGCTAGAGCAGGAGAAAAAGCAGCTTCTAGCTCTCAGAGAGCAACTCCAGCAACCCTCATCAAATACCTCTGATTCGCCCCTATATTCTCCAGAACAAAAGGTTGCCATTTTCAGAAGATTGTTTAGAGGTCGAACCGATATTTTTGCAAACCGCTGGCAAAACAAACAAGGTCGCAGTGGTGCTCTTCTTTTTTGAAAGTAGGTGTTGCCTGCAATAACGACAAAACGGCAGGAAAGCCGTTTTGCACAGCTTTAGCTGCCTGAAGGTGAGCGCCATGGACGGAGCGAATGAGTGGATACAGGGAATCTGTCACAAGCCTCGCATCAAGTGTCAGGACTGTAATCACCGCCAGTTCACAGAGTTAAATGACCAGATCATTTATCGCCACTTAGCCGGGCAACAAATCGTTGGCCTTTATCCTTTGATGCCAGATAACACCTGCTACTTTCTTGCGGTCGATTTTGATAAAGGCCAATGGCAAGAAGCTGTGAAACCAATATCAAAGGCTTGCCAGAACTTCGAAATACCGCATGCCATTGAAATTTCACGCTCCGGCAACGGAGCGCACCTTTGGATTTTCTTCAACGAGAAAGTACCAGCCAAAGAAGCTAGGCTACTGGGGTTTGGCCTGCTCGACAAAGCGATGGACCGATTTTGAAAACAACAGGATCCCGAATCTATCGTTTGATTCCTATGATCGCCTTTTCCCCAAGCAGAATATTTTACCCGAAGGCGGATTTGGAAATTTCGCCGCTCTTGCGCATCCATGCGTTCGCGGCATTAGTTCGTCCTGAACGTCATCGCTCTACCACTTCAGAAGGAAGCGCGATTGTCTGGCAATAGCTCCTTTGTTGATGACGAACTTAATGTCATCCAGGACCAATGGCAGTATCTAGCTCAAATGAAGTCTATTTCGCACATAGCTCTGACAAAGCTACTCACACAGATCTCACCTAATTCAGCACTGTTTAAAGAACAAGAAGTGATTGAAAACCGGCTACCATGGGAAGCCACCGCAAAGGCAAAACCCCTTTTATTGGAAAACTCACCGAAAGAGGTATCAGTTACACTCGCAAATCATGTCTATTTTGATTTAAGTGAGATACCAAGCACGTTAGCGGCAAGGTTAAGACGACTTGCGAGCTTTTCCAACCCAGTTTTCTTTAAAACACAGGCATTACGATTTTCAACTCATGGTATCCCGCGATTTATCTCCTGCGCTCGAATTGAGCAAGGCTACTTGGCAATACCTCGTGGCTGCTTAGACGAAGCGCTAGAGTTATTAACCGAGAATCAGTTCGAAGTTCAATTAGATGATCAGCGTGAACGTGGTACTAAACTTAAAGCCTCCAAGTCACTCGTCAAGCTCAGAAAGAATCAGCAAGCCGCAGTACGAGCTATGAGCAAGCATGATGCTGGTGTTCTGCATGCGCCGACTGCATTTGGTAAAACAGTTACCGCTATTGGCATGATTACTAAGCGCAAAGCCAACACGCTAATTTTAGTGCACAGTAGACAACTGCTCGACCAGTGGATAGAACGATTAAAATCGTTTTTGCCCAATACGGATGTTGGTATCATCGGCGGTGGCAAGAAAAAGCCAACGGGTGTCGTCGACATCGCAACCTATCAAAGTCTAATCAACAAAAAGGACAACACCGTATCTGAGATCGTTCAAGATTATGGACATGTGATCGTTGATGAGTGCCATCACGTTTCTGCGCCGCGCTTTGAAATGGTGTTAAACGAAGTTCGAGCCAAATATGTACTCGGCTTGACCGCCACCCCTGAGCGACAAGATGGCCACCAGAAAATCATCTTTATGGCCGCAGGGCCTATTCGTCACAAGGTTAAAAGCACAACAGAAGAAAAATTTGAGCAACAAGTTGTTGCTCACCAACTCTATAACAACCCTCCAAGACAGTTACTTAATTCGGCAGAGCGACCAAAAATATCAGACGCTTATCGATGGATCATGGAGAATGATCAACGAACACAGCAAATCATCAGCGATGTTCTCTCCTGTGTTCAGCAATCTAAATACCCAATAGTGTTAACAGAACGTAGAGAACATGCAGAGACGATCAACTCTATACTGATCGACAAAGAGGTCGACTCGGTCGTTTTAAAAGGCGCAATGCGCGCGTCTGAGCGTAAGGCCGTTGAGGAACAGCTACCCACCGCACAAGTTGTCGTTGCCACTGGTAAGTATGTAGGTGAAGGTTTTGACCTGCCAAGATTAGACACGCTGTTTTTAGCCATGCCCATTGCATGGAAAGGTTCACTGGCTCAGTATGCCGGGCGTATTCACCGAGAGTCGGATGGCAAAGAACGTGTCACCATTTACGATTACGTCGATTGCTCGCTCCCCATGCTACAACGCATGTTCAACAAACGGGAGAAAAGCTATAAGGCAATGGGATACCAAATTTCGTTTAATGACGAAGTTCCAGAGCACAGTCAATTGTCAACCGAGTTTCTGCTAGCTTCTGACAAGCAGGGTTCCGAAACTCCTGCGTAAGCATTAACCTGCATTAGCTTACTAAAGCAATTGGGGGGCGAATTCAGTTGCTATTGTGGGAACCAAACCGGCGTCCAGCCCCACCACCAAGCAAAAATCGAAAAAAGCCTGTTTTTACAGGCTTTTTTTGTATCTTTCGTGAATTATAAATGCCTGTCAGCGAGTCTAATTTGGCAAGCTCCAGAAGCTGTTCATTTTTCTTATTGAGCAAGTCGACATACTCTTTTACTCGACTAGTAAATACTTGAACGATTAAGCCCATGATGACTAAGCCAATCATCATACTGGTGAATGTAATGTCGCTAATGCCAGGAGCTAGAGTGAGTTTTATTGAGGTCATGGTAGCTAATGCGGCGAAGGTAAAAGCTAGCCCAGTTTTTGAGTCGCTGAGTATATAGGTCACCAGAATTAGTAAATAAAACCAGATGCCTCGGAATTTATCGTCTTCTACATTGATGAATGCAGAGGTGAAAGTTATATGAGAGGCGATGAGAAAAATCAGCACCTTCAGTTGGAAATTTTTAGATTGATTTCGAGTATTAAGGAAAATGATTAAGCTAACACCTGCATAGGTGAAATTTACATTTGCATGGAGATCATTTAGTGGGTTTATGTCTATATAATGCATCAGACCAAAGAGTGTCGAAAAAGTCGCTGCCACAATAAGAATTGAGCAGAATAATAACTTCTTAAATGCCTGATGATTCTCGGTGATCCCTAAATTTTGGATCTGGCTATTTTTAGTAATGTTATTAGAGCTTTCTGATGCTGCCATTTGATACAACGTGTTTATGGCTCTAGCAGAATCGCAAGCAGCTTGAGTATTTAGGATGGGTTCAGTCTAAAACTGGGCGCTGAATGTTACAGTTTAGTCATTTTTTTCTACCTGCCAACGATTTGCTGCTTTCATTAACCGGAATAGCCTATTTGGGCTATTCTGAATGGTGGGTGTTCTTAATTAAGCGTGTTTTACATCGGCTTAGTTATGACCAACCTTTTATCTTGCCCTGCGGCTATGGCCATTATGCTATTTGCGGCAACCTTGTTTTCCAGTAATCATGTGGCGGCACGTTTTGCGTTTGATGAGGGTGGCTTGGATAGAAAAGCTTGGGCAGCCAATTGTTCTGTGTACTGTATTTGGCCTCTTAAAGCTTCGATAGAGGCATGCTAACTTTTCAGTAAGGGAATGCTGATAGGAACACCAATAATCCCTTCTGGGCTAGAGGGCTTGTAAGTCCTAGGGAATGAATGGTATTTCAACTTTCCCGGTCCCCTGCCCATAAACGTAGACGAAAACGTGCCGACTCAGATAGCAAAAAAACTTCTGGTGGGGTGAGATTGTTTTTCGTACTAGCGACCTTGTTCATGGCTATACTGTAATTCTTCTTTTAGTCATTTTAATCAACTTGTTGAAATTTTATCTATGACGTCTATTGGCTTTTTCCCTCGGCCTATTTCCATCGCTATTATGCTATTTGCAGCAACCTTATTTGCCAGTAATCATGTGGCAGCGCGTTTTGCGTTTGATGATGGTGCGGGTTTGGTATTGGCGTTAGTGGCTCGCAGTGCCATGGCATTTTTCATTATGCTGGGGATTGTTGTGATTAAGCAGCAGTCTATTACCTTGCCGAAAGATAAGCGTCACTGGCAGTTGATATTAGGCATTTTGATTGCGGTTCAGAGTTTAACTTTGTACGCCTCGGTGGCAATTATTCCTGTGGCGGTGTCTCTACTGCTCATTAACACTTGGCCTATTATGTACACCTTGTTGAATTGGTGGGTTAACGGGGTTCGACCGAGTCTGGTGTTTGTCATTATTTTGCTAATGATTATTTCGGGGTTGGTTTTGGTCTTAGATGTGCCGCAAATGTTGGCTGATCCTTCAGCGCTTGGAGATAATTGGCTATTAGGTGTGGCCTTGGCATCTGTTGGTGCTGTGTTTTTAGCCCTTGCCATGTGGGTGACCAATCAATATTTGCCAACGATTTCTGGTGCAGTGCGCAGTGCCTATACTATGTTGATTGTTACCCTTTCATTATCGTTAGCAGGCTTTGCCGGTTTGATTGATGGTGGGTTTTCATTTCCGCAATCTACATCGGGTTGGATGGGCGTGTTTATGCTGGCCCTGTGTTATGGGGTGGCGTCTACCATTTTGTTTACCTTGGTGACGCGTTTAGATATGGCTCGCAATGCGCCGGTTGTAAATTTTGAGCCGGTAGCATCCTTGTTCTTGGCCTATGTTATTTTGGGACAGATGCTAACGGCGATACAGTTGCTTGGCGGAACTGTGGTATTGGCGGGTATCGTTTGGTTGAGTCTTTCGCGGCGCGTTTAAGTTTTTAGTATTGCTCGCCGTCAGTTTCTTCTGAATAGGGCTCTTCCGAGTTTGATTCTTCTAAATACTGTTCTTCGGAATACCCTCCTTCTTGATAGCCTTCGTCATAAGTCTCTTCGGGGTACTGTCCCTCTGAATAGGGTTCTTCAGAATACTGCTCATGAGAGTACTCTCCATCTGAATACTGTTCTTCTGGGTATTGTTGTTCAGGGTATTGCTCTTCGGAATAATTATCCTCTGAATAGTTTTCATCTGTGTATTCTTGTTCAGAATACGATTCGTCTTGATATGCGTCTTCTGAATGGTATTCATCTTCGTAGGTTGGTTCTGATGAATAAGAGTCTGAATGGTCAGATTCTTCTGTTTCTTCTATAGATTCGTGAGAGTACGCTTCGTCTTCTACTTCATAGCCACCGCTGTTCTCATCAGTAGCATTTTCATAGTTATCGCCACCTTCGTAACCAGTATCTTCAATGTCGGCGTTATCGTAGGCGTGTTCATCGGGGGTGCCGCAGGTTTGCCAGGTGCCTTCACTGTCTTGATAGCTGCCGTATTGTTCACATTGGGCAGCTTGATTCGCGAATGTTGTCGGTTGGTAAAAAGATGCGCAGAAGAAAAGAGCTGCGAGAGGTGCAGTTTTAGATACTTTCATAATGTTTTCTATTGATTCTAGGCTGTTTTCGTAAGTTATTATTAGAATTAGTTCTTACGTTGAATCAGCAAAGCAGAGTTAGTCTTTTTTAAAGGATTTTTATCGGCTTTACAATAGAAAAATAGTATTGGAAGAAAATAAGCCGTCCTTGGCGTTAAGGTTAATCTTCAGGGTTAGGCTGCTATATCGGCGGTGTTATTTTTAGCCTCTTCGTGCAACCGCTCTAGTTGATCTCCTTGAGTGAGGAGGTACTCAAACGCAGCCAGTGAGGCTTTAGAGCCTTCACCCATGGCGATAATGATTTGTTTGTAAGGGACAGTGGTGACGTCGCCGCAAGCATAGATGCCCGCTTCCGATGTTTCGCCTTTCTCGTTAATAACGATTTCACCAAACGCTGTGCGCTCCACAATGCCATCTACAAAATCACTATTGGGCACTAAGCCAATTTGCACAAAGACACCATCCAAACTCAATCGGGTTACCGCTTCTGTTGCCCGGTCGATATAGTCAATGCCATTCACTTTGCCATTTTCGGCACTAATAGCTTTAGTCGCGGCATTTTTAATGATGGTGATATTGTCTTTGGCTTCGGCTTTATCCACTAGCACCTTGTCGGCTTTGAGTTCGGGGAGAAACTCAAATACAGTGACAGATTTAACAATACCTGCCAGATCGAGTGCTGCTTCAATGCCGGAGTTTCCGCCACCAATAACCGCCACATCTTTGCCTTTAAAGAAAGGGCCGTCGCAGTGTGGGCAGTAAGCAACACCGTTGCCGATATTTTCTTTTTCGCCTGGAACACCCAATTCACGCCATTTTGCACCGGTGGCAATAATCACTGTTTTGGTGTGAATCACTTCACCGGATGAAAGAGTAATTTTTTTAATATCGCCTTTTTCAATATTTGCTACCTTTAAGTGTTCCTTAATGGTGATGTCGTACTCGTTCATATGGGCTTGTAAAGCACCGGATAATTGAGGCCCTGTGGTTTTAGGAACCGAAATTAAATTTTCGATATCCATGGTGTCTTTCACTTGGCCACCGATGCGGTCGGCGATCATTGTTACGTTTAAACCTTTACGTGCGCTGTAGATCGCTGCGCTGGCGCCGGCAGGCCCACCGCCAATAACGGTTACGTCTTGCAGGGGCAGTTGCTCTGCATCGCTTAATTGCGTGATAGATGCATCTCGTTCAATCAGTTTATCGATGAGTTCCGCAGCTGTAACTTTACCGTTGGCGAATAGCTCTCCATTCACGTATACACTGGGCACACCTTGAATTTCTCGCTCGTTAACGATGTCTTGGTATAGGCCGCCGTCGATCATTTCACTATTGATATTGGTGTTCAGTAACGCGAATTGATTGAGTGCTTGAACCACATCTGGGCAGTTGTGACAGCTAAGGCTAATAAAGACTTCGAAGTGAAGTGCTTCTTTCACATTGGCCACCATTTTTTGTAAAGATTCATCCAGTTTTAATTCAGTACCGGAGGCTTGCAGTAGTGCTAATACGAGCGAATTAAATTCATGCCCGCCGGGTATACCAGAAAAGCGAATGCCTGTGTCTGTTCCATCCGCTTCTAATAGAAAACTAATAGGGCTGCGAAGGGAATCGTGATCTCGCTCTTCAACAGATATTTTATCGCTAACATTTGCAATGCCGTTTAGGAATTCTAATAGTTCTTCACGCTTGTCGTGCTCACCTGTTTGCACGACAAAAGTTACCGCCTTTTTCATATTCGCAGTGTAGCCTTTGAGGGCGTTAATAATATCTGGGGTCAACATAGTTGTTTCCTTCAAAAAATATTTGTGTGCTTGCAGGTTTGTTCCGTTGTTGAAAATTCGCTGTCACTGCGAGTCGCGTTAAGCGGCGTGGCAGTCCAGTGCCTTAGGTGAGGTTAAAGACACTGGATCGCCGTGCTAAAACTCGCGATGACGGTTAAATTTTCCCAACAAGGTCCAAAGATGGGGCTAGGGTTTCTTCGCCTTCTTTCCAGGCTGCAGGGCAAACTTCACCAGGGTGTGCGGCAACATATTGTGCGGCTTTTACCTTGCGAAGTAGGTCTTCCGCATCGCGCCCGATGCCTTCAGCAGTGACCTCCATAGCTTGAATAACACCCTCAGGGTCTACGACAAAGGAGCCACGATCTGCCAGGCCTTGACCTTCTCGCATTACTTCAAAGTTGCGGGTGATTTCACCGGTTGGATCGCCGATCATGGTGTACTGAATTTTGCCAATGGTGTCAGACGAGTCATGCCAGGCTTTGTGAGTGAAGTGGGTGTCAGTAGAGACAGAGTAAATCTCCACGCCACGCTTCTGGAATTCTTCGTAATGGTCTGCCAGATCTCCCAGCTCCGTAGGGCACACAAAGGTGAAGTCTGCAGGGTAGAAGAAAAATACTGACCACTTGCCTTGCAGGTCGTCGCTGGATACTTCCACAAAGTCGCCATTTTTAAAGGCATTGGCTTTGAAGGGTTTGATTTTTGTATTGATAAGAGCCATTTTGATTCTCCATTTACTTAAAAGATTGAACTGTTAAAACCAATTTACTGTGCTGCCCGTTACTCGTTGTTTTAGAACTATGTTTTGAGCGGTGTTTTGCTCTGTGAGTTAACTGCATAAGTTCACTATAAGCGGCGGTGTAGTATCTGAAAATTTGAATAAATTGAATTTATCGATCTAAAATACTGAATAACAGATTTTAGCAATGGGCGCCTTGGGAGACGAGTGGCGATGATTTCACTAAAGCAACTGAACTATGCACTGGCGGTAGAAAAGAACCTGCACTTTAAGAAGGCCGCTGAGCAATGTCATGTGAGCCAGTCGGCCTTGAGTACTGCGTTGGCTGAGCTGGAAAAGCAGCTGGGATTGCAGATTTTTGAGCGCGATAACAAAAAGGTGCTGGTCACGCCGGTGGGGCAGCAGGTGTTGTCGCGAGCACGAGAGATTCTGAATCAGGTGGATGAATTGCAGCGTGTGGCAGATCTGCAAAAAGCGCCCTTGAGCTTTCCTCTTACCATTGGTGTGATTCCCACTATTGCGCCCTATTTACTGCCTAAACTCTTGCCGGTGTTGAATGAGCAGTACCCGGAAGCGCATTTGAATATTGTGGAAGATCAGTCCCATGTGCTGGTGGAAATGTTGCGTCATGGAGAAATTGATACCGCGATTCTGGCATTGCCTTTCCCCAGTGAGGGCTTACTGAGCTTGGAGTTTTGGCAGGAGGATTTTTATTGGGTATCCCGTAAAAAAGATGCACGGGGTAAGAGTAAGGGGATTACGGCGGCAGAGCTCGAGCACAGTCGCTTGATGTTGCTGAAAGACGGCCACTGCTTAAAGGATCATATTCTCGATGCTTGTAAGCTGCCTCCACAGACCGCTAATCACGGCTTTGGCGCAACTAGCCTGAATACTCTGGTGCAGATGGTGCAGGGTAACCTGGGGACCACGCTGATCCCTGAAATGGCGCTAGATCAATTAACCGCCCAGAATCCGGATTTAAGTGCGGTGCACTTGAATGAGGAGGGGCCTCACCGCCGCATTGCCTTTCTGATTCGTCCTAACTACACCCGTATGACAGCCATTGAGGCTTTAAAAGCGGTGGCGGTGAGTGCGTTAGGCAAGCCCAAGAGGCGTTCAATAAAATAGAATATCAGATTCGAATTGTTTCATTTTTCTAAAGGGAAGATGAGGGTGATACTGGGTGAAAGCTTATGAAAAGCCTCATAGGCAATGATTAGTACAACCCCCTAGTAGGACCTTACCTAGGTACCTTATATGAGTACCTTACTAGAACCCTTGTAGGAGAAATGTTATGAAAAATAAACACAATGCCCTCGTCAGTAAACAGCAGCGCCCCCAGCATCAGCCAAAACTTGGAAAGGAAGTTGTCTTGGAGTGTAACTACCGTAACAACTATTACGGTGATCAGGTATGCGTGACTAGGCTTCTTAAAGATCAATAAGAGCAATCTTAGGTGCCGTTGGTGCTTACTAAAGCGCTGGGAGGGTGGTTGGCCAATAATTGACTATACTTGAGGGACTTCGGTATTTGGCATGAGCGCTTGGGATGCGATATTGGCTAATCATCTGTTTGTTATTCTCCTCTGCAATGAGGGCAGCGGAGCCCTTACCAGATATCATTTATTCGTACCATAACGACCCCCCGTTTCATTTGCCGAATCAATCCAGCGATTTATCCCGTGCTTTTATCGAGAGCTTTAATGGGTATTTAAGGGCGAACAATGTCGAACGCCAATTCACTTTGGTGAATATTGATCGGCCATCTCTCAATAATATTGTTAAGTCGGGAAAGCCTTATTTGATCCTTTGGGCCAACCAGCTCTGGTTTAAAAAACAAGATGCCCAAGTAAAGACTAGCTGGCCTATCTTTTGGGATGCGGATGTTTGGGTAAGCCAAAAGCAAAAGCCCATTGCCTACGAGGCCCCGGATGACTTGCTCGGAAAAACCATCGGTGTGCGTAAAGGTTTTTACTACAAGGGGATCACTCCACTGATTGCCGAGGGAAAAATTAAGGTGATGGAGGGGGAATCCTATCAAGCGGGTTTAGATCGCTTAATGGGCGACCAGGTGGAGGCTTTTGTGATGAGCCGCTCCAGTTTGCTGTACTGGTTTTCCACAGACTTTGATGCGGCCAGTGTTTTCATTGCTCAATCTCCTCACGATGCCTTTACTCGAAACCTGCTATACAGTCGGCATTACCTCCCGCTCGTGCTTACCCTGGAAAAATTCCTTGTCGCTTTAGAGGAAAATGATCAGTGGCAAAGAAAGCTTAAATTTTGGGGGGTAGACAGTTTACCCACACCCATTGAGCTAGAGCTGGAAGAGTTGATTCAGTACCCTGTGGAGAAAGTTAAGTAGGAAGGTTTGATCCTCCTTGGTTTGGAAAGCGGTAGTAATGTATTCGCCAATGGAAAATGATAGGCTAGGCCGCATATCGGTTATCGAGTACTTTAAATGACGTTACTGTTTATTTATTTAGCGATCGCTATCGGCGTATCTTTTATTTGTTCGATTCTTGAGGCGGTATTGCTGTCCATTACTCCTAGCTTCGTCGAGCAAACCAAAATCGACCATCCGGCACGGGCAAAACCCCTGATTCGAGTCAAAGAAAAGCTGGATGAATCTCTGTCGAGTATTCTGATTCTCAATACCTTTGCGCACACCATGGGGGCAGCAGGTGTGGGTTCTCAGGCCATCCAAGTCTTTGGGGTAGAGTGGGAAACCCTGATTGCTGTTCTGCTTACCCTGGCTATTTTGTATTTCTCAGAAATTATTCCTAAAACCCTTGGTGCAAAATATTGGCGACAATTGGCTGTGCCTGCCTCCATCACTATTTTTACCTTGGTGAAGGGGGTATATCCCCTGGTGTGGTTGTCTACCCGGTTGACCAAGCTGTTTGGGAAAAAGAAAGGTAATGAAGTCACACGCGAAGAAATTATTGCTCTGGCCTCTCTGGGGCACCAAGACGGCAATTTGTTTTCCCAAGAAAGTAACTACCTTGAAAACTTATTAAGCCTGCGGGAAATCAACACGGAGCAGATTCTGACGCCTCGCTCTGTGGTGCATATGCTGCAAGAAAATGTCACCGTAAGTGAAGCGTTGGACGACCCTGAAACTCAGCAGTTTTCCCGTATGCCGATTTATGGGGAAAGTCCTGACGATGTGCAGGGTAAAGTTTTACGTTCCGACCTCTTTCAGGCAGAGCGTGAAGGCCATGGTCAGCGTCCGGTGAAAGAGTTTGCAAAAGAGATTAGTCATGTATCTGAAAAGCTGCCGGTTTATAAGCTGTTAGATACCTTGATTAAAAACAATAATCACCTGTGTTTGGTGGATGATGAATTCGGTCAAACTGCCGGTGTGGTTACGTTAGAAGATGCTATTGAGACCCTACTGGGTAGAGAAATTGTGGATGAGAGTGATGCGGTTGCAGATATGCAGGCCCTTGCTCGCTCTCGTTATCGCAATCGCCTCAAAGAAGGGAAGGAAGGGGCTTAGGATGCTGGTGTTCTGTTTGCATAAACCCTGTTAGGCTCAAATAAAATGGTCGAAAATATAACGAATAATGCCCGCAATTGCGGGCATTATTCGTGATGAAATAGCGGTGTATTTTTTAATTACACTTTTACTTTCCAATTAACCGTCTCGCCTGCGTGGAAAGGCACAATCGGGTTACCGTTAGGCAAGGTAATTTCTGCAGGCACCTGCCAAGATTCACGAACCAAGGTGACTGAGCCTGTATTGCGGGGCAAACCGTAGAAGTCTGCACCGTTAAAAGAGGCGAAGGCTTCCAGCTTGTCCAGTACACCCAGCTCTTCAAATACTTGCGCATACAGTTCTAATGACGCCCAGGCGCTGTAGCAGCCTGCACAGCCACAGGAGCTTTCTTTTTTGTGCTTTTCGTGGGGGGCGGAGTCGGTTCCCAAGAAGAATTTCTTTGATCCGCTTTGTACGGCACGACGTAAAGCTTCCTGGTGTGTGCTGCGCTTTAATACGGGCAAGCAATAATTGTGAGGGCGTATGCCACCCACCAGTAAATCGTTACGGTTTAGCATCAAATGTTGTGGTGTGATGGTTGCGCCAACATTGTCCGGTGAGGCTATGACAAAGTCTGCAGCATCTTTTGTGGTGATGTGTTCAAAAACAATTTTCAGTTCTGGGAAATTCGCCACAATGTGTGACAGGTGGCGGTCGATGAATACTTTTTCGCGATCAAAAATATCAATATCGCCATCGGTCACTTCACCGTGAATGAGCAGCAACATACCCTGCTTACTCATTTCCTCGAACACAGGGTAGAGCGACTCTAACGCGTTTACTGCAGCGCTGGAATTCGTGGTGGCACCAGCGGGGTAAAGTTTGGAGGCAACCACGCCTTGCGCCTTGGCTTCGGCAATATCTTGGGCGCTGGTTTGGTCTGTGAGGTACAGGGTCATCAGCGGTTCGAATTCACTGCCCTCTGGGCGAGCAGCAAGAATGCGATCGCGGTAGGCTACTACCAGCTCTGCGCTAGTGACCGGTGGTGCCAAGTTAGGCATCACAATGGCGCGCTGAAAGCAGCGAGCGGTGGCGGGTACGGTTTCGCCGAGGATATCGCCGTCGCGGAAGTGTAAGTGCCAGTCGTCAGGGGTGGTAATCGTGAGTTCGTTCATAGGATCTACAGGGGGCTCGTTAAGGCTGTAACAGTGTTTGAATGGCGCAGGATTTTACCAGAAACCCCACTGAAAATCCTTTTTGAGGGCTCTTGTGTTATTGGCATCTGCTATAGTCAGAAGTTCTACTGATGTCGTACATCTAAGGCGATTATGCAGATTAAAAATACCCCAAATACCTATGGCCTTGTTGCCGTGCTACTCCATTGGCTCGTAGCGATTACGGTGATTGGTCTGTTCGCGTTAGGTTGGTGGATGACAGGCTTAGATTACTACTCTAGCTGGTATCAGCAGGCTCCCTTTATTCATAAAAGTATTGGCCTGTTACTGTGGTTGGCTGTGCTGATGCGTGCGCTATGGCGAGGAGTGAGCGTGTCTCCGGACGATGAGCCTAATACGCCTCGTTGGCAAAGCCGAATTGCCCACAGTGTGCATCGGTTACTGTATGGCATGCTTTTGGTCATATTGTTGAGCGGCTATTTAATTTCCACGGCAGATGGCCGCGGCATCGAGGTGTTTGGTTGGTTCACCGTGCCGGCAGTGATCTCAGATTTACCTGATCAAGAAGATATCGCAGGGGCTGTGCATTGGTATATAGCTCTGGCCATGATGGGGCTAGTGCTTGTTCATACGCTGGCAGCGTTGAAACATCATTTTATCGACAAAGATAGAACCTTAATGAAAATGTTAGGTTGCTTGAGGAAATGATGGAATTAAGTGCAAGAACTAGGGAAGATTATTCGAATCAATTTGAGGCTTTGCTCAAATCAGATCCCTATAAAAGCACAGAAAAAATATTGTATTTTTTTAGAACAAAAAAGTCATTTAGAAGATTAAAAGGCGAAAGTAATATTCTGTATATAGGAATGTCCGAGAAATCTTTTAGTGATCGTTATTATCCGTCAAGAGCATTCAATCTGGAGATGGTTTTTTTTGAGACTTTCTATAAGCATGCGATTGACTTATATGGGCCTATAACTATTGAGGTCAAACAGGTAGAGAATCCAAAATATTCTGAGTGGGAAGCGCTAGCCGAATATTTTGATTCACATTTTGAATACCCTCCAAGAAACAGAGCAATACCAAATAAGCCAATCGGATAAGTTTTTAAGCTGGGTTGTTTTGCTTTATCTAATATTAGGGCGCTTTGAATGTTGTCTCAAAGCTCATGTTTCATAATAAACACCGATAAACAGTAACTATTTGAGTTATTGAAAAAATTCAATAAATTATGACAGGAGACTACTATGAAATTAAAACAATTTGCCTCTGTGGTTTTAGCGGGCGCCGTATTGTTGCCGACACAGGTGTTGGCGGATAAATATATTATTGATACCAAAGATGCTCATGCATTTATCAATTTTAAAATTCAGCATTTGGGATATAGCTGGTTGAAAGGCGGTTTTAATTCTTTTTCCGGTAGCTTTGAATACGACGAGAAGAACCCAGAAAAAGCGTCGATTATGATAGAAATTGATACCGCCAGCGTGGACTCTAATCATGCGGAGCGTGATAAACATTTACGCAATGATGATTTTCTGGATGTAAAAAAATACCCAAAAGCGACCTTTGTCAGTACCTCGTATAAAGAGTTAGGTGATGGTAAAGGCGAGTTGAAAGGTGACTTTACGCTGCACGGTGTTACAAAAAACATCACCATTGATGTGGAGCATGTCGGTCATGGTAAAGACCCTTGGGGTGGTTACCGTCGCGGTTTTGAAGGCACAACAAAAATTTCTTTGGCGGATTTTAAAATCAAGAAAAACTTAGGCCCGAAATCGCAGGAAGTATTGCTAGAACTTTCGGTTGAGGGCATTCGTCAGTAAGTGTATTGATGGAATAGCCATCGAAAAAAAGGTCTCCATTTGGAGGCCTTTTTTATGTGCGCTTGCAGGAAATCAGTTTGTTGTGTCGATTGCTTAACCGCTTATTTGACAACTTACTTAACGACAGAAACAACATTCAAAATCTCCGGTTGCCACTGGAAACCATTGGCTTTGGATGCTGGCAGATTAAGAAGAATACCGGGCACCCCTTCGTTGTTATAGAACGCCAGTATCATGCCTTGATAGACGGCATTACTGTCGCCGGTTACCGTGAGAATTTTGTGTTTGTTGGCAAACGCGATAACATCCTTGGTGTTTTTGGTGCGGCCAATAAAGAGAATATCTGGGATGTTGTCGCCAGCTTCGGATAATTTTTCTATGGCAATGACGGAAGCCAGCAGGCTGTCTTTGACGGCTTTACCTTGACGAGTTTTCAGTGTCTTTGCTAAGGCAGGGTCATTGATGACCATTATTGTGAGTTGTTTTCCTGCGCTGAGATTTTGCTCTAATTCCACAATTTTGAGCATCAAGGCTGAAGTGAGCGGTGTCGGTAAATCTTGAGCAAAACTTAGATTGGGTAAAATAAGCCCGAGGGATAACGTCAGCGTAAGGAAGTTTCTGGTGGCTCGTTTTATTCGTGCCGCCCAATGCGAAGTTATTTTCAAAAAGTTCACTATGTTCACAGTTTCATCCTCACTGTGAGTGTATAGCTACGCTCTTTCACTTGTGGCAAAAGGGAGTTTTGGAATCCGTCATTATCGACAGCAAAATCGTCGCCACTGCCCGCAGATTCAACGCCGGGGTGGTAGTAAGTCTTTTCGAAAATATTATCGACCTTTAGGCCTACTTCTATATTGCCTTGGGTGTAGAGGATATTTGCATCCCATTTTACGTAGGAAGGCACCTTGGTGTTTTCGCTGCGTGCATTGTTGTATTCCCCTCGCAAGGGGTTCTCTGAGAATAACTCTCGTTCCGCTACCCAATTCCCTCGAATGTTGAAGTTCCAGTGTTGCTTGTAAGGAATATTCACAGAAAAGTTAACTTTATGAGGGGCAATATCGCCTTGGTCGTCTCGCTGATTTATCCAAGTTTGGCTTGCATTCTCATACTGCTGTTCGGCTTTAGCGCGAGTATAGCTGTAATAGAGGGTGCCTGTAATATCCCGGCTGTTGCTAAGCGGGTTTTTTAATCGATATGTGTTGCGTATCTCAATGCCTTCAATTTCTCGGTCGCCGATGTTTTGCGAGCTGACAATGGCATCCTGATAGTCAGCGTGGAAGAAGGATATGTCGTGGAGGAAATACTTTCCTTGATGGATCGCAATAAATTCAAAATTACGGACCTTTTCTGGGGTGAGGTTAGCGTTGCTTTGGCGGCCATTCCAGTCACCGTAGAGGTCTCTGGGGGATGGCTCTTGGAAAGCTTCGCCATACACCAACTTATAAGTGGTCTGGGGGCTCCAGTGGTAGATGACGGCCCCGCGAGGGTTAACGACATCGCCATAGAGGCTGTTGTCGTCCCAACGAAGGCTACCATTTAATCGCCATTTGCCCATGTCTTTAATGGCTTGGATAAATACACCCTTGTCAGTGGTATCGATCAGGTTGAAATCGGGAATACTGGTGACTGATGGAGGGAGCGGCGAAGGATTGAGAGAGCTTATGGTGCCGGCGTCTAAAACGCCGCTACCGTCTGACGTTAGGCCATTACTGGATGTAGCTGCCTGAGCAGGGCAATAGCCTGAGCCGTCCCAGTAGTTACAGATCATATAGCTCTGGGTGAGTTCTTTGCGCTCGTATTTGATACCTGCGCTCACCGTAAGACTGGGATCTGGTGCCCAATCGTATTGCTGCTCGAAGCGCCAGGCATTGTTTTTGGATAACCATTCAGAAAGACTGACAAAGCCACCGAAAGATTCCGCCCAAGTGCCCCCGGTGTCTGATTCGCGATACACCACTTCTGTGGTGATACTGAGCTTCTCTAGGCTGTAATGGTTGTTGGCATAAAGCTGAAGTGAGTCATGATCCCAGGGATTGCCAGGTTGAGCATCCAGAAAGGAATAGTAGGGGCCGTAGCCTTCGGCAGTAGACCAGTTGATTAAGCCCAAGGTCCAATTTTTCCAATACAGTTCAGCGGTGATGCCCCAGTCTTCAGTATGGTCTGTATAGCGCCCAAGGTAGGTGCCATCAAACCTGTCTCTGCCATCGAGTACACCATCGACATTGATGTCGCCAGCAGGACTGTAAATACTGGGGTTCGCCGGGTCGAATGCCGCACCGATGCCTGCTCCCCAGTAGGTGGGGTTGCTCAATAGGCTTTCTCGGTTATAACCCCAGTCTGAATAGTCGGTAATGTGGGCTTCGTCGCTTTCAAACCAATGAGCTCCAATACTGTAGCCCAGCTCACCGTGTTTGCCCCTGAGGGACAGGTCCACTGCCTGGGTATCGAAGCTGCCTTGTTGCAGGCTGATATCCAGCTCATCTTCACCATCCAATAAGCCTTTTGCTGTTTTCGTAACCACATTCACGACGCCTAAGAAGGCGTTGGGGCCATAGACCGCACCACTTGGGCCGTAGAGAACTTCGATACGCTCGATATTGTTGATGGGGTATTGACGGGTGAAGTTGGCTACATGAGTCCATAAATGGTTGTCGACCTTACCGTTAACCAAAAATAGAGTCCGCTGTGTTGCGGGGGTGCGATATCCACGTTGGTAAGACGCTACTTGAATGGTGCCGTTAGTAACGATGGTATCGAAGCCTGGGAGATCTGGGAGGATATCGTCCAAGCTGTCATAACCACGGCGACGAATTTGTTGCTGGTCTATCACTATCATGGCCGCAGGGGCATTTTGCAGGCTTTCATTGACTGCAGAGGCCGCGTCCGACTCTCGGTGGACAGTGGTACGCTGTTGCAGTAAGTCGCTCAAACCCATGCCGTCAAGCCTGGTTTGATCGTTTGCCTCTGTTGATTCAGCCAGCGCGGAGGCAGGTGCCCCCAGTAGGGTGCAAAGGCTGATGTATAAAAAGCGTCGGGCCATTAACAAATTCCGATATATAGGAGGCAAAGATTAGTTGGTCGACTATCCTTCTTAAGTGTAGAAAAGTTTCCTGAAATAGCGAAATTAAAGCCCGCAAACACCCTTAAAACTGAGGGGTTTTTACTGGATAGCGGAATGACCCAAAACACTGACAGTGGTTCACCACAAGGCCGTGAGCAGAGCTTAAGCATTAAACAGCTGAGTTTTCGTATGCTGCTTACCGCTTGCCTGTTAGTGGTGCCGTTGTTGGTCATTGTGTTTTTGTATTCATCAAACCTGATTAGTGACCTGCAAGAAGCCCGTGATAATCGAAAGTCCTTAGAGTTTGTGGAATTGGTTTCAGAGTTTGATGCACAAACTCTGGCGTATTTTTATCGGGTCAGAAGTCAGGTTGCGACTGTCGATGATGAAATTTTGCTGGATGAAAAGCTCGAAGAAGTTGATAAGTTCGTTCACGAAAATTTTCCTGGGTTAAGTATTGTTTGGAGAGAATCGCATTGGGCAACTCATGAAGTGGCTAAGCATCACAATGATCTGTTGTCTGGGGACGAAAAACGGCAACAAATGTTGCATGTCGTTCGCGAACGGTCAGTCTTACTGGATGAGATTTTTGAGAGGTCAGGCCTTCACCGTAGTAAAGAAACCGATGTTCGCTCAGACGTTTTCGCTATTCTGAAAACCATCCCCAAAATTACCCAGCGAACCTTGATTTATTCCGAGGAGATTGAGGAACTCAAAGCAATCGACGATCCAGTGCTCTCAGGGCAGCGAATTAAATTTTTAGAAGAGCGATTGGCAGCGCTTAAAAATAATATTCCTGAGATCACCAGTACACGAGTAGATATGGATAGTATTCCAAAGCTGTATGTGGAGTGGCTTGTGCATGTGGAACGATTGCTAGCGAAAAAGAAAATTTCTATTTTTGCCGGACTTGTGGGTGGCGGGATAAACGATGAAGAAAGTTCAGATTTTTCTATAAGCCAGCAGCTTTCTAAAAAAATGCTAGTCATGGTTTCTAGCAAGAAAATGGAAGTGATGAAGGCCCTTTCTAACCATTACATTCAAGAAGAAAATACAATTACAAGTTGGCTTGTTGGTGTTTTTGTCGTGGTTGCGTCTCTTATTATATTTTCATCTTTACTCGCTCTTTATATCGTTAAAAATATCAAGCTGACTCAATATTATCTGTCTGAAGAAAATCAGCGACTTGAGGATGGTATTAAAGCTCGAACTCAAGAATTGGAAAAGGCGATTGTAAGAACCGATGAGCTGAATGCGAGCTTAATGGAAGAGAAAGTGAGGGCTCAATTGTTGGCTGAAAAGGCCGAGAGCGCCAACAAGGCTAAGAGTTTATTTCTTGCGTCGATGAGTCATGAAATTAGGACGCCTCTAAATTCGGTAATCGGGGGTTCTGGTGTTCTCGAGAAAACGTCTCTAAGTGGGAAGCAAAAAGAAGTTTTATCTCTGGTTAGTCAGTCCGGAAAGGCCTTGTTAGAACTGGTAAACGACATTCTGGATTTCTCAAAAATTGAAGCGGGGGAATTGATTCTCGAAACTGTGGATTTTGATTTGGAATCGGAATCTCTTGAAATGATTAATATATTATCCCTTCGAGCTCGAGAAAAAGGCATCGATCTAAATTTTGAATTTACTGAAAATTGTGAGGGATTGTGGGAAGGTGATCCTACCCGAGTAAAACAAGTGATTATGAACTTGTTGAGTAACGCTATTAAATTTACCCATGAAGGTAGTGTAACCCTGAAAGTTTTTAATACAAAGGAAGGTTTTGGTCTTGCTGTGACCGATACGGGTATTGGTATTCCAGAGGATAAGCAGGATTGCTTGTTTGATGCTTTTGTGCAAACCGATAACTCCATCACTCGCCGCTATGGGGGGACAGGTTTAGGGCTTTCTATTAGTAAGAAATTAACCGAACTGATGGGCGGTGAAATTACTGTAGAAAGCGAAGCCGGAAAAGGATCTACCTTTTCAATGCTCGTGCCGAGTACTCGAAAAAGTGTTGAAGCGAGTAACGAAGGGAAGGGATCTATCTGCTTGGTGGGAGATATTGAAGGAACGCAACCTCTGGCTCAGCGGCTTGAAAATTATGGGTTTACAATAGCGCAAAGTGATTTCCAATCGGTTAGAGACGTTTTGGAAGCAGATGCTATTGATTTGGTATTGCTGGCAGCGGCAGACTACCAGCGGTTTGTGTCTTTAATGGCTCGTATTGAAGATTTAAATGTGCCTGTTGCCGTCTCCTACAGCTTTAATAGTGATGCCTTTTTGCGCGCTATTCCTCCTGGGATTTCAAAAGTTAACTTCTATACAAAACAAGATGATTTACGTCTTCGCTTGTCTCAGCTGTGTGGGATGGCGGCTTGCCCAGATACGTTGAATGATGGAGAAACTTTAGAATCGTTACAGCTGTTTAATGGATGTGTGCTACTTGTAGAGGATGTGGAGTTTAATCAAATTATTGCTCAAGAAGTCTTGGAAGGCTATGGCGTGATTGTTGAATGTGCTGAGAATGGCGAGATCGCGACGGAAAAAGTTAGAGAGAAAGCTTATGACCTTATTCTTATGGATTTGCATATGCCGATTATGGATGGTTGGAAGGCCACTGACACTATTCGTGAATTTGAGAAGGTATCTGGGCGAGGGCCAAGCTCAATAGTTGCTATGACAGCAGATGTGCTGGTGGATACTAAAGAGAAAATTGGTGAAGTGGGTATGAATGGATATCTCCCAAAGCCTTTTAGTGATGACGAAATGCTAGCTATTTTATTGGAGTTTCTAGAGCCTAAAAAAGTTAGGGGTGATTCGCTGGTTCAGGAAAATTTAACTGAGAGAAGTAGCGCTGCAATCGGTGAAGGTGGCAGGCTTGACGGCGCAGTTGTTTTTGATTCGGACGCCATCAGTAAGCGCCTCAAAAATAAAATGGAGCGAGTTAAAATGCTTTGCCAGTCATTTGCCGATGGCCTAGATGAGATGCGAAAAAATATTGAGAAAAGTTTCAACGATAGCGATTATGAGAAGTTGAAATATTACAGTCACACCTTAAAAGGCTCTGCGGGTAATGTGGGAGCGATGATGCTGTTTGAGTTGGCTAAAAATATTGATGATGCCTGTAAGGAAGAAAACTATAAGATGGCAGCAAAAAACATTGCCGATTTGCCAGGAAGTATCGAGGCGTTTAAAAACGCTCTGCAGTCTGCTTTCTCGGAGGTCTCCTAATGTCACTTTATAGGGTTCTATTTTCCATTTTCTTATGCTCGTCATCGGTGTTTGTTTGGGCCGTCGAGCCGGTTACGTTACGTTTGAAGTGGAAACATCAATTTCAATTCGCAGGCTACTATGCTGCGTTGGAGCAAGGTTACTATAGAGAGAAAGGTTTTGATGTCACAGTTGAAACAGTGAATTTTCAAGAGTCAGCTTTTGATGCTGTAAAAAACGGTAATGCGACCTTTGCAATTTCAGATTCCTCAATCGTTTTACACCGTTTAAAAGGCGAACCTTTTGTTGTGTTGGCGCCGGTATTTCAACAGAGTCCTCTAGTCTTGATGACCTTGGCAAAAGATAACCTTTCTAGCCCTTATGATTTGATTGGTAAGCGGGTCATGTACCGGAAGGGGGATGATGGCGCACCTATTACGGCGATGTTGGTAAAGCTAGGAATAAGCTTAGATAAATTTCAATACCAAGATCATACCTTTGATGATGATTTGCTCGCCAATGGCGGAGTTGATGCCTATTCCGTCTATTCAAGTAATCAGCCGTTTTTATATCAAGAAAAAGGGCTCGATATTTCATTGATTGATCCTGCTAATTACGGGATCGATTTTTATGGAGATATGCTCTTTGCTCATGAAAAGTATGTGCAGGGTAATCCCGAGAGAGCAAAGGATTTTCTTGAGGCATCTTTAAAAGGTTGGGAATATGCTCTTACTCATAAGGAAGAAATTATTCGAATTATCAAAGATAAATATGGGAATAAGAAAAGTGTAGAGTCTTTAATGTTCGAAGCGGTCGAGACTGAACACATGATTAAGCCTGATCTTGTTCCTCTCGGGGCTGTTATTCCTGAGCGCTTTGATCGCATTGCCAATATTTACAAAGAAATTGGTATGGCTCCAATCGAGTCTGGTTTAGAGGGGTTGCTTTGGTCTGATCATAACCTTGAAAATCGTCAAAGATTTAATCCGCTATTTATCTATATCGCTGTAGGTGTATTCGTTATTGTGATGGGTATCTTTAGCACCATGTATTTGTTTAACCGGAAGCTGAAAAAGTCAGTGGATGATAAAACCACTGCTCTAGAGGAATTAAATACACAGCTAACAGATACCTTGTGGGATATTGAAATTAAAAATAAGGATTTAGAGCGAGCGAAAAATTTGGCGGAAAGTGCAAATAAAGAAAAGAGCTTATTCTTAGCAAATATGAGCCATGAAGTAAGAACCCCTATGAATGGCATTTATGGCTCTTTGCAGTTACTGCGTAAGCAAGTGAAAGATGAGCAGTCGGAAACGCTGGTTGCGAATGCGCTGTCGTCAGCCAAATTATTGTTGACGATTCTGAATGATATTCTGGATTTCTCAAAGATCGAAGCAGGGAAGTTAGATTTAGATTCGTTTGAATTCGATATTGTTGAACTTATTTCATCGTCAATATTGGATTTTGATGTGGAAAGTAAGCGGAAGCGAATAGCTTTTAAACTGAATATTGATAAAGAAACCCATAAATTTTGGAAAGGTGATCCTGTTCGAATTAAGCAGGTGGTTTCCAATATGGTTTCTAATGCAATTAAATTCACGTCGGAAGGCGGCGTTACAGTGGATTTGTCCACTCCTGGCGATTTTATTCAGATTGTTATCGCCGATACAGGTATCGGTATGAACGAGGAGGAGGTTAGCCGACTATTTTCTCGTTTTGAGCAAGCAGATTCATCGATTACCCGTGATTTTGGTGGTACCGGTTTAGGGATGGCAATTTCTAAATCTTTAGTGGACTTAATGGAAGGTGATATTGCGGTTGTTAGCGAGAAAGGCAAAGGCACTGCCTTTACAGTGATATTGCCCCTTTGCCCACTTAAAGTGGCTGAGCTTGAAGAAGAGCAGGTTCAGATTTGTAATCTAATGGGTAAATCTATTCTGATTGCAGAAGATAATGATATTAATCAATTCATTATTGAGTCTATGTTTGAAGATACCGGTGCGGAAATCATCATGTCTGAAAATGGTGAGGAGTGTATTGCTGAATTTAATCGCAATAAGCCGGATATCATTTTGATGGACATTCAAATGCCTGTGATGGATGGACTCACGGCCTGCCAGGAAATTCGCAAATTAGATTCGGATACGCCCATTATTGCCCTCACCGCTAATGTGATGAAGGCTGATGTAGATAATTACTTAGCAAATGGTTTCAATAGTTGCGTGGGTAAGCCTATTGATGAGAAAGAGCTTTTTGATACGGTAGCCAAGTCTATGACTTCGTAAGTTTAAGTCTTGCTCTTGTTGCGGGCGCTGAATTTATTTTCAAAAAATTATTAAAAATGCCACTTAATTAAGAGGTTTGGATTTTTTTCATCGATACCGTCGATATTGAATTTGTTGACCCAATAAACATACTCCATGCCGAGATAGAGTTTTCCTTTCTGTTTTAACAGTAGTTTTCCCAAATCCAGTTTCAATTGTGGGGTAAAATTAGAGCTCCACTGACTATTGCTGTGTGTCTTTGTTGTAATATCCCAGAACCCATCAAATAAAAATTCTGCTTGCCCTAGGCTAAAAGGCAACCCCCAGGTAATGGTAAGCTGCTCATTATCAGGCTTGCCTTCGTTATTTCTTAAATAAACGTTAGTGCTTACGTATTTAAATTTCTCTATATCCCAATCGAACCCAATGCCATACAGATAATTGTCGAAACTGTTGGAGAATCCATTTCCAGAAAGTGTTCCGGATTCCCACTGCCCTGCTAGTTTTACATCTTTCAAGGCGGCAGAAGGCAATGCGTTATTCAGCCAAGGTTTCAAACTATAGCGAGCACCTAGCTCAAAATACGTTTCATTAGTGCCATCGTCGGACTTCAAGCGATCCACAAACACAAATGAATCACCCCAAGACATGCCACTTGCCACTTCAAGGGTAATTACCTCCTTGTCCTTATCACCTACTTCGTAATTGGAGCCGCTCAGATAGCTCAAGCTGATGTTAGACCACTTGGGAGATGCGTTGGAGTAGGAGCTGAAAGCGAAAGCAACAGGCAAGAGTAGTAGAGGTAGCCGGGCTGCTAATGGGGCTTTAAGCGTATTTTTAAGCGTTGTTCTAAGCATAGGTCTTCAACCTTTAGTGGTTTCATATAAGAGTATAGAAAAGATCGGCAAAAGCTACCCAAAACCTATCCACGGCCTATCCAGGAAAAGTGTGCTGGAGCTGTACTTGGACGGGGGTGATAGTTGTGGAGGGGGATGAGAAATTTTATGGCGCCTAATTCGTTTATTTCGGCTAAATGGTTTTTTGGCGGTTTTGCGGGGGAGTGAGACTGAAAAGCGTCATGAAAGGAGTGGCTGACGGACTTCTGGCATCTGCCTTATTTATTCTGACAGATGAGGTAACATTCTTGTGTTACCTGTTACTTATATACCCGAGAGTTATGATCTTTATAGGTTAATATTCATATTCAAAATTAAAAACATAATCTATTATTCAGATTAATTATAAATGTGAATATAAATATAAATCTATCTCTCGCGTCTCCGCATAGGGGTAGCCACTCGTAAAAAGTCGTAAAAGTAGTACAAGGAGTTTCTCTGATGCACGGTTTTAAGAAAGTCTTCGTTTCGGCCACGCTTTGCTTTTCAGCGGGCCAGTTCCTCTCGATGCCAGTCATGGCTCAATCTGTGGATTATATCGCCGGTAGTACTGAGGTGAGTGGCGATATTATTGCTCGCCCAGGTGAAGCAGTTGATCTATTAGGCTATGCCACACATCCAGAATTAGCCATTGCTCGCTATGAATGGGATTTTGATAACGATGGTATTGTGGATTATTCGTCCACTTCTACAGGTATCACTCAACACACTTATACCGAGGCCGGTGGTTATGTGGCGACTTTCCGCGCTTGGCTTGAAGACGGCACCTTACTGCCTATTAGCTCAGTGAAAGTGGGTGTGTCTGAAGATGTGCCTGCCGCAGCAATGTCTCCCAGTGCCCATCAGCAAAAATCCGAACAGCCTATGGCTTCTTCCGCCATGTCTGGCCCCGCTGCTGACGGCAGTGAAAAACATTATGTGTTGATTATTAACGGCGGCTCAGAAACGCGTTTTTGGCTGGATATGGAGTTTCTCTACGAAACCCTTAAGCAAAAAGGTTACGCCGACGAAGATATTTATTTATTGAATCACAACGGCACAAACCCTAGTGATGAAAACCCCAATAGCATGATTGATTACGCTGCAACCAAAGAAAATTTGCAGTCGGTTATCAACGAGTTAGCGGGTAAGGTCGATGGCGATGACATTCTCCATGTTTTTGTGGATGATCACGGTAATGGTTACACCGGGCCTGTGCAGTATACGTCTAGCCAGCAAACAGCTTACGGCTATAACGGAGGTGTGATTTCCGTTGATCCCGGCGATGAAGTGGATTACATCGAAAGTGAATTCAAGCTGCGTGCGATTGTGAATTACGGCGAATACTATGCCCGCCACCAAATGAATAAGTGGGGCATGTACAAGCACAACACCAATAATAGTTTTTACCGCATTAAATATGTCAGCACCATTAGCAATCAGTACTTCGAAGCCAAAAGTACAACGGTTAATGATATTGATGAAAACATCGAGCGGTTAAAAGATTACTTACGAGGTGATACTAACCGTAATGGTCGTCTTGATTCGGGAGAAGTCGAAGATTTCGATGGTGATGGAATTCCACCCTATGACCACAGTACCGGAACTTTTGATGAAGATGACTGGGGTGGTATCGACGACTACGACGATAACTATGATTCTTTCACTGCTCCTGCAGGTATTCCGCCGGTAGCTTGTTCATGGCGCAAAGTGATGGACATCGGTTTAGATAACACCATTGATTATCTGTGTAGCTCCGATGGACAAAACTACGTTGTTATCGCAACGGATTTTGATAACGACGGACTGTACGACGGCGTTGATGTCAATATGGATGGCGACTTCGATGATAACGTGAGTATCGATGAAACCATCTCTCTTTACGGCAGTACGATCACCGATGATGAATTAGCGGTAATGCTGGATCAAATTAATCCTGCCTATATGACCATTGTTATGGAGCAATGTAACAGTGGTGGTTTTATCGATGATTTAAGTCGCAGTAATCGCGTGATTTATACTGCCGCTGAAGATGAAACGGTTTCTTGGGGGAACTTGTTTATTCGCAATACCATTTCGGCGTTTAAAGGTGAGCGTGTGTCTGGAGCTGCGAGTGTCGATCCCCTGCAGGCTGATATAAATGGCAATGGCGAAATCGATTTTGCAGAAGCGTTTCGTTTCTCTACCGATAATGACAGCTACCCAGAAGTGCCGCAGTACGACGATAACGGCGATGGTATTTACTCTGCGGCCATTCCAAACGGTAGTGAAGGGGCGTTAGGGGCTCAAATAACGTTAGCGCAAAATATTATCTGTGATGAATTTACTGCATCAAATACTAGCCACGAAAGTGCAGGGCGTGCTTACAGCTCAACAGAAACCACTGGTGAAACCTGTTACGGCACCTTCTGCTTTGGTGGTACCACCACTACCACTTGGTTCGCGCAAGGTTCTGATGATGAGCTTGGAGCTAGCGGCAGTACGCAAACGACTTTGCATAGTATTTCCGGGGGTTACGCCTTAGGAGCGTGCCCTGTGCCAGATACAACCGCGCCGGTGATTTCGTTAAATGGCAGCGCCAATATGACGGTGATCCAAGGGGATAGCTTTACTGACCCTGGTGCGACAGCACAAGACGATATCGATGGCGATATTAGTGCGAATATTGTTGTTGAAGGTAATGTGAACACCAATGTGTTGGGCCTTTATATTCTTACCTACAGTGTGACGGATTCTGCAAACAACACGGCAGAAATTCAACGTCAGGTTCGCGTAGAAGAAGCGCCAGATTGTGTGGAGTACACAGATACTGTTGTGAATCACGAATCGCAAAGCCGTGCTTATAGTCAATCAGAAACCACAGGGCAGACTTGTTACGGTACTTTCTGTTTCGGCGGTACTACAACGACCATCTGGTATGTACAAGGTTCTAATGAAAACTTAGGTGATGATGGCAGTGCCACAGTAACATTAAAAACCGCAGACGCGGGTTACGAAATAGGTTACTGCCCGGCTGCGCCAGTGATTAACTCTTACGAAGTTTCAGAATTGAATCACGATAAGGCGGTGGTTACTGGTACAGCGTCTGATGTAAATGATGACTTGGTAAGAGTCAGCTTCGGTGTAGGCTTTATGCATGGCGGTACTTGCACGGGTACCACATCATTCACTTGTGAAATAGACTTTGAAAGCCTTGAAATTCCAGTGGCTGATGAAATTGGTTATGGCTTAATTGCAGAAGATGCACAAGGGCAAACCTCAAGGTTCGAAAGCTTTAGATTGATTCGACCAGAGCTGGGCGTTAATCCACCAAGTATTACCAATGTTCAGCACACGGTGGTTCAGTCTGACCTAACGGTAACCGCAGACGTTGTGGATACCGACGGGGATTTAGCCACTGTTACCTTGATCGACAATAACGCGGTTACTCAGGCAACTTGTGTGAACACTGGCGGCGATACCTTTACTTGTAATGTTTCTGGATTGGCTGAAGGAAGTTACGCCTACAAAGTGATTGCGGAAGATGCTGGCCAGAATCGCGCAGAGTCTTCAGTGATTGCGGTGGAGATTACGACTTCTGTAGCTTCCTGCGTAACAGCTATTAATAGTGAGCATGGCAATGCAGGCCGAGCCGAGTTGAGATACAACGTGCTTTACTATGCCGCAGGCTCCGATGATTACCTTGGGCAAGGTGGCGATACAACATCGCTGCAAGAAACGGCCCCTGGTAACTGGGTAATAGTGTCTAGCTGCCCTTAAAGAGGTAACCCATAAAAAGACCGCTTAGGCGGTCTTTTTATGTTTGGGCTGCGTTATTTATGTGGTCGAGAGGGTAGGGAAAAGTCATTCGGTTCGCAAAAGTCAGCTATTGGTTAAATCGAATATGAGTCCTTAGTCATAAGGTACTACGCATTTTAGCTGTTTCGAAAGTTAGGGCGGAAATATTCCCAAATGTCATGAATTTACGGTGTCTATTGGCTGGTTTGGGGCGGATTTAGCACTGATTCGGAGTGAGAAGTAAAAAAGATCAGGGTTCTTGAAAGAGGAGGCACCCTGATTTCCGATCCCCCGATCAGGTTGGGCTGGTGCTCTCTGAAAAATATGTTAATTTATGCGCCAATCTTTTGCTGGGCATGTAAAAAAATAATTAGTTATTGCTCAGCGGGCAAAATTTTGAATTGTCACTTAAGGAGATAAAAAATGAAAAAACAACTTTTAACAGTGATGTTGGCGGCAGCCTTGCCAGCTATGTCCGCTTCGGCTGGGGACTTTCAAGTTAAGCAAACTTATGGTGATCAATCTCTTGATCTAATGAACTCGCCAGTGGGTATCGTGGAGGGTTCCAACGGCAACATGTACGTGAGTGACCTGGGCAACGGCGTATTGCGCAAGTTCGATGCCCAAGGCAACCAAATTGCCATTATTGCCGAAGAGGGTAATGGTGAAGGTCAGTTAAATGCGCCGATGGATATCAGCTTTGCCAATGGCAAGATTTATGTTCCAGAGTTGGGTACCAAGCGTGTGTCGGTATTTGATGAAAACGGCAACCTGGTTCAGGTTATTGGTAATGGCGAACTAAAAGGCCCACGTGGTGTATGGGTTGAAGACAATGGCGATGTCACCGTATTGGATGAGTTTGGCTTCCGTGTTGTGAAATATGATGCAGATGGCAACTACCTGAGCGAGTGTAACGAAGGCTTGTCAAAGATCGGTTACGTTGACGACATCATAAAGGTGAACGGTAACTACTTTATTACCGAAGCGACATTAAACTATGTTGTTGAGCTGGATAACGATTGTAAATTTGTTGCTAAGTACGGTAGCTATGGCAGCGGCAACGATCAATTCTATTTGCCTCGCGGTATTAACACCGATGGTGAATTTATCTATGTATCCGATGCGGGCAACAACCGTGTTCAAAAATTTGATTTGGACATGAACTACGTTGAAACCATTGGTGGAACTTACCAGCTTTCTGGTCCAAACCAAATTATTAAACACAGCGAAGGCCACTATGTGGTAACTAGCTCGGGCGACCATCAAATTAAATGGTTCGATGCAGCAGCGCCTACAGTAGCCACTAAAGCTGTTGGTTCATTGCGCACCGGTGACGGTGTGTTGGCAAACCCATCTGGTATGGATGCTGACTACGCTACAGAAGAACTCTATGTGGCAAACGCCCTTAATCACCGTATTGATATTTTCGACTTGGAAACCGGTGCTTTTAAGCGCAGCTTTGGTCAATTAGGTTTTGGTTTTAGCAATGGCGATATGATCGCTCCACAGGACGCTTATGTGGCTGGCGATAATGTTCTGGTAACCAATCGTTTCTTAAACAAGATTTCTATCTTCGATAAAAACGGTATTGAGACAGGTTCTTTCGGTGCCGGTGGTACAGAGCCAGGTCAATTCAATCAGCCTTACGGAATTGATGTAGACGGTAACGGCAATATCTATGTAGTGGATTTCGGCAACCATCGTGTGCAGAAGTTTGATGCAGACTTCAATGTTGTTTGGGCAACAGCAGGCTTTGGTTACGGTGCAGGCCGCTTCTGGGCACCTATTCGTGTAGTGGCTTCTGATGATGGTCGTGTATTTGTATCCGATGCCTACAACAACCAAGTTCAAGTGTTAGATGCTGAAACCGGTGCTTACATTACGAAAATCGGTAGCTTTGGTGAAGAAGCCGGTGATCTGTCACTACCTTTCGGTGTAACCATCGATAAGAAAGGTGAAAATCTGCTGGTGACTGAAGTGGCGAACAACCGTATCAGTGTGTTCTCTTTGGAAGACTATAGCTTTGTAAAAATGGCCAGCCAGCTAGGGTCTCGTGAAGAAGATTTGTTCTTCCCTTATGAAATTACCATTTGTCATGAGAATGGTGATATCTGTACGTCTAATGCGATCACCAACATTATTCAGCGCTGGAGCATTAAGAAGAATTAATCTCTAATGCTTCAATTTTCAAATTGGTTGATTTGGAAACCAAAAAAGGCCGCTTCTGCGGCCTTTTTTATTGCGTGAAATAAGCAGTTTGGTATCTTTCGAGCTCTACAAACTTCGGTTTATTCATTATATGAGGGGATTATCAATGAGTAACAAAACACTTCTTGGTCTACCTGTTGCCTGCCTGATTAGCACCTGCCTGTCACTTGGCTATTCATTTAACGTTTACGCTGGCCCATCCGAAAATGAAGCGATGTATAAAATGATTGCTTCGCTGATGCAGCAGCAAACCACAAAAGAGGTTGATGAGGCGGCAAGCTGCTTGGGATTGCCGAAACCTAAACTATTATCTTCTGCCGATGCAGCGCTAAAAAATTGCTATAGCGAGCATAAGGCAAAGCCCACCAATATTTTCCCCGATGTACTTTCAGAGTGTATTGAAACGGCTATTCCGAAGCTATTGGGCATTTCCAAGCAGCAGCTAATGGCCTGTGACACAGAGTCGGCCGAAGAGATTGAAACAATGGCTTCTTATGATGGACCTATGGACTCTCAAATGATTCTTCAGCAAGCAGCCAGTGAGCTAGATGAATCTTTAAGTATGCTTTCAAAAGCCAGTGAAGAATCCTTGAGTGTCATTACCTTGCCGATTTATAAGAATAGTCAGGTAATCGTACATGCCGTTGGAGGTATGGAGATAAATGGCAATAATGCGTTACCTGCCGCGACCTTTTCATCCAGCGATAGTCCTGAAATGATTTATCAGTATTACCGCAATAAGTTACCGGGCTATACCGTCTCCAAGGCTGCTGATGGTGAATACTTACTGATGAAAAGTGCCCCAGCAGGATTTGATATGATAAAAGATTTCGGTATCTATACAACGACGCCACATATTTATATTCAGTCTTATAGTCAGTCGCCGCTAAAAAATACAATTCCTGAAAATACTAAATCCATTATTGAGATTGCTTACAGCAATTAGTGGTTTGCTTTAAGGTCGCCTGTTTGTTGTTCTTGACGGTTCTTCCCCAAATAGCCGTTTATATTCCCTGGAGAAATTACCAAAGTGAATAACGCCGTAGCTTGAGCAAATCTCGCTAATAGTTCTATCTTTGTTGGTAAGTAAATCTTGGCGGATTTTAGTTAACCGGATATTGGTTAAATATTTCTTGGGAGATATTCCTAGAGCTTGCTTGAAGCTGACTTGCAAGGCTCTGGTTGATACGTTCACCTCTTCAGCCAGTTGTGTCACAGTAAAGTTTTTTGAATATGAGTCATTAACAGTTTCGATAGCTTTTTTGATTGTTCGGTGCCTGTTGTTAATTCGCAGTGATTTTTTATGATCTTCAAGTACGGTATCGACAAAAAATCTAAAGATATAATCATTAAAGTCAGAAACTGCTTGAGGGTTGAATGCAATGGCGTGTTGATTTGTGATAAATAGGCTAATCTTAGTGTAAAGTTCTTTTAGTCTTTTTGGGTTTAAGAAAATAAATCCAGTGGCGGTCTTTAATTGATTTTTGTAGTTGTCAATATCCATTTGGTAGTATTTTTCTATTATGCAGTCTGAAATCTGTAGGGATATATTTTCGGATGTGGCGGGAGTTATTCTTTTGTATTCGCTATTTCTTGTGTAGGAAATAATTCCAGAACTGCACTGCTTGTTGCCGAGAATGACGGGCTTTTGTCCTGTTGGAATAAAAAATAACGTTTTATGGTTGGGCAGAGAAGACTCTTCTTGTATATCTGAATATATGCTTTTATAAGCAATTGAAATGCAGTCGGTTATAAAACCTAATGCGCAAGCGTGAACGAAGCTGTTGTTAGGCGATGAGACAAGAACCTCTTGGCCGGCAGCTTTGAATAGGAATCCTTTATCTTGATTGACATCCTGTTTGAAAGGAGTGATTTTCACAGGTGGAGAGACTACTGAGAGATAAATTGCTTCAGAATGCTAAATGATTATGGCGCCAGTATAGGGCTTTTAATCTCTCGCTATAAGAGTGGGGCTATACACTCTTCGCTTTTTGGATAGTTTTAATTTTGGCAGTTTTTAATTTAAAGAGTTATTTGATTTCGATCAATGATTCCCATCATTTTATAGGCTAGCAAGGCTGCAGAGAACTCATAGCAGTGGAAGTTTTCAATAGGCGAGAACTCAAGAATATCAAAGCCAATGATCTTTCGTTGCTTTGCTACAGATTCAAAGAGAGACAGGGTTTGATACCAGCCAAGCCCTCCAGGGACGGGAGTGCCTGTTGAGGGGAAAATAGACGGGTCCATGCCATCAATATCTAGGGTGAAAAAAACTTTCTCAGGAAAGTCTTCGGGTAGCTCAATATTTTGAATATTTTGCGGTACTAGTATATCCCCATCAATATGCTGAATATTGTGGGTTAGGCGAGTGTCTCGCTCTTCTTCACAAAAGGCCCGAATACCTAATTGAAATAATGGAATGCCTTCATCGATTACTCGCTTCATTACTGAAGCGTGACTATAGGGGTTGCCTTCGTAGGCATCTCGTAAATCGGCGTGGGCATCGATTTGTACAACGCCAAAGCCTTTTTCACCCGCTGCCAGTAATCCTTTAATCACCCCATAAGTTACCGTGTGCTCACCACCAAAAATAATGGGGAATTTTTTGGCGGCCACGATCTTTTGTGTCTCGGAGGCAATACGGTTGACGATAGTTTCTGCATCGCCTTCCATGGATACTGGGCCGTGAGTAAAAATGCCGCGCTCGCTGGGATTACTTTTTCCGTCCCAGGTTTCCAGTTGCCAGCTGGCTTCTAACATAGCTGCGGGGCCCTTAGCGGTACCGCCACCGTAGGATACCGACTCTTCATAAGGTACAGGGAGAATATGGAAGTGAGCGTCTTCTGGTTTGGGGTGTTCAAATTCCGAACCGAGAAAAACGGGATAGCCTGGGGCTGCCAGTTGGTTGAATTCGTTTTCGTTGCTCATAGTTTAAGAGAATCTGTCATTCCCGCGAAGGCGGGAATCTAATGGATTATGTGTAAAGTTTAGAAGATTCCCGCCTTCGCGGGAATGACGCCCAATCTATTGTGTCATTGTTCAGGAAAGCCTATCCCGAAAATCTTCATAGCCAAACTGTTTTACGACACGAATGGCATTGGTTTTGGAATTCCAAATAGCAATACTGGGTAAGTTAATACCATTAAAGGTGCTGGTCTTTACCATAGTGTAATGGCTCATGTCGTCGAATATTAATCGTTGGCCAATTTCTAAAGGCTGATCAAAACTGTAGTCGCCCATCACATCGCCAGCCAGGCAGGTTTGCCCGCCTAGGCGATAGGTGTGGGCTTTTTCTTTAGCGATGCCGGCATTAAATATTTCAGCGCGATAGGGCATTTCCAGTGTGTCCGGCATATGACAGGTGGCGGAGGTGTTGAGAATAGCTAAGTCTTGTTGATTGTGGGTAAGGTCTAATACTTCACTCACTAGCACGCCGGTGTGAATGGCGATGGCTTCTCCGGGTTCTAAATACACTTGTACTTGGTATTTTTCAGAGAAGGCTTTAACGCGAGCGATGAGCGCCTCTACGTCATAATCCGGGTGGGTAATATGGTGGCCGCCACCAAAGTTTACCCACTCCAGCTGATGTAACCAATCTCCAAATTGTTCTTCTACCGACGTTAGTGTGCGGTCCAGAGGCGCAAAACCTTGTTCGCAAAGGGTGTGGAAGTGCAAGCCTGATATTTGTGAAAAATCGATACCCTGTGCTTTTGCTTTTTCTATCTCCGTTAAGGAGATACCGAGGCGGGAGCCTGGAGCGCAGGGATCATAAAGTGGTGTGGTGCCCTCTGAGTGGAGGGGATTTACTCGCAGTCCAAGTTTTATGTCTTCGCCGTTTGATGCTTGTATTAAAGGTTGAAACCGTTGCCATTGCCAAGGAGAGTTGAAAACGACGTGTTTTGAAATTTTTAAAATCTCTTTTAAATCGTTTTCTGTATAGGCGGCAGAAAATGTATGTACTTCGCCACTAAATTCCTCTGCCCCTAAGCGAGCTTCATGTAAGCCACTGGCGCAAGTGCCGGATAAATACTGGTTCACCAGAGGGGCAAGGCTAAACATGGAGAACGCCTTTAAAGCCAATAAGACTTTAGCCCCGGATTCTTGCTGTACCCGATTGAGAATTTTCAAATTTTTCTCAATGGCGACTTCATCTACCACAAAACAGGGAGAGGGTACGCGAGTCGAGTCGAAATTTTGGAAGGTTTTACTGTTTGTCATTTCTCTCTCGTCACTCCCGCGTAGGCGGGAGTCTTTTGCTCTAGATTCCCACCTGCGCGGGAATGACGGATCAGGGGGTAGGTCGGCCTTTAGGTCGATATTCCCGGACTACGCTTCGCTTCCTCCGGGCTACGCAAATTTTCTGGAATCGTCATACTAGTGAACGCAGAGGTGACGATCATCCCGTCCAACGTAAATTACACCAAATCAAATCCCGGTTCTTCGATTACATTCCATGGCAGGCCATATTTATTCATGTCTTCCATAAAGGGATCAGGATCTAACTGCTCCATATTCCACACGCCAGGTTTCATCCATTTGCCTTCTACCATCATCTTGGCGCCAATCATGGCAGGTACACCAGTGGTGTAAGAAATGGCTTGAGAGGCGACTTCGCCATAGCAATCTTGGTGGTCTTTCACTTGGTAGACGTAAACGGCTTTTTGCTCGCCGTTTTTTTCGCCTTGTACGACACAACCAATACAGGTTTTTCCTTTGGTGCGAGGTCCCAGGGTGGATGGATCAGGCAGTAAGTGCTTCAAAAATTGAATGGGTACAATCTCAGTACCGTTAAAGTTCACTGGCTCAATACTGGTCATACCTACATTGCCGAGCACTTCTAAGTGCTTCAGGTAGCTGTCGCCGAAGCTCATCCAAAATTGGGCTTTTTTCAGGGTTGGGTAGTGCTTGGTGAGAGACTCCAATTCTTCGTGATACATGCGATAGATATTGTAGGTGCCCACTTCCTCTGGACAGGTGAATTCCTGCTTCAATGACATGGCGGGAGTAGTTACAAAATCACCGCCTTCCCAGTGACGACACTCAGCAGTCACCTCGCGAATATTAATTTCTGGGTTGAAATTGGTGGCAAAAGGATAGCCGTGGTCGCCACCGTTTACATCGATAATGTCCAGCGTGTGGATTTCATCGAAGTAATGTTTAGCGGCATAGGCGGTAAACATATTGGTGGCACCTGGGTCGAAGCCAGAGCCCAGCAAGGCCATCAGGCCCGCTTTTTCGAATTTCTCTTGGTAGGCCCATTGCCACTTGTACTCGAACTTAGCAGCGTCGAGAGGCTCGTAGTTGGCTGTATCCAAGTAATGTACGCCGGTTTCTAAACAGGCATCCATAATGGTGAGGTCTTGATATGGCAGAGCAACGTTGATCACCATAAGCGGCTTAACGCGGTTAATCAGTTCTACCAGTTCAGGCACATTATCGGCGTCAACCTGCGCGGTTTCGATTTCACGATTTTGTTTTTCGAAAACCGTTTTCGCGATGGCTTTGCATTTTTCTTCAGTGCGGCTAGCCAGCACAATGTCAGTAAAGACTTCCGGTAGTTGTGCGCACTTGTGGGTAACCACTTGGCCGACACCACCGGCGCCGATGATTAAAACTTTTGACATGATATTTATCCTGTACGTACGTTGTCATCCTGAACGGAGTGAAGGATCTCTTGTAGTTTGTGCTGATATAAAGAGATTCTTCCTCCTGTTCGTCGTCAGAATGACTGGGTTTCTATTTGTCGAATAATAGATTCCCGCCTGCGCGGGAATGACGTGTTATAAAAGGTTAGTGTTCTTCCTTCTCGTAGTAGGTATACCCCTGCAAACTGTCATTAAAGGCTTTAATCATTTTCTGCCTTTCCTTTGCGGTAATGCGGCCTTCTTTTACTGCACGCTCTGCGGTGTTGCGGTAATTTAACTGCATGGCTTTGGGGTTGTACTCTACGTAACTGAGAACGTCGGCGATGGTATCGCCATGAATTTCTTTGACGAAATCGTAACTGCCATCGCGGTTTAGGCGAACACTCACAACATTAGTATCACCAAAGAGGTTGTGTAAATCGCCAAGGGTTTCTTGATAGGCCCCTACCAAAAAAACGCCCAGGTAATATTCTTCATCAGCTTTTAAATCGTGAAGGGCAAGTGTGCTACTTTCACCGTCGATGGGATCAATAAAACGATCAATTTTCCCGTCGCAGTCACAGGTGATATCCGCAAGCACCGCTTGGCGAGACGGCTCTTCGTTTAGTCGGTGAATGGGCATAATGGGGAAAAGCTGGTCGATCGCCCAAATGTCTGGTAGTGATTGAAATAAGCTGAAGTTGCCGTAGTAAATATCGGCTAGTGAGGTTTTTAAATTCTCGAGTTCAGCCGGAATCCGATCCAGTTGATCCAGCATATCGGCGATTTTATGGAGAATATCTAAAAATAAATTTTCGCCGATAGAGCGGGTGCGTAAATCCAATTGCCCGCGCTTAAACAGTTCACGAATTTCTTGGCGATGAAAGTGTGCGTCGTTAAAGCATTCTTGTAAGCGGTTAGGTTTGAGGTAACCCAGAATGTTGCGCATCAATCGCAGTTGTTCGTGCTCATCTTCGCTGGCTTCAGGCAGATTAATAGGCTCGAAATGATTAACGTCGAGAATATTAAAAAGCAGTACCGATGAGTAGGCCACAGTGGCACGGCCCGACTCCGTAATAATGGTCGGGTGTGCAATGCCGTAGCTATCCAGTGTGGACTTAAGGGTTTCCACAATATCCACACAGTATTCTTCTAGGCTGTAATTTCGGCTCTGTTCGTCGCTGGTATTTGCGCCTGTGTAATCCACCGCGAGGCCGCCGCCTAAATCGATATAGTGAAGAGCGGCACCTTCATTACTGAGATCCGCAAAATAGCGGCAGGCTTCGACTACACCGCTGCGGATATCACGAATGTTAGGGATTTGTGAGCCAAGATGGCAGTGTAGCAGTTGCAGGCAGTGCAGCATGTCGTGTGCTTTTAAGGTGTCCACCACATCAATAAGTTGGGTGGTACTCAAGCCAAACACACTGCGATCGCCGCTGGTGGTGTTCCAGTGGCCACTCACTTGAGTGGTCATTTTTACTCGCACGCCAATACAGGGCTCAATGCCTAGTGCGTTGCTACGCTCAATAATAATGGGCAGTTCCGTGGGCGTTTCAATGACAAAAATACAATTAAAACCCAATTGAGTGGCGTACAAGCCCAGTTCTACAAACTCGGTATCTTTATAGCCGTTACAGATAATCAGGCTGCCGGGTTCTTCCAAGGTGGAGAGTGCGGCGATCATTTCCGGTTTACTACCTACCTCGAAGCCGTGCTGATAGCGAGCACCGAAAGCGGCTACCTCTTCAACAACCTGGGCTTGTTGGTTGACCTTGATGGGAAAAACACCGCGATAATGATTGTGATAGTTGGCTGAGTTTATGGCTGAACGAAAGGCCTCGTTGAGGCGGAACAGCTGCGCATCCAGAATATTTTCAATACGCAGGAGTACAGGCATATCCAGTCCGCGGTCTGTCATACCCTCGATGATATCCATTAAGGGTACAGATACATTTAAGGTCTTTGCTGTGACTTGGCCATGGCTGTTGAGCCCAAAGTAATCGTTGGCCCAGCGGTTGATGCCGTAGAGCTCGGCGGACTGCTCAACGCTCCAGCGAGTGGTGAAAGGTATGTTCAAAGATGTTGGCCTCCAGAAGGGCTAAATCCAGGGGGTAAACCCAGACGCTAAACCCAGAGGTAATACACAATCGGCAGCTAGGGGGAAACCTATAAATGCTACCGCGTTGGGGGCTTGGACAAGCCAAAAAGTGGCGGGATTATCTACTCATAATTACCCTCTGTAAAGTGCCGTTTTACGGCTTTACAGAGGGTGCGGTAACTTATTGATAAGACTGGGAAAGATCCGCTAATTGCTGGGTGATACGCTTCAATTGCTCGTCCATATGGAGGCCCTTTTCGAAGTTCTCCAAGGCGATTTGGTTCTTGCGCTGCACAATCTGGAGGATCTGCTCTTCCTGCTCTTCCGTGAGGCCCATACTGAGGAAGCTTTCTTCGATTTCTTCCACGAGGGAATCCATAATCCGCATGCTACTTTCTTTCTGCTCAGCTTGGCTGGATTCAATTTCACCCAGGGTTGATTGGGTTTCCTGAAGAATTTCCGCCACCATCACACTACGTTGTTCGGCAATGGCTTCGTCGCCGCCAATTTTGCGGTTAAGGATATCAGTATCTTCCGCAATAGAAGCCAAGTGATCTCTCAGCTCGCCCATTAAGACTTCGTTGTCCACGGGCATGTTTTTAATCAGCATGGAAACATCGCTGTAATTTAAAATCAGGCGATTGCCTTTTTCAAAGATGCGCGCTTCCATATGGGCGGCCCGTTCCAGTAACTCTTGTTCCAGTTGATTGATGGTGTTGGTGCTGCGAGTAATATTGCCAGCGGTATGTCGTAGTAATAGGCAGGCATCTAGGTTGTATTTTTTGACAGCAGAAATAGCCACGTCAGCTAAATTTTTTCGAGCGGTTACCTTGAGACCTTCTCGTAGGAAGTTCAATACGATACCGAGATTTCCCGCGCTAGAGAGGGCGGTCATTACCATTTCATTGGCTTGGCTTTTTTGCTGCTCTAATTGATTGCGCTCTGCGGATTGTTCTAGGGTCAATTCAACCTTTCTGGAAACGACCTCAGGATCAACTGGCTTGGTAATGTAATCGCTACCACCGACTTCAAACCCTTTTAGAATTTCATCGGTTTGAGTGTTCGCGGAAACAAAAATTACCGGTAAGTCAGGGTGGGTCTCGAGGATTTTAGACGTTGCCTCATAACCATCCATGGGTTCCATGGTGACGTCCATAAGAACGATATCTGGGGCGCTGTCGCCGTTGACAATCTCTAGGGCTTTTTCTCCGGATGTGGCAGCAACAACCGCATAATCGTCTTTTAATAATTCCATTAAAATCCGAATTTCGTTGGGAGAGTCGTCGACCACTAATACTCGTTTTTTGTCACTCATAATCTTCGTTAGCCTGCGTTAATAACTTGTAGATGCGCCTTTGCTGAGTCGATATCAAAACTTTCAAGGGCGTTGGCAGTTTCTTCTAATTGCGCTTTTGTTTGGTCAGGAAGCTTATGCTGAAGTAAATCCTGAATAGTCTGTTCTGCTTTGGGGAAATCTGAGTCCAGTAAGTCGATGATGGCAATGATTTGTTTTTTGATGTCGTCTTCGTGGATTTCTTTCGTGGCTGCCTGAACTTCAAGGTGAAGGTGGCTGATGACTTCTGCCAAACTCTCCATCTCTTGTTCAAGTTTGCTCATGGTGTGCATGGCATTGCCGGGCTGCTTGTCTTTTAGGTGTTGCTCCATCTCGGCGGCAATAAGTGATAGCTCTCTCGCGCCGATATTGGCAGAGCTGCCTTTCAGCGTGTGTAATAACTTTTGCGCTTTACCAAAATTTTCATTTTCCAGACTTAAGCGAATTTGTGGTGGGTAAAAGCCTTGGTCACGAATAAAATTAATTAATAATTTTTTCAGTAGTGGCCAGTTGTTTTTCACCCGAGATAATGCGCTGTGGAGTTCGATGCCGGGTAGCTTATCCGGAATGTCATTTTGTTGTGAAGAAGGGCTACTATCCTCTGTGGATGTTGCTCGAGTGCCGGTTGTTAGCCAGAGTTTTAGGGTGTTACACACAGCCTCTTCATCAACCGGTTTCATCAGGTGAGCGTTCATTCCTACGGCCTTACACTCATCTTTGTGTTCCTGGCTAGCATGAGCAGTCATGGCGATAACAGGAATGTCGGAATAGCCTGATTCTGTCGCATTACGAATGCGGCGGGTGGCTTCTAAGCCATCCATTACAGGCATTTGTAGATCCATAAGCACGACTTCAAAAGGATCGTTGCCGGCTTGAGATCCATCTAATGCTTTCAGTGCTTCAGCACCATTCTCACAGCAGGTTACTCGAAGACCAATATCGGATAGTAGAAACTCTGCTACCTCTTGATTGATTAAGTTGTCTTCAACAAGAAGTACGCGTTGGTTTTTGAAAATAATACTTTCTACTTGGTGGTCATGGGTATGCAGTTTGCTAGATTCATCAATTTCTAAGGGTAGAGTGATAACAAAATTAGTGCCCTTATTGAGCATGCTTTCAACGTTGATAGAGCCACCCATCATTTGAGTAATACGGTTGGTGATGGTTAAGCCTAAACCGGTGCCGCCATGTGTTCGGGTGATGGAACTGTCCGCTTGATTGAAGGCTTCAAATACATGGTTGAGTTGCTCTTTATTCATGCCGATTCCAGTATCTGAAACTTCTATTTCATAAAAGTTTTCCTTCCGCTGAATGTTGGCTAGAACCATACCGTTTTCAGTGAACTTTATGGCATTGGATAAGAGATTGGTCAGGATTTGTTTTAACCGTGTGGGGTCACCAATAATGCTCTCAGGCATGTCCACATCGCAGTGATGGCTCAGGGTGTTGTTTTGCTCTTCAGCTACAAATTGTAAAGGCTCTACACATTGTTCTAATAGCTGTTTGGGGCTAAAGGGAACCGCCTCCAAAATCATTTTATTGGCTTGGATCTTACTGAAATCTAAAATGTCATTAATAACCGATAGTAAAAGTTCTCCCGAATTTTGTGCGACACCTAAATAGTGTTGTTGAGAGTCATCGAGCGTGGTTTTTTTAAGAATATTCAGCATGCCGAGTACACCATTGAGTGGCGTTCGAAGCTCGTGACTCATGTTAGAGATAAACTCAGATTTTGCTTCTGCGGCTCGCAACGCTTCGTCTCGTGCTTTTTCTAATTCTTGTGTTCGCTCTTGTACTAATACTTCTAAATCGTCAGTGAGTTCCTCTAGTTTTTGTTTTTTATCAAAAAGCTCGCGGCTCTTGCTATCCAAGATTTCTTCGGCTTGTTTTCGCGCCTCTAATTCTCGTTGGTAGCGCCGCTCTAATCGAGCAATTTTCTCTTGCAGTTCGTCCATAGAGTTCAGTGATCGATTAAGGCTGGAGCTTGAGGGTGAAGTGAGCAATATGTTTTCCGTCAGACTCTTCGTCGGTACGGGAAATATCAAAGCTTTCCTGGTAATACTTTGATGTTGCCTCGATTAACCCCTCTGCGAGATCGGCAAAGCCTCGAGATGATTCATAGCGGAGCACGAAGCATTCGGGGTCGGACTCATCAAAAGAAAATACGGGTAGTTCTGCATCAGGGTAGAGTTTGCGTACTTCAACATGAATATGATTGTCGATTTGTTTTAATAGGCCGATGGTATTGTCAGCGTCCTCAAAGAATGAGGAAAATTTTGTACTAAAAACACCGCCCAAGTAATTACCAAAAGCTTTGATCAGGGTAGGTACTTCTATATCTACCTGCTTGCTGAGCTCTACGACCATATTTACCAGCTCTTGATAATCGTAAGTGCCCACCGCGGTATAAGCACCGCCAGAGGCGGGGGCGGTGTTGTCGATCAAGGTGTCCATCATATCCATGCCGAACTGTTCCTCGACCATGGTCATAAATTCAGTAAAAACAACACCTTTCATGGCGGTATTCTCATGGTTTTAAGGGGTTACTCATCAAGTGTAGACGAGATTTTCGACCTGGTGAGAACAGGTGGAAGATTCTCAGGCAGAGTCAAAAAAAATGGCTACACTTGCCCATAGCTGGTAACTTGGCGGCACTTTTTTGTCGTTGTAGAGATGTAAATACGGAGAATGTTTATGACAACCTTGAAGACTCTTTTAGTAGCAACTGTGGGCCTGGCACTGGCAAGCGCCTCGGTAATGGCAGCTGAGCCAAGTAAGCCGAAGTTGGGGCCAAAGCCAGCGACCAAGCTAGAAAAAGTGATCGGCGGGCAGCTGGATACTTATGTCTATGTTCCTAAGAGTGAGCCCAAGCTGGCGGGGAAAAGAGCGCTAATGGTGAGCCTTCACGGCTGTATTCAAACCAATGATGATATGTACCAAGGCGCTGGCTGGCAGCCAGTGGCTGATGAATACGGCATGGTGGTAGCGCTACCACAGTCATCCTGGGAAGGTCTATGGGGTTCAAAAGCGGGCTGCTGGAATTTCCATGTGGGTATGGAGGCAAGCCGTGACAAGACAGATGCAGGCTATTTAGTGGCCATGGTTGAAGAACTTTTAGCGGACAAGGCGCTGAATATTGACCCGAACCAGGTGTATATCACCGGGATCTCCTCAGGCGGGGCTATGGCACATCAAATGGGTTGTTTGGCGCCTGATCTCTTTGCAGGAATTGGCGGTGTAGCTGGCTTGGCAGGGGGTAGCTTTAGTGCGACAAATAAATCTCTATTTGAGGCCGAGTTCACCCCTGAGGAAGGTAAGCAGCGTTGTGAAGCGTTAGCGGGTAAGCATAAAACACAGTTGAAAACTCAGATTCGAAACAGCATTCATGGCGCGGCAGACAAGCGCGTTTCTTCCATTCATGTGCATCACACCGCAGATGTGGGGGTGGCAATTGCCTCTGGGGAAAAGCCGCTAAAGGAATGTCGTACAGCGGTTATTCCTGGCTTTAAAGAAGGGCAGCACGGCGATCTAACGGCTTGGTGTGATGTTAAGGGTGAGCAGGTATCGAAAATCTTGGTTCAAGGTTTAGGTCACCTTTGGCCGGCGGGTTCCAATAGCAGTGGCGGTGCTTATATCGATCACGAACATATCAATTACCCTGAATGGGTTACTCAATGGTTCTTTGATAACAACCGTCGAGTAAAGCGCTAATCTGTGCGGGGGCGAGATTTGATAGGGGTTTTATCTATTCTTAAGGCGCCCCCCAAAAGGACTAAGCTTCAAAACTGGCTTTATGTTGATATGCGCGCCATTTGTTCCTATGGTTAACCTTCATATTTAGGTGCGCTTTATGGCTTTTCGTTGGGCATTGTCATTTCTTCTGGTTGTTGTGTCGCAGATGGCACTAGCAGTTCGTGGCGATGTGGTAGACAGTGTTGCAACAAATATTTTGCTGATGCCGAAGCCACCAACGCCATTTGAAAAGCTGATTGGCGGCAAGCTTTATTCTTATCTCTATGTCCCTGAAACTCCTCCAAGGCTTACAAGTCAGCGGGCTTTGATGGTGAGCCTCCACAGCTGTATACAGCGTAACGACGACATGTTCGTAGGGGGTGGCTGGCAATCCGTGGCGGATGAATACGGTATGGTGGTTGCTTTACCTCAGTCTTCACGGGAAGGTTTGTACGGTTCCCTGGCGGGGTGCTGGAATTTCCACAAAGGCATGTCTGCAAGCCGAGAAGAAAGCGATCCAAAATATCTCTTGGACTTGGTGGATGAGCTTCTCTCGGATACCGCTTTAAATATCGATCCCAACCAAGTTTACATTACGGGTTTTTCCTCGGGTGGGGCGATGGCTTACTCTCTAGCGTGTATGGCGCCTGAGGTTTTCGCCGGTGTGGGAGGTGTGTCGGCCCTGGCGGCAGGGGCTCATGGTGAGCAAACTACCTTGGCGAAACCTGAGTTTGGTACAAATGAAGGGCTCCGCCGTTGTCTTCAGCTCGCCGGTGAGAGGGAAGAAAGCCTGCAAACGCAGCTTTATAACAGTTCCCATGGTACAGAAGATCCAGTGGTGTTCTCGGTACACGGAGACAACAATGCCAATATTGGGATTGCGATCCATTCCGTAGATCATACTTTAAGCCCTTGTCGTGAAGAGTCTCTTTCGGGGGCTAGTGGGCTCAATGTGAGTGACGTGTCCGCCTGGTGTGATGGTGAAGGCGAGTTAGTGTCCCAGATCATGGTGAATGGGCTCGGTCACTCCTGGCCCGCAGGAGCCAAGTCTGTTGGCGGTCGTTATGTGGATAACAAGCACATGAATTACCCCGCTTGGATCACCCAGTGGTTTTTCGAAAATAACCGCAGGGTAGAGAGGGAATAGAGGTGAGGCTGTGAAGTCTCTACCTGAGGTTGAAATCAGGTTGTAGCAAGGGCTGTAGCCATACTCTATCTTTGACACTAACACCATAGGACTATGGTGGAAGCTTGGCCTTTTCGGTAAATTGTGTTTTCGCTGGTGCTGCTAAGTGCGTGCTTTTGAACGTTCTATTTAGGGGATAATGGAATGTTTTTCGTCATAACAAGTAAGGTAGTGGCTCGGTTATAGAGAAGCCAGCGAGAGATCAGAAGATCAAAGAAAGGGAATTCGACATAATAAATTTAACCTTTTAAGAGTCTTCGCTACGTATGTCTTCCGAAAATATACTTACAGCCACTTTTATTGCTTGCCGAGAGAATTTATCTCGAGCGGTTTCTCGCTTTGTGCCACCTAAAGAAATCGAAGATATCGTGCAGGAAACCTATGTTCGCATGTGTCAGGTTAATAGTGATGAAATACGTCATCCTCGGGCTTTTCTAATGCGCACGGCTCGTAATTTAGCCTTGGACCACCTGAAGCGAGCAGAGACTCGATTAGTGGATTCCATGGAGGGGGATGAGCATACAAACACCGGGCAGCATACTGGAGGTTTTGAGGTGTTAGCCGATGAAACCTTTGAAAAAGTGGCCTCTTCGGAGGAGTTTTCTCGCTTTTGTGATGCAGTCCGCCAATTGCCCTTACAGTGTCGTCGGGTTTTTGTGCTAAAGAAGGTATATGGTCATTCTCAGAAAGAGATCGCCAAAGAGCTTAGTATTAGTGAAAGTACGGTTGAGAAACATATTGCCACTGGTATTAAACGGTGTTCATACTTTATGATGGCGCGCACTGATAGCGCATCTTTAAAGATTAACGATAAGTCCCCAAAATCCAAGGCCTCAGTGTCTTCTTTGGAGACTCGTCGAGCGAGTAGTAAATGACCCACGATAACGGCGACGTTAATAATAGTAACGATAGCAACGTTTACGAGTTACCCACACTGGAAAAGCACTTTGATGCTGCCAGTATTTGGGTGGCTAAGCTTGATCGTGGTTTAAACGCTGAGGAAGAAGTGGCGTTTAAAGAGGCTATGGCAGGAGATGCCAATTTACGAGCAGCCGTGATCCACATGGCCGAATTGTGGGACCGTATGGACGTACTGGCGAGCTTATCTGAGCTATTTCCACAATCTGAAATACAGTCCCCTTCCGAATCAGCCCCCCTGCAGAACTCCTTTATGGCCATGGCAGCTTCCTTTGTGCTGGTGGTTGTTACCGGTGTGGTGGGTTTGGGTTTTGCGGGTTTTACGGATTCTTCCTTCTGGATGTCACTGTCTGGGCGAGCCACTTACGAAACTGCGGTGGGTGAGCATTCAACCGTAAACTTTCCTGATGGCACCCAAGTTGTACTGAACACCAATACCCTTATGCGGGTGAAATACACAGACAATCGTCGTTTGTTTACCCTGGAACGCGGTGAAATCCACATTGATGTAGCTCACGATAAATTTCGCCCCTTAACGGTGGCTTCTGGCAATAAGGTTATTCAAGCTGTGGGCACGGCTTTTAGTGTGGAGCTTGGGCTGAACGATAATGTTGAGCTGATCGTGACTGATGGTAAGGTGTTGGCGGGGCAGAATCTTTCTCGCAGTAGCGAACCGGCCTTGTTAATGGATACACTCGCAACGAGCGCGATTAACCCGAAAGGTGACGTGTTATCTGAGGCTGTGATTAATAGCAGCGCAGTAGCGGTTGCTAAAGGTGAGCGCTTTGTCTTGGGTACACAAGACAAAGCGGTAGAAAAATTAAAACAAGAAGAAATAGACGTCAAACTCTCTTGGCGTGAAGGTAATCTCGTGTTCCGTGGTGAAACCCTCGCCGAAGCGGTAGCGGAAATTAGTCGCTATACCAATGTTGAATTTGAGTTCCGCGACAAACAGCTGCAGAACAAGCGAATTGCAGGCTTGTTCAAAGCGGGCGACGTTACCGGTTTATTAAAAGCCCTACGCGATAACTTCAATGTGAATTACGAGCGTATTGGCGAGGAAAAAGTCATTCTGACTAAGCGTTCGGCTTAGGATCTGTTAGTACTTTTATATAGTTTTGTATAACCTCAGCAGGAAACTCTCCTTTTCTGGTGTTAGGGTTATGGCATTTGTACTATCAGATTCAGGCTTTTTCAGGGACACATAAGAATAATTTTTTCTGAACATCTCCCCGTTCAAAAAATTTCTAAAAAAATATGCATTTTAGTTGGTGGAAAATTACAGAGCCCTCGTCTCCTATGTATGCAACCGAAAGGTTTGCAGCTGGGGGGCGAGGGCGAATTTGTTTTTCGGCCATATCCTTTTGGTTAGCGGTACTGATCATCTGTTTTCAGTCTGCCTCCATCGCAGCAAAAGAGATTAACCTTGGGGAGAAGGTTTCTTTTGTTATCCCTCAGCAACGAGCTGATCTCGCGCTTACGCAATTTGCGGAACAAGCAAACGTTACGTTGGTATTTCCCTACGATTTGGTAGAGAAAAAAACAGCTAACGGGCTTGAAGGTACATTCACCTTAACGGAAGCCTTGCAAAAGCTTCTGGACGGTACTGGCCTCTATCCAAAAGTTTCGAAAGACGGGCAGCTGAGTATTTCGACAACGAATGTGCAAGAGGGAGATAACTCCATGCCAAATAAAAATAAATTAACGGCAGCCGTATTAGCCGCTATGGCCGCAGTGTCAAGCGCGCAAGCCGAAGAATCACCGCAGCAAATCGAAGAAATTACCGTAACAGGTAGTCATATTCGTGGTGCGGACACATCTGCTGCAAACCCAGTGTCGCAAATGACTGCTGCGGAAATTGCTTTTACTGGTAGCTCAGATGTTACCGATATTCTGAACAGCATGAGTGTAAATAGTGGCGCGGAAAACCGTCCAGATACCTTCACCAGTTTCTACAATCAGGGGACCTCTAACGTAAACCTTCGTGGCTTAGGTTTGTCGTCTACTTTGGTATTGATTAATGGCAAGCGTCAAACTATTTCTGGTGCTAAAGCTCAAGATGGTAGTGTGTTTGTGGATACTGCCTCTATTCCAGCTATCGCACTGAAGCGTGTTGAAGTATTGAAAGAAGGTGCTGCGGCTGCATACGGTTCAGATGCTGTTGCCGGTGTTGTGAATTTCATCACAGACGATGACTTTACAGGCTTCAAGGTTGATGGCTCCTACCACAAGATTGACGGCTTTGGCCAGAATGATAAGAACTTCAGCATGATGGGTGGTTTCGATCTTAGCGATAACACTCATGCTGTTGTAGCTGCTTCGTTCTTACGTCGCAGTAACTTGCGTGGTTACGAAAAGCCTGAACTGATGAAGAACGCAAACAGTGGTTTAGGTACTGCGTTCCTTTTATCAGGGCCTGCAACCGTTGCTTCAGGTGCTTGGGCTGGTGAATACGATACTCCGGATTCGAAAGGTAGATATTTTGCCGGTAATCCGAATTGTGCAAATGTTGGTGGTATCCCTCAGGGAACCAGCGCAGATGCTGACAGCGGGGCGCCTGCCTTATGTCGTTTTGCTTATGGTTATCATTACAATGTTGTTAATGAAGAAGAGCGTGACCAGCTTTATGGCGCTTTAACTCATGATTTTGAAAACGGTAATAAATTGAAGTTAGCTGCTTTCTACACTAACTACGAAATTATCGACAACTACTCTGTACCATCGTTACCAAATCTTTCCTTCCCTGTGGTTGCTGCGGGTGAAAGTGGTAACCCATTCGGTGTAGATGTAACTGTTTATGGACGCCATAACCCAACATTGGATTACACCCAGTCTCGAGCAGCCCCTCGAGGCAATGAAACTTTCCGCTTGGAAGGTAGTTTAAGTGGAGAATTCCAAAGTGGTTGGGGTTGGAATACTTCTTTGGCATACAGTGAAAATGAATATTCTATTTCTCAGCCTGAAATGCTTTTAGGTCGTTTAGAGCTAGCAATGAATGGTATGGGTGGTGAGTCTGGAACGGAGTTCTTTAATCACTTTGAAACAGACCCCTCAAATCATGATAAAGCTATGCTTGATTGGCTGATGACTGACTTTAAGACCGATACAACTACTAGCTTGTTTGTATGGGATGGTGTGATTAGTGGTGAAACTGATACAGGTGTTGGTATTGCTTTTGGTGCGCAATTACGTTCAGAGGGCTACGAAGTTGATCCTAATGATATCAGTACTATTCAGTATGTTGTAGATAGTGAAGGGAATAGAAATCCTGATCCAAATGCAAACCAATTTACCTTCCTAGGTCAGGTAAACCCTGTAGATGAATCGCGTACAACTTACGCACTTTTCGCGGAAGCAGAAGTTCCGGTATCTAGCTGGATGACAGCAAATACCGCTATTCGCTATGAGAACCTAGATACAGCAACCAGTGTTGACTCTAAGCTAGCTCTACTTATGGAAGCGACAGAGAATCTTTCTTTCCGTGCATCTGTAAGTACTTCTTTCCGTGAGCCATCTCTTTCGCAGATGAACGCCGATGTAGTAAACACGAAGAACGTAGAAGATCCTAATAATGATGGTGTTGGAATCTTTATTCGTGTAGCGACGACGGGTAACCAAGATTTGGAACCAGAAGAAGCTACCAACTATAACTTTGGCGCTATTTGGAACAGTGAATCTTTCGAAGCTCGTGCGGATTATTGGCGTATCGACTATAAAAACGTAATTACCATTGAGGATCCGCAAGCCAAAGTAAATGCTAACCCAAATGGTCCAACAGTTGTTCGAAGCGTTGTTGGTGATCCGGATAGTACCTTGGCTGGTATTTCTGTTGACTACTTTAACGCCGCAAGCATTGATGCGAGTGGTATCGATCTTGAGGCGTCCTATACCTTTGATCTTGCGGATAGTTCGTTGAAGCTTGGTTTTGGTTGGTCTCACTATTTGCAGTACGAGATTCCAGGTGGCGTAGATGCAGTTGGTAAGTTCAACTACAACAACTTTGTTCGTTCAATGCCTGAAGCGAAAGGTAGTCTGAGTGCTCACTGGATGGATGATAACCACAGTGTTTATGCAACACTGAACCATGTGACTAGCTATGAAAATGATCGCTATAAAGATGGTGTTCAAGTGCTGGATGAGACTATTGATTCCTTTAATACCATGGATGTTCAGTATCGTTATCTGATGAACTTGAGTGGTGACTCTGAGGCGACTGTAAGCTTAGGTGTAACCAACTTGTTTGATGAAGAACCACCAGAAGTTACCGATGGTGCGAACTTCAGTTATGACCCAAAACATCACGACCCACGTGGCCGTATTGTTTACCTAAAAGGTTCATACCAGTTCTAATTTAGAACACACCTCACCCTTTAAAGGCCCGCACTTGTTGCGGGCCTTTTTTATGTCTATTTGAACGTAAAGGAGCTAGTAAAAATTAGCTTAAGGAGCAATTTAAGGATGTAGGAAGTGACGCAGTCTTTCAAATTCACGTTGATGGCACAGTCATCAAATATTAGTTATTTCTAATAATTATTAGCAGGGTATATAGTTATCGCGATAATGAAAATAGGGTGTTACTCAGCTGTTACGGGGAGTATCGAGTTGTTACGACTTATGAAGGCTGTAAATTTCATCTCAGAACTAATGGCTCTTTTAAAGTCTTGTGGCGCAAGGCTTACAGCTGATTAGTTGCCTCTAATGTGGCGCCTAAAGTGTTACTTCTAGAGGATTTTCCGGTGGTTTCTCAATCTTTCTAGGTCATTCCTCTGGCTTGTCATTCTTGTACAGGCAAAACCTCAAATTATTACGTTTTACTTCCATTTTCGTCTAAAGGAGCCTCGGTCAATAATGTTTTGGCGTTGAATGCTTTATTTCTCTAGCCTATTCTCGTTATCACTCTGCGGAATGCAGTGTTTTTGGATTAGCCCTTTGGGGTTGATCTGATGCATTCGGTGGGAAGTGCCGAAGAAGACTAATAATAAACGGATGTGTAAAAGCCACACCACACTAAATGGGATTGGGCTAGTGGGTGTGATTCTGCAATAACAAGAAAACAGCAGAAAAATAAAACAAGAAAAAACACTCTGAGGTAATACCAAATGAAACTAAAACAACTAGCAGCTCCAGTCGCAACAGCGGCATTACTGGCAAGCTCCTTTGCGGATGCCGCTTGGCAGAACAATGGCAATGAGTATGACATCGGTGGTTTAGACACCTTCTTGTATGTACCAGCCACTGCGCCAGCACTTGATGGCAAGCGTGCATTGATGATCAGTATGCACGGTTGTTCTCAGCCTAATAATGATTTTAAAGCAGGTGCGGGTTGGCCGCCGGTGGCGGATCAATACGGTATGGTGGTTGCGTTACCGCAAGCCTCAGGCGAAGGTACTTATGGTGCTCTGTTGAAGTGCTGGAACTTCCACGTGGGCATGCAAATGAGCCGTACCTCTAGTGATGCAAAATACTTGCTGGACTTGGTTGACGAGCTACTTGCAGATTCTTCTTTGAACATCGACCCGAACCAGGTTTATATCACAGGCCTGTCTTCCGGTGCGGGTATGACCAACTCCATTGGTTGTTTGGCGCCAGACTATTTCGCCGGTGTGGGTGTTAATGCAGGCCCTGGCCCAGGTTCAGGTGGTACTGACTTAAGCAACCCTTCTATTTCTGTTTCTCAAGGTGAAAGTAATTGTGAAACCTTGTCGAACAAAAACGGCGCGAATGCACAGAGTCATTTGTACACCCAGTTGCACAACCAAGTGCACGGTACTGCAGACGGTTCTGTCGATGACTCTCACGCACACCGCAACGCCGATATCGCTGTAGCGGTTTACGATGACGATGACACTATTAGCACCTGTACTGTTAACCCTGGCACTATCCCTGGTGCGCAATCAGGAAACCACGGTGTGTTAACCGAGTGGTGTGGTTCAGATGGTAAGCCTCGTGTGTCCAAAATTTTGGTACAAGGCATGGGTCACGCTTGGCCTGCCGGTAACAACAGCTCCGGTGGTGGTAACTACATCGATCACGACCATATCAACTACCCTGAGTGGATCACTGATTGGTTCTTCGATAACAACATGCGTGTAGGTTCTCAGCCGCCACCTGCTGACTCTGATGGTGATGGTGTACCTGATAGCCAAGACCAGTGTCCAAACACCCCAGCTGGTACTAATGTCGATGCCAACGGTTGTGAGATTCCTGCGGGTTCTGATAGCGATGGAGACGGTGTAGACGACAGTGTTGATAACTGTCCAAACGATGCTAACGCGAACCAAGCGGATACGGATGGCGACGGTGTTGGTGATGCGTGTGATGCAACTCCTAACGGTGATAGCGATGGTGATGGCGTAGACAACAACAGCGACAACTGCCCAAACGATGCTAACGCTGATCAAGCTGACAGCGATAGCGATGGTCTGGGTAATGTGTGCGATCCTACTCCAAACGGTGGATCTGGTAGCTGTTCAGAATTTACGTCTGCGAATACCACTCACGTAACATTAGGTCGTGCGTATGTTCTGTTCGGTCTAACTTACGCGGTAGGCTCTGGTGATAGCATGGGTCTGTGGAACATCTTTACCACAAGGACTCTAAAAGAAACCAGTAACAACTACTATGAACTGGGTTCTTGCCCCTAATTAGATAGCCTTATTTAATTAGCTTCATAAAAGGCCGGGTAATCCCCGGCCTTTTTTTATTCTTCGACTATCTATCAGAATATGCGCCGTTATTTAATATAAGCTCAGTTAATGAGTTGTTCACATTATTTATTGTCAGAGAAAAACTTTCTAAAACTCGAATACTTCAGTGCTTTTTTCTCTCAATCCCGCCCTTAAAGCACATTCATCTGTTTGGCAGGTGAATCATCAAATCTGCGTTTGATGCTTTTTAAACGAAAAACTATGATCAACCCTTGCTAGGCTTTGATCCCTAGCCTTTTAGCCGCTAGTCAATTCGCTCTGAGCACGACACTGCTTATAAGCAGTGATAAAAATAACAATAATTTAAAAGGGAGTAGGTCATGGTTGTTGAACGACTTTTTTCTGCATCTTTGCTAGTCACTTCAATTTTTTCAACGTCGTATTTGTCTGCAGGGCAATGGCAAAATAATGGTCATGAAGTTTCACTGGGATCATTAAATGCGTTTGTGTATGAGCCAACCTCAATGCCAGTGGTAAATAATAAACGTGCTTTGATGGTGAGCTTGCACGGTTGTATGCAAACCCATGAAGATTTTAAGCAAGGGGCCGGTTGGCAACCCATTGCGGATGAGTTGGGGATGGTTGTTGTTCTACCCCAAGCATCAGGAGAGGGGCCCTATGGTTCTCTTGCGGGATGCTGGAATTATCAGGTGGGTATGGAGGCTAGCCGCGAGGCCAGCGATCATAAATATTTACTCGAACTGGTAAACACGTTGCTGAGTGATAGTGCGCTGAATATCGACTCTTCACAGGTGTATCTTACTGGGTTCTCATCAGGTGCTGGTATGGTTAACCAACTGGCCTGTTTAGCGCCTGATTTTTTCGCAGGCGTGGGATCGGTATCGGGCCCAATGGTGGGTAGTGATGGAAGCAGTGAAGCGTTAAATAATCCATCGTTGTCAGTGATTGACGGAAAAAATAATTGTCTAGCCTTGGCGACGAAAGATGGCTACTACAATGAACATCATCTTTTTACTCAGATTTATAACAGTATCAATGGGCTGCAAGATGGCGCTATTCATCCTCAGCATGCACGTAATGATGTAGAACTGATGAAAGAGGTTTACAAAAGGAATGATCCCATTGAGAGTTGTGGTGAAGATATTATTCCAGGAATACAGGCCGGTAAAAGTGAGCGTGCGACATTATTTTGTGATGCAGAAAACGAGCGAGTATCAGAAATAAACATTACCGAATTGGAGCACGCTTGGCCTGCAGGAGAGAGTAGCCCCGGTGGAGAAGGTATCGACAATACTCAAATTGATTATCCTGCATGGATCAGTCGCTGGTTTTTTGCAAACAACAAGCGAGTGAATCAGCTTGTATTAGATAAGGATGGCGATGGTGTACCGGATGATGTGGATAATTGCCCTAGCGTGTTTAACCCGGATCAATTAGACAGTGACGGCGATGGTATTCCAGATGCCTGTCCTTTGCCGACCAACCAAGATATGGACGAGGACGGTATTGATGATTCACTGGATAACTGCCCTTCCACGTACAATCCAGATCAAGTAGATGGCGATAATAATGGTATTGGCACGGCTTGTGATCCTGAAGAGCAATCTTGCGAGTCGTTTGAAAGTAGCACCTACACCCATGTGGCAGAAGGACGAGCTTATATGAAATTTGGACTGGCCTACGGTAAGGGCTCAGGTGACTACTTAGGGTTTTATAGTTTTTTCGGATTACAGCAGTTGAAAACAATAGATGGTGAAAGTTATCAATTAGGCCGTTGTGATGGGTGAAGTTTTTCAATAAGTAAAAGTAGATAGAATAAAGACTAAAACCTCAGAAGCCGGTTAACTGCCGGCTTTCTCATTTTTGGGGTAGAGAAGATCTAGATGGATTGTAAGAAGGAGTAGAACTGAGTTGCTGGTCAGTATTTCGATCGGAACTGTCAGAAGCCGAACCCAGTGTTCGGTTTTTTTGTATCTGTAAATTGACGAATATTTAGGTTGTTACCTTTAAATGCCAAGTTCTGCCAGGAAATCTCCTGAATTTAGGGGGTTACCAAGGGTTTTTATCGCATTTCGAAAAGAGCTTCAGAATTATTATTAAGTTTATGCATATTTAGCAGAGATTATCCCCTTACTTTTAGAAGTGGGAAGGAGGGTTACAGAAGTGTGGTTGTGGGCACACTCGGGGGAAACTAGTCTGGAGGCCTGTCGGAAAAAGCGTTTAGGAAGATTTTTTCAAGCGTAAACGGCAAAACGACTAACCGTGAAAAATGATTTATTCGAAAGTGGAGTCGGGTAAAGCCCAAACAAAACTCGAAAGATTTCAGTGGGGTCTAGCTAGGTTTTTTAGTGAACCGTTTCATTGCGAACCAGAGCTAAGCGGGAAGTCGCCAAAATTAAAAAGATAAGAATGAGGTAGTCCCATGGAGTTTAAAAAATTAGTCGCTCTTCCCATCGTAACCGCAGCCGTAGCTGTGAGTTCTCTGGCTGATGCGGGCCAGTGGCGAAACGGCGGTAAAGAATACAAGGTCGGTCAGCTCGATACTTTTCTATATGAACCTTCAACGGCACCTGCCCTTGGTGGCAAGCGTGCTTTGATGGTAAGCATGCACGGTTGTGCACAACCCAATAACGATTTTTTTGCTGGTGCCGGTTGGCCACCCGTAGCAGATCAATACGGAATGGTAGTGGCATTGCCACAAGCTGCCGGTGAAGGTCTCTATGGTTCCATGATGCAGTGTTGGAATTTTCACGTAGGAATGAACATCAGCCGCAACAGCTCCGATGCAAAATATTTGATTGAGCTGGTGAACGAATTACTGGCAGACGACACTTTGAATATCGACCCTAACCAAGTGTATCTAACCGGTTTATCTTCCGGTGGTGGCATGACTAGCACCATGGGGTGTTTGGCTCCAGATATTTTTGCCGGGGTCGGTGTTAACGCCGGTCCTGCGCCTGGTTCTGGTGGTACCGACTTGAGCACGCCAGGTATTTCGGTAAGCAAAGGTAAGAGCAACTGTATTGAGCTGTCGAATAAAGAAGGTTTTAACAACCAGCAATATCTTTACACCCAATTACATAACCAAGTTCACGGTACCGACGATGGTTCTGTAAGCCCGCAACATGCACACCGCAATGCGGATATTGCTGTGGCGGCTTACAGTGACGACGACAACATCACTCAATGTGGTACAGCGCAAATTCCAGGTGCACGTAGTGGTAACCATGGTGATTTAACTGAGTGGTGTGGCTCCGATGGCAAAGGCCGTGTTTCTAAAATTTTAGTTAACGGCATGGGCCACGCTTGGCCTGCGGGTAATAACAGTTCCGGTGGCGGAAGCTACATTGATCACGACCACATTAATTATCCTGAGTGGATTGCGAAATGGTTCTTCGATAACAACATGCGTGTGCAGCAAGAAGAAAACGAAGACCAAGATAACGACGGTGTTATTGATGGTAATGATAACTGCCCAACCGTGCCGAACGCTGATCAGTTAGACAGTAACCAAAATGGCATTGGCGATGCTTGTGAAACGACGGTAACGGATACGGATCAAGACGGCGTTGGTGACAGCATTGATAACTGCCCGTTTGATTACAACCCGAACCAAGAAGATTCCGATGGTGATGGCCTAGGTGATATCTGTGATGTGGTATCCGATGTTGATGCAGACGGCGATGGCATCTTGAACGACGATGACAATTGTCCAAACCGTTACAACTACACTCAGAAAGACAGCGACAACAATGCTGTGGGTGATGCTTGTGATAACGGTGGCGACGGTGCAGACAGCGACGGTGATCAACATGTAGATGAGCAAGACAATTGCCCGCTGGATTACAACCCGAACCAGACTGACTCTGATGGTGATGGCCTAGGTGATGTGTGCGACTCTGACGAAGAGCGTGTGGACTACGACGGCGACCGTATTCCTGACGATGTGGATAACTGTCCAACCAAAGCAAACACCAATCAGTCTGATGTAGATGGCGATGGTCTGGGTGACGTATGTGATCCAAAAGATGATCGAGTGCAAGATGCGGATGGTGATGGTATCGCCGATGCGCAAGACAACTGCCCAAGCAATGCTAATGCTAACCAGTCAGATGTAGATGGCGACGGTATTGGAGATGTGTGTGACCCTCGCGACGATCGTGTACAAGACGCTGACAACGACGGTATTCAAGACGCGTCTGATAACTGTCCGAATACAGCAAATGCAAATCAGGCAGATGTAGACGGTGACGGTATTGGTGATGCTTGTGATCCAACCGATGATCGCCCCGTTGAAGACGAGTGTACGGGCTGGATGTGTAGCCTGCCTGGAATGGGAGACGGTGGAATTACTCTCCCTGGTCTTGGAGATGGTTGGTTCGGTAGCTAATCTCCTCTAAATCCTAAATTTAGTACCCTGAGTGTTTAAAAGCCGGTCATCTGACCGGCTTTTTTGTGTCTGAAATCCGACAGTTTTCACTCTTTCTCTTATGCAATTCTAGGTTGTGACGAGTTTTCCTCTGAAGTTTCTCAGTAATCAAGACTTTTTATCGTGTTTTATGATTGTTTTAGTGATTGTTATAAGCAATCGCGCTAACAAGTAGGGTTTCCCTTGCTGTCTCATTTCGCTGGCATGATTGTCAACTTAGTTCGGTTGTCTGTTTTTTACCCCCTACTTACTCTACACGTCTGCAAAAAAACCTGCTGCCAACAGGGGGATTTCCCCTATGGCGAAGAGAACGGGTGCAGTTCTTTTGGGGCGATAAAGCCATGAGCTTTTAAAGCTGATCCCATAAGTACGACAGATATAAGTACAACACATATAAGTACAAAAAAATTCACTTGGATAATATGAGGAAGTCTCATGGAGTTACGAAAACTATTAGGCCTGCCGTTAATGGCTGCCGCGTTAACGGTGAGCTCATTTGCTGATGCAGGTTGGTTAAACAACGGAAGAGAGCAGGCCATTGGCGGTAAGTTGCAAACTTACGTGTATAAGCCATCAACAGATCCTGTTCTTGCGGGTAAGCGCGCCTTGATGGTGAGCTTGCACGGTTGCGGCATGGATAACGAAGATTTTAAACAAGGTGCAGGCTGGGAGCCGGTTGCTGAACAATACGGCATGGTTATCGCTCTGCCACAAGCTGCTGGTGACGGTCAGTACGGTTGGGTTGACTGCTGGAACATGCATAACGGCATCCGTTCAAGCCGCAACAGCAGTGACCACAAATACATGATCGATATGGTGAATGCTCTGTTAGCCGACACCTCTTTAAATATCGATCCTAAGCAAGTTTATATTACGGGCCTTTCTTCCGGCGCCGGTTTTGCGAACCAAATGGCTTGTTTAGCTCCAGAAATTTTTGCCGGTGTGGGAATTAACTCTGGCCCTCCTCCAGGGTCAGACGCGGGTGACATGAGCGGTGCTCCAGCGGTTTCTGTTTCTCAGGGCGTTACAAACTGTGAAAACTTTGCAACAAAAGATGGTTTCAACAATAAACAGCATTTGTATACCCAGGTGTATAACAATGTTCACGGTACGGATGATGGTGGTGTAGACCCTCGTCACGCTCGCCGTAATTACGACATCTTTAAAGCGGTTTACGCGAACGAACCCACTACAATTTCAGACTGTCGTGTGGAAACCATTCCTGGTGCTCGTTCAGGCAATACCGGTGAAACAGAAATTTCTTGCGATAGTCGCGGTGTTGAACGTGTATCTCTGATTATGGTGCAAGGGATGGGGCACGCATGGCCTGCAGGTAGTGAAAGTTCTGGTGGTGATTATGTGGATCACGATCACATAAATTATCCGAAGTGGATTGCAAAGTGGTTCTTCGATAACAACATGCGTGTTGAACGCACCGTTCAAGATGCTGACGAAGATGGTGTTGCGGATGCGATTGATAACTGCCCGAATACTTATAATCCATCTCAGGTTGATAGCGACGGCGACGGTATTGGCGATGCCTGTCAGGGTGGAAATACAGATACCGATGACGACGGTGTGAATGATGACGTTGATAACTGTCCATTCGATTACAACCCAGAGCAAACCGATTCCGATGGCGACAATGTAGGCGATATCTGTGATGACTTGGTTGACGCTGACAGTGACGGCGATGGTATCTTGAATGAAGACGATAATTGTCCTGGTCGTTACAACTATAGTCAGAAAGACAGTGACAACGATGGTGAAGGTGACGCTTGTGATAGCTCCGATGACGTAGCTGACACGGATGGCGACAATATCTTAGATGAGTCTGATAATTGTCCGCTGGATTACAACCCAGACCAAGCAGATTCTGATAATGATGGCTTAGGCGATGTTTGTGATACGGGTGGCGACGAAGTCGACACCGATGGTGATCGCATTCCAGATGATGTTGATAACTGCCCGGCTAAAGCGAACACCAATCAGTCTGACGTCGATGGTGATGGCGTTGGTGATGCTTGCGACTCCACGGATGACCGCGTAGTGGATAGCGATAACGATGGCGTGGCCGATGCGCAAGACAACTGTCCAAATAAAGCGAATGCGAACCAAAGCGATGTGGATGGTGACGGCATTGGTGACGTGTGTGATCCAAAAGATGACCGTGTACAAGATGCCGACGGCGATGGTGTTGAAGACAGTGCAGATAACTGCCCGAATGCTGCTAATCCAAATCAAGAGGATATGGACAGTGATGGTTTAGGTGATGCTTGTGACTCTACGGATGATCGTCCACAAGGTTGTACCGGCTGGATGTGTAGCTTGCCAGGTATGGATGGTGTGGACTTACCTGTAGAGGTACCTGATTTTGGGTTTGGCAGTTTCGGATTTTAAACTGAGTTGAAACCTAAAATAGATTAAGTGAAAGAAAGGGCCGGATAATATATCCGGCCCTTTTTGTTTTTCTATGACCTTTAATAGTCATCTTTTATTGATTTCTGAAAATAATTCACTGCAAATAAAAATATCCCCAGTGAAATCCCTATTCAAAGATGCATTGCGCAGAAGTTTCTCAGGGTTAAGTCGTAAATATTAGAGGTTGTCTGGACGCTTTAGTGGCTATGTCGTAATCGTTAATATTCTATCTTGTAGATATTGAATTCAGGGATTAATCTTTCCCACGAATAATCTTAAAAGCCAGCATGAATTTAAATTGTTGAGTATAAGATTATTCAAAATAATAAAAATAGTTTGTATTACTGCTTGATAATTTGTAGTTGCTGTTCAGCAGGAAGCTATCAGTTTTAAAAAATAATAATGATATTAGGGATAGATAATGAAAAAAATATCACTGTTTGGAGTTAAAACAGGAGCTGTTGTAGCTTCTGCGGCGTTAATGTTTTCCTCTGTGGTTAATGCTGAATGGTTAAATGATGGTAGAGAGTATCGAGTTGGCGGGTTAGACACTTTTGTCTATGCGCCAACATCTTCTCCAGCGATAAATAATAAGCGAGCCTTAATGGTGAGCTTACACGGTTGCGCCCAACCGAATAATGATTTTCAAGCCGGGGCTGGTTGGCCACCGGTGGCTGATCAATATGGAATGGTGGTTGCACTACCCCAAGCTGCAGGTGAGGGAACATACGGTTCTTTTATGCAGTGCTGGAATTTTCATGTGGGCATGAATATGAGCCGCAATAGTTCAGATGCTAAGTATTTGATTGATTTAGTGAATGAACTACTTTCCGATCCATCGCTAAATATCGACCCGAAACAAGTTTATTTAACCGGTTTGTCTTCCGGTGCCGGTATGACCAATACCATGGGCTGTTTGGCGCCGGATATTTTTGCAGGGGTAGGGGTTAATGCAGGCCCTGGGCCCGGTTCAAGCGGTACTGACTTGGGTACTCCCGGTATTTCTGTCGGGCAGGGCAAGAGCAACTGTTTAACGCTTGCGAATAAAGACGGCTTTAACAATCAAGAACACTTGTACACGCAACTTCACAATGGTGTACACGGTAGTCAGGATGGCTCAGTAGATCCTTCTCACCTTCATCGTAATGCGGCCATTGCTGTCGCAGTTTATAGCGATGACGATCCTGTTAGTCAGTGCGGTACTGCGCAAATTCCAGGAGCTCTCAGTGGTAACCACGGCGATTTAACGGAGTATTGTGGCTCCAACGGTAATCCTCGTGTATCGAAAATTCTGGTAAATGGCATGGGCCACGCTTGGCCTGCAGGTAATAACAGTTCTGGTGGTGGAAATTATATCGATCACGATCATATCAATTATCCCGAGTGGATTACGAAATGGTTCTTCGATAATAATCTTCGCGTTGATGACGAAGAATGTTTCGTAGTTGATGGCTGTTGCCCAGCAGATGCTGATTGTTGTCCTCCTGAAGGTTGTGAAAACAATGATTGGGATGAAGACGGTGTAATCAATGCAGAAGATCAATGCTCGAATACTCCTGTCGGAGAATCCGTTGATGCTGTTGGTTGTGCCGAGTCGCAAAAAGACGATGACAATGACGACGTTACTAATGATATTGATCTGTGTCCGAATACGCCTCCAGGGGTAACAGTGGATGAAGTGGGTTGTGAAGACGTAGCTTGCGAAGATTTCACCTCCAGCACTTCCTCCCATGTGCTTGCGGGGCGAGCCTATTCAGTATTTGGATTGGCCTATGCAGAAGGCTCTCAAGAGTATTTAGGGCTTAACAGTATTTTTAATGTGAAAATTTTACGTGAAACCAGCTCGGATTATTACGAGGTGGGGGCATGTACTAACTAATTCATAATCTAATTATGAATACTTGAGTGTGTAGCCGGAGGTAAAACTCCGGCTTTTTTTGGCGTGGGAAATGTTTGAATATAAAAATGCCACTATTAATTTTCGGGATATTCTAAATATTAATTTATTTGTTTTTGGAATAAAAAGCATGTGTTTCAATGGTTTTTAGTAAAGATCACTGCTATCTGATTCATGATTCACTGTCGGTTTTCTAAATCGAGCTAAGAGTAAAGTTTTGTTTTTTTAACTCAGTTATAGGCATGTTCGCAGCAAGCTTCCATAATCGTTTGAGTTGCCTTTTATTTTTAGAGGGTTTCACTGCTCTTGTTTTTTATTTTAGAGGTTTCACCTGTTTTGTTTTCATTGGTAAGAGTTAGTGTCGATGTTTATTACATTTTCCTAAAGTTGAGCGAGTTTGACCTTGTGAGCATTTATGACCTTCTCCTACTATCGCTGTCCTCATGTTCAAGCGATGCATGAGTGTTTTGATACTGTCGTCTTATGTCGAGAGTTTCTCTTCTGCTGTCTCGTTCGAGAGTTTAGCTGTCTCTCTCAGTCGCTGAACTGAGTTATAGCCCGATAAGAGGCTAACAAGCTTCCAGAATTGGATGCCTGGTGAAGTGCTTTAGGTACGGATGCAATTATTAAAATAATAAACACACTCAGGTAAATAATAATGACAATTAAAAAACTCGTGGCGTTGCCGGTAATGGCAACAGCTCTTCTAACCTCGTCTATAGCGGATGCCGGTTCATGGAGAAATAATGGCAATGAGCAAAGTATTGGTGGTTTAAGTACTTTTGTTTACAAACCTACATCGACTCCAGCCTTAGATGGAAAGCGCGCCTTGATGGTGAGCTTGCATGGTTGTGCACAACCAAACGATGATTTTAAAGCCGGTGCCGGTTGGCCGCCTGTGGCAGATCAGTACGGTATGGTTATCGCATTACCTCAAGCATCTGGTGATGGCACGTACGGTGGTTTAGGTTGCTGGAATTTCCATACCGGCATGAATTCAAGCCGTAACTCCAGCGATCAGAAAAAATTAGTTGATATGGTAAATGCACTGATCAACGATTCATCTCTGAACATTGACCCTGACCAAGTGTATTTAACGGGTCTTTCTTCTGGTGCTGGTATTACAAACCAAATGGGTTGTTTAGCTCCTGATGTTTTTGCCGGTGTTGGTGTAAATGCGGGGCCTGCTCCAGGTTCTACGGGTAGCTCTTCTGACTTGAATAACCCTTCAATTTCTGTGAGCCAAGGCGAAAGCAATTGTGAAACCCTGTCCAATAAAAATGGGTATAACAATAAATCTCACTTGTACACTCAGTTGCATAACGAAGTGCACGGCACTGAAGATGGTTCGGTTTCTCCTGCTCACGCGCATCGCAACGCAGATATTGCCGTTGCCGTTTATAACGACGACACAAGCATTTCTCAGTGTGGTACAGGAACCATTCCGGGTGCGCAATCTGGTAATCATGGTGACCTAACAGAATGGTGTGATGCTGATGGGCCTCGTGTTTCAAAAATTCTAGTGAACGGAATGGGGCACGCATGGCCTGCGGGTAACAATAGCTCTGGTGGTGGTAACTATATTGACCATGCTCACATTAACTATCCTGAGTGGATTACTGCGTGGTTCTTTGAAAATAACCGCCGTGTAAGTGGTGAACCACCAGTGCAAGAAGATGCGGATGGTGATGGCGTACCAGATTCATCAGACAACTGCCCGAACGTTTCTAACCCGAATCAGGAAGATAGCAACGGCAATGGTATTGGCGATGCGTGTGAAAGCAGCAATAACGATGCCGACGGCGACGGTGTAGAAGACGACGTTGATAACTGCCCGAACGATGCCAATAGCAATCAGGCCGATAACGATGGCGACGGTGTGGGTAATGTGTGTGATCCAACGCCAAATGGTGAAGCTGAGTGTACCGATTACACCGCTAATAACGTTTCACACGTAACAGCGGGTCGTGCCTACGCTGCTTGGGGTTTAACCTATGCGCTGGGTTCAAATGATTACATGGGTGGTTACAATGTTTGGACCACTAGAACCTTGAAGAAAACGGGTACAAATAACTACGAGCTAGGTAGCTGTAACTAATAAACTCGTTCTTTAGTGAAATAAGAAAGGGCCAGGTAATTATTGTCTGGCCCTTTTTTGTGACAACCATATTACAATTATTATAACTTTGATCTAACAAACCTTTTTTCTCATTACATAAAATTACATGGTTTGATTTTATTGTTTTTCTTTATTTTTTCTCTGCTGCATTGCCTTGTTCTAGATGAATCCTCTGTATGATTTTTATTGGCGCTATATTTTTTAAACGTCAATATAGACCTAATTTTAGGTGACACTCATTTATCTTGTTTGATTGATATTGGCTATCTAAGATCACTGTTCTCTGATTGTGTTTAGGTAAGAAAATTAAGCGCGAGAGATTTTAATCTGCTGTCTCGTTTAGAAATTTTTCCGTTGTTAGCGCGTTGTATCTGAGTGTGTGTTTTAGCAAGGATTGCTAGTGAAGTTATTTAAATATGGATTCATAAAAACTGTTTTTTTGATAGAACAATTCTAATAATCAAACTTGGTAAAAGACAATGATGAAAAAACTCGTGAGTGCACCGCTATTAGTCGGCGCCTTAATGACGTCTTCTTTGGCGGATGCCGCATGGCAAAACAATGGCAATGAATATGATATTGGTGGGTTGGATACCTTCCTTTATGTACCCACCACGGTTCCTGCTTTAAACAATAAGCGCGCGTTAATGATCAGTATGCACGGTTGTTCACAGCCTAATAATGATTTTTATCAGGGTGCCGGCTGGCCGCCAGTAGCAGATCAATACGGTATGGTGGTTGCGTTGCCTCAAGCTTCAGGTGAAGGTCTATATGGCTCATTACTGAAGTGCTGGAATTTTCATGTGGGTATGAACATGAGTCGTAACTCCAGCGACGCAAAATATTTATTGGACTTAGTGGATGAATTACTCGCTGACTCGTCACTGAATATTGATCCTAACCAGGTTTATATCACCGGCTTATCTTCGGGTGCCGGTATGACCAACACTATTGGTTGTTTAGCGCCTGATGTATTTGCAGGTGTGGGTGTTAATGCTGGCCCGGCTCCGGGATCAGGCGGTACGGATTTGAGTATTCCTGGCATTTCCGTTTCACAGGGTGAAAGCAATTGCGAAACGCTATCCAATAAAAATGGCGCTAATGCACAGTCTCACCTTTATACCCAGCTGCACAACCAAGTGCACGGCACCAGCGATGGTTCCGTTAGCCCAAATCATGCTCATCGCAACGCAGACATTGCTGTCGCTGTTTACGATGACGACACCAGCATTACTCAGTGTGGTACCGGTACGATTCCGGGAGCGCAAAGTGGTAATCACGGCGATTTAACAGAGTGGTGTGATATCCAGGGGCCGCGAGTTTCTAAAATCTTAGTGAACGGAATGGGGCACGCTTGGCCTGCGGGTAATAACAGCTCAGGTGGCGGCAACTATATTGACCACGCCCATATTAATTACCCTGAGTGGATTGCGGCCTGGTTCTTTGCCAATAACCGCCGCGTGGGTGATCCACCACCGCCTCCTGTGGATAGCGATGGTGATGGTGTACCAGATAGTGAAGATCAGTGCCCGAATACCCCTGCGGGTACGACTGTGGATGCCACGGGTTGTGAAGTAGTGGGCAACCATGATGACGATGGCGACGGTGTGAATAACGATATTGACCAGTGTCCGAATACTCCACCAGGCACCACCGTAGATGCCAATGGTTGTGCCGTACAGTCTAGCTGCTCAGATTTCACTGCCAGTAACTTCTCTCACGTATCAGCTAACCGTGCGAATGTGGTGTTCGGCTTGGTGTACGCCAAAGGGTCTAACGATTATATGGGCCTCTATAACATCTTCAGTATTCGAACTTTGAACACTTCTAACGGTAGTCACTATGAGTTGGGAGGTTGCCCTTAATATGCGGCTAATCATGGGCTAATCGAGCGTGGCTCATGAGAGTAACGGTAGAAAAACCACCCTTAGGGGTGGTTTTTTTATGCCTGTTAAAGAGTACTTGTGAGTGCTGTGGATCCGGGATTTACAGAGGCTTTGTGTGGGTAAGTATGCACTTATTAGAGGAATTGTCTGATCTTGCTTCCGGTTTTAGAGTGTTTCGCTTTATTAGCAGCCTCTAAACTTGGTTAAAAAACGTAACCTAGGGAAACGAAGTGTCACCAAAAACAACAGTCTGTATCTATGAGAAACAGTACTCAAACCTGACTGATTTTGAGGTTTTTTAGAATACTTTTGATTAACACTCCGGAGCTTATACATTTTTGTTGTTAAAAAAGTACCAAATGAGATTGACCAATAGAGGCTAAGAAAATGGATCTGTTATGCAGGCATTGTGCGACATAGCTCACAGAGTGATGGCCAGCCTAAGTATGTGAAGAGGTGTTCAGAATGTCATTCAGATGAACAAAAATGACATTTTCCTTGTTTATAGTGACTACTAAGTCAGGCTTATTGTTGAGATGAAAGCATTTCACTAGTCTGGATTCACGCTAGAAATGTGACTCATTTTTCATATTTATTGGAAGGTGGTGTCAGGGCGGGTATGAAAGCCACGCAATCCAGGTAGTAAACCTTCGCAGGGAAGAGGTTCGATGTTGATGGGTAGCGTTGCAGCATACGTAGAGCAATATCCAAAAAAACAACAATTACACTCTGAGACAATAAGCATGAATTATAAAAAACTATTACTACCTGCAGTGATCGGTGCAACCGCGTTGTCATCGTATTCAGCAGTGGCTGCAACCCTTGATGGCGCTGGCACTTGGTCAAATCGAGTGATTGTCGGTACACAAGCGGGCGTATCCGACTCCAACGACGTAAGTTATCGCGTTTATACGCCATCAGGTTATGACGGCTCAACAGCTCTTCCATTAGTTGTGGCGATTCACGGCTGTGTGACCCCCGAAAACGATGTTGAAGAGCAGTGGGACCTTGAGCCCTACGCGGATCAGCACGGCTTCATCATCATGACGCCAAACAATCGCAACACCTTCAGCTCTGGTACGACTTTCCGTAGCCAGGATTGCTGGGGCTACTGGTTCGACCAGCACCAAGTGCGCGGTTCTGGTGAGCCTGCGGATATTGTGAATGCGGTAAACCAAGTTAAGAATAACTACAGCATTGATAACGAGCGCGTTTTTGTAACCGGTTTGTCTTCCGGTGGCATGATGACCACTATCATGGCTACAACTTATCCAGATGTATTCGCTGCGGCAGCTTCTTTTGCCGGTGGTGCTTACGATACCGCAGCCGAGACAGTAACCTCTGAGACGGGTTATCAAACCCCGCAGTGGCACGCTAACGCTTACCTAGCAAACCGGGGTACTTCTCGTGATGCGCACATCCTATTCGGTGCGAACAACAATGATACGGTTGTAACCACTCGCGACTCTCTCTGCCTTGGTCCTGTTTCAATGGCTATCGCCTTTGGCCACAGTGGTGTAACAGATAGCTGTTCTTCCAATGGCGTTGCCACGTCAGGCTCCACGGTTTCCTCTGGCACCACCGAAGGTGTTTCTTGGACCTTGCGTGAGTGGGCTGCAGAAGGCCTCGCTACTGTTCAAGTATTTAACTACAACGGCTCGAGCTCGGCGGGATCCGGTAGCTTGGGTGCAGGCCACTTCTGGGTATCTGATAGCGACACCGGTGAATACACCCACAACATAGGCCGTGCCTATATGGATGTTGCCTGGGAGTTCTTTAGTGATAAGACGCTGTCAGGAAACCAAAAGCCTGAAATTGCTCTTAATGGCGATGCCGATGTGGTTGTGATCAAAGGCAACTCGTGGGTTGATCCTGGTGCAACAGCCACTGACCACGAAGATGGCAACTTGTCTGGTAGCTTGGTGACCTCAGGTTCTGTCGACACGAATACCATTGGTACCTACATCATTAACTACTCTGTTACGGACTCTGGCGGTAAATCTGTGTCGGTAGACCGTACGGTTCAAGTGCTAGACGGCACCACCAACATTGCACCTGCTATCACGCTAAACGGCGGTGAAATGATGGAGATTGGCAATGGTGATACGTGGACTGACCCAGGTGCGACAGCCAGTGATAATGAAGATGGCGATCTGAGTTCTTCCATTTCTGTAGGCGGCGATACGGTTAACACTGCGGTGGAAGGCACCTACGTGATTACTTACACCGTAACCGATAACGGTACTCAGCTAAATGGTGCGACTGGTACAGCGAAAACCACTACTGTGACTCGTACTGTACAGGTTGTTCCGCAGTGTTGGACGACGCCTACCAGTGTGCATGTGGCCGCAGGCCGAGCAGCAACTAGCGGTGGTTATGTCTGTCTGACCGTAGGCGGTGGTGATCAGCTACCTCAGTACACCTACACCTGTGAGTACATTGCTAACTACGGTGGCGATGAGACCTTCAGCATCACCGAAACCACACCTGGCGTATACAACAAGGTTGCAAGCTGTGATGCCGGTACACCTCCACCGCCAACCGATACTGATGGTGATGGTGTTCTAGACTCAGTGGACAACTGCCCGAACACTCCCGCAGGTGACACAGTAGACGCTAACGGTTGTACTGTAACCGCTCCAGCGGATAGCGATGGCGATGGTGTGAACGACAACGATGATCTATGTCCTAACACTCCTGCCGGTGACAGTGTTGATGCGGACGGCTGTACCATTAACCAATCCAACGATAGCGATGGTGATGGTGTAGTGGATGCAAACGATCAGTGTCCAAACACCCCAGCGGGTGCAACAGTAGACGCCGATGGTTGTGAGGTAACCTCTGGTAGCTGTACTTCAGAGACTGCCTTCAACTACAACCACAAAGTAGCGGGCCGTGCCTACAGTGACTTCTTATACAACTACTACGCGAATGGTTCTAACGATCCAATGGCAGGTAGCACTTGGGGAACCACTACGCTGTACACCCCAGACGGTGGTAGCAATTGGTACACCAGCTGTCCTTAACAGCTAATTCATAAGCCTCTCGACGAGAGTGCGACATAACAAGCCGGGCCTTAGAGATAAGGCCCGGTTTTTTTGTGGGCGTATGACAGAGATTCCCGTAGAAAAAGCAGATAGCGGAGACGCTTGTACTTGATTCTTTTACTCGCGCAACGTCGTTTAAATGAGTAGGAAGGGGTGGAGAATTTCTTAACACGAAGGTGCTGTCACGTTAGGTAACTGATTTTTCGCCATGTTACCCAGTCGTTACGAAAAGAGCCTGCTGGCCACCTCTTAAGATCATCTGGTTTTTAGAATGAATAATCGTAATAACCCAGATTTAAGACGTTTAAGTTTTAAAAACGACATTGTGACATAACTGCCAATAAGTGGCCTACGCAATTAAGCTTCCTGTACTGCCTATGTAGTCAGGGTTTTCTAGTTGTATTTGGAACGGTTGTTCAGTATTGGTATGGGAGGCTATATCCGTTATATCTAATGAAAGGGGTGTATGGGAAAAAAGGAGGAAATTTGTCATTTGTGGCACATGAATCATTCATCTAGTCTGTAAACACGCTCAAATATGAGACTTGGTTCACGGGTGAGTTGAGAACTGAGGTCTAAAGCGAGTGTGTTGGTTGCGATACCTGATTTAGATAACAACGGCATGGAAGGGGTCCGGAGTTGCTAGGTAGCGTCACCCTCATACGCAAACGCTAAAAAATACAACTTACACTCTGAGATAATGATTATGAATTACAAAAAGCTTTTACTTCCTGCAGTAATCAGCGCGACCGTAGCGACCTCCTACAGCGCTGTTGCCGCTACCACCGACGGTAACGGCACTTGGACGACTAGCAATATTGTTGCAGCCCAGTCTGGCGTGAGTAACTCCGATGACCTGAGTTATCGTGTCTATACCCCAGCTGGCTATGACGGCTCAACAGCCCTTCCCTTGGTTGTTGCAGTACACGGCTGTGTAACCCCTGTTGGCGATGTTGAGGCAGAGTGGGACTTAGAGCCTTACGCTGATCAGCACAACTTCATTATTATGACCCCTAACAACCGTAACTCTTTCAGTGCGGGCACTACGTCTCGTAGCCAAGACTGCTGGGGTTACTGGTTCGATCAACACCAAGTACGTGGTGAAGGTGAGCCTGCCGATATCGTAAACGCCATTAACATTGTTAAAGGTAATTATAGTGTTGATAGTGAGCGTGTTTATGTCACCGGCCTGTCTTCCGGTGGTGCCATGACCACCATTTTGGCAACCACTTACCCTGATGTTTTCGCCGCTGCAGCTTCTTTTGCCGGCGTGGCTTACGATACTGAGTCTTCTACCGTAACTTCTGAGTTCGGCTATAAAACGCCACAAGAGCACGCCAACTTATATATTGCGAACCGCGGTGCGGCTCGTGATACCCACATCCTCTTTGGAGCTAATGACAACGACACGGTTGTAACCACCCGCGATTCTCTGTGTATTGGCCCTGTTTCTATGGCGATCGCCTTTGGTCATAGCGGTGTAAGTGATGCCTGTTCATCGAATGGCGTAGCAACGTCCGGTACTGTTGTTGATAGCGGTACGACTGAAGGTGTGTCTTGGACCCTGCGTGAATGGTCTGCGGAAGGGTTGTCTACGGTGCAAGTATTTAACTACAACGGTTCTACTTCGGCGGGTTCTGGTAGTTTAGGTGCTGGTCACTTCTGGTTATCGGACGACGATACTGGTGAGTTCACCCATAACATGGGTCGCGCTTATATGGATGTTGCCTGGGCCTTCTTCAGTGATAAAACCCTATCGGGTAACCAAGCACCTGACCTGGTACTCGGTGGTAGCGCGCAAGAGGTGGTTATCGCGGGTACTAGCTGGACTGATGCTGGCGCGACAGCTACAGATGAAGAAGATGGTGATCTAACCTCAAGTATTGTTGTAACCGGCTCAGTGAATGCTGCGGTAATCGGTGATTACACCGTAACCTATAGCGTGACTGACTCAGGCAACAAAACAAGCACTGCCGATCGCACGATTCTGGTTCGCGATGGCGCTAGTAATACAGTTCCAGTGATTGCCTTAAACGGTGATGCAGGCATGACTATCGCCTCTGGCGATGCGTGGGCTGACCCAGGTGCAACCGCTAACGACGAAGAAGATGGTGATCTAACTGCTGTAATTACAGTGGGTGGTGATACAGTTGATACGTCTACAGAAGGCACTTACCAAGTGACTTACTCTGTGAGCGATAACGGTACTCAACTTGATGGCAACACTGGTTCTGCCCAGTCTGCGACAGTAACTCGTACCGTAACCGTAGCACCTAAGTGTTGGACAGCCCCAGTGAGTGAGCATGTAGCGGCGGGCCGTGCAGCAACTAGCGGTGGCTTTGTTTGTCAGACAGTTGGTGGTGGCGATCAGTTACCTGAGTTCAGCTATACCTGCGATTACATTGCAAACTATGGTGGTGACACGACTTACAGCATCATGGAAACCTCTGCGGGCGTTTACAACAAAGTTGAGAGCTGTAACGCAACTCCTCCACCTCCTCCAGCGGATACTGATGGCGATGGTGTAGCAGATAGCATTGATAACTGCCCTAACACGCCAGCAGGTGACACCGTAGACGCGAATGGCTGTACTGTTCCTGCGGGTCCAACCGACAGCGATAACGATGGTGTAAACGACGGCGATGATCTGTGCCCCAATACTCCAGCGAGTGACACTGTAGACGCAGACGGCTGCACCATTAATCAACCAACTGACTCTGATGGCGACGGTGTAGAAGACAGTGCAGATAGCTGCCCTAACACTCCAGCGGGTGCAACGGTTGACGCAAATGGTTGTGAGGTAACTGGGTTCACTTGTACTGAAACCACTGATACAAACTACAACCATGTAACAGCCGGTCGTGCGACTACTAACAATATCTACACCTACGCGGCAGGCTCTGGTGAGGATATGGGCTTGTATAACCTGTACACCACCACCACTTTGGCGGAAACCAGTGCAGGCTACTACCAGATCGGTAATTGCCCATAAGTCTCTGCTGTAAGCCTCTCGAAGAGAGCGAGAAATAAAAACCGGGTCCTACTTAGGGCCCGGTTTTTTTATGGGTAAATTTATACAGGGGAGTGAAATCTTAGGTTGCAGGTGTCGTTGCTGGTGACGCCGAGTCGAAAGGAGTGAATGTCCACAGCGTTGAAGGTATTTATTTTTTTAGATGGATTCGCGAGTAATAGCTTAGGTTTAAGCGTGTTTAGTTTTAAGGGGCGAAAAAAGTTTTAGCGGTGAGTAGAGGTGTTAAAAATTTAAAAGCGCGTAACGCCTTGCTGTGTAAGACCTAGAAGAGAGTCGAGAGGGGAATCATTCAGTTGCGGTAATACCGCAAAACATGACGGATAGTTCATGATTTTTAAATTTTATGGCCGCTATATAGCCACGTTTATTGTGGTTGTGAAGCCTGTTACTTAGCCTTCTCGCTTCTTGATAGGACTGACTAGTCAGTCATCAATCAAGGGAGTAGTAAAAACAATAATAAACAAGGGGTATGAGGAACGCGAAGCCCTGCTGTAAAACGCCAGAAGGATGAGTAGTCGGCGTAATTGGTTGGCGTAGACCACATACAAATAATAAAAAAACTCTGAGAAAAAATAATAATGAAGATAATTACGAAATCTATGCGCTTTGGTGCGCTTGCCTTAGCCTGCTTAGGCCTTTCTAGCGTGGCGGAAGCTGGCTGGCAGTCAGAGACTGTTATCGGTGGCAAGTTAAACACAATTCTCTATGTACCCACGACAGCTCCAGCCTTGGCAGGTAAGCGGGCGCTGATGGTTAGTCTGCATGGTTGTGCACAAGGTAATGATGATTATCAAAGCGGCGCGAACTGGCAGGCAACCGCCGACGCTTACGGCATGGTGGTGGCATTGCCCGATGCTTCCAAAGAGGGAACCTACGGTAGCTTGCGCTGCTGGAATTTCCATGTGGGTATGAACATGAGTCGCACAAGTAGTGACGCAAAATACTTGCTGGATATGGTGGATGAGTTGCTGGACGATACCAGTTTAAACATCGACCCTGACCAAGTGTATATCACTGGTCTTTCTTCAGGCGGCGGTATGACCGCGAGTATGGGTTGTTTGGCGCCAGAGGTTTTTGCGGGGGTTGGTGTTAACGCGGGCCCTGGTCCGGGCTCAGACGGGCAGTCGAATACCAATCCAAATATTTCTATTCCTCAGGGCGTCATCAACTGTGAAACCCTGTCCAATAAAAATAATGCGAACAGCCAGTCCCACTTGTATACACAGGTACACAATACCATTTGTGGTTCAACAGACGGCACAGTTGTACCTGAGTGGTGTGATCGCTTATCCGACATTATGGCCGCAACCTATGATGAAGATACCCCTGTCAGCGACTGTAGCGGTGGCAGCAATCCAACCAGCATTCCTGGCAATGGCACAGTGAATACCTTCTGTGATGCAGGCGGCCCACGCAGCTCCAACATTATCGTTCAAGGCATGGGTCACGCATGGCCTGCAGGCCAGGGTAGCTCAGGTAGCAGCAACTATATTGATCATTCTCATGTGAACTACCCAGAGTATGTGACGGCATTTTTCTTTGATAACAACCGTCGGGTTATTACTAATAAACCCCCAGAAATTACGCTGGTCGGTAGTGAAGATATCGCCATTATCAGTGGTAGCAATTGGACTGATCCCGGTGCAACCGCCACTGATGAAGAAGATGGCGATCTAACCTCAAGTATTGTTGTGAGCGGTAGCGTGAACACCAACGTCATTGGGGTTTACACCTTAACTTATTCTGTAACCGATTCAGGCGGTCTCCCCGCTTCGGTTGATCGTATCGTCAGAGTACTGGATGGCACCACTAACCTTGCGCCTACCATTACTTTGAACGGCGCTGCCGTTGTGAGTGTGGGGTCTGGTGATGCCTGGAATGATCCGGGTGCAACTGCTAACGACAACGAAGACGGCGACTTAACGTCTTCCATCGTAAAGGGTGGCGACCACCCTGTGAATACTGCGATCGAAGGCACTTACTCAGTGACTTACACGGTTATGGATAATGGTACTCAGCTAAATGGTCAGACTGGCCCTACCAAATCAACCACGGTAACCCGCACGGTAAATGTGGTGCCAAAATGCTGGACAGCCCCTACGAGTGTTCACGTAGCAGCAGGCCGTGCTGAAACCAGCGGTGGCTATGTGTGTCAGACCGTAGGCGGTGGTGATCAACTGCCTCAGTACACCTACACCTGTGATTACGTAATCAACTATGGTGGTGACACTACCTATAGCATCATGGAAACTTCTTCCAATGTGTTCAATAAAGTTGAGAGCTGTAATGTCAGTGACTCCGATGGTGACGGTGTGATTGATAGCAGTGATGCTTGTCCGAATACCCCTGCGGGTAATCCAGTGAATGCTAGCGGTTGTACCGACACCGATGGTGACGGCGTGGCGGACACGGATGATCAGTGTCCGGGTACTCCAGCGGGTGCTACGGTCGATGCCAATGGCTGTGAATCCAATGGTATCTGTACCACAGAAACTACCTATAACTACTATCACAAGACAGCCGGCCGTGCTTACAGCACAGGCAGTACTTTCTCTCCAAACTACTTTGCCAATGGCAGTGATGACCCTATGGCTGGGTCAACTTGGGGAAGCACCAGCTTGTACAGCACTGACGGCTCTACCTGGTATGTGGGAACTTGCCCATAACCTCTAAACTTCTCGATGGTTTCATTGGGAGAAAAAAGCCGGGCTTATCGCTCGGCTTTTTTTATGCCTTCCGTTTCTCGTCGGTTTAAAAGTAGGCGCAATAATCGTTATATGAATACGCTCTAATTTGTCGATTGTGACAGATGTAACTACGCTTTAAGAATGTTCTTTTACAGGCTGACAACGGTCTGCTATGGAATATATGGGCTTAAATGAGGTGATTGCGATGAAAACAATGAAAAAAATCGCGACGACAGTCGCGCTGGGGGCGCTCTGTAGTTCTGGGTTTAGTACGGGGGCTATGGCAGGGTCGCTGGATACAATAAGAGTTAATGGATTCGCTACGGCGGCAGGGGTAATGACGGATGATGAATCTGTGCAATTCCTGGGGGCTGGCGATGACTTAAAGTTCAATGCGGATACTATTGTGGGCCTTCAATTTCATATGCCTGTGAATAAGCGTGTTAGTTTTACCACGCAAATAATTGCTCGGGGATTTGATAATTATGACGCTGAGCTGGAGTGGGCATACGCAACAATGAAATTAGGCGGTGGCACAAATTTACGTGCGGGTCGTTTGCGTATTCCTTTCTTTATGATTTCAGATTCACTGGAAGTAGGTTATAGCTATCCATGGATTCGTCCACCGGTGGAGGTTTATGGTCAGCTTTCATTTAATCGTTTCGATGGTGTAGATTTGTTATGGCGCGGCTCAGCGGGGGATTTTGATATTAGCGCCCAACCCATTTTTGGTTCCACAGAGCAAGATCAAAACTTCTTAAGTTACGAGGGTGAGTTAGAGGTTACGAATTTATGGGGAGTAAATTTTAACCTTAGTAATGATTGGATGTCGGTGCGTTTAGGGCATGTAGAAGGCGATTTCTCGCTGTTCGGTTTTGATGATGTGGACAATTTCGTAGCTGGCTTAGGTGCTGCGGGCTTTTCATCGGTTGCTGAGCGTTTCAGTGTCAGTGATCGTCATGGCAAGTTTACTGGCTTAGGGGTCGATATTGACTACAACAATTTCAAAATCATGTCGGAATATACCGAGCGTGAAACTGATGGTTTAATTGCCGATACCAGTGCTTGGTATTTCACGGCGGGCTATCGCATTGGTAAATTTATGCCTCATATTACCTTTGCTGAGTTCGAAACAGAAGAAGACTACAGTACTGTTGAGGCTCAATACCCTGCTATGGCAGCAGTGGATCCTTCCATGAGCTTGGTGGGTGGTTCTGCGCAGTTTATTCAAGTGAATAATGAAAATCAGGAATCGATAACAGTGGGGTTGCGCTGGAATTTTATGCCGAAGGCTGCGCTTAAGTTCGAATGGCAAATGGTGGATGTTGAGGATGGCTCTGGACCTGTGAGTACCATCTATTCCTCTTCATCAGATGAAGACTTCGATGTTATTACCATTGGCTTAGACTTGGTCTTTTAAGGAGGCGCACCATGAAAAAGTTGATTAAAAATACGGTTTTGTCGTGCGTAGCAGCCTTAGTGAGTACGGTGTTGTTGCCCTCTATTACTTTTGCCGAAAGTGTTTCAGTTGTTGTTAGTGCTAAATCTTCAGTAGACTCTCTGACAGAGAATGATGTTAAGAGGATTTTCTTAGCCAAGAGAGATGACTTTCCTAATGGAGATCCTGCTATACCGCTAGATCAGGAAGAAGGGTCTTCTGCGTTTGAGGCTTTCTATCGTAATGTGGTGAAGAAGAGCTCAGACCAGTTACAAGCCTACCGTAGTCGGTTAGTGTTTACAGGCAAAGGGCAGCCTCCTAAGCAGATGGCCGCAAATGAAATAGAAAAGCTGGTCGCTCAAAACCCCTCCGTCATTGGTTACATTACTGGAGACGTAACTTCTGCCGGAGTGAAAGTTGTCTTTAAAAAATAGTTAGAACGATTTGTTAGCCCTGAGAAGCCGCCGTAAATCAACGGCGGTTTTTCCTCTATACCCCTTTGTTATTAAAATTCTTCCTATCTCAAAAGTCTTTTATATCCTTCTGGAAGAAGATTGCGCTCAAGCACGCTGCCGCAGTAATTACCTCTAATAATAACCATTATTGTAGGGGAAACACCTTTTTTGGTCTTTTAGGGTGTAGGGTATTGAATGATTATATGTCTCTGCCTATGCTGGAAAGGTATTAACCCGTTCAGAAACCTTTCCTGGTAAGTAGTTATTTACTCTTCCACTAGGGGTAAGAGACGGTGCTTCTGCCTCTTATAAGAATAAAGTTATTGCCAAAAGAAGGTGAGTGAATCAGAAATGTCAGAGATTGTTGCTGCAATGGATGGAATACTTGAAGACCCAGTCTCTGCTGAAGAGTTTCTTCAGGATCGCCTTGAGCATTTGAAATGCGAATTGTCAGAGATCGCTCCTTTCGCTGGCATTGTTATTTCCTTGTTAGACAAAGACGGGGAGCACCTGGTTTTCGAATATACTCAAGTGCCGGAAAAGCAGAAAGCGCTTGATAACACCTTAAAGACTTTTCGTTTGCCCTTAGATAACGAACACCCCATGTGTGAGGTTTATAAATCCACGCGCCCTTTAACCATATCTACTGAAAGGATGTCAGAATATTCCGAGTCTATTCAGCAGCGCCTTGCTCTTTGGAACTGCGATACCATGCAGTTTCTTCCTATTGTGGATGGGGAACAGAAAAGTTTTGGTGTGGTTTTGCTAATGCGGGAAGAGGGCAATTTTTCTGATGAGGAAGTCAGTAAGCTTCTTAAATATATCCACCTTAACGCTTGCCAAATTTATCATCGTCATCGCTATTTACGCTTGGAATCGAAAGAAGCAGAGCTAAATATGTTGCTGTCTGAGCAGGAAGCGTATTTGGCATTTACCACCCAGCTTATGGATTTGTCTTCGGTGGATGAGATTTTCCATGCAACGGGTCGCGAATTCTTAAGGCGTTATCCGTTTGATTTTGTAGGTATTTTTGTTCGCGAAAAAGATCGCTTAGTGTCGGGGTACATTGATCTTAATTCTGATACCTTAGATGAACGGGAAGATGCCATTAGAGGCTTTTTCGAGCATGTCGACGTACCTGTTGAATCAGAACAAGGCGCTATTACTATTTGTTGTGAACAAAATACGATTATGCATGTTCCCGATGGTGAGTTGTTGCGAGATTACCCTATGGGGCCAAACGATAAAAAAGCCTACGAGGTCTTGGGCACTCTTCGTACCGTATTGCATTTACCCTTGCGCTACAAAAAACAAGCCATTGGTGTGTTAACCCTTCTTTGTAGTCACCGTGTGGTTGAGCTTTCATTAATTGAGAAACAAATTTTTGAGCACGTTGGTGAATTTGTAGGGAATGCGTTAAAAAATGCTGAGCTGTATGAAAAGGTAAGGCATCAGAATGAGCAAATTGAAGAGCTCAATAGTAAATTACAGCAGCGCGTAGAAACCTTAGGGAATATGGCAACCCGTGACCAATTAACGGGTTTGTACAATTTTGGTTATTTTGAAGAGCAGTTGAACCGCCGAGTTGAAGAATGCCGCCGGCATTCGGTGCAGTCTTTAGCTTTGCTGCTTTTAGACGTTGATCACTTTAAGCATTTTAATGATACCTATGGCCACCAAGCGGGTAATGAGGTATTAAAAGCGGTTGGAAAATGTATGGCTGAGCAAACTCGCCGAGTGGATATCGTGTGCCGTTATGGTGGTGAAGAATTTGCGACGATCTTGCCTATGTGTAGTCAAGAAAAAGCCTTGGAGTGTGCCGAACGTATTCGCAAAGCCATCAGTGCTTTACGTTTTACTTTTGAAGGGGAATCCGTTCGAGTGACGGTCAGCTTGGGAGTGGCCTCTCTTGGGAAGGAAAGCGCTACGGAATTTATTGAAGCTGCAGATAGTGCGCTGTACCGTGCGAAGAAAGCGGGTCGAAATCAAAGCAGTTTGGCTGGAGGATGCCCTGCATAGTAGCATGACTAGTGAGTCGGTTTGAGGTGTGCCGATGACGAGGTTTCAGCATCTATTATTATCTGGTATGTTAAATGCCCTACAGAATGGGAGGTTATCCTTTCTTTGGGCGACTTGTTCGCAAGGTGTTGTTTGAATCTACACTTGTAGTAACTTATTTTGATGAGTGTTCTTAGTGTTCTTGGTAGTGATTTTCACACCGAGCCAATCCAGCCACTCGTTAATGCCTGTAAAAGAAGAAATAAGAAGTAATAAAGGAGTTAGGGCGCAATGCACGATGAGTTGGGATTAAAGCGCGGGGCTGCAGACGATTTTGTCGAAGAGCGTGTTTTGCAAACCCAATTAGCCGCCTTGCGGGATGGCCTGTCAGGTTGTGCGCCTTTTACAGGCGCGCTATTTGCCCTGATGGATACGGATAATAAACATCTAGTGTGCCGCCTTGCAGATTTGCCCCCGCAGCGGAGAGAGCTCAATCAAGGTCTTCAAGACTACCGCTTTCCTCTTCATCCTGAAGATAATTTAACCGATGTGTTCGTTCGTCGTGCCAGCGTGCAGTGCACCCGCGATAACATTACAGAGTTGCCGGATATTACACAGCGTCGTTTGGCCTTGTGGGGGTGTAGCACAATTTTATTTGTCCCTATTTGTAATCAAGGGGCAAACAGCTTTGGTGTCATTATGCTGATGCGTGATGAAGGTGATTTTGAAGACAGCGAGATTCAAGTCCTTGAAAAATATGCCTTCGAACGTTGCACTGAGATCTATAGTGCCTACCGGGATTATCAGCAGGAAGCGCGGAAGTTAGAGCGTGCCGCTGCGGTAAAAGCTCAGGAGTTCTTCCTGGAGTTTACGGATACCCTGATGAAGCTGAAAAGCCGAAAAGATATTCTGGAAGCGTCTACGCGAAATTTTTCCCGCCGTTACCCCTTCGACTTTGCCGTGATTGTGATGGCTCATGACGACAAGCTGGTAACCGAGCACGTTTATTTTGACCCCTCTAGCCTTGGGGCCAGGGCTGATCAGATTCGGGAGTATTTACAGGGCTCAGAAATGCTTATTTCTCTGGATCAGGGCAGCTCGGCGATGTGTTATATCCAGAATTCTGCCTTCTATATACCCAATGGTGAACTGCTTCGGGATTATCCCATGGTGGAGAATGATCGCCGCACTTACGACGTATTGGGGGCTCTCCGTACCGTACTGCACCTACCGCTGCGTAATCGCAAACAGGTGGTTGGCGTGCTGACTTTGGCTTGTACTCACCAGGTGATCGATTTACCCCCGGCTGAGCGGGCCATCATTGAGCATATCGCCGAATTCATCGGTGATGCATTATGGAAAAGTGAGTAGTATTTGCGCTGTAGTTGGTGCTTACATACTGTTTGTTTCCTGTCAATTGTGACTTTTTATCTTGTTCTTCAGAATTCTCTTCTATTCAGAAATAGTGTCTATACTGTAAAGCAATAAGCTAAAAGCTTTCTCTTGCGGTGGAAATTGACTGCAGTTGGAGGTTAATGCTTTTACTGTTTTGGCCGATAGCCAAGAAGAACTGCTTAGGTGTGGCTTAGCGGTTCAATTTAAAAAAGTAGGGGTATGTGTGAGCTCCCCTTAGTTAGTTTGCTGTGTTTTGAAGGTGATATATGAATTGGTTGCGTGTAACCACGATTCAACAACGCTTTATGCTCTTGGTGAGCTTGGCTTTATTGGCGATTGTTGTGGTAGCGGCTTCAACTATTGTGGTGTTCAAAGCAGCACTATACGAATTTAAGAAAGACGCCATTAGCCAGGTGATTATTGCCAGTACAGGTATCGCAAAATATTTTCATCAGTTAGAGCAGGCTGGCGAGATCGACGAAGCAACTGCGCATCGCTATACCTTAGGCGCTGTTGAGGAAATGCGATTCGATGGCACTAACTACATCAATATTGGTGATCTGAATTACAAAATATTGATGCATCCAACAGCGAAGTCTTTGCTAGAAGGCACCCAAGAGGGGTTGACGGATAAGCGCGGTAAGAAAATCGTAGTTGGCCATATCGATTCAGTAAGCAACCCAGAAGGTCAAGGCTTTAACTACTACTGGTGGCCTAAACCGGGAGAGACAGAGGCTAAAGAAAAATACGCTTTTAACAAGCTCTATGAGCCCTGGGGCTGGTACTTCAGTGGTGGTGACTATTCCGATGCCATTGATGAAGTGGTGGCTGAAACTACCCAGCTAGCGGTGATTGGTATTGCTGTTGCGGGCTTAGGTCTATTTATTGTTTCGGTACTGTTGGTTCGCAGTATCTTGGGGCCGTTGAAAGACACCGTTCGCACCATGGATGATGTGAATGGGGATACCTTGGATTTAACCCTGACGCTTGATGAAGATGGCCGTGATGAATTGGTAGACGTAGCCAAGAACTTTAACGAGCTACAAGGCCATGTTCGAGAAGTGATTGCGGATGTGGGGCAAGAAAACAAGCATCTCAACACCTTGGCTAATGATTTAGTACAAGTTGCTGAAAACGCTCAGAAGAGCAATGAACAGGAACGTTCCGAGTTGGATCAGCTGGTAACGGCGGTGAATGAAATTGCCGCTACGGTAAATGAAGTGGCTAGTAGTACCTCGCAGGCGGCCGAGATGGCTTCTACCGCTAATGAAAAAATGGATGTCAGTCGCGGAGAGATTACCGCCTCCATGGAATCTATGGGTAGCTTAGAGGGGGCCATTGGGAAATCCACGGAAACCATGTCCGGCCTGTTGGAAACCGCAGATGAAGTTAATAAAGTGCTGGAAGTGATCAACGGTATTGCTGAGCAAACGAACTTACTTGCGCTTAACGCCGCTATTGAAGCCGCTCGAGCCGGTGAGCAAGGTCGAGGCTTTGCGGTAGTGGCAGACGAAGTGCGGATGCTAGCTCAACGAGTACAGGATTCCACATCTGAAATTGACGGTATTGTGCAGCGCATTCACGACGGAGCTCAGGAAACCTCTGTGAATATGGAAGCAGTGGTCTTTATTGCCAAGAGTACTGGCGATAATGTGAAACATACCGGTGAAGCGTTGAACGATGTGATTGACTTGGTTTCTCATATCAGTGATTTGAATATGCAAATTGCTACTGCAGCTGAAGAGCAGGCGGCAACCACAGAAGAAATTAATCGAAATGTGGTGGCGATTAGCGATCTCTCCCATGAAATGGTAGAGGACGAGCATAAGATAACCGATGCGGTGAATAGACTGTCGGATATGGCTGGCTTAATCGATATGTTGCTGGCGCGTTTTAAAGTATAAATATTAAATTAACAATTTTCAGGGGCTTAGCTTACAAAGTTAGGCCCTTTTTTGTCTGTAAAAAATGGCTTTGAGGTAATTTATGGAATTGCTACGGTTAATCAGCATTCGTAAGCGTTTTTTCCTGTTGCTGGCGCTTGCGTTAGTGGCAATCATCACGATTGCTATTTCTACCATTTTTATTTTTAAAGATGCGCTGTACGAGTTTAAAAAACACGGGGTAAGTCAGATCGTTGTCGCAGCGTCTGGTGTTCCTGAATATTTCTATGAACAAGAGAAATTAGGATTAATGACCAGAGAAGAAGCGCAAACGCATGCGATGGGTGTTGTTTCGAAAATGCGCTTCGATAATTCTAATTACATTGCGGTGGGTGATTTTGATTACCATTTATTAAGTCACCCCAATAAAGATATTGTTAATGTTGATTTGTCAGGTCTAAAAGATAAGAAAGGCATCTCTCTGATTGATTTACATATGAGATCGATGGATAACTCAAAAGGTGAAGGTTTTAGTTACTATTGGTGGGCAAAGCCTGGAGAAACGGAGCCTGATGAGAAATACGCATTCCAGAAGCGATTTGCGCCTTGGGATTGGTATCTGGGAAGTGGGGATTACTCCGACGCTATTGATGATGTGGTGGGTGAAACTGTTAGTGTTGCGACAACCATGATTATCTTTGCTGCTATTGTTCTTTTTGTGATTTCTATTTTCCTGATTTACAGTATTCTCGGGCCTTTGCGAAAAACAGTATCCGTTTTAGATGATGTTAACTCTGAATCTATTGATTTGACGTTGCGCCTGGATGAAAGCGGTCAAGATGAACTGGTTAATGTGGCGGTAAACTTTAACGAAATTCAGGGGAGTGTGGGTCAGGTTATTGTTGATTTAGGCAGTGAGAACCAGCAGTTAAACTCCCTGGTGTCCGATTTGGTTGTGGTTTCAAAAAATACGCAGTCGGGGAATGATCGACAAAGGGCTGAGCTCGAGCAGTTAGTGACAGCGGTTAATCAAATCTCCGCGACGGTAAACGAAGTGGCGAAAAATACTTCGCAAGCCGCCGAAATGGCTTCTGAAACTAATCAGCATATGCAGAATAGTCGGGGCGATGTTGATGACTCCATGCAGTTTATGGGGGATTTGACCGAAGCGATTTCAGAATCAAAAGTCACCATGTCGGAGTTGTTGGAAACCGCTAGTCGCGTGAATACCGTATTGGATGTGATTAATGGCATTGCAGAACAGACCAATCTCTTGGCATTGAATGCGGCCATTGAAGCAGCGCGAGCGGGAGAGCAAGGGCGTGGGTTCGCAGTTGTTGCGGATGAAGTTCGATCTCTCGCTGGGCGAGTGCAGGAGTCCACCAAAGAGATTGACGGAATTATTCAGGGAATTCATTCTGGTGTACAAGATACATCGAATAATATTGATTCTGTTGTGGATGTCGCTACCAAAGCTAATGAGAAGGTTAAGGATACTGGTGAGGCACTAACCCAAGTCATTGGTTTAGTGACGCAAATTAGTGACTTGAATATGCAAATTGCCACAGCTGCCGAGGAGCAAGCTGCAACCACGGATGAAATTAATCGCAATGTGGTGGCTATTAATGATTTGTCTCACGATATGCAAGAAGACGAACAGCGAGTGACAAATGCAGTAGATACTTTGTCTGGAATGGCTTCACAAATTACAGCCATGATGAAGCGTTTTAAGGTGTGAATGAGAACGTTGGATGCTTGAGGTTAGACGTTGGACGCTTCTCTTTTTGTAGGTCGGGCTTTAGCCCGACAGCTATATCAAATTTTTAACGCCAGCTCGGTCCCCTGTTTGATAGCTCGCTTGGCATCCAACTCTGAGGCTACATCAGCACCGCCAATTAAATGGTAGGGTTTAGTTAAACCTTCGCATAGTTTTCGTAGCGGCTCTTGCCCTGCACAGATAATGACATTGTCCACGCTTAAAACTTGAACCTCACCGTCTACCAGTAAGTGTAATCCCGCATCATCAATTTTTTGATATTGGCAGCTGGATAGCATGGTGACTCCTCGATGGAGCAAACCTGCTTTGTGAATCCAGCCGGTGGTTTTGCCAAGCCCCGCTCCCACTTTTGTGGCTTTTCGTTGCAGAAGAAAGATTTTACGTGCTGGAGAGGGAAATTGTTTTTGGGTGTCTTTTACTCCGCCGCGAGCCTGTAGGGTCATATCGATGCCCCATTCTTTCATAAAGGTAGGGATGTCCTGGCTGGCGGAGGCATGAGTGTTATCGTGGGCTAAGTACTCTGCGGTATCAAAGCCAATACCGCCAGCACCAATGATGGCTACCGTTTTACCTACCGGTTTCTTCTCTCGTAGAACATCCAAGTAACTTAACACGCTAGGGTGGTTGATGCCTTCAATGTCTGGTGTGCGGGGCGCGATGCCAGTGGCAATTAATATCTCATCAAAATCACTATTGTTGAGAGTTTCTGTTGTCATTGTGGTATTCAGTTTTATGGATACGTTGTGTAACTCCAGCTGTTTTTTAAAGTAGCGAAGAGTTTCGTAAAACTCTTCTTTACCGGGGATTTGCTTGGCTATATTAAATTGTCCGCCAATTTCATTGCCTGCATCAAATAGGGTAACGGTATGGCCTCGTTGTGCAGCGGTGAGCGCGGCGGCACAGCCGGCAGGGCCAGCCCCAACCACCGCAATATTTTTTCTTGCTGTGGTTAGGATGATATTGATTTCTGTTTCAAAACACGCGCGGGGGTTCACCAGGCAGCTGACCGCTTTGCCCTCAAAGACATGGTCCAGGCAGGCCTGGTTGCAGCCGATACAGGTGTTGATTTCATCTGCACGGTTTTCCTCTGCTTTTATAACAAAGTCAGGGTCGGCCAAGAGTGGGCGAGCCATGGAAATCATATCCGCATCACCGCGAGAGAGAATGTCTTCTGCAACCTCTGGCGTATTGATGCGGTTGGAGGTGACTAAAGGAATAGAAAGCGCTTTGCGGACTTTGGCAGTTACCCAGGTAAAAGCCGCACGAGGCACCTTAGTGGCAATGGTGGGGATGCGCGCTTCGTGCCAGCCAATGCCGGTATTGATAATGCTTGCACCGGCTTCTTCAATGGCCTTGCCTAAGGCAATGACTTCATCGTAAGTGCTGCCGTCTTCCAGTAGGTCCAGCATGGAAAGCCGATAAACAATAATAAAGTTTTCGCCAACTTTTTCTCGAACCTGCTTAACCACTTCAACGGGTAGGCGCATACGATTTTCATAAGCGCCGCCCCAGGTATCACTGCGTTGGTTAGTGTGAGTAACGATAAATTGGTTAATGAAGTAGCCTTCTGAGCCCATAATTTCGACACCATCGTAACCGGCTTTTTGTGCAAGAACCGAGGCGTTAACGAAATCGTTGATTTGTTTTTCAATTTCTTCTTCGGTGATGGCTTTCGGTTTGAATGGCGTGATCGGGGATTGAATGTCGGAAGGCGCCACGGCCATGGGTTGGTATGCATAGCGGCCCGTATGTAAAATTTGCATACAGATTTTTCCGCCCTCTCGGTGAACAGTATCGGTTAGCAGTTTATGATTTTCGACGTCTTCGTCTGTTTGCATGCAGGCCGCGCCAGGAAAGCCACTGCCTTCAATATTGGGGCTAATGCCGCCGGTAATAATTAATCCCACACCGCCTTTTGCTCGCTCGCCATAAAACGCGGCAAGCCGATTAAAACCATTGGGAGCTTCTTCCAAATTTGTGTGCATACTGCCCATGAGGACGCGGTTTTTTAATGTGGTAAAGCCAAGGTCGAGAGGCTCTAGCAGTAGAGGGTAATGTTCGTGGCTCATGGCAATAGTCTCTTGTGTATGGCTACTGTAAAACGACTTTATTTAAATTTTGAAAAGTCAGGGGTACGTTTTTCTTGAAAAGCTGTCAGGGCTTCTTTGCACTCTGCTCGCTGTAAACACTGGGTAAATTTTTCCAGTTCGTGCTCCATGGTTTGAATGATAGTGTCGTGGCTTTCGTACCGGAGAAGAGATTTGTTTAAGCGCGTCGCCTGAGGTGGTTGTCTTGTGAGTTTGATCGCTTTTTCTTTGGCTGTGGCCAACACGTCTTTTTCAATGGCGCAGATGATGCCTAGATCAGAAGCTGCTTCAGCATTGAATGTTTCCCCTAATAGAATAATTTCCATAGCTTTGGCACGCCCGGCTAAGCGTGGAAGAATTAGGCTAGAGGCAAATTCAGCACAGACTCCTAGGTTGTTAAAAGGTAAACAAAACACAGCAGTGTTATCGGCATAAACCAAATCACAGTGCAGCAGCAGTGTAGTACCAATACCTACCGCAAAGCCGCTAACTGCTGCGATCACAGGCTTCTCACAGGCCAATAAGCTTTTCATAAAAGCCAATGTTGCGGATGCTCCGCCGATGCCTTCACCAGCGGCAAAATCTAGCAGGTCATTACCGCTGCTAAAGTTGCCTTGGGTCCCGCTGATGAGTAATACGCGAATGGCGTCATCATGGCTGGCTTCTGTCACCGCGCTGGCTAGCTGTTGATAGGCAGCTTGGTTTAGCGCATTTTTAACTGCAGGGCGATTGATTTGAATATGGCAAATGCCAGCCTCTGAGCTGACAAGCACTTCTGGCTCGGACATGTGTCTTCTCCAGGGTAGTGAGTTAGTTAAATGAATCAATTGAGCGAATCACTTAAGTATAGTCGCCACTGGAGGAGAGGGATTGGCTGGGGTGACATTTGTAGGTCGGTCTTTAGGCCGACGGGGAAGGCTGGGGCGGTAATTGAGGAATAGGTTATGCGGTGGTATTAATAATGCTTCCCACCATAGGGTTGCCGGAAGGGGTTGGAAGAGCCGATGCAGCCGGTGCCGCAGAGGCAATCAATGCCAGTACGGCTTCGCCTTGGGCATCCATCTGGTCTTTCGCGAGTTTAAGAGTGGCCATGGCAACTTGCTCGCCAGCGACATTGTTGTTGATGGCAACGGCTGTTGAAACGTCCATTAGGGCTCTCCTCTGTCGCATACTGAAATTAAGGCTATTACTCAGTTATCGGGTCAGCAGTGATTTTCTGTAAGACTTAATCGTTATAAACTGGCTATTATTCATACTATTCATTTGGATGTGAGAGTCACCATGTCAGACACCAGGTTAAAGCGCAGTATCGGTCTACCCCTCATCACTCTCTATGGTTTGGGTACGATTCTTGGGGCGGGTATTTATGTACTGGTAGGCAAGGTTGCCGGTTCAGCGGGGCTGTTAGCCCCTCTCTCATTTTTAATGGCGGCCCTGGTGGCTGGAGCAACTGCGCTCAGTTACGCCCAGTTGGTGGTACTGTTTCCGAAAACCGCTGCCGAGGCTGTGTATGTGCAGCAAGGGTTCCAGATTAAAAAGCTCTCTGCCTTGATTGGATGGATGCTGGTGGTTACTGCCATGGTTTCTTCGGCCACGTTAACCAAAGGCTTTCTCGGTTACTTATCCGTGTTTATTGAGTTGCCAAATATGGTTGGTGTGCCTCTGGTAGTAATCATTTTGGGCTTTTTTGCCCTGTGGGGGATTTCAGAATCCTTGTGGTTGTCAGCGTTAATGACCTTGTTGGAAATTGGTGGCCTGTTGTTGGTTGTTATTTTACAACGAGAGCATTTTGCTGCGCCGCCGCTGCCATTAAGTGATTATTTTGTGCCGATTTCTTGGGCGGATATGACCGGTATTTTTGCCGGTGCCTTTCTCGCTTTTTATGCCTTTATCGGTTTTGAAGATATGGTGAACGTGGCAGAAGAGGTGAAAGAACCCAGCAAAACCATGCCGAGAGCCATTGCGCTTGCGGTGATTATTTCCACCGCACTTTATATGCTTATCTCCTGGGTGGCCGTAATGGCAATGCCTTTGGATAAACTTACCGCAAGTGATGCTCCCCTTGCAGATCTCGTTGCCGATAAAAGTGCAATGGGTAGCAATTTATTGGTGATTATCAGCTTATTTGCCATTGTGAACGGTGTGCTGATTCAAATGATTATGGGTTCCCGTGTGCTTTACGGTATGGGTGCGCGAAAATTTGCACCGCCAAAGTTGGCCGGTTTCTTAACCGTGATTTCAGAGAGAACCCAAACACCTATTAATGCGACCTTAATTATTATCACTGCCATTATTACCGCAGCCCTTGCATTGCCCTTGGTGGTATTGGCAAAAATTACCAGTTTCGTAATTTTAATGGTATTTATGCTGGTGAATTTGTCGTTGTGGAAAGTAAAGAAACAGCCGGAGTTTCAAGATCGAATGACCTTAGTGAGCTTTCCGCTTACAGCGGCGGTATTGTGTTTTTTATTGTTAGTTTTGCAGACTCTAAACTTATAAAGGAATTGATAATTGAAGGGGAATGATGGGGACCGGTTTTGGATTTGGCTATTTTGTTTTTTAGTAGGTCTAATTCTGTATTTGGGATATAGAGGATGCTACACCAATAAGGAATATTGGGTGTGCAAGGGAGCTTTAACGCTTGGAAAAATGTTGGCGCAACTACTGAGGTTTATATTTTGAGGGCTTTAGACGTTGCTAACCTTTGTAGAATTTGCAGGGATTAATTGGTAATCCCTGAAAACAACTCAAAATACGTCGGAAATGTCTTCGCCGTACAACCCGGATCATTAATGGTTATCGGGCTCTCACCAAAAGCAGCTAGAGAGAAACACATGGCCATACGGTGATCGTCGTAGGTATCAATGGCTGCACTCTGTACCGTTTCAGGTGGAGTGATTTCAATAAAGTCGTCACCTTCCACAACTTCAGCGCCGACTTTACGCAGCTCTGTTGCCATGGCATTTAAGCGGTCGGTTTCTTTCACTCGCCAGTTGTACACATTGCGAATGGCGGTTGGGCCTTCGGCAAATAAAGCTGCGGTAGCAATAGTCATGGCAGCGTCGGGAATATGGTTTAAATCTACATCGATGCCTTTTAATTCACCGGCAGTGGCTTCAATAAAGTTTTCGCCCCAGGTGATGGTTGCGCCCATCTGTTCCAAGGTGTCCGCAAAGCGAATATCACCCTGTACGCTGTTTTTACCTACGCCATAAACGCGCACGGTGCCGCCTTTAATGGCTGCTGCCGCGAGAAAGTAAGACGCCGATGAAGCATCGCCTTCCACCATTACTTCCCCTGGACTTACATAGTGTTGACCCGCTTTTATTTCAAAGCTTTGGTAGTTGTTGTTAGTCACTTCAACACCGAATTGCTTCATTAAATGCAGGGTAATGTCGATGTAGGGTTTAGAAACCAAGTCACCTTTTACGCGAATCACTAAATCATTTTTTGCCAGAGGTGCAGCCATTAAAAGTGCCGTGAGAAACTGGCTACTGATGCTGCCATCGATTTCTACTTCGCCACCCTTTAGACCTGTGCCGACGATTTTCAGTGGTGGGTAGTTTTCATCTTTTAGGTAAGTAACATTTACGCCCAGCGGCTTGAGTGCATCGATCAAGTGGCCGATGGGGCGCTCGTACATGCGGGGTTCACCGGTAAGGGTATAGATGCCTTCGCCTAAACATAAAGCTGCTGTTAGGGGGCGCATTGCGGTGCCTGCGTTACCCAAAAACAGTTCATGTTCGCCACTAGGCCCCTCATTACCGCCAAGAGGACCATTACAGCCCGTCACCGTACAGCGGGTGCGATCTGCGGATAGTTCATAGCTCACGCCCAAGGCTTTCAAGGCATTGAGCATATGACGCACATCGTCGCTATCTAGCAGGTTGGTTAGCGTTGTCTCACCGTCAGCTAGGGCTGCCAGCAGCAGGGCGCGATTCGACAGGCTCTTGGAGCCGGGAATGGTCACTTCGCCGTTGGCAGAGGAAAGAGGAGAGAGGGTGAGCTGTTCCATGGTGAATCCGGGGTTGCACTGCTATTGATAGAGGGGCGCAAGTATACCGGTTGAGGGCAGGATGAGCGAGAGGCCCATGGGCGAGGACTCGGAAGGTATGAGTCTGTATAATTTACTTAAATCACTCATTCCCGCCTACGAGGGAATGACGAAAACAACGGACATTGAAAGGCTCTCCATGTCAGATACCTCATTGCTCAAAACCCCGCTCTTCGATTTACACCTAGAACTCGGCGCAAAAATGGTTCCCTTTGCCGGTTATGAAATGCCCGTACAGTACCCAGTGGGTCTAATGAAAGAGCATCAGCACACCCGTGAGCAGGCAGGGCTTTTCGATGTATCCCATATGGGACAAGTCGTGGTTCGTGGTGAGAAGGTAGCGGAGGAACTGGAGAAACTTATTCCCGTTGATTTAGCAGCTCTTGGCGAAAACAAGCAAAGCTACGGGGTTTTCACCAATGAGCAGGGCGGAATTCTCGACGATCTGATAGCGTGTCGCTGGGCTGACGATGCCTTTTTCTTAGTGGTTAATGCGGCCTGTAAAGCGGACGACATTGCTCACTTAAAAAACCATTTACAGGGTTGCGAGCTAGAGGTGTTGGAGGATCGTGCTCTGTTAGCCCTTCAAGGCCCGGCAGCAAAAAACGTGATGGCTGAACTGGCTCCTGCGGCCACAGATTTGGTGTTTATGAGCGGTACTCGTGTCGAGGTTGATGGTGTCGACTGTTACGTGACTCGCTCAGGTTACACCGGCGAGGATGGCTTTGAAATTTCAGTGCCCTCGAGTCAGTGTGAACAACTCGCTCGTAAACTGTTGAGTTTTGAACAGGTCGAGCCAATCGGTTTGGGAGCCCGTGATTCTCTGCGTTTAGAGGCTGGTCTGTGTTTGTACGGCCATGATATGAATGCAGAAATCTCACCAGTTGAAGCATCCTTACTGTGGTCAATTTCCAAAAGTCGTCGAGCCGATGGCAGCAAAGCTGGTGGCTTTTTAGGTGCGGAAACGGTATTGGCACAGATCGCAGACGGTGTTGGTAAAAAACGTGTTGGTTTTGCCGTGGAAGGCCGAGGCCCTGTACGCGAAGGTTCTGAAATTGTTGATACCGAAGGCAATGAAATTGGTGTAGTAACCAGTGGCACTTTCGGTCCAACGAAAGGTGAACCGGTGGCTATGGGTTATGTGACAGCAGAATTCGCAAAAGTAGGCACAGAAGTTACTGCGTTGGTTCGCGGTAAGCCGAGAAAGCTGACGGTGAGTAAGATGCCGTTTGTCTCCCAAAATTATTATCGAGGTTAATAGGCGCCGGCTTCACGGTTGATCTGTAAAATATTCGTAGCCCGCGTAGAGCGTTAGTGTCACGCGGGGAAATAAAAAGATAGGACAGTTCTCTTGATCGAAATCCAACAACAATTGTTAATCGCTATCGGTGTCGCCGTCTTGCTTGCCTTGGGATTGTTTTTCTTTCTCGGTGGAATTAAAGGTCGAAAACAGCTTGAGCAGCTATCACTCGAAAAAAATACCTTAGAGCAGCAGTTGACTACCGTCAATGACAAACTCCAACAGGAACAGCAAGAAAAGCAGGGGCTGGTCTTCGAAAAAAACAACATCGAAAACGATCGTAACGCGCTTGATCGTCAGCTGGCGGCTGAAAAAGCCAGCGGCAAAAGTTTAGATGCCCAAAAGGCTGACTTGGAAGCAAAGCTTCAAAGTCATTTGTCAGAGGCGAAAGTACTCAACGAAAAGTTAGCTCAGCTTCAGGCGGAAAATGCTCGTGTTGTTGCGGCTCAAGATGAGCGCGATGCGGGCTATAAAAAGCAACTGGAATCTTTCGAAGAGCAAAAGCAACAGCTCACCAAAGAATTTGAAAACCTTGCCAATCGAATTTTTGAAGACAAGGGCAAGGCTTTTGATCAGCGCAACAAGGAATCCTTAGATAACCTGTTAAAACCGTTTGGTCAGCAGATTAACGACTTCAAAAGCCGTGTAGAAAGTATCCATACTGAAGACACAAAAGCAAAAGCGAGTCTCAGCCAGGAATTAAAGAATCTACGGGAGTTAAATCAGCAAATCACTGAAGAAGCAAAAAATCTTACTTTGGCCTTAAAAGGAGAAAATAAACTCCAAGGCGGCTGGGGTGAAATTCAGGCGGAGAAAATCCTTGAGTCTTCAGGGCTGAAGAAAGATGAAGAATACGAGCGGGAAGCCAACTTCAAAGACGAAGAAGGCAATAATCGTCGCCCTGACTTGATTGTTCACTTGCCGGGTAAGAAAACCGTGATTGTGGATTCCAAGGTTTCTCTTGTGGACTACATTCAGGCGGTAGAAGCCGAAGATGATGCAAGTCGTACCTTAGCGTTAAACAATCACTCGGCCTCTATCAAAAAGCATATCAATGATTTATCCGGCAAAGATTACTCCAATTTAATGGGTGTTAATTCGCCGGATTTTGTCTTGATGTTTATGCCCGTAGAGCCCGCCTTTATGGCCGCAGTGGAGCATGATCGCAGCCTGTTTAATTACGGCTACGAGCGCAATGTTATTTTGGTAACGCCTACAACCTTACTGCCCATTGTGCGTACGGTAGCAAACCTATGGATTATGGAGCGTAGTAGTGAACAGGTGCGGGAAGTAGCGGGGCAAGCGAATGATCTCTACAACACGGTTTGTACACTGGCGGAGCGCTTGAATAAATTGGGTGGAAACCTGGCGACGGCCACTAAAGCTTATAACAGCACAGTGACAGCCCTTGCTGGTCAGCAAGGTGTATATCCTAAAGTGGTTAAATTTAAAGACTTGTCTGCAAAAGCCACGAAGGAATTAACGGATCAAACTGCCGTAATTCCTGAAATAGAAAATCAAAAGTTGGACGGGATTATGGAGCAGGCTCGCGAGGGAGAGACGCTAGACGAAAGATAAGAGAGGTAGGTCGCCCTTTAGGGCGACTTGGTGTTTTATCTTGCTGAAACCGAAATGCTGGCCTTTTGTTGGACTCCAGCTGCGGCTTTGGCTTCCTGCGTCGCTCTACTACCTACATCCATGTAGGCATTCGCTGGAGTGACGATTTTCTCGTCTAACGTTTTACCCCAGCACTTCTTTGTAAATCTCTACATGCTGCTCCGCATTCAATCGTGGACCAAATTGCGAAACAACCGTAGCAGCAGCTTTACTGGCTAAGTCACCGGCTTGCTGGAAGCTGTAGTCGTGAGTAATGCCGTAGAGGAAAGCGCCGGCAAACATATCGCCAGCACCGTTACTGTCGATGGCTTTTACCGCGTGAGAATCGATATTGATAATCTTTTCACCGTCGAATAATACGGCACCGTCGCTGCCGCAAGTAATGGCAAATTGGTCTGCATAGTTTTTCAAGGCGTCTACGGCTGCGACGATGTTGTCAGTGTCAGTAAATGAAAAGGCTTCGTCTTGATTACAGAATAACAAATTAACGCGTTCGCCAATCATTTCTAGTAAGCCCTCTTTAAAGAACTGCACCATGGCAGGATCAGATAAGCTCAATGCGGTTTTTACATGGTGCTTTTCAGCTTCTTCACGAAGCCTAATGGCGGCGGCTTTACCGGTGGGTGAAGTGACCAGGTAGCCTTCAATGTAAACGTATTGGGATTGGGCGACGGCGTCTAAATGTAATTCGTCTACGGATAAGGTTTCGCTGATACCTAAGAAGGTATTCATGGTGCGCTCGGCATCTTTGGTGATCATCACCAGGCATTTGCCGGTGATGCCATTGGGTAGTTCGCTTTTTTGATGAACGTCTACACCGGCATCGCGCATATCTTTCAAATAAAAATGGCCATTATCGTCGTCAGCGACTTTGCAGGAGTAAAAATTTTTCGCACCAAAGTAGCTGCTGGCAATAATGGTGTTAGCCGCAGAGCCACCACTGGCACGACGGGAAGCCATCAGATGATCGCTTAAGTAGTTGATCAGATGATGCTGGCGATCTTCGTCAACCAGTGTCATTACACCCTTGTCGATTTCTAGTTGAGTGAGGTCGTGGTCTTCTACTTCAATTTCGGTGTCCACCAGGGCGGCACCAATGCCGTAGATATGGTAGCGAGAGTTAGTCATGGGGTATCTCCTTTAGGTCGGGGCATTATGTCTGAGACATAGACGGTTGTCATTTGTAGGTCGGCCTTCAGGCCGACAGTTTTTTAGTTGGCAAACATGTTGGCCTGAAGGCCAACCTACAGGGTTATGTTGTCTTTTAGGAACCGGTAAACTGCAGCGCTATGACAAAGCGTAAATCTAAATCTCCCCGTCGCGGGAAAAAATCGTCATCAAATAAATTGGGTAAGGCCTTCTACGGTAAGTTGGCTGTGGTTCTGCTGTTGATTGGCGGTGTCACTCTGGCTTATTTGGATGCCCTGGTTCGCAGCAAATTTGAAGGCCGCAAATGGGCGCTCCCAGCCCACGTTTTTGCGCGACCTTTGGAGTTGTATGAAGGGCTATCCATCACTCCTGATCAGCTAGTGTTTGAGTTGCGCCAGTTGGGGTATATCCCAGTGCAGCAATTAAGCGGTCGCGGCCAGTTTGCTCGAGAGGGCAACCGCTTCGATATTTACACTCGGGGTTTTAGTTTTTCTGATGGAGAGGAGAAAAGCCGGGTTCTACAGTTAAGTATCGATGACGGCATGGTCATGGATCTGGACGCCTATGGTGATGTACTGGTGCGTTTGGAACCCGCAAAAATTGGTGGTATCTACCCCGGTCATGGTGAAGATCGTCGCTTGGTACGATTGCAGGAAGTACCAGAGCTATTATACGGCACGTTATTAGCCGTTGAAGATCGTCACTTCTGGGAGCACTGGGGCTTGTCTCCTCGCTCCATTGCTCGAGCCGCTCTTGCCAATTTGAAAGCTGGGCGCACAGTGCAAGGGGGGAGTACGGTTACCCAGCAGTTGGTGAAGAATTTTTACCTCACGCAGGAGCGCAGTCTCACGCGAAAAGCCATTGAAGCCGCGATGGCGGTGTTACTGGAGCTGCACTACAGCAAAGAAGAAATTCTCGAGACCTACCTCAACGAAGTTTACTTGGGGCAGCGAGGTCGGCGTGGGGTGCATGGCTTTGGCTTGGCCAGTGAACATTACTTCCAGCGCCCACTTTCTGAGTTACAGCCCCATCAATTCGCCTTGTTGGTGGGGGTCGTGAAAGGAGCCTCTTACTATAATCCTTGGCGCCATCCTGAGCGGGCGAAAGCCCGTCGAAATCTGGTGATCGATGCCATGGAGAAGGAGGGTTTACTGAGTAAAGCGGATGCGAGTCAGCAAAAACAGCAACCTCTCAAGTTGCGAAAGCCCTCTCAGGTCGCCACTACGGGTTACCCAGCCTATATCGATTTAGTGAAGCGTCAGCTACGTCGAGACTATCGAGAAGAAGACTTGCGCAGTGAAGGCTTACGGATTTTTACGGCCTTTGATCCTTGGGTTCAGTATCAGGCAGAGCAGTCCTTAAGTAAGCACTTGCAAGCTATTGACCCCTCTAAAAATCTGCAGGGAGCTATGGTGGTTGCTTCTGTGGAAGGGGGGGAAGTACAGGCTGTGGTGGGTGACCGAAACCCTCGATACCCCGGTTTTAACCGAGCCATCGATGCCGTGCGCCAGGTAGGCTCTTTGATTAAGCCTGCCATTTACCTCACCGGTTTTGAGCAGGGGTACCACCTGGCATCACCGCTGGATGATTCCCCTGTGAGTTACAGCATGGATGAGGGAAGCGGTAGGCCTGATTCCCTGTGGCAACCAAAGAATTTTGATAATAAGAGCTTGGGCCGGATCTCTTATCTGGATGCCTTGGCTAAATCTCGAAACCAAGCCAGTGCACGTTTAGGCATGGAACTGGGAGTGGGTAACGTGCTCTATACGGTGGAGCGTTTGGGGGTGACTCGCTATCTTCCTCGTTATCCATCGGTGCTTTTGGGAACCAGTGGCTTGTCGCCTCTCGAGGTGACTGGTTTATATCACACTATCGCTGCGGGAGGGTTTCATTCACCCTTGAAGTCCATTCGCAGTGTGGTGGACCACCACGACAGTCCTTTGAGTCGTTACCCCTTAACCGTTGAACAGCGGATTGATCCTGCCTCTATCCACCAATTGCAGTTTGCTCTGCAGTGGGTGATGCGCAATGGCACGGGTAATGTTGCTTACCGCAGTTTGCCAAAAACGGTTTCTGTGGCGGGGAAAACAGGTACAACAAACGATTACCGAGACAGCTGGTTTGCAGGCTTTAATGGCAGCCATGTATCTGCGGTATGGGTAGGGCGAGACGATAATGGCAATACTAGCTTAACCGGTAGTCGTGGAGCCTTGCCGATCTGGGTGAATTTGCATCGCTCACTTGATGCGCCGGGACTTGCCCCGGTTAATCCTGAAGGTATTCGTTACCACTGGGTGGATCGAACTTCGGGGGAGGCTAGCGGGGAAAATTGCCGTAACAGCTTGTACATGCCGTTTCCTGAGCATTGGCAGCCGCAAGGCAGAGCGAGCTGTGAAAAGCGTGAAAACCCCTTACTGTTTTGGCTGAAGGACTGGTTGAGATAGATGAGGCAAGCGCTTGATTCGTCAGGCATAATGAGCGATTAGCAAAGTCTGAATGAGAAGCAACATGGCAACCCACATAAAGAGCCAAATGAAATGGCAAAGACACTTTTTGTTATGGATTCTGTTGGTTGGCGGCTTGTTCGGTTGTGCAACCTCTCCCGCGCCCGTGGAAGAGTCGGCTCCTGCGGAAGCGTCTCAGGAGATTTATACTAAACCTAGCTCTCAGCCTGAACCCCAGCAACCTGCGGTTCCCAAAACCAAAGCTGAAGCCCCTGCTGCGGCAAAGCGCTTGTTACGTTCAGCGGAAGCTGCGTACTCTGCAGGTAAATGGAGCATAGTGGTGCAGCTGGCTGAGCGGGCCTTACGCATTGCTCCGGCCCAGCCAAAAGCTTATTTGTTATTGGCCCGTACGTATCTAGTATTAGGTGAGGGAAGCCGAGCACAGCAGATGGCTCGTAAGGGGTTATCTTGGCGGCCGGAAGGGCGCTTGAGGGAACAATTAGAGATGATTTCATCTCCATAATTTGATCTATACTGGTAATACTGCAGCTGTTAGTAAAACTGTCTACGAAATATCACTTAGGGGATGACAATGCGAGCCAACCCGCCGCCTTCTCAGGGGAATAAGGGAAATAAACATGTTGAGGGAACAGCCGAGGCGACGACCCATTTGAAGGCTTGTCGTGGTATTACCCTCAATCTGTTACAAGAGCATATGGAAACCTTCTTCTCCATTTGGGTGAAGAAGCTCGTTGAGCTAGCTGAGAAAGCTGCTTCCGATAAGCAGCGTCAAGCGCTGATGGAATCTAACCGTATGGTTGCCCATCACAAAGACGACCTCTTAAAAAGTTTTCTTTCCTATTCCAGCGAATGTTTTGTTTTATTTCGTGATGGAGAGCTAGACACTTCCACAGGCGAAGAAAAATTGCGCAGTGACATGTTGTCGCTGGTGGATAATGAAGATCTGGAAGAGACCATCGCTGTGTCTTCAGTGAGTAATCGTGCCGAAGGAGAGTACGGTGAAACCCTCTGGTTTATTAACCGTCGAATGGCGGCCCTGAATGGTCTTGATGTTATCGAATCCAAGTGTAACCCAATTGGCCCTATTCAATTTGGTGAATCACTCCGCAAGTCCCTTAAAAATGTAGAAATTTCCTTAAAAGGAAAAATTCTCGCCTATAAGATTTTTGATAAGTTCTTTACGCCAAAGCTTCGTGAAGTTTATGACGAAGTTAATCAGTACTTGGCAGAAAACGGTATATTGCCAGACCTGTCTTATGCTGCGGCTAGCGGTGGTGTGGCGGGTTCTGGGGCAGGCGACCCTCTTGATGTCGCTAAGTCTATGAGTGAAACCCTCGCGGAAAAGCAGGGGGACGAAGGCGTAGTTCCAGTTCCAGATGCGTCACAAGCTCCAGAGCAGTATCAAGGTGCTCTGCTTGGGGCTATTCGTCAGTTACAAGGTCGCCTAGATGGCGGTGACCCCAATGTCGTGCCGCTCCTTCAAGAGAGAGCAGAGCCTGCGCCGCAAGGCCAGCCCGCTCCGCAAGCTGGGCAGCAAGCACAACAGCCAGTACAGCAATCGGTACAGCAATCAATACAGCAACCAGTACAACAACCAGCACAACAACAGCAAGCCGGCGTGCAAGGTGCTGATGGGCAGCCGCTACGTTCGGTTCAGGTGTTTTCCAGTAATGATTTGGTGACAGCGCTGGGAGGTTTGCAGAATCAGGGCTTAACCGAAGCCGCTCTTTCGCAGCCTTTAAATCGAGAAAGCGCAACAGAGATGGTGCCGCAAAATATCTCTCTGAATAGTGCGCAATTTATTCAGCAGTTACGAGAGCAGTCGGAAGACGATGAAGATAAAGGCCTCACTCGAGACCATATGCACACCATTGATCTGGTTGGCTTGCTCTTTGAGTTTATGCTCAACGATGAAAACCTTCCCAATGTTGTGAAGGCTATGTTGAGTTATTTACACACACCGTTCTTGAAAATTGCATTTTCTGATCCAGATTTCTTTGAAAAAACCGATCACCCCGCTCGCGTATTATTAAACTCCATGGCTGAAGCCGGCTCCAAATGGGTGGGCAATGATGGGGGCTCTGAGTACGGTGTATTTGAAAAGATTCAAGAATATGTTCGCCACATTCTTGAAAACTTTGAAGACGATGTAAAAATCTTTGCCAAAATCTTATTGGAATTCAGTACCTTTACGAAAAAAATTGCACGCCGAGTCGAGCTGCTTGAAAAGCGTGCCGCTGAGAAAGTGCAGGGCGAAGAAAAACTCAAAGAAGTTAAAGCCAGAGTTAATAAAGAAATTCGTGAGCGTACATCGGGCCGCCAAGTGCCATCAGCAGTCTTGCTGTTGTTGTTGCAGCCTTGGTCTGATTATTTAGCCTTTGTACTGCTTCGCTATGGCGAATCGTCAGACTCCTGGAAGCGGGCATTAACCTTGGTCGATGATCTATTGTGGAGTATTGAGCCTAAGGAGAATCAGGCAGATAAAGTTCGTTTAATGGAAATACGAGACAACCTGCTGGGTGCTGTAGAAGCCGGTCTGGAAAGCATTGGCTACGAGAAAAATAAAGGTAAGAAATTACTGGACTCCGTGGATTCAATTCACAAGAGTGTCCTGCAGGATCAAGAGACAGAAATTGCACCGCCACCTGTACGCACCAAATTGGAAAGTATGGCTGATGAACGTGCCGGGTTGGAAGATGCCACTGAAGATGAAGAAACCTGGACCGACGATGAACAGCGTATTGTCGACAATTTGAAGATGATCGAATTTGGTACCTGGTTTGAATTTGAAGGCGGTCGCCGTTTAAAAGTGGCCTGGTATAACTCGAAAACGTCTCACTACATGCTGGTGGATCAAAGTGGTAAGAAAGTGGGTATGAAATCGGGTATTGAGTTGGCTAGAGGGATGTTGGAAGGTAATTGCAAAATCATTATGGGTAGTACTAAACCCTTCTTTGAGCGTGCATTAGAAAATATCTTTACTAATCTAAATAAAAAAGCAGGGAGCGCAGAGAAGGTCACTTAAGAAGACCGCTCAATAAAATCACTGATTAATATCGATTCTGGGGAGATTGTTATTGATATGACAGAGCAACAGGTGGAAAACCAACGTAGCCAAGAACGGTTAGCGGTCGAAAAAACCGTTGATGTATTTGACCAGGACGAAGGGAATCACCTTGGGCGCTTAGTGAATGTTACTATCGATGGTATGTTGATCATGGGCGAGCAAAGCTTGTTAGTGGGGGACTTCTATTGTTTAGCGATTCATTTAAATGAATATAATGAATCGGAACCTGAAACTATTTTTTGCGATGCTATTTGCTTATGGGTTGCTCCTACCAGCCAAGAGGATACCTTCTGGTCAGGAATGCAGGTATCGGAAATGGATGAAGATAGTCGGGTGAGGCTTCAGAATATGCTTGATAAGCTATCTGGGTAAGTCAGCGAGCACTACAGGCTTGTTAAAGTAACGAAACCGCCTTTATGGCGGTTTTTTTATGCCTGTCACTTTTCGGTCATATTAAAGATATATGATTTTTCATATATACTGTCTGCCATATGTGTTTGCTTGGGCCTATCTAATGGATGCAATCCAGTTCTATAAAAGTTTGGCGGATGAAACCCGCTTAATGAGTCTGCTGTTGATTCTCCAGGAAGAAGAGCTCTGTGTGTGTGAGCTAATGGAGGCTCTAGAAGATATTCAGCCAAAAATTTCACGGCATTTAGCGCAGTTGAAAAAAAACGGCTTGCTGGTCGATCGCCGCCAAGGGCAGTGGGTGTTCTATCGCCTTAACCCGTCTCTGCCTATTTGGTGTCTGCAGGTCCTAAAAGAAACCCAGTTAGCGAATATCGTGTTAACGAAGCAACAACTTAAACGTATTCAATGCATGGGCTCTCGCCCTGAGCGATTAGCTGCATGTTGTTAATGGAGAAAATTCATGACCATTAAAGTAGGTATTAACGGTTTTGGCCGTATGGGGCGCTTAGTGATGCGTGCCGCGTTTAATTGGCCCAATATCGAATTTGTTCAGATTAATGACCCTGCCGGAGATGCTAAAACCTTAGCACACTTGGTGACTTTTGATTCTGTCCATGGCCGTTGGCAGCATGAGGCTAGCAACGAAGGCGAGACAATGATTATTGGAGATCAAAAGATTACCTGTAGTCAAAACCAAACCATTACCGAAACGGATTGGTCCGGCTGTGATGTGGTGGTTGAAGCCTCGGGGAAGATGAAGTCCAAAGCACTTTTACAGGCTTATTTAGATCAGGGTGTGAAGCGAGTTGTGGTGACCGCGCCGGTAAAAGAAGAAGGCATTCTCAATGTGGTGATGGGGGTGAATCATCACCTCTACGACCAAAATACATATCCTATTGTGACAGCCGCTTCCTGTACTACGAATTGCCTAGCGCCAGTGGTAAAGGTAATTCATGAAAAACTCGGTATTGTGCATGGTTCTATGACCACTATTCACGATATTACCAATACTCAACGTATTCTCGATGCACCTCATAAAGACCTGCGGCGTGCTCGAGCCTGTGGCATGAGTCTAATTCCCACCAAAACAGGATCAGCAACGGCTATTACCCATATTTTTCCTGAGCTAAAAGGGAAATTAAATGGACATGCTGTGCGTGTACCGCTTGCCAATGCTTCCCTTACGGATTGTGTGTTTGAGGTGAATCGTAAAACCACAGTGGAAGAAGTGAATGCGCTTCTAAAAAATGCCGCTGAAAATGAATTGGACAGTATTCTCGGGTTTGAAGAAAGGCCATTAGTTTCTATCGACTATAAAACCGATCCACGCTCTAGCATTATCGATGCCTTGTCTACCATGGTAGTTAACGGTACTCAAGTGAAACTCTACGTTTGGTATGACAATGAATGGGGTTACGCTAATCGCACGGCAGAGCTGATGCGAATGGTTGGGGAATCAGACCAAAATTAATACCTAATTCTGTCATTCTGAGCGATCAAAAACTGCTCCTGCGTTTTTGAAATACCCTCCATCCATGGAGGGTAAGCGCGGCGATCCAGTGTTAGTAAGCTGTAACCTCACTAGACCCGCCTACGTGGGAATGACGACCTTTTTGCCATGTGTAGCCCGCGTAGAGAGCAGCGGCACGCGGGAAGCTAAACACAATGAAACTACTTTCAAACCTCTCCACTGATATCCGCCAGTACCTAATGATTACCGGTAACTATTGGGCTTTTACCCTCACCGATGGCGCTTTGCGTATGTTGGTGGTGTTGCATTTCCATAATTTGGGCTACACCCCACTACAAATCGCATTGTTATTTTTGTTTTACGAATTCTTTGGTGTTGTTACCAATCTGTTAGGTGGTTGGTTAGGGGCGAGAATTGGTCTCAACCGAACAATGAATATTGGTTTGGGGCTGCAGATCGTCGCGCTGAGTATGCTGCTCGTGCCAGCTTCATGGTTAACAGTGCCTTGGGTGATGGCTGCTCAAGCCATGTCTGGCATCGCCAAAGACCTTAATAAAATGAGTGCCAAAAGCGCGATTAAACTGCTTGTTCCCGATGATGCTCAAGGCCAGCTATATAAATGGGTGGCGATACTTACCGGTTCGAAAAACACCTTAAAGGGCGTTGGCTTTTTCCTTGGGGCAGGGTTATTAGCGGCGTTCGGTTTTCAAACTGCTGTAGCCAGTATGGCAATAGTATTGGCCGTTGTGTGGTTGTTAAGTATTTTCAGGCTGAAAAAAGATTTAGGCCGCTCAAGGTCAAAAAGTAAGTTCAAACAACTTTTCGCAAAAAGTTCGGAAATCAATTACCTCTCTGCTGCGCGTTTATTTTTATTCTCAGCAAGAGATATATGGTTTGTGGTTGCATTGCCTGTTTATCTTGCAGCAACCTTTGGTTGGAGTCATTGGGCGGTGGGTGGATTTCTGGCTAGCTGGGTGATTGGTTATGGTTTTATTCAGAGTATTGCGCCAAAACTGACGGGCCTGAACGATAATAAAGCAGCACAATCATCCTCTACCGCATTCTGGACGATGATATTGGCGGTTATTCCTGCTGGAATTGCTTTCATGCTTGGCCATCATTTATATCCGCAGGCAGTGCTTATTGTTGGTTTGGCAGTTTTTGGTTTTTTCTTTGCTATCAACTCATCATTGCACAGCTATTTGATTGTGAGTTTCGCCAGTAGGGATGGGGTCTCACAGGATGTAGGCTTTTACTATATGGCGAATGCGGCCGGACGTTTATTCGGAACCGTGTTGTCAGGAGGGGTTTTTCAATTATATGGTTTGGAAGCTTGTTTATGGATATCCTCCATTTTTATCCTTATAGCCTCGTTGCTTTCAAGTCGTTTGTCGCGATAATTACTTGAAACTACGACTTAATTATTTGAGTGAGGGCTTGTTATTAGTGGAAATTAACCTGTATTGATAATCCGTACATTCTGGGTTTTTCTAAATATTTTAAGCGGGTAGGTAAGGCTCCACTGGAACCTGTGCTAACGTAGTAGCGCTTGCTAGTCTTAATAATATTTTCAGCAAAGAGTTTAAGCTCAATATCGGTTTTTGAATTCAGCGGCCAGAGATAAGTTAACGAAGTGTTTAAGTTGTAATCTGTTTTATAGCCGTCATCTTTTTCTATTAGGGTGCGTTCTCGCATGAAGTCTTGATACTGCTCATCAAAAATCAGTTGATCGGAAGGTGAAAGGGCATCACGGTCAAAGTTGTTATAGGCCTGCTGGTACATTCTAACTTCGTCATAAGCACCATCATAATCCCAATAGATCTGGGCATTTATATGAGCTTTTAAGCGGTCTTCCATAAAAGACTGTGTGAGTGAAAACTTGGTGATATTGTTTGACCAGTTATTTAAACCATCGCCAAAGCCTGATAGAAATAATGAAACATCGCCCCGTGTATTGTAGTGGTAATCGGCAAAAGAAATATTATTTCTGCTAGATCCGGTTTTCAATTCGTTATTCATGTTGATACTCTGTGGAGAGAAGTAAGCATGATTTACGGTGATTTCTGTGTCGTTATGTTTATAGGTGCCAGAAAACTCTAGGCCAAATAAGCTGAAATCGGTGAGGAATTCAAGGCGCTCGCCAGTAAAACCAACCGCTTTGGTTTTATTGTAGTAGGCGCGTACATTGATGGCGGTGTTGTCAAAACTATAGTTGGTGTAAGACAGCTCTAAGCTATCTAGCGTCTCATGGGTTGAGCGATTTCCAGCTTTGTCAGCAAGGTATTGTGCTCGAAGGGGCATCATGCGTTGTGCACGTTGTGCCGTTGTTACCAAGATATTCTTTTGGTCAAACTTGGAGATCAGTGAAAGCCTTGGTGAAAAAATACTGTCAGAAATATCTGGGCGATCGTAACGATGTGCGTAATGAATTTCATGGCCATCTTTTAGATGGTATTTCGCTTCGATTAAGTGAGAGTGAGTTTCGAAACGCATACCATTGCCCACTTCTTTGAAATTACTGGTACTAGGTCTTCTTATTAAGGTTGGATCTTGTAAATAAATACTGGAGTCTAGGCTGCTAATCAAATCTGCGCCTTCCTTAATCCATAGGTGATCAATGCTCTCGCCCCAAGGGGCGGTAACTTTGATATGCCCGAATTCATAACCCGTAATCACACTTAAGTCATCATTAATTTTGATATCGTAAAGTGCAGAAGCACGAAGTCGGTCTTGCGAAAAGGCATACTGGCGAATATTGCTGATACTGCTGAGGCTATACTCTCGGTTATCAAATCGATAACGAATATATTCCTGAGTATCAAAAGTAATGGCGGTGTTGAGCGAGGAGTTGTCAGAAAAATCGAAGCGATAATCGGTGGAGAAAATAAAGCTGCGAGTTTCAATATTTCTGCCATTTACAGCGAGGGTGGTTTCATCCCCGTTGCCATCAAGCGTAAAGGCCTTCTCATTAAAAGCCCGTGTTTGCCCTGATTGGGTGTAACGGAGCCAGGTTTCAAAATTATCGCCATGATTGATGTTAATGTGTGCTTTTACTTGAGGGCGACCTAGGCTGTCCGCGAGAAAGCTCTGAGGGCCAGCGTTGGCGATTGTGCCTTTGCCTATATAGCGAATATTGGTGGACTCATTAGCATTCATTACGTAGTAATCAGGGCTCCTAATACCATCAGTTTCTCGATGAGACACAAAGGCATAGACGCCCCAATCATTGAAAGTCTTCGAATACTGGAGATTTAAACCCTCACTGTTATAAGTGCCGTTGTTAGCGAAGCCAATGGACCAGCCGGATTTTGTGTTTTCAGCATTTTTGGTAATGATGTTGATTACCCCGGCGATAGCACCGGTGCCATAGGTTACAGAGCCGGGGCCGTGAATCACTTCGACACGGTCGATATCTCCCATATCCCATTGATCAATTTCAGTGATAACTCCTTCGTACACCATATTGGTGACGTTCTTGCCATTCACCAATAGAAGCAATTTGTAGTTCTCTGCGGCGATATGGCCGCGTAGCCCAATTTTATTGCCCTCAGAGTGGGTCATTAACATCATGCCGGGAACATGCTGCTCCAGGAGGTTGGCTAGATTCTTAGCGCCTGATAGCTTGATTTGCTGTTGGTCGATAAGGGTAATAGCGGACGTGGCTTCTTGCTTGATGGCAGAGAAGAGGGTGCCGGTAGAAATTTTGACATTGGCCAACTCTTCTAAAGATAAGGAGAAAATCTCGTCTGGCTCTACATTGTTTTCTGAGGCCAAAATAAGTGGGCTTGAAGAGGCGCTACAGGCGAGAAGCCCTGCTTTTAAAAGAAAAGGTAGCCGCATGGGTGTGCCCTATGCTCTGAATAATTGTTTATTTTATAGCTAAGTATAGGGGAAGCAGGAGGGCTCGCCAGTTTTAGGGCGCGCGGGGGCTTTCAATGAAAGCCGGTGGGTCTATTTGAACTATACTCCATTTTGAACATGTTCTTGTGGGTGTTAGAAATTGATAGTGAGTACAGAATTTGTGATGTACGGGGTAGATATCAATATTTTACTTATAAGCAAAAGTAGGTTTTATAGCGTTAATGAATAGGCCGGTAGACTTAAATGTTGTCTTGCGTTCACTAAATTTCAGTGAAGAAGCGTTGAAGTTCCCAGATGGTTTGGGAGAAAAGGCTCTGTTGGATTTTCTTAGAATCTCAACTGAGTTGGCAGCGGATGAAGTGTTTTGGATGAGGTCAGATTCTGAAATTTTCTATGTCAATAATGCAGCTTGTGAAAAACTGGGATATGAGCGGGATGAATTGATAGGAATGAAAGTTTGGGAGTGGGACCCACTATTCCCTAAGGAAGTTTGGCCCACATTTTGGGAAGAACTTAAAGATAAGAAGCATATTGATTTTGAAACGGAACATCAGAAGAAAAGCGGAGAAATATTTCCTGTTAGAATCAAGGGGCATTTCTTTCACTATGGAGAAAAGGAAATACTATTAGCTTTTGTTTCAGATATATCTGAAATCAAGGAGAAAGAATTAAAGCTTCAGCAGCGAAATAAAGAAATGGAATCTTTAGTTGCGCTGCGAACCGCTGAGCGTAATAGAGAGAAAGAGAAATTTGAAAAATTTGTTAACCTGGCTCCTGTTGGTATAGCGATCAATAAGCTTGAGGATGGCGCTTTTACTTATATTAATTCTGAGTTTAGTCGCTTTTCAGGCTACAGCGTTGATGAACTTAATGCTATGGATTATTGGGCGTTGACGCCAAAAGACTATGAGGATAATGAGCAAGAACAGATAGTCAGCATGACGGAGACGGGCCGCTATGGGCCGTATCAAAAAGAATATATTCATAAAGAAGGTCATCGCTATCCTGTGTTGCTATCGGGCATAAAAATCTCAGGATTGGATGATCAAGAGTATATATGGTCTGTTGTTCAAGATATCTCTGAGCAGCAAGCAAACCAAGAACAACTGAAGCAAGCAAAAGAGGAGGCTGATTCAATTGCCTATAGGCTGAAGCTAGCAAACGACTCTGCAGGTATTGGGGTTTGGGAGTGGGACCTATTAAATAACAGCTTGAAATGGGACGATGGAATGTACAAGTTGTACGAAGTTTCAGGTGAGCAGTTTTCTGGGGTTTATGAAGCTTGGGAGAGTAGAGTTCATCCTGAGGATATCACGCTAGCCAAGCAAAAATTGAATGCTGCTGTAGAGGGAGAGGGGGTCTACGATCCGGAATTTAGGATTGTTTTGCCAGGTGGAAAAGTACGGTATTTAAAAGCTAGCGCTGAAGTTCTGCGGGATGATCAAGGGAACGCGTTAAAAGTAGTTGGCGTGAACTATGATATTACCGAAAAAACGAATGCGTTAGAGGAGATGAAGGCCGCAAAAAAAGAAGCCGAACATGCTGCAAGATCTAAAAGTGATTTCCTAGCAAATATGAGCCATGAAATTCGAACCCCAATGAATGGGGTTCTTGGTATGCTTCAGTCCCTCAAAAAATCGAATTTGGATGAAAAGCAGCTTCGTCAGGTCGATGTTGCGATTTCCAGTGCCGACTCATTATTGGTTCTTATTAACGATATTCTCGATTTTTCAAAAATTGAGGCAGGGAAATTAAATGTTGAGGCAATTGAATTTAATTTGGGTGATCAAATCAATAGCATCATTGATACTATTTCTCATACGCTTCCTCAGGATTCAGATATAGCATTAAAAACCGAATTGGAAGGCATTGATGATCAAGTTGTGATTGGTGATCATACTCGTCTACGGCAAGTGATTGCCAATTTAATGACTAACGCGATAAAGTTTACTGCTAAAGGTGAGATAACACTTAAGGCAGCCCTAGAATCTCGATCAGATAACTTCTATTGCTTTAGATGCTCGGTAATAGATACAGGAATAGGAATCGAGGAGGAAAAGCTTGATGAGCTTTTTCAAGAGTTTACGCAAGCTGATAGCTCGACAACAAGGAAATATGGCGGGACAGGGCTTGGTTTATCCATCTGTAAGAGACTTTGTGAGTTGATGGGTGGATCTATTGGTGTGCGAAGCGAGATTGGAAAAGGAAGTTGTTTCTCTTTTGATGTTGAGCTCGGTAGAGCAGTTAAGGAAAGTGAAAGTTCTGAGAAAAACGGCAATGATTTATTAGTTGATAACGGCTCCGTCTCAAGTGATTTACGGTTCTCGAAAGAGAAAATACTGCTAGTAGAAGATAATGAGATAAATCAGTTTGTTGTAGAGGATATGATCTTAGATTTTGGTCTGGAAATTGATATTTGTTCCAATGGTGTTGAGGCTCTTAATGCCTTGAAAAAGGACGCTTATGCGTTGGTGCTTATGGACTGTCAAATGCCGGAAATGGATGGATATGAGGCAACCCAGCGTATTCGTAATGGTGAGGCTGGAGAAGGGTGCGAGAAAATCCCCATCATTGCTATGACAGCTAATGCACTACAAGGTGATAAAGAAAAGTGCCTGAATGCGGGGATGGATGATTATATTCCAAAGCCTTTGGAGGAGACTGTGGTTCGAGATACTCTGGCAAAGTGGCTTACCAGCTGAGGGTGTTCAAAACTCTGTGTCAGCTAAAATTCACAGCGCTATATGCCCGTCCAGTCTGCCCTCAAAGTGAATTGCCAATTGCGATAATGTGAGGTTCCAATTTTGAACCGGGTGCGTCCAGCGCTCTGACGCTTTTAGTATGCCA
>JAILXX010000007.1:0-172130 GCA_045430295.1 Cellvibrionaceae bacterium | reverse complement strand
GTCGGTTATTGCCTATTTGACTGGCTATTACAGTCAGGTACGACCACATAGAAATAACGGTGGGAAAAGCCCAAATGCAGCAGAGAAATTATATTGGGATTCCTACTAAATTGTGGCCAAAATTACTTGACCACTACAATACCAAAAACACAAAAAGCTGTTGATAGTGAAAGAGACCTACAGTTGCAATCCGTATCTCTACGATTCAGATGTCCATTTTCTAAAGAAGAACAGTTTATTGAAGTTGCTACAGATAAGCGACTTGCACTTTAGTATGAGTTTTTATTCTGCATAATGAGGTTTTCTTGCGATAGGTGAGGATAAAGAGTAACCTCCATTTGCTTTAGAAAATGAAAAAGATAAACAAAGAAAAAATAAGCAAGCAAGTATAAGAAAAGGCATAGGGATATGTATCAACAGGTCTATCAAATAGATCGAGGTGTAGAGCTTCACGTCAGTATTTATTATCTTGATTTAGACAATTCTCAGGAGAGGCACTTTCGTCGAGATCCCTACAAAACTTACCTTTCTCACAGTCAGCTTGAAGATAATCGCAAGGCGAATTTATCCTCCAAAAAAGCCGCTTCTGTTCTTAATAAAATTTCTACCGAATTCTTACTCAGACTTTATCATGAGCTTCCAAGCCATTGTCGAGGGATAGCAACCAGTAGTTGTTCCTATAGCTTTATCCCCCGTGGAAGTTATTTAGATAAGCCTCCTCATATTCGAGCCTTGTTGCAGGCAGTTGATTTGGGGGAATTGCAGCTAAGACTTTTTACTTCTGAGGTATCGCCTCGGGTGGATATGTCAGCCCTTAACTTGGCTTTGCAGCAGGTCTTGCTAGAGGAGAGGCAAGAATACGACAGAATCGAAGCCGAATATCAGAAAAAGTCTACGGCTGGGAAAGCCTGGGCGCACACCAAGAATATTGGCGAAGGTTTCTATGATGCAGGAACGTCACTGGTTGGCTGGTTAAGCGATGTTAATGACCTGATTTCTGTGCAAGGCCGTGTGAGGCGAATGCGTGATGCCTATCAGAAAACTCTCGTGCAGTGTGGTGAGGTACCCGCTGATACTTGTAATGCTACCCAGCGCTTTTTGGGGAATCTCAGTGATAATCAGTTTAATGACCTTTCCAGGGTGCTAGGTTTTGATCCAAGAGATGTTAGTGTTGAACAGATCGAGCAAGCCGTAGAAGCGGTAGAGCTAATTTGGGAAAATCCACAACTACGAAGTAGGCTCACGCAGTTTGCGAAACAATATGTAGCTGCTCAGCACAGCCTGGAAGTCAGCACCTTTGCTGGAGGCGCCGCCTTTGAAATTGTACTCACCATTATTCTGGCGGCCTTAACCGCCGGAGTTGGAGCTGCAGCCTCTCTTACAGCAAAAGCTAGAAAGCTGAAATCTTTTAAACGTATTGGTGATATTCTGCTGGATTACGTTAAGCAGATTAAATTGTTTAAGGCTAATAAGAAAGGTAAGGCTGAATCTAAAGAGAATGGGGGGAGTGCTCCGGTTGAAGCGCCTGAGAATTCTGTGGGTAGTGCGACTAGACTTAAGGTAAATAGTACTAGGCCAAGAGAGTTTGAGGCTATATATGTAAGGGCGCCAGCAGCGAAAGTTGAGATAGATAAAATCTCAGACGAAATTTCAAATATGTTTGATGGTAAAACTGCCAAAGCTCCAATAAAGTCTAGAGATAGAGCGATACAAAAAATCAATGATGATTACGGTGGAGATCCTACAAGAATAAAAGATCTAGCGAGAAACACAATTATAGTGCCCTCAGATAAAGTGAATTTAGTTGTAGCTGAGTTATCAAAACGAGGTGCTAAAGTAAAGGTTATTGATGGTTCTGTAGATCCATTGGGCTATAGTGGGGTTAACTCTACTATTAGTACAAAAGCAGGTGTTTCAGGAGAGATTCAAGTAAATACACCTGAAATGATTTATGCGAAGGAGTCAGAGGCTGTTGCTAGGGTCTTATTGGGGGATGAATTGTATAATTCTATAGGAGTTAAATCCGAAATGCCTGGTGGACATGGGCATAAATATTACGAACAGTGGCGGGTTTTGCCTGAATCCGATCCGCGGAGACCATTACTTGAAGCCGAAAGCAAAGCATATTATGACGAGGTGAGGAAATCAGTGTATGCCAATTAAAACTGGTGATTATCTTAATACGAAAGATGTTTATATAGATTATCCATTTGAAGATGTAATGTTCAAAAGGATGAAAGACGATGGATCTATTTACAGAAAATTTTATGGAGAGGAAGAGTTTTCTGAGGTGATAAGCCATGATAATAAACTATATAACGAAGCATTATTATCGGGTTGTGAGATATCTCGTGAAGAATATGATTTAGGTAAGAAGGCGTGAGTGATCTTGAAAAGGCAATATCAATCGCCGTTACTGCTCACAATGGTCAGTATGATAAAGCTGGTGAACCATATGTTTTACATCCTTTGAGATTAATGTTTAAGTTTCAAGATAAGAATGAAATGATAGTAGCGGTCCTTCATGATGTCATTGAAGATAGCCAAGTGAGTTTAGACGATTTAAAGGATCATGGTTTTTCTAAAATAATTATTGATGCCGTAGAGTGTCTTTCTAGGCATATAAATGAGAGTTATGAGGATTTTATAGTTCGGGTGTATGGTAATCCCCTAGCAAAGAAGGTAAAAGTAGAAGATATTAAAGATAATCTGAGCGTCTATAGGTTAAGAGAAATAACCAAAAAAGATCTTGTGAGGATTGAAAAATATCATGATGCCTTGAGGTTTCTCTTAGGTTAATTGGATAGATGAAATCTATGATTTCAGGCGTGAAGTTGGCGTGATGATCTGGAGGAAATATTCTTTATGGATGAACTGATCAGTAGAGATATTTGTCTTTTTGATGGTCTTTTTCTGAATTTATCCGAAATGGACTTTGATGTGAGAATAACAGGTGTCCAAATAGCAGATTTTAGATTTTCTGATCTTAGATGCATTTCCAAAATTAGAGAGTCTATTTGTGGGGTTGAGCCAGAAGAGATTTCTATGGGGCTGGGCTTTAAAGTTAAAGAGTATGCTGAGATAAAAATCTATTATGGTAGTAAGCAAGGACTAAAATTACACTTCGTTGAGAAGGATATTGGGCCTGAAAAAATTATATTGCTTATATCTTTTGGTGAGTTTCAGCCCTCAAGGTATGTTTGTCAGTTAAATGGTTACTTTTGTTTATGAAGAGTGCAGCTCTTTAGCTTCAGATTGTAAGCTTGATTCCAATTCTTTCCCCCAATTAATATTTTCTGCTCGTGCTTATTCCAAGCTACCCCATTCAAAACGCCTTGTTCTTTGTGGCGTTTTGAAATTTCTTCTAAGTTAATAGTGCCTTCAACTTTTCCTGTCTTAGTGCTGATTTTTAAAATCTTGTCACTGCGCCAAATATTGGCGTAAATGGAACCATCGATAAACTCCAGTTCATTTAGCTGTTTGGTGGCTTTTCCGTTTTCAGTCACTTTCAATACTTTCTCTAGTTTGAAGGTTTCGGGGTTACGAAAATATAGTTTGTCACTGCCGTTGCTCATAACCAGCTGTGTGCCGGTGTAGGTCAGCCCCCAGCCTTGGCCTTTGTAGTTAGCGCGCTTTATTTCTTGGAGTGTTTTAGGGTGGCGTAAGCTGGCGATGCCTTGTTTCCAGGTTAATAACCATAGGCCTTGAGGTGTTAGGGCTATGCCTTCGGCGAACCAGTGGTTGGGTAGGTCAATTTGGTGTTTTTCTTTTGTTTGTAGATTTTCCCAGCGCAGCTTAGATTTTCCGTAGCCGCCGCCAGAGGTGTACAGCAGATTGTTGTGCAGTAATAGCCCTTGAGTAAAGAGTGGCTCGTTTACGGTTTGGCTACCGGTAATGCAGTAAGGGATATTCGGAGTGTTTGAGTTGCGAGAGCTTGCGGGTGAATCTGCAATAACGCTGCAGGCTTGAGTACCTACAGCGATAAGAAGAAAAAGAATTCGATGGATGATTGGGGAGGGTTTATGTTGGTGAATACTACTCTTCGGTGTATTCAGATTCCTCGGCTTCCTCACTGGCTTCTCTTTCTCGGCTGTTTACATAATCAATGGCATCTCGAACCGACTTGGCCACCTTGTCTTCGATTTCTTGCATTTCAGTGGGCGAAAGGAAGAAGGTTAGGTCAACGTCGTGGCGAATATAGCGCGGTGGTAGGTGGTTGAGGGCTACACAGGCTACATCGGCCAAGAAGTTGCTGTCATACCGACAGCGATCTTCTGTGTTATGGGCGTATTGTATCACCAGATTTTCGTAATAATTATGAATAGAGTCCACTTCGTGGTTAGCGTTGAAGTGTGGAGTATGTCCGCTCGGCAACATGGCAAAAACCTCAGTTCAGTCATTATCCATACAAGTGTAGCAGTATCCTGAAAATCTACCTGCTTGGTGTGATTAAGGCTGAAGATAGGACTTGTCTCTAGGCCGTTAGCGCTTGTTTCGAGCAAGGTCTCGGATAAGGAATCGGGCAGGGTTGATGGCCTTGCGAAGATTACGACTAAGAGCGGGTAGTTCGCCGTTGATTTCCCCAGCCAGATAGTCCGCACAGAGGGGGGCGTAGGTGAGGCCTCGGGACCCTAGCCCGTTAAAGAGATAGAGCCCATTTTGGTACTCACCGGGAGTGAGTATTGGAGTTTTACGGTTACGTCGAAGGTTGGCGTAATCGCGGTCAAAACTCTCTGTGTTGGGTATTGGGCCGCAGAGCGGTAGGTAGTCAGCACTGGCACAGCGAAGGGCTGCTCGACCCTCTAGCTGCTCTGGTTTTGCCTGAGGGTTCGCCGACAGTCGCGGAGAAATTTCTGATAAGAGCGACAGGTTATGCTGATGATCCGCTACGGTAAGGCTGGTGTCATCTTCATTGGGATGAAACGAAGCGCCAATGCAATGCTGTTCGCCTTCAGTGGGTGCAATATAACCTTCGCTACAGAGCGCGCATTGTAGTTGCTTGCTGGTGTCCGTAGCGGGCAGGTAGCTCACTTGCCCGCGGATAGGTTTCACCGGTAACCAGGGGATAAACTGTTTTGCACTGAATGCATTTGCGATGACGACAATATCACTTTGAAATTCATTTGTAGCGTTATCAGTTGCCGCTGTTGTGGCAGATATTTTCCAACCTAAGGGCGTTGATTCTAAGTTGTTTACAGCTGTGTTCGTGTGTACGTCAATATTCGCGTGTGTACAAAGCCATTCACAAACCGCTGCAGGTTTTAGCCAACCACTGCTTGGAAACCATAAGCCTCCTTGCTGCAGTGGAATGCCTGCGATTTTGCTGACGCTTTCAGAATTCAGATATTGAATCCAAGATTCTTCATTCTCAATATTTGAAAACTGATCTGCGATAAGTTGTTGAAGTTGCTGGTGGCCTTCATTCTGTGACAGCTGAACAACGCCACACGCTTTTCCACCATTGGGGTTAGATTTCCAGAATGAACGGTAAAATTGTTGTGCGAACAATAAACTGATTAAATTAAACTGACTCTGATCAGACACCTTATGAGAAAGCTTTGCATAGAGTAACCCTTGAGGATTACCAGAGCCTTCTTGCCCTAGGCTATTTTGCTGTTCCAGTATTTTTACTTTCCAGCCTCGTTTCGCCAAAGCATTGGCGATAGTCGCTCCCGCGATGCCGCCACCAATAACCGTAGCAGTTCTATTCTTGGTGATTAAGGCTTTCTGAGGGACATACCAAGGTGTTTCTTGTTTGGTTATCCCTGCTAAAGAGGCATCTTCAGATGATTCAGTTACATGCTGGTCCGGTTCTTTCATCTTGGCCGTCAGCATTTCTCTCTTGCGCCCAAAGCCCGGTACTTTTTTAAGTTCAAAGCCTGCGGCGTTTAAGCCGCGTTTAACAATGCCGGCGCAAGTGAATGTAGCAGCGGTGGTGCCTGGCATACTTAAACGAGAAATGGTGGCGAATAACTCGTCGCTCCACATTTGTGGGTTTTTCGAGGGTGCGAAGCCATCTAAAAACCAGGCATCGACTTTCGCGGTTTTTGCTCTGTATTCATCCCATTGTGGCGAGAGGGAAGGTAATAATTCAGTGAATTCTTTGGCGTCCCCATAAATTAGGGTGAGCTGGATTCGGCCGTTTAAAAATTGTCTGCGATGGATGCCTGCCACGGGAGGTGGGTAGGCGGCTTGAAGTGCTTCTGCTTCTGTTTGAAGTTCAGGCCATAAAGCCAACGATTTGGCTAGATCTCCTTGTGAAAGGGGGAATTTTTCTACAGAGATAAAATGTAATTGAGCATTAGCGGGGGCGGTTTGCTCCCAAAGCTGCCAGGTACACAGAAAATTTAAGCCTGTGCCAAAGCCGGTTTCTGCAATAGTAAATACAGGGGCTTGGTTGGGGGCTTGTTCCTGGTGGGATGCTTGTTCTTGATTCGTAACTTGATGGCCTAGCTGCTGCCAGCGTTCTGCCAGATCATTATGTTGCAGAAACACATAGCGGGTTTCATTCAGGCCGCTGGCTTTGGAAAAATAAACATCGTCAAAAGCCGAAGATAATGGCTGGCCATTTTCATCCCAGTGTATAGTAGCGGTGCTAAGATTGTGCTCAGAATCTGTCATGTGCAGATTTTACGGTGTTCCCCTGAAATTACAAAAGGAAGAATCATGGAAATTACACCCATTTACATCGCCTTGTGCGCTTTGCTGTATATCTTGTTGTCATATTTGGTGGTTCGGCAGCGCCGAAACTTGAGGGTTGCCATCGGTGATGGTGGAGAAGAGGCACTGCTGTGTGCTATTCGGGTTCAAGCAAATGCCTCAGAATATTTACCCATAGCCTTGCTGCTGTTGGTTGGCCTTGAGCTATCAACCAGTAGTTGGAATATGGCTTGGTTGGTTCACGTATTTGGCAGTGTGATTTTTATCAGTCGGGTATTACATGCCTTTGGTTTATCTAATACGCCGGGAGTGAGCAAAGGTCGTTTCTTTGGAACCTTGTTTACCTGGCTTAGCATCATCGCCATGGCAGTATTAATTTTGGTTGCCAAATTAGTGTAATAGTAATCAGATCCTTATTACTTGCTTACCAGCTCTTTCTCTTTCTAGTGCTGGTAAGCAATTTCTTCTATCGCTGAATAAGTATTAGAGATAGATGTTAGAGATAAATAGGCACTAGGGTTGGGTGAGTGCGCAGTTTGTTTTGTACCGTTTCTCCTTTGCTATCACTGTAATCCACAATCATTAAGTGCTTGCCTTGATGGATAGCATTATTCACCGATTCAAACTTGTGGTTAGCCTGCTGGAAACCCATAAAACCGCCTTCCCAAGTTGATAGTCCCATTAGAATCACTGCTGCAAAAAAGAAGGGCATATTGCCTACCGGCGTGGTGATATTAAAGACTAAGGGTAAAGACAGAACTAGCGCTGAAAGCACAATGCCCACAAGGAACCCCATTGACATAAACCGAAGTACATCGGTTTTAATAAATGAATTCACTGGCCGAATATGATGGGCGGTTACAGCGCTTTCGTTATCACTTAATACATGAATATGGCTGTCATCAATCCCGGCTTCTACAAGTTCGTCATGGACTGTTTCCATTTCGTCCAAGTTTTCTGATAAATAGTATGCGTGTCTCATGGCTGCACCTTCTGCGTTTATATCTCATACATTTATACATACGCCATAAAAGCGGGTTTGGTACAGTCTACTTTTAGATTTTTATTTCCTTTGAAGAGGCCTATCTAAAGTCCAAGGGCTATAAAAAGTGAATATTCGTGGTTTTAATTAATTCAGACTATTAAAACTAATGGGCTATATAGCCTTCAGGCTTTTAGTTTATTGAAGAGGAGTGGGGTATAGCTGCGAGCCTTTCTCGAATTAAAGGCAAAATATCTTCTTCAAACCAAGGGTTTTTCTTCAGCCAAAGATTGTTTCTGGGGGAAGGATGAGGAAGAGGTATAAGATTGGAAGGGTTCTCTTGCCATTGCTTTAGCGCTTGGGTCAGTGTTTTGTAGTGTGGCTTTAGGTAGTATTTTTGAGCGTAGCTTCTCACCAGTAATGTCATTTTTACATTGGGCATTAACGCTAAAACCCGATGGTGCCACTGTGGCGCACAGCGCTTAGGAGGGGGTAAATCTCCACGGTCGCCAGTGCCAGGATAGCAAAGCCCCATTGGCATAATGGCGATATTGTCTTCGTTGTAGAAAACGTCTCGGGTTATGTCGAGCCACTGTCTTAAACGATCGCCGCTTGGATCGTTAAAAGGTATTCCAGTATTGTGCACTCGAATGCCCGGAGCTTGGCCAATGATTAATAATCGACTTTTTTCTGAGCCACGAATAATGGGGTTTGGTCCATGAGAGAGCTCCTGTTCACAGAGTCGGCAGCGGCGCATTTCATGAAAAAGGCTTTCCAATTCCGCTGCCATCTTAGTCTAGTTTCCGTACAGGCTTTTCAGTGATTGGTTTTTATTTTGGCTTAAGGGCTGATCAGCGTGTTTTTTTAGCTCCTGCCAAAGTAAATTGAGATTTGGTTGATCGGTATTACCAGCATCAGCGCCATAAAGTGAGTTGTCTAATTGTAAAAGGGCAGCGTGCAAATTCGGCGCGGTATGGCAGGGGATATCATGCAAACCATTGATCACCTGATTTCGCCACTTATACTTTGCCCAGGCGATTAATGCTAATCGAAAACGCTTTGTGTCATTAGCTTTCGCCGCTTGTGTGACTTCGTGGGCCAATTTGCTTTGAGCTTGTCGAGAGACTTGTGACAGTTTATTGCTGGTGCTCTTGCTGTTGTAACTTGCACCGTACAGTTCTAGTCGCTGTGCTCGAGAACGCTCTTTCAGCCAAAGTACGATAAAGCCTATATTCGTAGCAAAAAGTAAGAGATAGAAATACCAATGGTTGAAGTTAGAAACGGTTTCTTGTTCAACCGCAAAAGCAGGGGGCTCATTATCGACACCAGGTGCTTCAGGTGAGCCGCTAGTTTGCTGGGGAGTAGCTTGTGTATCAGCTCCAGCAATAACCTGTAAGCGTTGTTCAGGCAATGTGGCTGTGCGGATTTTTTGTTCGCGGTTATCCCACCACTCTACAGTGGTTTTAGGAATCACAAAGGTGCCGGGTTCTGTAGCAACCCAGGCTGCACTTTCTTTGCGGGTGCCAGTCACTTGCCCGGTGTTGGTGTTGTCTTCTAATTGAGCTTGGTCAGGGTAATTTTTTAAACCCTGTATGGTGTGAGTGGGCAAGGGTGGAAGTCGACTACTTTCCTGACCATCGGCTTGAATCACAATGGTGCGGGTGATGGGTTGGCCAACGGTAATTTGATTAATGTCCTGGCTCCATTTTTGCGACAGGCTTACCCCATTAGCAGGTAACCACGCTTTACCGGAGAATTGTGCTGGAATGGGTTTTACGATGATGGTTTTAGCTTGAGAGCGAGGGCGAACAATTTGTCCGTTACTACCAAAAGGATCAAAAAGGGATTGTCTGCGAGAGGCGATATTGGCACTAAAGGTTATGGGCGGGATATTTAGCACGCCTGCTTGGCTTGGGAATACGGCGTAGCTTACTTCTAAAACCAGGTAGTTCATCCCTTGGATATTCTTGTTGAACTGTTTCTGGCCCAGTGGCTTTAGTGTGGTGCCATTAATAGTGAGATCCGTTGCTTGCAGATTATTCAGTTCGTAACGGGTGAATAGCTTTAGTTTTAAGATAACTTGCTCATTGGTATAGGCTTCTTCTTTGTCTAATTCTGTGGTGACAAAGATATCTCTTACCTGGCCCTTGATGTTAGTTGTAGCGGCGGAAACATTGATCATAACCGCATCAGAAAAAACGCCGTTGATTTCAAAGGAGGGGATCAGTAACTGGCCTTCTTTTTTGGGCGCTAAGACGTAGGTCCATTCGGTTAAAGACGAGCGCTTTCCATTGACGAAAGAAAGTTGATTACTTTGATTTTGACGCAGAATATCGAAGTTCTGTTGAAGCAACTGAAGATTCGGCTTTTCGCTAACTTGGCCGCCTTCATAGCGAATAATAAGATTGAGGGTTTCATCAATAGCCAATTCCGTACGATTTGGAATAGAGCTGAGTGTCGCCGCCATGCTTTGCTGTGTGGCGAGTATTGCCAGTAGGCTAATGAATAATAGGGCAATGTGTCTCATTGGTCGCATACTTGTTATGTCTTTCATAGTTGTTTCTAGCAATAATTTTTCAGATTGATGCGGTTCTATCACCAGCGCATTTCATCATCGGGTGGAGCTTGCATTCTTTCTCTGCGATTAATCATTCTTTCGTATTCGAACTTGCGGCGTAATAGGCCTGATGGATCATCAGGAACTTTACGGAGCCATTGCTCAAGTTCTTGCTGTTTCTGTAACGCTTGTTGCTGCTCTTCAGTGCTTTGTTGAGCTATGGTCGCCGCTTGCTGATCACTTTCAGGTTGTTGTTCGTTAGATTCAGGATCAGCTTTAGAAGCTGATTGAGCTTTGGCCTGTTCTTCTTCAGCTTGTTCTTGGTTCTGTTCTTTTGTTTGCCCTGCTTGTGCGTCTTGCTCCTGTTCAGACTTTTCCTCTGACTCTTCTTGCTGGGAGCCTTTTTGCTGCTCTTCGCTTTGTTTCTGATTTTCGTGATCTAGATGGCTTTTGTCATTTTCCAAATTAGACTGATCGCCATTCTGTTGAGACTCGCTCTGCTGGTCTTGAGATTGTTGCTGATCAGAATTGTCTTGATTGTTTTGTTGGTCGCTGTTCTGTTGATCATTCTGCTGGGCACTATTTTGACCTTGCTGGCCGTTTTGATCCTGCTGGTTCTGGTGGTCTTGCTGTTGATCATTATCCTGACTTTGCTGATCTTGATTCTGTTGCTGCTGTTTTTGTAGCTCTTCGAGCTTTTCTACTAACTTTTTATTTTGTTTGGCATCCTCAAGATTAGGGTCTAGCTTGAGAGCTTCATCGTATGCTTCTAATGCTTGATCCAATTTACCTAATTGGCTTAATGCATTGCCTCGATTGTAGTGATCTGACGCGGTGTTTAATCCTTCTAGGGCTTTGAGAGATTGTTCAAACTCTTTGGCGTTGTAGTGGGCTGCGGCTTTCCAGCGTTGATCTTCAAATTTTGTGGCAGCACCTGTTGCGTCATTTTGCTGGAGTAGGCGCTGACCTTGCTGGTCTTTGGTCAGCCATAAGTCATTCCATTCAAACGCTTGAGCTGGGTTTGGTTGTGCAATAATGCCGATAAACAATACCGCAACAAAGCCACGGCGGAATACGAATAGGCAAAGTGGAATAAGAGGAAGCAGCAACCAGTAACCATTATCTTTCCAAAGGTCGAATTGCCGCTCTACGGTCTCGGCTTCCATTTGTAGTTCTTTTTCCAATGGCGCAAAGAGAAAATCTAGATCTTTATCATCCACACGCATTTGGCTATAACGGCCTCCATTATGATCGGCGAGGGATTGTAGTGGGCCTTGTTCTAGTCGAGGTACTAGGATGGTGTCATTGTGATCGCGAAGGAAACCGCCGCTGGGTAGAGGAATCGGTGCGCCTTCTTCTGTGCCAACACCGAGTACCGACAAGCGATGGGGTTTTCCATTCAGCAGTTGCATCACGTTGTCGGAGGCAGTGAAGGTTAAACCGTCCGTGACTAACAAAATTTCGCCACGATTAATGCCGCCGTTATCAAATAATTCCAGGGCCAATTCAATGGCGTCTTCTGGGCGAGAACCGGCTTCGGGCATGGTGGCAGGGTGAAGCGCGGGCAGTAGGGATTGAATGGTACTGGTGTCATCGGTAAGCGGTGTCACAACATGTGCTGAACCTGCGTAAGCGATTAGCCCTGTATAGCCCTCATTCCTAAGGCGTAATAAATCCACCAGCTTTAATCGGGCGCGGGTTAGGCGATTTGGCTGGGTGTCTGCCGATAGCATGGAGGGTGATAAATCCAACAAAATCACCACCGCACTTTCTGTTTTATGCAGCGGGGCAGTTTGTTTTTCCCAGCTAGGGCCCGCAAGAGAGAGGCTGGCTAATACCCAGGCAAGTAATGAGATAGGCAGCCAGTATTTTTTTCGGTCTTGCTGTTGCTGGCCGTCCAGTAGTGCAGGCAATAAATGCGCATCAATTACATCCGCCCAATTACCTTGTTGTTGCTTGTTACCAAATAAAAACCAAATGGCGGGTATGGCTAGCAAGGCCAACAGCCAAAGAGGGCGTAGAAAATGAAAGTTTGTGAGGAATTCTTCTAGAGTCGTCATCAGATTGTTCTTCCGCGTCCGATTAGACTTTGTGCCAGTAATAGCAGTACTGCAAAAAACATGGCTATAGAAAGTGGCCAGTAAAACAAATCGCTGGTTGGGCGAAAGGTTTCAGCGTCTTGCTCAATAGGTTCAAGGCTGTCCAGCAGTTTATAAATTTCCATCAGGTCTTCTGTGCTTCGGGCCCGGAAATATTCGCCGCCGGTTTTTTTGGCAATGTATTTCAAAGTGTCTTCGTCAAGATCTATAGATGGGTTGTATGTTTTTGACGCTAGACCAAAATATATAGGAACCTCCATACTGTCTGCCCCTACGCCGATGGTATAAATCTTAACCCCTGCTTGCGCTGCTAGATCGGCTGCTTTTTTTGGGTCAATTTTTCCTGCGCTATTGGAACCGTCGGTTAATAAAATTAAGACTCGATGATTGTCTGGTCGGTTTTGCAGGCGCTTAATACTCAAGCCAATGGCATCACCGATGGCTGTGTAATCACCTGCGAACCCTCGTTGAGCCTCCTTTAATAATTGACCTACGGTTTCACGATCGAATGTGAGAGGAGCCTGCAAATATGCATTTGTTCCAAATAGAACCAAGCCTAATCGATCATTTTCTCGCCGCCTAACAAAATCACTCACTACAGCTTTTACCATATTAAGCCGTGTCACTTGCTGACCTTTCCATTTCATGTCTACTGCTTTCATTGAATCTGAGAGATCAACCGCCAGCAATAGATCTCGACCGCTGGCTGGTAGAGAAACAGGATCACCCACCCATTGGGGCTTGGTTGAAGCAAGAATTAACAGTAACCAGATAATCCAAAGGGCACTCAAATGCACTTTTGAGCTATTCGGGGCCTGGAGTTTATTTGTCGATAACTGCTGCCAGTGATTAAAAAAGGGCACTTTTAATGCGCCTTCTTGTACGGGGGCAGGCTTCAGTATTTTTCGCACTAACCAAGGTAGTGGCAGTAATAAAAGTAACAGGGGATAAGCCAGGGTTAGCATTCTGTAACTCCTGTCTTATTTCCGCCATTAGGCTTGTATTGCTTAATCCATTCTTTGCAGGCTGCTTTAAGTTGCTGTACTTCAATATCCGTAATTGCGCTATTTGCCTGATAGGCCGCGGTTGATAGCCAGCTTGCTTTGCTGTCATCGAACGCATTGGTATTTTCAATGAGGAATTTTTTCCAGACTGAACCTGCGGCTCCCGCAATATGCTCCGGTGTGTTTGGGTGGCTCAGACAAACTTGCTTGAGTAGGGTGTTGGCTTCAGCAGGAAACTGTGGTGTTAAAGGAATGGCTTCCAAACTTTGTAATGCATCACGGCGAAAAGCATTGGCCTTTCTGTGCTTCAAAATAAAATAAATACCAACAGAGACAGCTAGAATAATAATGGCAAGCAATATCCACCAACCTGCAGCCAGCGGCCAAAAGGAAATAGGGTCGGGTAGGTGATTGGCTCTTAGGTTTGAATCCAAAATCTGCTGTAAAGGCGTACCTTGTTGGGTCGGTAGCCCCTGTGGAAGTTGAGTATTCGCTAGGGGGTTCATTTTCGTCCCCCAGCTTTACGATTAAGAGAAAATAATTGTCGTAACTTATGCGGTAGCTCGTCGCTGGTTTCAATCTCTAATAGAGGTATACCTACGCGGTAGCTGATTTTACGTAACTGCGTGCGTTGATGCTGCCATTGTTCTTGGAAGCGTGTGCGAAGTTTGTTGTCTGCGGTGTTTAAGCTGCTGCGGTTTTGACCGTCGGTTACGGTGTAACGACCCGCTTTCGGTAATTCCATTTCTAATGGATCACTGATGGCGAACAAGGTGAGATCACAGTGACGAGATAAATTGTAAAGCGCTTTTTCGCTGCGTTCGTCGCAATCGTGAAAATCACTGATGATAAATACCGCTGTGCCGGGTTTGGCAATGCGCAGTGTATCTTCCAATAAAACTGTTAGGGATTTCGGTGAATCATCATTGATCACTTCACTAGGCTGGTTGAGTTGGTGATTGTAGTCCGCTAAATGCTGAATAAGATTTAATACCGCATGTTTGGAACGGCGGGGGCGAACATCCGTATGACTATTGTCACCAAACACTAATCCACCAACACGGTCGCTGTGGGCCAGAGCAGCCCAACCAATGGCCGATGCCAGTTCACAAGCCACAACTGATTTCATGGCGCGGCGGCTGCCAAAAAACATAGGGGAGCGTTGATCGACCAATAAAAGAACAGGGCGCTCCCGCTCTTCACGAAATATTTTTGTGTGTGCTTTACCGGTACGGGCTGTGACTCGCCAGTCGATGCAACGGATATCATCACCGGGTTGATAAAGGCGGGCTTCTTCAAAGTCCATGCCGCGTCCGCGAAAGCGGGATTGAGTATTACCGGCCAGTAAACTTGCAGCAGGGCGACGAGCAAAAAGATTTAACTCTTTTGCCCAATGGCGAATAGCCAGCAGTTCGTCTTGCTGGGTGTATATACCGGAAGTCGTATTTGGATGAACTGTTTTTATCATTGCTCTGACATGTCATCCTGAACGCAGTGAAGGATCTTTTTAAGTTTTGCACCTAGCAGGTAAAGATTCTTCGCTCCGCTCAGAATGACAAATTATCCAACAGGAACTACTTCTAACAAACGCTCAATCACGCGGTCGGTATTAATACCTTCCGCTTCTGCTTCAAAGCTTAAGATCAAACGGTGGCGTAATACATCGGCTGCAACGGCCTGTACATTTTCTGGGCTGACATAGTCTTGACCATGTAACCAGGCGTGAGCGCGGGCGCAGCGATCCAAGGCGATAGTACCGCGAGGGCTACAGCCGAACTCTAGCCATTGACCTGCATTTTCGTCGTATTGTGCAGGGTTCCGAGTGGCGAGAATCAATTGAACAATATATTCCTCAACCGCTGGGGCCATATGTAGCCCTAGTACTTCTTGGCGAGCCGCAAACAAGGTTTCTTGGGTAATGGGTTCAGGAGTTGCTTCTTCTTGTTTCGCCGCCTCGTTGCGGGCGAGCTTTAGAATTTTACGTTCGGCATCCGCATCGGGATAATCTACATTAACGTGAAGCAGGAAGCGGTCGAGCTGGGCTTCTGGAAGTGGGTAAGTACCTTCTTGCTCAATAGGGTTTTGGGTGGCCATTACCAGGAAAAGCTCTGGAAGCGGGTAACTTGAACGGCCCACACTGATTTGTCGCTCGGCCATAGCTTCTAATAACGCCGACTGCACTTTTGCTGGAGCGCGGTTAATTTCATCGGCCAGTACTAGGTTGTGAAAAATAGGTCCCGGTTGGAATTCAAAGCTACCATCTTCTGGGCGGTAAATATCTGTACCCGTAATATCGGAAGGCAGTAGGTCAGGAGTGAACTGTACACGGTGGAAGTTACCGTCGATGCCGCTGGCGAGTGTGTTAATGGCTTTGGTTTTCGCCAAGCCGGGTGCTCCTTCTACCAGAAGGTGGCCATCAGCCAATAGGGCAATCAGTAAGCGGTTAACCAGGTGCGGTTGCCCGACGATACGGCTGTTGAGCCAATTTTGTAGATTTGCAAGTTGAGAGTGGTGAGTCATCTTGTCTTACACGCTTTTTTTAAAGTTATTTGTTGCATCACTAAATAAGGTTAAGTGATTGAATTTCAAGGGATCACTCTGACTTGGTTGGCCCAAATTGGTTCCCAATTACATTAATTTGTTTGTCCGTTTGTTGCGGGCATAAAAAAACCACCTGCGAGCAGGTGGTTTTTTGAACAGGCGTGAGGCTTATTGCTCCAACAAAATCCGCAGCATACGGCGCAATGGCTCAGCAGCACCCCACAACAGCTGGTCACCTACGGTAAAGGCATTGAGGTAATCATTGCCCATATTCATTTTGCGCAGGCGGCCAACAGGTACGTTCAATGTACCGGTTACCTTAGTTGGAGTCAGGTCGCTCATAGTGAGATCGCGGTCATTGGGAACCAGTACAGACCAGTCGTTACCCTCACCGATCATTTGCTCGATTTCATCCAGCGGTGCGTTTTGCTTCAGCTTAATAGTCAAAGCTTGGCTGTGACAGCGCATGGCACCGATGCGAACGCAGGTGCCGTCGATGGCGATAGGATTGCCGTCGCGACCCAAGATCTTGTTAGTTTCAGCTTGGCCTTTCCACTCTTCACGGCTCTGGCCGTTTTCCAATTGCGTGTCGATAAAAGGCAGCAGGCTGCCTGCCAGCGGGTGGCCGAATTGATCTTTCGGGAAGTCATCGCTGCGCATAGCATCAGTGATCTTGCGGTCGATATCCAAAATCGCGGAAGACGGGGTAGCCAACTCATCGGCTACGCAATCACGGAGGGCACCCATTTGGTTGAGTAGCTCGCGCATATTCTGAGCGCCAGCACCAGAGGCCGCTTGGTAGGTCATGGCTGAAATCCACTCAACCAAACCTGCTTTAAATAAACCGCCCAAGCCCATGAGCATTAGAGAAACCGTACAGTTACCGCCGATATAGTCTTTAACGCCGTTGGCTAAGCCTTTGTCGATAACGTCACGATTCACAGGGTCCAGTACGATAATGGCGTCGTCTGCCATACGGAGGGCGGATGCTGCATCAATCCAGTAGCCGTCCCAGCCAGCTTCACGAAGCTTTGGGTAAACCGCTTTGGTGTAGTCGCCACCTTGGCAGGTCACGATGGCATCCATGGCTTTCAGCTCATCAATGTCGTGGGCGTCTTTCAGGGTTGGGATATCGCGACCGATATCTGGACCTGGCTGACCGACTTGTGATGTTGTGAAAAATACGGGCTCTGTAATTGCGGTGAAGTCATTCTCTTCCCGCATACGGTCCATTAATACGGAGCCTACCATGCCCCGCCAACCTACAAAGCCTACGCGCTGTAACGCCATGATTGTGCCTCTAAAAGTGTGGTTTTCGTTTGTGTGTGTTTAAAAAAGGGTGGAAATTCTATCGGAATACCTGGCGGGAGGCTATGAAAATCGGGCCTTTCGGGGCTTTTTTTGGTATAAGGTGCACCTGTTTGCTGCTCTCTTGGAGAACTCTCTTGATTTGGTCTTGTCCCGTTTGCCATCTTCCTTTGGAAACGTCCAATTCTGATTTGCGATGTGCATCGAATCACAGCTACGATCTGGCCAAAGAAGGCTATTGCAACCTGCTGTTAGCGAACCAGAAAAATTCAAAGGCCCCTGGGGATAGCGGTGAGATGGTGGCTGCTCGCCGGCAGATTCTCGACGCGGGTATTTATCAGCCGTTGTCTGAAAAGCTCAGAGAGCTGGTGAAGCAATATAGCCCAGAAACAATTCTGGATATGGGGTGCGGTGAAGGCTACTACTTAGGTCAGATTTTGAAAGGCTATGAGGATGAGCTTAAAGCTTATGGCCTGGATATCTCCAAGCCTGCAATTCGCCGGGCGGCTAAGCGCTACAAAGATATTAGCTTTAGTGTTGCCAGTAACTTCCAGCCACCGGTTTTACCCGCATCTGTAGACTTGGTTTTACGAGTCTTTGCGCCAGCACCTGCAGAGGTGGTGGCCAAACTTCTTAAAACAGATGGCTTTTACTTGATCGTGACCCCAGGTGAAAATCACCTGCGCCAGATTCGTGAGAAGCTTTATGACGACGTCAGGCAGCATATTAACGAGCCTGAAGTGCCTGAAGGCTTTGTGTTGCAGGATAGAGTCAAGGTGAGCTACGCCTTGGAAGATCTAGAGCCAGCTAGTATTAGTGCTATTGTTTCCATGACGCCCTTTCAGTGGAAAGGCAGTGAAGAGGGAAGAGCCGAGTTGGGAGAGCAGGGCCTAAGTGCCTTGGAAATGGATTTTGTGGTTAGCCTCTATCGAAAAAGCCCTTGGTTGTGAAGCAGTAAAGTAGGTCTATTTGATGTCTCAATCAGAAGTTTACACAGACGAATACTGGATGCAGCAAGCTCTAATGCTTGCTGAAAAAGCCGCTGTGGTGGATGAGGTACCCGTGGGCGCTCTTGTTGTGAAAGACAATAAAGTGGTGGCGGAAGGGTGGAATCAGCCTATTACCACTTGTGATCCAACAGCTCACGCAGAAATCATTGCTTTGCGGGCGGCAGGTCAGGCTTTGGGTAATTATCGCCTTCCCGGCTGTACGCTTTATGTCACTATCGAGCCCTGTTCCATGTGTGCAGGGGCGATTGTTCATTCACGAATGGAGCGTGTGGTTTTTGGGGCTGCAGAGCCTAAAGCAGGTGCCGTGGTGAGTAATGGTTGTTTCTTCGAAGGTCCGCATTTAAATCACGTGGTGGCATACTTAGGCGGGGTGCTCGAGGAAGCCTGTAGTGCCCAGATTAGTGCGTTTTTTAGCCGGAGACGGGCTGAGAAAAAAGCTGCGAAACGTAGCAGTAATCCCAATAACGATTCTGTATAATGCGCCCGGAATGTGCGCCTGACACAAGGCTGCATTCTTGTTAGGACGTTTCTGTTTGATCAAGTTCTTATAAATATTGTTCTAAAGAGTATCCCGTCCGTAAAAATCCTATTTATCTAAAGGTAATACTTTCATGTTTTCAGATTTGCAAAAACCTCCTGCGGATCCAATTTTGGGCTTGTCCATCAAGTTTAAGGCTGATGAGAATCCCAATAAAATCGATCTTGGTCCTGGCATCTACAAAGACGAAGCGGGTAACACCCCGGTTCTGACCTGTGTAAAAACAGCAGAAACATTTCGCACTGAAAACGAAACCACGAAAACCTATTTGGGCTCAGCGGGTTCTGCGTTATTTAACGAGAAAATTGCCCAGCTAATTTTAGGTGCAGAGCACAAGGTTCTGGCGGAAAACCGTATTCGCACAGTTTCCACCCCTGGCGGTACCGGTGCACTTCGCATTGCCGGTGAATTTATTAACCGCTGTAAAGAAGGTGCCACCATTTGGGTGAGTAACCCCACTTGGGCAAACCACCAGGGTGTATTCACCGCCGCTGGCCTCACGGTAAAAACTTACCCGTACTACGATTACGAAAATAAGTGCCTAGATTTTGATGGCATGGTTGAGGCATTAAAGCAGGTTGCTCCGGGTGATGCGGTGTTATTCCACGCTTGCTGTCACAATCCAAGTGGTATGGACTTGAATCAAGAGCAGTGGCAAGTAGCCGCTGAACTTGCGAAAGAAGTTGGCTTCTTACCGGTTGTTGATATCGCCTACCAAGGTTTTGGTAGTGGCTTGGAAGAAGATGCTTATGGCCTGCGCTTGATGGCTGAGAGTGTTGAAGAAATGGTGATTTGTAGCTCTTGCTCAAAGAACTTTGGCCTGTACCGCGAGCGTATTGGTGCTTGCTCTTTGATTGGTAAAAGTGCTGCCAATGCCGATATTCTTCACGCCATTGTGCAAACTGTTGTACGTGTAAATTATTCCATGCCGCCTGCTCATGGTGCTGCTTTGGTAGAAACCATTTTGAGTTCTGATGAGCTGACTCAACAGTGGCATGGCGAGTTACAAGTAATGCGTGATCGCATTGCAGATATGCGTCAATTGCTAGTGACCAAGCTTAAAGACAATGGTGTAAGCCAAAACTTTGATTTCATCACTACTCAGAATGGCATGTTCTCTTTCTTGGGAATTACCCCGGAGCAGATTCAGCGCCTGCAAGATGAGTACAGTATTTATATTGTTGGCTCAAGCCGTATTAATGTGGCTGGTGTGTCTCACGGTAATATTGATTACCTAGCGGGATCGATTGCTAAAGTTTTGTAAGTCTAAGCAAACCCCTGTAGCCCGGAGGGAGCGCAAGCGACCAGAAATTGCTCCTGTATTTATGAAACACCCTCCATCCCTGGGGGGCAAGTCCGGGATTTATGGCAAAAGATTTAAGACAAAAGAAAAAGCCCGCAAGTTGAAAGCTTGCGGGCTTTTCTAAATATGGAACCCGGACTCCGCTTGCGCTCCCTCCGGGCTACCTCAGATCAGTCAATAGTCGCTCAGTCGATCTTTTCTTTAGTCACCACAATGCCATCCATATCGCCATACAAATACTCGCCAGGTGTAAAAGTGATTCCGCCAAAGTTTAGGGGAATATCACGTTCACCGGAGGTCACAGGAATCGACTTACGTGAGCAAGTGCCGATGGCGAAAAGGGCAACGGGAATATCCTGGATTTGGAAGGTATCCCTTACATAGCCGTTAATCACAATGCCTGCGTAGTTGTTGTTCTGGGCAAACTTCATCAGGTTTTCACCTACAACGGCGTAGTAGTCTTGGTCTACATCAACCACTACCACCTTACCGCTACCGTCTTCGTCGCGAAGTAGTGCCACAAGGTCAGCGTTGTTTTTGTCCAATTTGAGGGTGGTGATGACACCTTCACACATGTCTGCACCACCGTAGTTCTGCCAGCCTGCAGCCAGTAAAGATACCTTTGAACTGTGTTCATCGCAGAGATCTGCGGTAAAAGTCCCCATAAAGCCTCCGGGAATCAAGGAATGAGTGGGTTTTCGGGCGCGAATTTTAGCAGCTTGGGGGCGTTTTTGGGACGCCAATTTGGTATCATGCGCCCCCTGAATTTTCGATCTAATTTTGGACAGTCCAGCATATGAAGGTAATTACTGGGGTAGTTGGCAACGATATCCACGTGGTGGCGAATCGGCTGATTGATCTCTCTCTACAAGCCCGGGGCTTCGAAGTCTTTAATCTAGGGGTGAATACCTACCTAGAAGAGTTCTTTGATGCGGTGGTAGAAACGGGTGCTGAGGTACTACTGATTTCTTCTCTTAACGGTGAGGCAGAGGGCTGGGGCCGTGAGGTGAAGCAGCTCAAAGCTAAATATAAGAGTCTGGATAATCTGATTATGATGATTGGTGGCAACCTGGTGGTGGGTAGCGGCAATGCGGAAGACATTGTGCCTCGCTACAAGAATTACGGGTTTGACCTGGTATGTCACCAAGTAGATTTGAATACGGGATTAGATCAGCTAGAAGCCTATATCGAAGAAAAGGGTATGAGTTTGCCTGCAAAGCCACAAGAGAGAGCTGAAGCATGAGTTTGCTGCAAGAAGAACGGGAAATCATCCTCGGCAATGAGTTTGTAGAGCCTTTTGATTTTTCAGAGGTGGCAGACTTTGTGAAAAATGCCAGCAAGGATTTGTTTATTTCCCATCATTTCAAGAATGCTTCGAAGATGTTGGTGCAGCCTCGTGGCGGCTTTCCTACTTACAAAAAACAATTTGCGCTGTATGAGTTTTTTGTAGATGCCAATGTCGATGTTCTGCCGCTAACCATTGATTCCAATACTCGTTTGAATGACTACTCTACCTCCGCAAAAATGTTGCGTTTGAGTGAAGAAAATGACGTAGACATGCTAAACGGTTACCCGTTAGTAAATCATGGTTATCGCACCACTCGGAAAATGATCACTCATTTCAATAAGCCAGTGAGTTTACGTCATGGTACTCCGGATGCTCGTTTGTTGATCGAGCAGGCCATCGCTTCTGGTATCTTCGAAATTGAAGGCGGCCCCATTACTTACTTGTTGCCGTACTCAAAAAACTTCCCCTTAGATAAGGCATTTCTGTACTGGAAGTATGTTGAGAGAGTTTGTGCGAATTACTCAGAGTTGAATGAACCCATTAACCGTGAGTCTTTCGGCCCACTAACGGCAACATTGGTGCCCCCGGCAATTACCATTGTGATTCAGCTTTTGGAAATGTTGCTGGCCTTAGAGGAGGGCGTTAAATCGTTCTCGGTGTCTTTCTCGCAATCAGGTTCTATGTCACAAGATATCGTGATGGGGGCTGTGATTAAGAAGCTGGCCAAGTTCTACGCGGAAGAAATCGATTGCGCTGATGCCGCTATCCATTTGGTTTATCACCAGTGGATGGGTGCCTTCCCTATGAACAAAGATTACGCAGAGCAGTTGATCAATATGTCGACGGTAATCGCTTCACTGGTAGGTGCTGATAAGATTATCACCAAAACCCGCGAAGAAGCTGCTGGCATTCCTACCAAAGAAGCCAATGCGAAAACTGTTGCTAATACGCAATACACCCTGCGTATTTTGAATGGATTGCCTAGCGTGGTAGATGAGCAAGAAGAAGAAATTCTTACGGCGGAAGTTAAAGCCATTATGGAGGCCGTGTTTAATGATCCGGCGGATACCCTGTGGCGTAAAGTGTTTAACTCCATTAAAAATGGCATTATCGATGTGCCTTTCTCGCCCCACATTATTAATCACAACAAGATGATCACTATTCGGGATGCTAGTAAAAATATTCGCATTATCGATCGTGGTAACGTACCGATTCCCGATCGTTGTTTTGAATATGAAAGATCTCAATGTGATTTATCGAAAGACACTACCAGTATAGTTAATGATATCGTTCACGATATCGGGATTATGCAATGAGCCAGAATAAGATAACCCCCAATAGGCTATTGATCGATGTGGGGAGTACTTACTTTAAGGTAAGTACTCCGGAGTCTATTGAACAGCACTTTCGGGATTTTAATAAAGATATTCTCGAAGACTTAACCAATAAATGTGGTGATGCCATCGGTCGTTTCGGTAAAGATGAAACTTATATTTGTTCGTCGGCGAATGGTGGTTTAAGCACGCTGATTATTGGATTGACCAATTCATTTTCTTTGAAATACGCCACGAATATTGCGTTCAATTCCGGTATCAACATTATTGAAACCGTGCTGTACCAGAATATTGAGGAGTACTCGATTCCCAGCGATCTGATCGATGTGGTGATTATTGCTGGAGGAATCGACAGTAAGGCCCAGAGCTTTGGCGATGATTTATTCAACTATATCAACCAGCTGAACTATTCCAACGTGGTGTTTGCCGGTAGTGAGCAAGATGCAGCCGCCTTGCAGGAAAATATCGAGGGTTTGGCGGTATTGCCAAACATTATCGATAATCGTCTGCATATCGTTGAAGAACATCTAAAAGAGTATCTTACCAATCTGTATCAGCAAGATATCGAGGGTAAAGAGGATATTAAGAACCTCTACAATATTACCAGTAATCAGATTTATTCCACGCCTTACATTGTGAATAAAACGTTGCCTTTGATCGATGCACGATTCTCTGTGGTGAGTCCGTTTATCTTGCTGGATATTGGTGGCGCCACGACAGATATCCACTATTCTAAAGACTTGGTAGATGAAAATATCGTAACCGAGAATGAATATGATCGGTTGGTATTCAAGAAGTTAGGGGTTTACAAGTCCAAGCAATCTCTGATTTTTGCAGCGAAAAACAACGAGTTTGTTTATGAACTGCTTACCCATTTAAAGGTGACTGAGAATATCTTTAATGAGCAAAGCGAGAAGGCTACTAAAGTGTTGATGTTGTTGGCCATATTCCTTGTGTTGTGCAAGATGTCTCACTATCAACCGCACTATATTCACCTGAAGTTGTTAGCCATCAACTCTATTGTGCTAACAGGGGGGATAACCAAGGTGCTATCCCAAGAAGAAGTGGAAGATATTGTGTCCTTTTTCTATAAGAAAATTTTAACCTCCGATCATAAACCAGCGACGGTTTTGGATGTTAACTACGATATTTGGACGCTGGGCGCTACAGCTTGATCTTGAATTCGCATGATAATGCTCTAGGGGGAGCTAAGCATGTCAATTAACTGTATTAGAACATTGTTGGAAGAAGCAGCCTCGTCTCACGGAGATAAGGTTGCCATTGTTCACGATAATCAGAGTATTACCTACAGTGACCTGTTGACCAAAGTGAATCAGGTCGCTTTTTATCTTACAGAGTTAGAGCTGCCGAAAGATTCCCGTATTGGTATTTATTCCAATAAAAGTATTGAGCAGGTTGTTGCGATTCTGGCCGTGTTGTCTACGGACTATATTTTGGTGCCTTTAACTAAGCTGCTGAAACCAGAGCAAGTTGAATACGTTATTGGCGATTGTGATATTAAGTGCATTATCACCGATAAGATTAATATCGAAAATGTGCAGGAAATGGATTTTTCTGGGCATGTGCTTTCTTATGAGACCGTTGTAAAAGACACGCCGTCTTTTGAAGAAATCTACAAATATTACAATAAGCCATACACCTGCGATATTAATGGCCACAGTAATGCGGTGATTACCTATTCGTTTGGTATTTCAGGCTTCCCGAAAGGGATTGTGATTTCTCACCGGAATCTGATTGATTCTGCCCGTGTAGTTTCTCAGTACCTGGATTTGAATGAAGATGACGTGATCTCTGGAATCTTGCTGTTCAATTTGGATTACGGCTTAAATCAGATTTTCTGTTCCCTTTACAATAAAGCCACCTTGGCATTGCATCGCCTGATTCTTCCAGATGATTTCTTTAATCATATTATTAATGACAAGGTAACTGTGTTGGCATTAATGCCAGCTAATATTTCTCAAATCTTTGAAGAGGGAATAGGGCGTACTCCAACCCCAGAGCTGTTTGATCAGTTGAAGACTATCACTTCCTCCGGTGGTAATGTGACAGAGAAAATGATCAGTGATTGCAAAGGTACTTTTAGAAACGTTGATTTTTACTCCATGCATGGTTTGACGGAAGCCTTTCGTTCTACCTATCTTGACCCAGGTCAGGTGCTGATTCGCCCAACCTCCATCGGTAAGGCTATTCCCGATGTGGAGCTGTACGTGGTGAACGCTGAAGGTAAAGAGTGTGCCCCCCGTGAAGTCGGTGAGCTTATTCATCGCGGTGGCTATATCTATCGTGGTTTCTGGAATGCCCCAGAACAAAACGCGGAGCGTTTTAAATCCATTCAAATCCTAAAAGACGTGATCAATATTGAAGGTCAGCTGACCGACGAAACGGTAGTGGCTACCGGTGATTATGTTTATAAAGACGAAGAGGGCTATTTCTACTTTATTTCTCGCCACGATGACATGATTAAAACCCGCGGCTTCAGGGTTTCTCCTGTGGAAGTGGAATCTGTAGTAGAAAAGAATATTCCACAGATCACCCAGTGTGCGGTATTTGGTATTCCGAATGAGCTTATCGAGGAAGAAATCGTATTGATTTACTCTGCGGAGGGCGAGATCAGTGATAAAGAAATTCTCTTCGAGCTGAAAAATCACCTGGCTTCCTACATGATCCCGAGTAAAGTGATCTATAAAAAATCCTTACCTCTTCAGCAGAGCGATAAAACCCAAGTCAATAAAGAATTACTGAAAGAAGAGCTGCTCAAATAAGGCTCAATAATAGATGTTTATGATAAAGCCCCTGATTTAGGGGCTTTTTTTTGCCTGTAATTTTGCTGTCTGTTCATAATTTGATCTGTGGTAGCTTGGCGTGATTTTTATAAAACTGTCACAAAAGTGTCAGCTGCATTCAATTTTCTAAATTTATAATCCGTGAATATTTTTACTATTTCACTCTAATAGATATTCACTGGAGAATTGAATGAAATCTATCTTTAAAAAACAAAAATTGGCACTTGCCGTTATTCTGGCTGGATCGACTCTTACCGGCTGTGACTCAGATAGTGATGTAAGCATTAATAACCCAGATCTCGATGGGGGAAAGGTGTTGCTGTACACCACCGCGGGTGAGTACATAGATACAGCCAATGTAGGCAACCTTCCTGATTCTGTAAAATTCGTTAGCGCGACTTCTTTAGTGGTGGCAAACGAAGGTGAGCCAGAAGATGACTATGTGGCTGATGCTGAAGGCTCCATCAGTATTATTACGTTATCTAGTGATAAAACGGTTGTGGATGTGACTACTTTAGGTTTCAGCGATGACCTGCTAGTGGGAGATGTTCGTATTAAGCCAGATAGCACAGCTGCAGCGGATCTTGAGCCTGAATATATCGCTGTGAATGAAGCCGGTGATACTGCCTGGGTAACCTTACAAGAAAATAATGCTGTCGCCATCGTTGATATCGCGAATAAATCAATCTCAGAAGTTAAGTCTTTGGGTAAGGTGACTGTTGCCAATCAAGCGATGGATATTATCGATGATGGTGTTGCAAATCCTGTAATGGGCAACCCGGCCAATATTTTTGCGCTGTATATGCCAGACACAATTGTTTCTTACAACGTGGGTGGTAGTGATTACTATGTAACAGCCAATGAAGGTGATGATCGTGAATATGGCGATTATGAAGACCTAGAAAAAGCTAATGAATTGGATTTGTCCGCTGAATTGGAAGCTGTTGTTGTTACTCCTGATATGGGTATGGAAAAGCTTCGTGTTTTAGCTGATCAGGGAGATACCAATAGCGACGGTATCTACGAAGAGCTTTACTTAACGGGTACGCGTTCTTTCACTATTTGGGGTGCAGATGGCAACGTGGTTTTCGATAGCGGTGCTGAGTTTGAAGAAGAAGTCGCTGCGACCTTAACGGCTTACTTTAATACTCGCGTTGACGATACCGATGATGCCGACGATATTCAGGAGCTGATCGACGATGGTGTGCCATACGAAATGCATGGCGATACGGCGTATTTCTGGGAAGGTGTGGATGCCCGTAGCTTGAAAAAAGGTGTTGAGCCAGAAGCCCTGGCCGTTCACGCTATCGGTGATAAGGTATTCGCCTATATCGGTTTGGAAAAGCAAGGTGGTTTTTTTGTTTACGATGTAACCACACCAGCCAGTGCCTCAATGGTTGAGTACTTCAATGATATTGATTACACGCAATTACCGTCAACTGCAGGTGATTTAGCACCAGAAGGCATGGTCACCTTTGAGCAAGATGGTTCTCATTATTTGGTGGTTGCCAATGAATTGAGTTCTTCATTGTCTGTATTTGAATTAGCAACCGATGGAACTGTGACTAAACTAGCAAGCCTGAGTGTTGGTGCATTTGATAAAGGGGCTGCAGAAATCGTTGATTACAGCTCAGAAGATAAAGCGCTGTTTGTGACAAATGCTGAAACTAGCATGGTAGATATTATTGATATTTCTACTCCGGCTTCACCGTCAGTCAGTAGCAGTATTGATTTTTCTGAGCACGCGTCTGATGTGCAAAGCGTATCAGTGAAGGATGGGGTGCTGGCGATTGCAGTTAAGTAATTATGAGTTCTTTGTGTGACTGTGTGTTGCACGTAAAACACAAAGGGAAACGAAAAAGCCCGAACCTATTGGTTCGGGCTTTTGCATGGAAAGACAAGATTGTGAGAAAAGGAAATCGTATTTACAGGGCCGACATACTCCCTGCATAGGTGGTAAAGCCTGACTCAGGCGGTAGAAAATCACCTTCCTCTTTAGCCGCTGCAATTCTTCGATTTTCTAATTGCGTATTCCAGCTGAGAATATTGTGGAAGTGACGAATATTTTCCACGTAATTCACAGGCTCCCAACCACGGGCATAGCCGTGCTTGAGTTTTTTGTAGTATTTACGTTTGGCTAGCAAAGGTAAACGTTGTTTTACATGGGCCCAAACCTTAGGGTTCCCACCTTGTTGCTCTGTAAGAAACTGGGCATCTTTTAAATGTCCAAAACCTACGTTGTAGGCGGCAAGTGCAAAGTAGGTGCGATCGGGTTCTGGAATACCCTCTGGAATACGTTTGCGCAAGCGATAGAAATACTTAGCGCCGCCATAGATACTTTGTAAAACATCGGTTCGTTTCGTGACGCCCATATCTTTTGCAGTGCCTTGTGTCAGCATCATAAAGCCACGTACACCGGTAGGAGACTTGGCTCGTGGATTCCAGTGTGACTCTTGATAGCTCAAAGCGGCTAACCAGTGCCAATCTAAATCAAACATATCTGCTGCGGTTTGCAGGTAAGGTTTGTATTTAGGAAGGCGCTTATGCATGCGGCGATAGAAAATCTTTGCGCCAGTGTTACTCAGCTCATCAAGGTGACCGTAATAGTGTTCGTCGATTTGGGCAAGAAAACCGTTTTCACGGATTTCTTGGAAATAGTCTTCCGCAGCATGGTATAGGGTATTGTCTGCGTTTTTCGGGAAAGCCCAAGCAATGTGTTTGGTATCTTCGAATTCGAAGCCCACTAACACATTAGGGTAGAGGTTTCGGTTCATTTCATAAGAAATGGAATCCACTAGGGCGTGGTCAATTTTTCCTTCAGAGACCATCTCGATAAGATCTAGCATTTCCACAGTATTACTTTCTTTCCAGCGCAGCTCAGGGTGCTTTTCTTTCAGTTTACGCATTTGCTCTGCGTGGCTGCTGTTGGCAATCACAAGAATATCTTTGCCAATTAAATCTTCCGGGCTCTTAGGCTTACCTGTGCCAGACAAATACAGCATTTGTTCTGTAATTTCTTGGTAAGGGGAAGTGAAGCGAACAATTTCTTGTCGAGGTTGAGTAATGGTTAGGCTAGCTGCAGCAATATCCCCTGTAGCGCTACCCACTTCTTCGAAGATAGTGCCAAGGTTGTCTTCAAATTTAACTTTCAGCTCTACGCCTAAGTGCTCGGCAAAGCCTTTTACTAGGCTGTAATCGTAGCCGGTTAGACCATAGGGGCCTTCATAGATGGTGGTGGGGCCATTACGGCTAATAACGGTGAGGTGGCCCTTATCTAAAACCCGCTCAAGGGCAGTGGGCTCACTGGCGGTGCCAGCAATCAACGGCAACACCACAGCCACAACCGTTATTAGGAAGTGTTTGAGATGAAAGCGTTTATTGTGGCGTATGTGATTACGCAAAAACTTCACGTGTATTGATTCCTCAAGTTCAACAGGCTTTTGACCCTTAGCCATACAATCCTTTTAACTGCTATTTCTCAGTGTTGTGGTTTTATAGACCGAGAAAAACTCCAGCAGTGCCCCCGGGGGCTGGCTGTTCAATGTCGTTATTTCGTTTTTGTTTCTGTGCTCTTATGCAGCGTCGCTTGAAACAGTACTGTTCAATATTTAGGCTAATTCTAATGGTTTAGCACTGATTTCGCCAGATTGATCTTTCTCTAAAAGCATAGTAGACAACAGTATACTCAAGGAAAAAACTAATATAAATCAAAGAGTTATGTGTTTTGTTGTGCAGCATAATAGGGCGAAATAGCTAGATTTAAGCTGATCAATTGCGATTTCGCCTGCTAAGCGGTCAATTTTGCTATTTTTGGGCCTGAATAAGCCTTCCCTAAGTCTGTTACCAGTGGGGCGTATACAGTACAATGCGCGCCTTTCCTACTATCTGTTTTAGTCGATCTAGAGGATCTCTATGCTGACCCTTCGCGGCACTCCGGCTCTTTCCGATTTTCGTTCTCAAAAACTGCTAGAAACCCTGCAACAGCAAGTACCCGGTGTGGGTGCGGTGTATGCGGAGTTTGTTCACTTCGCTGAACTTGTGGAAGGTGCCAAAAGCCTTTCAGATCAACAGCTTGAGGTGATGCAGCAACTGTTAACCTACGGTCCAACATCTGAGCAGGGGGATACCTCTGGAGAGTTGTTCTTGGTGACGCCGCGTACAGGCACTATCTCGCCCTGGTCTTCTAAGGCCACAGATATTGTTCATAACGCAGGTATCGGTGAGGTTCAGCGAGTAGAGCGCGGTATTGTTTATTATGTACAGGGCAATAACCTAAATCGTGATGTCATTGCTGCAGTCTTACATGACCGCATGGTAGAAGCGGTTTTTGATAACTTGGAAGCCGCTTCTGCACTGTTCAGCCATGAAGAACCAAAGCCTCTAGGGTACGTGGATATCCTTGGTGGCGACCGCCCTGCATTGGCTGCAGCTAATGTAGAGCTGGGGCTAGCATTGGCTGAAGACGAAATCGACTATTTGGTCGCTTCCTTTAAAGAGCTTGAGCGCAACCCCACGGACGTTGAGTTAATGATGTTTGCTCAGGCTAACTCTGAGCACTGCCGTCACAAGATTTTTAATGCCTCTTGGACACTCGATGGCAACGACATGCCTAACTCTCTGTTCGGCATGATCAAAAATACCTACGAGAAGGGCGGGGAGGATGTACTTTCTGCCTACGCCGATAATGCATCTGTGATTGTGGGCAGTGAAGCCGGACGCTTCTTCCCGAACCCAGAAAGTAAAGCCTACGAATATTCCCAAGAACCCATTCATATTTTGATGAAGGTGGAAACTCATAATCACCCAACGGCTATTGCACCATTCCCGGGTGCAGGTACGGGCTCCGGTGGTGAGATTCGTGACGAAGGCGCGGTGGGTCGCGGTTCAAAACCCAAAGTGGGTTTAACCGGCTTTACAGTGTCTAATTTACAAATTCCTGGCTTTGAGCAGCCTTGGGAGCAAGACTACGGAAAACCAAACCGCATTGTTACTGCGTTGGATATTATGATCGAAGGCCCCATTGGTGGTGCCGCCTTTAACAACGAATTTGGCCGTCCGAATATTTGCGGTTATTTCCGTACTTTCGAGGAAAACTTTGACGGCGAACGTCGCGGTTATCACAAGCCGATTATGCTGGCTGGTGGTTACGGCAACATCCGTGAAGAACATGTGGATCAAGATGAGTTCGAGCCCGGTGCAAAATTGGTTGCGTTAGGTGGTCCGGCTATGTTGATTGGTCTCGGGGGTGGTGCAGCGTCATCCATGACTTCCGGCTCCTCTTCAGAAGATTTGGATTTTGCTTCAGTACAGCGTCAAAACCCAGAAATAGAACGTCGCTGTCAGGAAGTGATTGATCAGTGTTGGCAGCTGGGTAAAGAAAACCCTGTCGCTTTTATTCACGATGTTGGCGCTGGTGGTTTTTCAAATGCCTTCCCTGAATTAGCGAAAGACGGCGGTTGTGGTGCTAACTTTGAGCTACGTGAGATTAATAACGACGAGCCGGGCATGAGCCCATTGGAAATCTGGTGTAACGAAGCTCAAGAACGTTATGTGATGGCGATTCTGCCGGAAGATCTTCAGCGTTTTGAAGACATTTGTCAGCGTGAGCGCTGTCCGTATGCCGTGGTGGGTGAGTCCATCAGTGAGCAGCATATTACGCTGAACGACAAGCACTTCGATAGCAAGCCTGTTGATCTGCCTATGAGTGTTTTATTCGGAAAACCACCGAAAATGCACCGCACGGCGGAAACACGCGAGTACAAAACAGAAGCCTTTGATAGCAGTAAAGTTGAAAATCTCTACAAAGCCGCTGAGCGTGTTTTAAAACACCCGTCAGTTGCCAGTAAAAAGTTCTTGATCACTATCGGCGACCGTTCTGTAACCGGCATGGTTGCCCGCGATCAATTTGTGGGTCCTTGGCAGGTACCTGTTGCGGACTGTGCCATTACCACCGCCGCATATGACACCTATGCTGGCGAAGCCATGTCCATGGGTGAGCGGACACCTGTGGCACTTTTAGATGGCCCTGCGTCAGGTCGTATGGCTATTGGTGAAGCGCTTACCAATATCGCCGCTGCGCCTATTAAAAAATTATCCGATGTAAAACTGTCTGCAAACTGGATGTGTGCTGCGGGTCACCCTGGTGAAGATGAAAAATTGTATCGCACCGTAGAAACAGTAGGCATGGAGTTGTGTCCTCAATTGGGTCTGACGATTCCTGTGGGTAAAGACTCCATGTCCATGCGCACAGCTTGGAATGAAAATGGTGAAGACAAAGCCGTAACCGCACCGATATCTTTGGTGATTTCTGCTTTTGCGCCGGTAACAGATGTACGCAAACAAGTCACACCACAACTGCGTACCGATAAAGGCTCGACAGATCTTCTGTTAATTGATTTGGGTAATGGGAAAAACCGCATGGGCGGTTCTATCTTGGCCCAGGTATACAATCAAATGGGCAATGAAGCTGCTGACGTAAATTCCGCAGATGAGTTGAAGCAATTCTTCGCGGTTATGCAGGAATCTTTGGAAGCGAAAGAGGTTTTGGCTTATCACGATCGCAGTGATGGCGGTTTATTCTCAACCATTACGGAAATGGCGTTTGCCGGTCACTGTGGTGTGGATATTAATATCGATGAACTATGCCCAAATGCTCAAGACAATGATGTGTTGGCCACACTCTTTAACGAAGAGTTGGGTGCAGTATTGCAAACAGAAAAAGATAAAACTGATGCAGTTCTTGCTCGCTTTAAATCTGCAGGCCTGAATGTTTATAAGTTGGGTTGGTTGAATGTCGAAGATGAAGTGCGTGTGGAGTACAACGGTGAATTGATCTTTACCGAATCCCGTGCGTGTCTTGAATCAATCTGGAGCGAAACCAGTTATCAAGTTGCTCGTCTACGTGATAATGCCGAGTGTGCAAAACAAGAATTCGATCAGTTACTGCGTGTTGATCCAGGCTTGTCTACCAAGCTGACTTTCGATATCAATGACGACATTGCGGCACCTTATATTAATAAAGGCACGCGCCCACAAATGGCAATTCTGAGGGAGCAGGGTGTAAATGGCCACGTTGAAATGGCAGCCGCTTTTGATCGCGCCGGTTTTAATGCTGTCGATGTTCACATGAGTGACTTGTTGGCTGGTCGTGCTCAATTGGACGATTTCAAAGGCTTGGTCGCTTGCGGTGGCTTCTCATACGGTGATGTTCTCGGAGCCGGTGAAGGTTGGGCGAAAACCGTATTGTTTAATGAGCAAGTTCGCGAGCAATTCCAAAAATTCTTCCACCGCGAAGAAACTTTCAGCCTAGGGATTTGTAATGGCTGTCAGATGATGTCGAATTTGAAATCACTGATTCCAGGTGCTGATCACTGGCCCCGTTTTGTGCGCAATGTTTCTGAACAGTTTGAAGCGCGTTTCTCTTTGGTTCAAATTGAAGAGTCACCTTCTGTATTGTTTAAAGGTATGGCCGGTTCTCATATGCCTGTTGCGGTGGCTCACGGTGAAGGTCGCGCTGAGTTTGTAAGCGATGGGGCGATTGATACTTTGAATAACAGCGGTCAAGTGGCTATGCGCTTTATTGATAACCATTTACAGCCTACTGAAGTTTATCCGGCGAATCCTAATGGTTCCCCAACGGGTATTACCTCGGTAACGAGCACCGATGGTCGCGCCACTATTATGATGCCGCACCCTGAGCGTATTTTCCGCACGGTCACTAACTCTTGGCACCCAGAAGAGTGGGGCGAGGATAGTCCGTGGATGCGGTTGTTCCGCAACGCACGAGTATTTGTTGAGTAGTTGTTGGACGTTGGACGTTGGACGTTGGATGTTTGATGTTCGACGCGTCCAACTTCTAACGTCAAACCTCGAACTAAATTGTAGGTCGGCCTTTAGGCCGACAAAAAAAGAATCAAATTAAACTGTCGGCCTGAAGGCCGACCTACCAAGAGAAAATGGACATGAAACCAAGCGTAAAACCAGCTAATCCTAATTTTTCTTCTGGCCCTTGTAGTAAGCGTCCAGGCTACGATGTCAGTAAGCTCGACCTGTCTACATTAGGGCGTTCACACCGTGCTGCCGTGGGCAAGAAAGCACTGGGTCGTGTATGTAGTGAAACTGCTGAAGTTTTAGGACTGCCGGAAGGCTATCGTGTAGGTGTAGTGCCGGGTTCTGATACCGGTGCTGTGGAAATGGCTTTGTGGTCTCTACTAGGTGCGCGTGGTGTGGATGTTTTGGCTTGGGAGTCTTTTGGTTCTGGTTGGGTAACGGACATTACCAAACAATTAAAGCTGGAAAATGCTCGTACGCTAAAAGCAGAGTACGGTGAGTTGCCAAATTTAGCGGACGTAAACTTTGATAACGATGTGGTCTTTACCTGGAACGGAACCACTTCTGGTGTAAAAGTACCGAACGGTGACTGGATCGCCGATGACCGTGCGGGTTTAACTATTTGTGATGCGACGTCTGCGGTTTTTGCCATGGATATGCCTTGGGAAAAGCTGGATGTTGTCACTTTCTCTTGGCAGAAAGTATTAGGCGGCGAAGGTGCACACGGCATGCTGATCTTGAGCCCTCGTGCGGTTGAGCGTTTGGAGTCTTATACGCCGGCATGGCCGTTGCCTAAAATTTTCCGAATGACCAAAGGCGGTAAGTTAATTGAAGGTATCTTTACTGGTGCCACGATTAATACACCTTCCATGTTGTGTGTTGCTGATTACTTGGATGCTTTGGATTGGATCAAGTCATTAGGTGGTGTTGGTGCAGCTGTTGACAAATCTCAGAAGAACCTATCAATTGTTGAAAAATTTGTTTCAGAAAATGACTGGATTGAGTTTTTGGCGAAAGATAATGCGACGAATTCAAATACCAGTATTTGCTTATCTGTGAATGCATCGGGCGAGCAAGTTAAAGCAATGACCAAGCTGTTGGAAGCGGAAGGCGTTGCCTACGATATCGGCTCTTACCGTGATGCACCAGATGGCTTGCGTATTTGGGGGGGGGCGACAGTCGAGGCATCTGACCTTGAAGCGCTAATGCCTTGGTTGAACTGGGCTTACCAAGAAGTTACACAATAGTAATTGCATATCATCAGGAGATTCTTCGCTTTGCTCAGAATGACAGATTTGGAATGGTACTGTCATCCTGAGGTGTAGCCGAAGGATCTCTTCGAATAAAAGAATAAAGCAGGAGTTTATAACCTGCAATTAAGAGAGGGATAAGGAAAGATGTTCAAAGTTCGCACATATAACGCGATTTCTTCTAAGGGCCTAAATCGTTTTTCTCGTGATTCTTACGAGGTGGCCAGTGAAATTACTACGCCAGACGCTTTTATTCTACGCAGCCATAAATTACACGATGAAACTTTTCCTGAAAGTGTGAAGGCTATCGCTCGTGCTGGGGCCGGTGTTAATAATATTCCTGTCGATGCCTGCTCTAAGCAGGGTGTGGTGGTTTTTAATACTCCTGGTGCAAATGCCAATGCGGTAAAAGAATTGGTGATGGCGGGTTTGTTGTTGGCGTCTCGCGATATTGTTGGCGGTATGGAATATTCCCAAAGTCTGATCGAAATGTCCGATGCAGGTGAAATGGGTAAGCTGCTAGAAAAAGAGAAAAAACGTTTTGCAGGTGGAGAACTGGCAGGGCGTACATTGGGTATTGTTGGTCTCGGTGCTATCGGTTCTATGGTTGCGGATATGGCGCTTTCAATGGGCATGAATGTACTCGGTTTTGACCCGGCGCTGTCTGTTGAAGCAGCCTGGCGTTTATCCAGTAAAGTGAAGCGTATGGAAAATATGCAAGCGCTGTTGGCCAATGCCGACTTTATCACTTTACATGTGCCTGCTATTGAACCAACCAAAGGCATGATTAACGCGGAAGCGCTAAAGTCAGTAAAAGAGGGTGCGGTTCTGCTGAACTTTGCTCGTGAATCGATCACTGACACGCAGGCGGTTATTGATGCGCTGAACGATAACAAATTAGGTAAGTACATTTGTGACTTCCCAATGCCGGGTTTGTTGGGGCGAAAAGATGTAATGGCGATGCCGCACATCGGTGCTTCGACAGCAGAAGCAGAAGAAAATTGTGCAGTAATGGCCGCAGACCAATTAATGGATTTTCTAGAAAATGGCAATATTAAAAATTCTGTAAACTTCCCAGCTATTGAAATGGATCGTGTGCCGAATAGTACTCGCATCACTTTCAGCAACGATAATGTTTCTGGTGTATTAGGCCATGTGTTATCGGTATTCACGGATAACAATGTAAACGTAATTGATATGATGAACAAAAGTCGTGGTGATGTGGCTTACAATATTATTGATGTTGAGAACACACCAAGCGATGATGTTATTAAGGCGATTGCTGACGTTGAGCATGTTATTAATGTGCGCGTTATTTAAAATATTTTAAACTTGTCATCCTGAGCGACAGCGAAGGATCTTTTTTTAGTTTGCAGTGATACTGAAAAAGATTGTGAGCTTCGCTGCTCTGGCGAGTCCTCTCTTTGGTCGTCAGAATGACAGTCAATTCAACTAAATAAGGTTTCAAAATGTCTGATAAATTTTCTACTGAAGAACAGCAAGCAAGCTACGGTATTGGTCGTCAAATGGGTGATCAGTTAATTCAACCTCCTTTTGAAGGTTTTGATGTAGAGGCTGCTTTAGTTGGCTTTACCGATGGTATTAAGAATGCAGACCTTGCAGTCTCGGCTGACGATATCAATGCGGCTTTCCGTACTATGCAGTCGAAAGAAGAAGCAAAGAAAGCAGAAAAAGCAAAAGAGTTGGGTGCAGAAGGTCAAAAGTACTTGGACGAAAACGCTAAGCGTGATGAAGTTGTTGTGTTGGAATCTGGGCTGCAATACGAAATCATCACGGATGGTTCTGGTGATAAGCCAACCAATGCATCGACTGTACGTACCCATTATCACGGTACCCTGATCGACGGCACAGTGTTTGATAGCTCTTACGACCGTGGTCAACCAGCTGAATTCCCTGTGAGCGGTGTAATTGCTGGTTGGACTGAAGCTCTGCAATTGATGCCTGTTGGTTCTAAGTGGCGTTTACATGTGCCTTACAACCTGGCTTATGGAGAAAATGGAGCAGGTGGAGCTATTGGTCCTTACGCTACCTTGGTTTTCGATGTTGAGTTACTGGATATTGTGGGTTAATTCCCAGTTAACTACTTTTGTAGGGTTCTAGAATGAGCGAGCAGCAAGACGAACAGAAATTTTGGGAATTGGCTGACGAATTTATTGCGTTAGCCAATGAGCGTAGTGAGGAGGCGGGGCCAGGGTTATCCTCTGATGCACTGCTTTACGCTGCAGCCCGTTATGCCGTGTTTCTTGCTGCTTCTAGCTCTGAGTCCCGTAAAGATTTTCTCGGTGATAAAGATGAGATTTTTGATTTTCTATCCCGCCAGTTTCGTACGGCAGTAGGGGAGAATCTTAGGGACTATACGGACCACTATAAAGAATATGTTGGAGAGCCTGACTAGTGATCACTTAACTATTCGCGTTTGCTCTTCTCTGTATAATGTTTTTAGCCTATAGAATTTGATTTCTTTAGTTTCCACTCCTGTTCTTAGTACATTTTACTAACCGTTCAGTTTCTCTGGGTTGGTATTCCTATAGCCTAGATAGCAAAGGAGTGTGTATGCCCCCTCGATCGTGCTTGTGGCCTGGACACTTATTAGAGTAGCCAGTTCTTTTCTACGCCCTTGTTTGTATTCTCGCCTTACAGGAGGTTACAGCAGTGTTCAACGGCTAGGTTGTCAGAATTCTTCATAGCTTGATACAGGCGCTAGTAAATAGCATTACGATCAGATTTTACGTATTTCTTCTAATATTCCTCTGTTCATCCTAACTGTTCAGTCGCTTTTGTCGCTAGGTTGAGCGGTTTATATTGGCAAAATTACCTATCAATCTAAGCGTCGAGTTTTTTTACACTAAAAATTAGCCCTTATTAGCTAGTACCACCTAGTCATAGGGCTGGCACGTAAATCTTTACATTCTATGTGTCGATAACGCTTACATTGGCGCGTTCTTCATTCTAAAAGTGTGAGCTAGATCCCATTAAAATCAGGGTGATTTCAATGTTGGCATGAATAGTGCTAAATAGCGGTTAGTTTGGCACATAAATTATTCGCGGGCCTAGGTGCCTAGAGAGAAATCTACTAAAAGGAAATCGAAGGATGAAAACGTTAGCAGTTGTTCTTGCTTTAGCTTTATTGAGTGCCCAGGCTTCCGCATTGGTTATTGGTGGTGGCGTTGGTGAAGTTGGTTCTGAAGTAACCATCTATGATGGTGACAGCAAGTATGATACTGGCTGGTATGGTAAGCAGGAAGATCAGGAAGTTGAGCCGGGAATGGCTAGCCATCAGAAGTGGGATGCCGAAGGCATGTTCTTTGATGGTACCAACTTGACTATGGTTGGTGGCTTTGATTTCTTGAATGGTGTTGCGGGTTACACGGGTGTTGGAAGTGAAAAAGACTTCACCTCTGGTGATATTTTTATTGATATCGATGGTGACCGTATCGCAGGTAGCACTACTTCAGCTATCAATGGTCAGCTGAATGTGGCTAATACTTTCGGCTTTGATTATGTATTAGATGTAAACTGGGCTGCTGGTACTTATGATGTGCTATCTATTGATACTCAATCAACTGTGACTACGGCTTACTATAAGGCGAATTATGGCTCCAGCCCATGGTTGTATAACAACGGCGGTACTTTACTAGGTTCGGGTACCCTTGAGTACTTTGCAGGCCTAACTGATGCTGATACTGGTTTTTTAGGTGGTAGTCACTACGCGGTAACAGGCTTTGACTTGAGCTTCTTAAACGTTGATAGCTTTGATATTAGTTGGACAATGGGGTGTGGTAACGACCATCTGGTTGGATCTGTTAGTACAGTTCCAGAACCGGGCTCTATTGCCTTGTTAGTATTCGGCCTTTTGGGTTTAGGTTTAGCTCGTCGCCGTGCAGCTTAAGCTTTAAGAGTTGTATAAAAAATCCCGCTTGAAAGCGGGATTTTTTTTGTCTTGAAAGTGAGTGTAGGGGGTAATTGAGGATGGTAGCAGGATGCTATTTATCTACTTTTTCAACGGTCTTGCCTTTTTGCGCGAAAATTGCTGCGGTGTAATCTTCTTCTATTTGTTTGTTGTAGCCGTTAATACAAATTTCAACGTTACTGTAGCAGGCTTTTTTAGTTTCAATACGTATTTTATTGAGAGCTTTCTTCGCGCCTTGTTTTAAGCCAGTCGCTTTCTTCTGTATTTCTTGGCGGTGAGTGTGGATAGTATGAATGGCCGCCTCTAGCTTTTTCAGCTTGGCTCTAATGGTGTCATTCATCTTGCCTTCACTGGCCCGGATCAAATTACGTTTTAATTCGGTGAGTTCTGCCAGTTGCTGCTTAAGAGGGGAGGCTTTTTCTTGAAGTTCTTCAAGTTTTTTGAAAACGTCTTGTAGTGTGCCGGCTTCCACATGGGTTTTTACATAGGCGTCGCTGCCAAGAATATTTGCAGTGATGCATTTACCTGCTTTCAAGGTTCCGCCCATAACACGACCTTTTCCGCCGTCTTGGCCAGCAAATATATTTTCTACTGCACTAACTGCACAATGAAGAAAGTATTCTCGCACTTCCACTGAGCCGGCAGCTGTTAGTTGGGAGTAATTTGCGTAGCGAACAGAAATGCTTTTCTCAGAACTCAAACTACAGTCGCCTTGGAGTTCAGCAGTTTCCATTTTTTCATCGTGTTCGACTTCTTGGCCCAGTACTCCACCGACAACAGTGATGTTACCGCCTGCATGAATTCGGGCATTTTCAACAGTTCCCTTAATAAATACGTCGCCGGTAACATCAATCTTTAAGCCGCTTTGAACGTCTCCCTGAACTTCTAGGGAGCCATCATATTCGACATTACCTGTGGCGAGGCTTACATTTTTTAGGGTCAGTGTGTCATCTTGTCGAACCCCTCTGTCAATAATGACGGGGTGCCCTTTCTCTTCTGCAACAAGGATATTGGAGTCGCTCTCATCGAGCTTTGCTCCCTTGCATTTGTTAAGAGCGTACTCTAGAACTTTTCCTTTTTGAGGAAGTACTGGATTGCCGTATAGGTCGTAGCCAGGTTGGCCTTCTGTGGGTGGAATACGCTCCATGAGCTTTTCACCAGCTTCGAGGATTAAATACTCTTGTGGTGCGAGATAATCGATTTTTCCTGAGGCGTCTTCAACGAATTCGCGGCTTTTTTCTTCTGTGTCGAATAGTGGGCGGAACTCGCTGTCTTTACCGTTACGGGGAAGTTTGCCTTTGGCCACCAAGACGTTAGTGGCACTTTCTTTCTTATCAAGCTCTTTTAGTCGATCTTCAAGCCAGCAGTTATTTTTAATACCGTGATGGGAGAGAAGTTTCTCAATGGAGTCTCTGGTGACTAGGTTGCCGCCAAAGGCTCGTTTGATGGCGAGGTAGGCACTCATTTTATCGGTAGAAACCGTTAATTCTGCAGTTGCGTCTCGTGCTTCAGCGTATATGACTTCCCCAGGGGTTTGCTTGTCGATCAAGTCCAGTATTTGATCAATGCCTGCTTCTAAAGCAAATAGCTTGTCGTAGCCGTCTCTTTTCAAGTTGGCATTGAGAGTGTCCCGAGAAACCTTTGGGCCTGCGCCTTTTTCACCGGTATCTACCAGTGCAACAGTGAGCTGGCGTGACGATTCATCATACTTAAGTCGAAGCTCCAGTATGGGGGGTAATTCTGGTGGGGCCGAGGCCTGGTTTTCGCTTTCGCCGTTATTTTCCATGCATCTCAATACGTTATCGCAGGTTCTTAAACGAAGTCACAGGTTTATTTGTAGCCCATATACTGAAATTTCACAAGGTTAGCGCTATTAAGGGAGCACAATTTCCATTAATTTAAGCATAAGCTAATTTAATGGGCGCTAAATAGTTGAATAGCATAGCCACCTTCTTGGGCAGATTTCACCATTTTTAACATATTACTGTCTGATGCCATTTCTAACTTCGCGGGGTCGATGAGCTGACGTTTTTCGATTTTTACATCGTAGAAACCTTCTTGCATGATATACAGCTGACACAGCTTTTCGGCGCCGAACAGGTCTTTGAAGTCGATATAGCCAATAAAGGGCACAGTACTATCTTGTTTAAAACCTTCGATGGCCTTCCGGTTTTTAGCGGTAACGGAAAAAACGTACATGGTGTGAATCTCTCGTGAGTTTACTAAGTGACAATGCCTATGCGGAGAGCATTTAGAGTAAAGCGGGCATGTTGAAGATAGCTTTGAAGCTGCTCTTTAGCGTTATCGGTATAATTGATTTCTTCTTGCCGTATGTTGGGGTTGTTGGCCGCCAAGGTCTCCAAGCGTAGTTTCTCTGCATTCATTTCGGTTTGAACAGCTTGAATGGCTTTCTCAATGGCCTGCTTTTCATGCGCATGGATCAGTGTTTCGGCTTTGCCGATAAGAGTATTGATTTGATCGCGGGCATGTTTAATAAGCTCGCGAGCGGTGCCTTTGGGTACTCGTTCACCGAGGGTATTTAGATGCTCTGAGGTGACAACATGACTTAAGTCATTGCCGTTACTGTCTAGCAAAACACGCTGGATGCCGGACTCTAAAAAACGAGGTAGCTGTAGAGAGCGAGGGGCAGGGCAGTTCAGCGTAAATACCCCTTCAACCAATAGAGTACCGGGCTTTAGCGGGCGCAATTTAAGTGTGCAAACTTGTGTGTTGCCGTGCTCACCGCTCATCATCATCTCAATGGCGCCGGTGACCATAGGGTGTTCCCAAGTGAGATACTGCATATCTTCACGGCTTAATGCAGTTCTGCGATCAAAGGTGCCGGTAAAGCCTTCCTCTGTCAGCCCTGGGAAATAATGACAGGTCATATGTTCACTGGGGCGAATCACAACGCTGTGTTCGCTATGGTGCTCTTTATCAATGTTGAACTCATCGAAAACAGCATCCATGTAGCTTTCAAGGGCTTCACTTTGTTCTTCATTGCCCAGGTCTGTGGCTAGTTTTTCTGCCACGTCATGGTTACAAGAATTAAGCTCTAGCAGTTGGTCTCGACCTGCCTGAAGTTCTTCCAGTAGTGTTTGGGTGCTGATGTGGGTTTGCTCTAAGAGTGTATTCCACTCAGTCTGATCACTTGTGGCTTTTAGTAGGGGTAGTAAATCTGCTTCGAACTGGCGCCACAGGTTTTGGCTGGCAGGACAGGGGGCTTCAATAGCGTTAATACCTTTGTGGTACCACGCCAATAAGTGTTCTTGTGCCGTATTTTCGTAAAAAGGAACATGAATGTTCACGGTTTGTTGCTGACCTATTCGATCGAGGCGGCCGATGCGTTGTTCAAGCAGGTCGGGGTTAGGGGGGAGGTCGAGCATGATAAGGTGATGGGCAAACTGAAAGTTGCGCCCCTCACTGCCAATTTCGGAACAGATAAGAACCTGGGCGCCGGCTTCGTGATCCGCAAAATAGGCTGCGGCACGGTCGCGCTCTAACAAACTCATACCTTCATGGAAATCTGCGCAGCGAATGCCTTGACGTAAACGAAGAAATTCTTCTAGTGCCATGGCGGTTGTTGCATGATGGCAAATCACTAACACTTTTTCATTTTTTAGCGCTTTAAGCTGTAGTAATAGCCATGCAACGCGAGAATCTTCCGCTAACCAATTGTCACCAATGAGGGTTTCTGCCTGTAAAAGGGAGGAGAGTGAAGCGTCTTGAATGTTTTCTAGATAAGCACTTGGTGCTTCTAGAGGGTGCTCAATCAGGTTTCGTTCTGGAAAGCCGGTAATACTGGCTCGCGTATTTCTAAACAACACCCGTCCGGTACCGTGACAATCTAGTAGCTGTTGAAACGCGCTGGCGATAGCTTCATCTTGTTCTTCAGTTTCAAGACAGTTGTTGAGAGTAGCGGTTTGCTTTTCACCCAAAAATTCAAGTAATTGCTTCTGGCTGTCAGGCTGTCTGATAGTGGAAACAGGGTCTTCGGCTAGCAGTTTTTGTACAAGTTGATTGACGGGTTTGTATTGCTCTTCTTCGGCAATGAACGCCTGTAAATCATGATAGCGATGGGGGTCTAGCAGGCGGAGGCGAGCGAAGTGGCTTTCAATGCCCAGCTGTTCAGGGGTTGCGGTTAGGAGCAATAAGCCTGTAGCGGTGGCAGCTAATTTTTCTACACATTGATACTCACTACTTGGATTGCTTTCTTGCCACTCTAAGTGGTGTGCTTCGTCGACCACTAATAAGTCCCATTGAGCTTCAATGGCTTGCTGCTGGCGTTTCTCATTATTGGTTAGCAGGCTCAATGGGCAAATAACCAATTGTGCTTGCTCAAAAGGGTTTTGTTCCCCGCCAGGAATGATTTGATCGTTTTCATCCAGCTCATCGGGAGCATGACTTAAATCGATGCAACGTTGAGTGTCTAGAATGCTGAATTGAAGATTAAATCTTCTTAGCATTTCTACTAGCCATTGATGAATGAGGGAGTCGGGTAAACAAATGAGAACACGCTTTGAACGGCCAGTGTGCAGCTGCTGATGAATGATTAAGCCGGCTTCAATGGTTTTACCCAGGCCCACTTCATCTGCTAGTAGTACTCGGGGGGCATGACGGTTTGCCACTTCATGAGCGATATAAAGTTGGTGGGGCAGCTTTTCAATGCGTGCACCTTGTAGTCCACTAACCGCAGACTGTTGCATGCGTTGGTTGTGCTGAAGGGTTTGCAAGCGTAGTTGATAGCTATTGGGTTTATCAATTTGACCGGCAAAAAGTCTATCTTTCGGATTACTGAATTGAACGAAGCAGCTTAATTCCAATTCGTGAATACTGATTTCCTGAGCGTCATGGTCAAGGCATTGGTAGATTAAACAACCGTTTGCCTCCATTGAATCAGTGACAGTAAAACTGTGCTCTTCATTATCAACAATAGTGTCGCCCTTGTGATAGCGGAGGCGAGTTAATGGGGCGTTATTACTGGCGTATACACGCTGTTCACTACAGGCGGGAAAGCTAATGCTGATGTGACGGTCGTTAATTTCGGCCACAATACCCAAACCTAATTCAGGTTCGGTGTTACTTACCCAGCGTTGGCCGAGCATAAAGGAATCGATAGACATAGATAATTAGCTATTAAAGGTATGTTTAGATGTGTGTTTATTCTGCGATGTCGATTAAGCCCAGGCTGAGTTCAGGCACATAGGTGATAATCAGTAGCGCAATCAGTAGTACGACCATAAATGGCAAGGTTGCACTATAGAGGGTGGTGATAGGCTTTCCAAAGCGATAGCTGGCAATAAATAAATTCATGCCCACCGGTGGTGTGAAATATCCAATCTGCATGTTAGCTAGAAAAATAATGCCTAAGTGCAAAGGGTGAATTCCAAAGTTGACGGCCATAGGTAAAATTAGCGGAACCATAATAATAATGGCTGAGAAAATATCCAGAATCGCGCCGAGAACCAGTAAGAAAATATTCAATAAAATTAGGAAACTAATCTTGCTGTCGATATGGGTTTGAACAAAATCAAATAGCATTGCTGGAATTTCAGCATCCACAATGACATTGGTCATGGCCAGAGAAACGCCAAGAATCAAGATAATACTACCGGACATGATCATGGCTTTTCGGAAAATCTGGGGTAGTTTCTTTAAACGAATTTCTCGATAAACAAATACTTCCACAATAATCACATAGAGTGCAGCAACCGCAGCAGTTTCAGAAACTGCGAGCCAGCCTGCATAAATACCACCGCCCACAAAAAAGGGTAGGGGTAATTCCCATTTGGCTTCCCAGAGCGCTGCACCTAATTCTTTTCTGGAAAAATCTTGGCGTTGAATGACGGTATCTTTGCTGTACCACAATGCCCACGCACACAACAATGAAACCATTAGGAGTGCAGGCAGGATTCCCGCTAAGAATAAATCTTGGATACTAAAGCTTGGGCCGGCACCCACCTGTTGGGCGATGATGCCATATAGGATGAGTGGTAAAGAGGGAGCGAGTAGCAGGCCTAGTGAGCCAGATGTTGTCACCAAACCGAGAGAAAAACGCTCGCCAAAGCCAACTTGTTTTAGTGCGGGATAAAGCAGTGCACCGATTGCCACAATGGTAACGCCACTCGCGCCGGTAAATGCTGTGAAAAGCGCACAAGTGATAAAGGCTATAAGTGCGAGGCCTGCGGGTACCCAACCAATCATAGCTTGGGTTGAGCGTACCAAGCGTTTAGACGCTTGGCTTTCTGCAAGGATGTAACCGGTGAGTGTAAACAGTGGTAGTGATAACAGCATGGGGGTATCACTGATACGGTATAGCTCGATAGCCATGACCATAAGGTCAATTTCTTGGGCGTGAAAACCCAGCATGGCAATGGTGGCAATGACGGCAAAAATGGGCATACCGCTAATGGCAAGCCAAATAATTGCGAGAACAAGAAGTGCCGTGATCATGGTTTTTTTTCTCCCTTCAGGGAGTGATGAGCTGGCGTTGTGTGCTCAGTAGAAATATCTGTCTCTTTTACACTTTCTAAATGATCGTCCCGACCGCCGGTAATGAGGTAGATAATTGACCCAAAAAGAAAGCGTAATGCCATGACCGCGAAAGCAATGGGGATGGCAAGCTCAAACCACCATGCGGGATAGGTAAGGAAAGCAATCATGCCGTCTTCTTTTTCTAGTAACACAAATTGCCAACTGTACCAAGCCATGGCTGTACAGAGAGCGCCGGAGAGAAAAAGCGTGGAGAAAGTAACAAAAAGCTTGGGGCCGCCTTTCAGGTAGTGGCCGACGATATTGATATTAATATGTCCACCATCGCGGGTGGCAACCATGCCGCCGATTAACGCCAGCCAAAGTACAAAAATGCGTAATAGGGCATCGGCCCAGACTAAGCCGCTGTCTGCAAAGTTACGCAAGATAATTTGTGTGATGGCTATGCCGAGCATGGCGAGCACAAGCAGTACTAGAAACGCATTTTCGAGGGAATGAATACCCCGGTTTAATTTTTTTAGCAGTGATAGCATAAAGTTAGCGAGGGGTGAGGCTCGGGGTACGGTTCATAGAAGGATTAAAAGCTATGTATGAGAAACATCTCAAAGCAAGCTGCCTATTTGGCAGCTTGTTGAGTACGGTGTTCTTGTTGAACTCTATAGTCTTGAAGATAACCTTTCATACGCTTCATGGTTTCAGGGTTTACTTTGCCTTCGTTCACCAGCAATTTTTCTACGGTAGGCCCTAAGTTATCCCATTGACTTCGCTCTTCTTGTGTGAGGGCTTCTAGAGAAATGCCTTGGCTTTTCATGGCTGCGAAAGCGGCTTCGTTATCGAGGCGATTCTGCTTGTCAATTTGCTTAAAGGTGGCGCCGAGAACCGTGCGCATCGCTGTTTGATCCACAGGAGAAAGTTTTTTGAAGGCTTTTTTGTCTACCACCAGGGTTGCGTAAAAGTAGAGCAGGGGTAGATCAGTGATGTGAGTGACTTGAGAGTGCCACTGCAAAGCGAGTGCCGCTACGGGGGATGTGGCCACGGTATCGATAAGGCCAGTCTGAAGGCTAGGCAGTACATCGGCGATGCTGAGAGGGATAGGGGTAATACCCAAGCTCGTAGCGGCTTTAAGGGTCACAGGGTCGGCGCCTGGCGCCCAAACTTTGTGTTTCTTTAAGTCTTTTGGTGTTTTGATGCTGCCGTTACTCATGAAGTAAGCGAAGCCACCTTCTGCTAAGCCAAAACTCACAAAACCGTTCTTTTCAAAGCCTTTCAGAATGTGTTCATCCATGCGGCTACGAACGTAATCTACTTCGTTGAAATCACGAAAACCTAGGGCTAGATTGTAGATCTGGCTGTCTGGAAAATATTTCGCTAGTTGGCCGCCTGACACTGCCACGCCGTGGAGTTGGCGAATCTTCATTTTACGCAGGGCGGATTTGTCATCGCCCATGACGCCGCCGGGGTAAAACTTGAGTTTTACGCGGCCTTGGGTTTGCTTCTCGAGTTCTTTGCCCGCTTTACGCATGGCTACCATCCAGGCAGAGCCGTCAGGAGAAAGTGTGGCAATTTTAAAAGTTGCAGCCTGGGTATGAAGGCTAAACACCATAGTTAGTGCTGCTGCGATAAAGGAGTGGAATACGCGCGCTTTGGTGAACATAAGATACTCAGTAATGTTAATTTATTGCTAAAAGGCAGTGATTTTCGCCCTGATATAATTCGGGGCTTAAAGTAATAAGATTAGAAGTAATCAGACTCTCCGGCCAGTAACTCAGCTGCTTGTTTTTTGGCAAGCTGGTTAATCAGGGTAAATTCCTTAGGCGAATTCGTGCTTGTTGTTACTTCGATGAGCAGTCGGTTGTGAAGCTCTTGGTCAAACATGAGTCGGGCATAATATTTAGCGTAATAGACTTTCACTAATTGATTTTGGCCTTCACTTAGAGTGAGGGCTTTTTCGAAGTGCTCTTTCCCTTTTGCGGGTTGGCCACCCATGGCGGCAGGAAGTAGGGTGTTTAGAACGCCCATATAGAGGTGTGCAGTACCGTTGTCGTACTGTTCGTCTAGTTCAATACTTTTACTCATCAGGGCTTTGATGTGCCCTAGCTTGGCTATCGCATTCCAGTCACCACTATTGCTCTGTAGCCAGCCGGCCCAAATGGAGCCTAGGTTATAGATATCGGCGACGTCTCCTTTGTCGAGAGTTTCAAGATTTTGGGCAAAGGTCTTCAGAGGGGTGGAATCTGCATCACACAGCACTTTTTGGAGGCCGCAGGAGCCTTGTAGGGCATAGTTGAGAGCTTTGTTGTTGAGTCGCTTTTGGCGTTCAGGGTCTGTGGCAAATATCCCTGCGTAAAAACTATAGAGATTGGCAGTACCCAGTAGCATAGATGGGCTAGGATCGTCATCTTGTAGCATGGACTCAAGCAGTAGCATGTAGGCTGGAGCACCTGCTTCGACGGTTTTTAGGTCATCTTGAGCGCGAATGGCTTGAGTGAGGCCATCGGCGAATTTATTGGCTTGGTTGGAGATAAGGCGGGCACAGCCGCTGGTTGCGAGGAGGGTGGTGACAAGGCCCAAACTGAGCAGTCGAGTCCAAAACCGAGACAAGATACGTCTCCTTCTACAGGTGCGATGGATGGCTATTGTGCCGTGGCCCGGATTTGACTGCAATAAAGAAGGCTGGAATTACATCAAATTTGGCCGATAATAGTTATAAAGCAGAAAAAGTTAGCGTGTCCTAGAGGGTAGTTGTGAAAAAGAGAACTAAAGAAGGTCTTGGCTTAATACTCATTGCCTCGTTTTTGGTGGCATTGGCCAGTGTAGCCACCATCTTCGCCTTTAAAATGGGCATTTTAACGACCGTGGAAACAGCCGCAAAAATCGACCCTCGCCTATACGATATTATGGATGCGAAGCGTGCCTGTTGGGATTATGTAGGTGAGCGGTTCGGTAAAAGTCAGCGGCATATTCGAGTGGATGAGTTAAGTACACGTTTTGAGAAGAGCCGAGATGTATTCTTGGTGTTTTTCAGTGCGGACTTCCCCAATAGCGACCCTAACTCTAAAGACTACCCTGACGGCTTATATCTGGAATGTCGGATAGATCCGGAAACACAGGAAGTCAGTCATTTTGGCACCACTAATGAAACGGGTCGCCCTGAGGCCTCCGGATTCAATAGCTTCGGCGTGATGGGTAGTTAAGCTTAGACAGCAAGATAACTGGTTAAGATCGATAGTGAAGATTAGCCAGGTTGCGACCTGTCTAATCTCGATCTGGTCTTTCTAACTCTATTTCTTTCGTTTTACCGGTTTGCCGTTGCCCTAGGGTTGGTAGCAATTGCTTGAGTAGCTTTTCTGAGCCAATGCGATAACTGGTCAATTTTCCTCCAGCGGTAGCCACGTATCGAGGAACGTTTGTATTATCGAATACGGATAGGGTTTCACGATGGCGATGAAATGCTTTTTTGTTTTCGCCAGGTAATACCCGTAAGCCAGCAAAAGAGGATTGGATATTTTTAGGGCTGTAGCTCCTCAGCTGTGGAAAATGATGGGAAGCAGTGTTGAGTAGGTAAGTGATTTCACTCTGTGAAGCGGTTGGGTTTTCAATTTGATCTGGCTCATTATTGACCGTGTTCTCTGTGGTGCCAATTAAGGTGCAAGGATGATTATTTTGGTCTCGCCAGGGCATAATAAATACGGCGCGACCGTCTTCCGCTTCTACATAGAATATTTGCTTGCCTAGTTCCTCAGGAATGATGATGTGGCTACCTTTGATCTTATCTAGGTCTGGCAATGGTAGAGGGCGGTCGAGTTTTTGGTTGGTTTTTTCAATCCAGGGGCCTGTGCAGTTGACGAGCACTTTACTACGCACGAAGTACTCTTCACCATTTTCTTTCCAGAAAACTTTTATATCATCTGTTTTTTTTTCACTTTTTACAAAATCTGCATGGCAGTGTAGTTTTGTACCCATTTCAATTGCGGATTGCATAACCGCTTGAGTAAGTAGTTTGTCGTCCGTTTGCCCGTCTTGATAGCAGAAGACTTGTAGTAAGTTATTGGTGTTGAGATCGTGTAGTTTATGCCACTGATCGGGGTTTACTGTTTGGAAGCCAGAATATTTGTCAAACCCTGATAAAGCCCAATAGAGAAATAAGCCGAGCCGAACCTGCCATGGCTTACGTTGACTGTGCTTGTAGATGGGAATATAGAAGGGTACTAGCTTAACAAGGTTGGGGGCTAGCTTGGTCAGTAGATTGCGTTCGTGTAAGCATTCGTAAACGAGATTAAATTGCAGGCTTTCTAAATATCTAAGGCCACCGTGAATTAGCTTTGAAGATTTGCAAGACGTGGCGGAAGCTACGACGTTTTTCTCTAAAACAATCACTTTAAACCCTGCTGCACTTGCGGCTTGCGCTAGCCCTGCACCTTGAATACCTGCTCCAATAATGGCGATGTCATATTCGGTTTGCTTGCCAATCTCTTTCATAAAGATGACTCAATAAGCTGCTTCCAGTGTTCGTAGCGATTTTTTAGATAGTCACACTTTTCTGGGGTATAAGTTTTGTCAGGGGCGACATCAGGCCATTTTTCGTTCTGATGCAGTAGTGCATGAGCTTGCGACTCATAAATCATTCTTGCAGCCCCTTCAACACTGTAATGCCTATTGCTGGCGAGTTCTATTGGTGTTTGCAGTAAATTTGCGCTGATTTGACCTATGGTGTGACATTGACCTAATGAACCCGCGAGGATAATTTCAGAAAGTTTTTTATCTGCGAGTTCGTGATAGAGGTCGATATTCCATGTAATCCAGAAGGCAATGGATTCGATCAGGCTATAGAAATACTGTTCAGTGGTTGTATTTGCATTATCGCCTTCATATCGAGGGGTGACATCTGGTTTCCAAAACGGTGAAGCAATGCCAGAAACGCTGTTTAAAAATAGTGGCGATTGTTTTTTTTCAGCATGATTCAGAGATTCTATCCATTGGTTCATTTGCTGATAATTTTCTGGTTGTTGGTGGTGGGTGGCAAACCACTGTATGGCGGCTCCTGAACCATTTATTAACGCTTCTGCAAACCAATCGTTTTCATTGAAGCGGCAATTCATTCGGGTTTTTAGCCAGTAAGATTGCTGCAGGCAAATGTCTTGTGGTAGTGAAAAGAATAGGGATGAACAAGTGCCTAGTGTAATAACCACACGATCGCTAGAGGGAGATCCCAGTGCTGCAAGCTCTGCTTGTTTGTCTCCAATCACAAGAGAAATGGGAATGCCTTGGTGATTACCGAAGTGTGATAGGGAAGGGGTTGCTTGTGGCAAGCTGCCTATGTCAATCTCAAAGGTGTTACAGAGAAATTGGCTCCAGTATTGTTCGTGATTATCCCAAAGTTGAGTGCGGCTAGCGATATTGGCATCGACAACGTAAGGCGAGTTATCGCAGAGAGAAAAGAGCAGATATGCCGATAAAGGCCCCCATTGCAGAGATTGATTTTGGAGAGCTGTTTTAACGGTTTCGGTATTGTCTCTAAGCCATCGAAGTTTTGCTACGCCGTAGTGGGGAGATAAGGGAAGCCCTGAAATATCTTGGATGGTTTTTGCATCAAAGCCTTGCTGCGTGAGCCAGCTGTTTGCTCTTCGATCTTGCCAGCTAATGATAGGAGCTAATAGTTTTCCGGTGTTTTTATCCCAGGCAGCACAGGTAGAACGTTGGCAACTGAGAGCGATGTTACTGATGTTGGCGTTATGATCTTTAGCCCAAGTTTGGGTTTGTGAAATTACGCTTTTTACCGAATCTAGAAGCTCATCGCCTTTATATTCAATCCAATCTTTTTGGGGGGAGTGTACATTTATTGGGATAGCGGAAGAGAATAAAATTTCCCCCACGCGGTTTTCCTCTGTGCTGTAGAGATGAGCACGAGTTCCACTGCTGCCTTGATCAATGGCTAGGATTGCACTGGAAATAGGCAAGGTGTCTTCCTGTAATAGCTGTACGCATTGTTACATTTAATCGTTCAATAACGACGAATATCGTAGTAACACTATAGCGGATATTGACAGGACTGCTTTTAAGGGAAGATAGGAGAAGAAAAGGATATTTAGCGGTTTGATTGAAGTGCCAACAGAAAGCAGAAGGCTTTCCGTTGGCACTGAAGGATTATGCCGTGGACTTTGTGCCATCAGCTGGGGTTTGATCTATAGAGGTAGGGGCTTCTTTAGGGGTAGATCTAGGACCATTGAGTAGTCTCCCAATCCAAGTATGGCGTACAAATAGTTGGTAAGTTATTAGGCAAACCACAGATGTTAAAACGATGTTGATAAGCATTTTAGGAAGCATGCTTAAATTTGTATCGTAAAGTATCAGTCCAAAGCCAATGGTGCCTAGCATATGGACTAAATACACCCAGTACGAGCTGTCGGCTAGATAGCGCAGTACTCGATTAGGTTTATTCAGATATCGCAAGAATATTCCAATTAACGCGAAGCTCCATATCCAGCTAATGCTGTTATAGGTAGCAGCAATAATAATACTGCCTTGTGTGTCACCGAGTTTTCCTTGCATAACCATGCCGAATTCAACCATAACCGCCATAAATATCACGAAGCCCGATACAACGTAGTGCCAGCAATAGCGTTGGTAGTGGTTAAAAAGTTTGTTTGAATGATAAAAGCAAAGCCAGCCAAAAACGAAATAAATACCGTTATGAGTGAGGTTAAAAACATTAGGAATAAGAGTGGTATCTGGATCGAGTAAGCCGTATTTAAAGAAACTCCCAATGGCAACAAGGGGGAGTGTTAGCAGTACAACTCCCCACCAGTTTGTGGCAATCAATGAGAATATATCGCTACTTTTCTCTTTCCAAGACGTAGGCAGCTTGCGCGTAATTTTATGAATGACTGCGCCGAATAGGCAAAACCAAATCAAGTAATAGAGAAACCATAAATGCATGGTGGTAATGGTGCTTGAGCTCATTTCGTCTGCACTTGGTTTTGTAAGCGGAGTCTCTACTGTTCTTTCGATAAACGACTGCATGAGGGGCATGGTGGCTATTAACAGAATTGGCCAGAATATGGCGAAGGGAACGGCTAAACGTTTCATTCTGTGGATAAGCATTTGCCTAGTGCTTGATTTTTCCAGTAGGAATGCAGTGAAAAATCCTGCGAGTATAAAAAAAGCCGGCATGCGAAAGGTGTGGATGAATAGAAGGAGAATATCCGCGAACTCACCTGTTTGAGAGTCTCTCCAAGGGATATTGCTCACTCCTGCCATATGGTTGATGCAAACATGGAGAACAACCCCCAGCCACATGATGATGCCGCGTAGATTGTCTAGGGAGTGATAACGTTGGTTCATCGGCTTTCCTTAGATCCTTGATGATTGAAAGTGAGGGCTATTGGAAATTCGCACTCGAAAATAATTTCTAACGTGAAGTTCTCGCTTTATGGTTTGTTATTCCACTGAATGCATTCGTCTAGGGTCACACCATTGCCGCCAAAAATATCCAGTGCGCTACCAATGGTGAGGTCGACGTTACCGTTGGATAACTGCTGAACCAGTTTTAAATCGTCTAGTGAGCGAGCACCGCCAGCGTAAGTGACGGGGATGGTACAGTGCTGACCGAGAAAGCTTACCAGCTCTTCATCGATGCCTCCTTGTAAGCCTTCCACATCGGCAGCATGAATCAAAAATTCAGCGCAATGCTTACTCAGCTCAGATAAGGTTTCAGTGGTAATGGCTGTGGACGTAATCGTCTGCCAGCGGTCAGTGGCAATGTGCCAGCCGCTGTCTGTGCGCCTGCAGCTTAAGTCTAAAATCAGTTTGTCTTTGCCGACCTTGGATTTGATCGTCTCCAGGCGCTCCCAGGAGAATTCTTTATCCTCAAATAAGTAAGAGGTCACGATAACGTGTGAAGCCCCTTCGGCGATAAATTCTTCAGCGTTATCAGCGTTAACACCGCCACCAAATTGCAGTCCGTTAGGCCAGGCTTTCAGAGCACTTAATGCTTGTTCTTTATTGCCTGGGCCTAAGGCAATGACGTGGCCGCCGGTGAGTAATTTTTCGCGATAGAGGTTTGCGTAGTAAGCAGCATCATGCTGACTGACAAAGTTTGTGTCGGCGCCGTCATCGTTAAGGCTGCCGCCAACAATTTGTTTCACCTGGCCTTGGTGGAGATCAATGCAGGGGCGAAAAAGTGTCATGGAGCAAACCTTGTGAATAAGAAGTGGCGGCGTATTATAGCTTGATTCGATTTATATCAGTAGGTGGCATTATGCTTCTCAAACTATCCATTCTCACGGTTTTAATGCTTCAGTCGGCGGTGGTGTTAGCCGTAACTCAGAGTACCTTTTGGAAGTTGGAGAAAGTGGCCTCAGGCTTTGGTGTTCCTTGGGGGTTGGCGTTTGTTGATGATCGTAAGCTGCTGATTACCGAGCGGTCAGGGGGGCTTAAGTTGCTGAATGTAGCCACTGGCACAGTGCAGAGTATTTCAGGGGCACCTAAGGTGTTGGCGGAAGGTCAAGGTGGCTTGTTGGATGTCGCCATTCCTAAGCAGCTTACAGAGGCCTTTTTAATGGGGGGATCGAAACCTGGCTGGATCTATTTCACCTACAGTAAGCCAGTGGGCGATAACGCTGCTACTACGCTTGCCAGGGCCCGTTTACAAGGCAATCGGTTAACGAATTTAACAGACTTGCTGGTGACAAAATCGGTGACGGGTACGGGGTATCACTATGGAAGCCGCATTGCTTTTAAGATTGATGAGCAAGACCCAGCCAAGAGCACCGTATTCTTTTCAGTGGGCGATCGCGGGAAGCGGCCTAATGGGCAAGATCTTTCTAATCATGCTGGTACGGTGCTTCGCTTGTACCTGGATGGCAGTGTCCCTAAAGATAATCCCTTTGTGGGGGCGCAGGGGGCATTGCCTGAAATCTGGAGCTATGGCCATCGTAACCCCCAGGGGTTGGCCTATGACCCCATCGCAGATCGCTTGTGGATGATTGAACACGGCCCCCGGGGAGGTGATGAGATCAACCTCATTAAAAAGGGCCGAAATTACGGGTGGCCGGTGGTTTCTCACGGGAAAGAATATTGGGGGCCGTTCTCCGTGGGAGAGGCCGAGCAAAAGCCAGGAATGGAGCCTGCAGTGAAAGTTTATGTGCCATCCATTGCTCCAGGTAGTCTTTTAATCTACAGCGGAAAAGCGTTTTCTCATTGGGCGGGAAGCTTAATGTCCGGAGCTTTAAAGTTAACCCATATTAATCGTGTGGATATAAATTCAAAGGCAGAGGCTGTTCATGAAGAACGCTTGCTGGGCGATTTAAATGAGCGAATTCGCGCCATTGTCGAGAGTGCAGAAGGGGGGATCTACTTCTCCACTGACAGTGGTGATATCTATCGAATACTGCCTCATTACCCTAGTAAAAAGTAGGTGTTATTTGATTGCTAGTACTGCGCTTTTTTTACGCGAAATCAGAGGTTTAGACTATGCTGTAAATTGATCTGTGTGGCCTGCTTTATTCATTTGGCCGTACTTTCGTTGTTGGCATTAACGGGATGTATCATGATAAATACTCTTGCTCGATTCTTATTAGTTGTTGTCTGTGGTGGGTTACTAGTTGTACCCGTTTACGGGGAAGAAAACGTTTTCCATATTTATCACGATGCAGATTATTCCAGCCATAAAGAATCGGCCCAATCCATGAAAATGGGTTTTCTAACAGCCCTTGATGAAATGAATAATCAGGTGAATGGTTATCGCCTCAAGCTCATCGAAAAAGATCATCGAGGTAATACTGTAAGAAGTAAGCTGCACATGCAGCAGTTCCTCAAAGACCCCAAAGCCTTATTTATGTTGGGTGGATTACATTCTCCCCCTTACATCAAGCATAGAGACTTTATTAATCAGAACGGTATTCTGTTGGCGGTACCTTGGGCGGCAGGCGGCCCCATTACCCGCTATAACAAAGGAAAAAATTGGATTTATCGACTTTCTATTGATGATACCAAGGCCGGTTATCGCATCGCGCAATTCGCACTAGACAATAAAGATTGTAAAAATCCTCACCTACTTTTAGAAGATACCCCTTGGGGAAAATCCAACTTTAAAACAATGACCTCTGCTATTTCTGAAAAGCTAGGAGGGGCGCCTCAATATACTTTTTTTCAGTGGAATACAAAACTAAATACAGCACAAATCATACTCAGAAATATTATTTCCCAAGATGTTGATTGTTTGTTGTTTGTGGGTAACGCCATTGAAGGTGAAAGCTTTGTACGGGCTATGTTGGCTCAGGAAAAACAAATTCCCATTGTAAGCCATTGGGGGATCACAGGCGGTAACTTCCACAAAACGATTAATTATGAAGTTCGCAAAGACCTTGATTTGAATTTTATTCAAACCTGTTTTTCCTTTATTTCGTCTAAGCCTACTGAGCTAAGCAAGGCAGTGTCTTCTCGGGCTGTTACATTGTTTTCTGACTTGAATAAAGCCAGTGATATACCCGCGCCAGCAGGTTTTATTCATGCCTATGATTTAACCAAAATCATGCTCTCTGCATTGCAAGAAATCTCTGTTGCTAATACCATTGAGAAAAATAGAAGTGTCTTAAGAGAAAAATTAGAGGGGCTAAGTAGCCCTGTGAATGGCTTGCTTAAAGTTTATAGTAAGCCATTTTCTCAAGTGTCCATTAATAACCCTGATGGTCACGAGGCGCTTGATCTGAGTGATTTCTGCATGGGTCGCTATAATGCAGATGATAACGTGATATTGAATTAACCCATTCTGTTTTTTGGGAAAAATATATGATTCGGAATAAGGTTAAAAGATTCTATTCTCGGTTGTCTTCCGATGTGGTTTTCTATTTTTTTTGGATCGCAGCGCTTATCTTATCTATTGTGATTAGCATTAGTGTGGTTGGAGGAAAGGCGGAAGAAACCTTGCTGCAACTGCAGAAACGCAGTAGTGAATCTCAAGCGAATCTATCCGCAAGTGCCTTGTCTCAATATCTCGATACGAGATTAAAATTAATGCAGGATCTTGCCGCGAGTCCATTGTTAACAAATAGTGTTATGGGGTCAGTTGAGTCCTCTGCCAACTTGCATGACTTTATGGAAGGATATTATCTTTTAGGAAGAAAAGAAGAGTTATATATCTTCGATATTCTCGGCTCTCCTATTTATACCAATTCAAAACATTCGATCAATTCAGAAAATAAAAGTTGGTTTTCTGAACTGCTGAATGGTGGCAGTAGTCATATCTTAGCCATTACGGAGAGATCAGGTGGTAGTGTCTTTAGTTTAGCGGTTCCCGTTGTTTATAACGGTTATCGAGAAGGCGTGCTACTTGCAATTTTTTCTGACCCCATAGAGGAGATTGTTCTACCTTCAGCAAACAGTCAAGATTCCGTTGAGCTTTCAGGGGAATTCTTTGAGTTTTCAATGGCACGAGAAGGTATCCAATATTCAAATATCTCTACACGAGATCTAGAGAACTTTGGTTTGAAGTTCTCATTTCTTCAGCCTTTGTCAGTGATTGATAGTGAGAAAAAAGGCTATATGGAAGCCATTGCATTGTCTGTGGTGGCAAGTTTAGGTTTTTCTTTTCTTGTTTTGATGCTGTTGGGTCGAAGAATGATTCTTAACCCCTTTAAGCGACTCAAAATTTCAGAAGGAGACTTGCGGGTAGCTCAAGAAAATAATGAATTTTTGATTCAGGCCCTAGAGCTTAGCCCTATCGGTATTAGTATTACCGATGGTCGAAGTCCTGATATGCCTCTGATTTATGTGAATGCTGCATTCAGCAAAATCACTGGGTACAGTAAGGATGAGGTAATTGGAAAAAATTGCCGCTTTTTGCAAGGAGAATTTACCGACAAAGCAACAGTAGAGAAGCTGAAGCAGGCTATAGAAAAAAGGGAAGAGTGTCATGTTGATCTTATCAACTATAAGAAAGATGGGGAGACTTTTTGGAATTCACTGACTATCTCCCCTTTATATGATCACAACGACGAGTTTATTTCTTATGTTGGGGTTCAGCTGGATATCACTGAGAAGGTAGAGCTGCAAGATTATGTTGTTGGTATTACTCAAGAATCCCCATCATTATTGGCCTATGTAGATAAAAATGAAGTCTACCAGTTTAATAATCGCGCTTATGAACATTGGTTTGGTGTTGAGCCTGAATCATTAAAGGGAAAGACACTGAAAGAGCGAATGGGGGAGGAACCCTATCGTCGTCTAGAACCTTATATTAAACGCTGTTTGCAAGGAGAAATGGTTTCTTTTGAGGAGTATCTCCCTGTTCAAGATGGGACAGAAAATGCAATTAGAGCCAACTATACGCCGAATATTGATCAGGCTGGTGTGGTACAAGGGTTCTTTGTATCGGTCGACGATATTACAGTCTTTAGAAAAGCGGAAAGAGATCAGAAAGAAGCGAGAAAAATTGCTGAAGGTGCCAGTAAGGCAAAAAGCCAATTCCTTGCCAGTATGAGTCATGAAATTCGCACGCCCATGAATGGTGTTTTGGGTATGCTGCGTATGCTCGGAAAGACCCCGTTAAATGACGATCAAAAACATCGATTGCACCTAGCAACCAGTAGTGCAGAATCCTTGTTGTCACTGATTAATGATATTTTGGATTTCTCCAAAATTGATGCGGGTAAGTTGACGCTCGAGAGTATTGATTTTGACTTGCGAAAATTGCTAGGGGACTTTGCAGAAAGTGCGGCTCACTCTGCGCAAGATAAGGGTGTGGAGATTGTATTAGATAATGAAGGAATTAATGAGTCTCTTGTAGCGGGAGACCCCTCAAGAGTCAGGCAAATTATTACGAACATAGTGGGTAATGCCATTAAGTTTACGGCTACTGGCGAAGTTATTATTCGTTCGCGCTTAGATGATATTGATAGAGAGTCTTTATTATTGACCTGTACGGTTACTGATACTGGTATTGGTATTCCTGAAGATCGGCTTGAGGATTTATTCGAATCATTCACTCAGGTGGACGCATCCACTACGCGAAAGTTTGGTGGCACTGGTCTCGGTTTAGCCATATCAAAAAAACTTTGTGGCTTGATGGGTGGAGATATCAACGTTGAGAGTAAGGAAGGTTGGGGGAGCCAATTTACCTTTACCCTTAAGCTTAAGAAGAGCGAACAATCGCAGCATGAATTTGTATTCCCCTCAGACCTTTCAGAGTTGAGCGTACTTTTACTGGATGACAATAGTGCAACCACAGAAGCGATTTCACGGCAATTTACAGCCTGGGGTATTTCGGTGGATATTGCCGACTCTATTGAAGAAGGTAAGGATGTCTATGAGGGTGCTCTTAGTAATGGTGAAGGTTATGATGCCGTTATCGTAGATCGTGAGTTTGGTAAGCCACAGTTAATGGATTTGCTCCAGGTTATTTCTCAAGAAAGTTCAAAAAGTGTCGCGAAAGTTCTCAGTACTCGAATTAATTTGGGCGAAGCTGCCCAGGAAAAAATGGAAGAAGGATTTGATTACTATTATCCAAAGCCTGCAACCACTGAGGATTTACTCGGGGTTGTGTACAAAATATTGTCTGAAAAAATTCAATCTCATGCTGCAGGTGAAGAGAGTGGAAACGACTCTAGAGTTGATCAGTCTTACGATTTATCTAACTTGGCAGAGCGTAGTAAAGCTCGAATTTTGTTGGTAGAAGATAATCAAATCAATCAGTTTGTGGCAATTGATATTTTAGAAGATCTTGGTTTTACCAATGTTGATGTTGCAGAGAACGGTGTTGAAGCCCTTGCGTGTATGAATGATACAGCGGGTGAACAACCTTACGCGATGGTGTTGATGGATTGCCAAATGCCCGAAATGGATGGCTATGAAGCCACTCGTAAAATTCGCTCTGGCGATGCAGGTAGTGCCTATGGAAATGTTTATATTCTAGCGATGACCGCCAATGCTATGCAGGGTGATAGAGAGAAATGCATTCAGGCAGGAATGGATGACTACCTGGCAAAACCCATTGATCCGGATCTGTTGAGGGAGAAACTGTGCCAAGCTTCCGAAGAGATTTAATAGCGCGGTTGTAAAATAGGCTACTGAAAGCCCCTAATAAAAAAGCCCCAGCTGATACAGTCGGGGCTTTTTAAATAGCGCTCTAACAGTATTGAGAGTGTTAGGCGTACAAAAAGTATTAGAGAAAAATATTAGAGTTTAGTGTGCAAGCCACATTCACGATTTGAGATCGCTTTAGTAGGATCAAAATATTTTTCTACATTGGGTAAATTATTTTCTTTCAGATAATTATCCATATCTGTTGTTTTCCAGTCCAAAAGCGGCGCAACTTTGATGACGCCATTTGGGCCCGTGTCAACAATATCCATATCTTGACGGAAAGCGGTTTGTTCGCGGCGAACAGCGGTAAGCCAAATGTCTGGTGCTTCTTCTTTCATCGCGCGAGAGAAAGGCTCAAGTTTAAACTGCTCCGTAAACTCGGCGTGGCCAGGATCATCAACCCCTGGAATTCCGCCCAGAGCCGCATCACGGCGAGCGGCTGAAACCTTAGGTGTATAAACTTCGATATTTAGCTTGAGGGATTCTATCAGCTGCTCGGCAACTTTATAGGTGTCGCGGGTGTTGTAACCCGAGTCGATCCAAATCACTTTGATATCGGATTTTACCTGGGTTGCCATGTGCAGAATAACGGCTTCATGAGGTCCGAAATTAGTGGTAACAATAGGCTTGTTACCATTATTAATCGCCCACTCAACAATTTGCTGTGGGGCGGAATCTTTTAGCGCTTCGTTAGCGTTGGCGATATCTACCATGGTGAAATCCTCAAGTTGTTGCTCCGCAGATTTGTAGTGCTAGTACGGTGATTAGCCCTAGGGTTCTTTTTGCTTAGGAACGGGAGCGTAGAAAAGTGTAGGGATGGTATTCAGGTGAGTTCTTCATTGCAAGTTGGATTAATCGATCATCGCAATCGGAAAAATAGCACATGCAGATTTGGCTATGCTGCGAAACCAAAAAAGCCCCGGTGTTTTGCAACACCGGGGCTTTTTTAAGGTTTCAATCTGTGAGGATTGTCTTAGCCGACAATTTTCACCGGTTGAGCTTCAACCGCTAGGTCCTCTGAAGGAGGCGCGAAAGAAGTCAGGTCGATACCTTCAACAGCTTGCTTGTATTCTTCCAACGTTGGGAAGCGACCCAAGACGGTAGACAGAACAACCATTGGCGTAGAGCCCAGCAGAGACTCACCTTTCTTCTCTGCGCTGTCTTCTACAACACGACCTTGGAACAGGCGGGTAGAAGTGGCTAGAACAGTGTCACCTGGCTCAGCTTTTTCCTGGTTACCCATACACAGGTTACAACCAGGACGCTCTAGATACAGGATGTTCTCGTAAGCAGTACGCGCTTCTTGCTTAGGGTTGTCATCGTCGAAAGTGAAGCCAGCGTACTTAGACAGAACGTCCCAGTCACCTTCGGCTTTCAATTCGTCAACGATGTTGTAGGTTGGTGGCGCAACAACCAGTGGAGCGTTGAAAGTGATTGGGCCTTTCTTCTCCAGGTTACGCAGCATAGCGGCGATAATTTGCATGTCGCCTTTGTGAACCATACAAGAACCCACGAAGCCTAGGTCTACCTGGCGGCCATCGTAGTAAGAAGTTGGGCGGATCACGTCGTGGGTGTAACGCTTAGAGATGTCATCGTTGTTTACGTCCGGGTCAGCAATCATTGGCTCTTCGATTGCGTCCAGGTCCACAACAACTTCAGCGTAGTACTTGGCGTTGTTGTCCGGAGCCAGTGCGGTAACGTCGCCAGACTTAACTTCTGCAATACGCTTGTCAGCCAGGTCAATCAGACCTTGCAGCATGTTAGCAGCGTTATCCATACCTTTTTCGATCATGATCTGGATACGAGACTTAGCCAGTTCCAGAGACTTGATCAGAGTTTCGTTGTTGGAGATACAGATAGACGCTTTCGCCTTCATCTCTGCAGTCCAGTCGGTGAAGGTGAAAGCTTGGTCAGCCATCAGGGTGCCGATCTGTACTTCGATTACACGGCCTTGGAAAACGTTCTCGCCGCTGAACTGCTTCAGCATCTGCGCTTGAGTGGCGTGTACGATGTCACGGAAGTCCATGTGTGGCTTCATGCTGCCTTTGAAAGTTACTTTCACAGACTCAGGGATCGGCATAGAGGCTTCACCAGTAGCTAGTGCCAGCGCAACAGTACCGGAGTCAGCACCGAAGGCTACACCTTTAGACATACGGGTGTGAGAGTCACCACCGATGATGATTGCGCGGTCGTCCACGGTGATGTCGTTTAACACCTTGTGAATTACGTCAGTCATTGAGTGGTAAACGCCTTTCGGGTCACGGGCAGTGATTACGCCGAATGCGTTCATAAAGGCCATTAGCTTAGGGGTGTTAGCCTTGGCTTTGTTGTCCCATACAGAAGCAGTGTGACAACCAGATTGGAAAGCACCATCAACACTTGGAGAAATGGTAGAAGCAGCCATGGCTTCCAGTTCCTGACAAGTCATAGGGCCAGTGGTGTCCTGAGAACCTACGATGTTCACTTTAACGCGAACGTCAGAACCTGTGTGTAGAGGGGTAGAAGACTTAACACCAACTGCGTTGCGGTTGAAGATCTTCTCAACAGCGGTCAGGCCTTGGCCATCGTTAGAGATTTCTTTAGCCGGTGCGTAAACCTCAGGAGTAGCAACACCCAGAGTTTCAGCCGCAAATGTTTGCAGCTTCTTGCCGAATACAACCGCGTAAGAACCGCCAGCCTTCATGAATTCCACTTTTTGTGGGGTGAAAGCAGCAGATACATCAGCCAGCTCTTCGCTACCGTTATAAAGTTTCTTGGCTTTAGTATCGATAGTCAGAACAGTACCGGTCGCTACAGAGTAAGCTTCTTCCAGTACAGGATCGCCGTTTTCGTCACGAACGATTTCGCCATTGGCGTCAGTTTTCTTAACCCAGTTTTGAAGGTCTAGACCGATACCGCCGGTTACGCCAACAGTGGTCAAGAAGATTGGTGCGATGCCGTTAGTACCGGCAACGACTGGAGCGATATTAATGAAGGGAACGTATGGGCTTGCTTGCTTGCCTGCCCACAATGCTACGTTGTTCACACCAGACATACGAGAGGAGCCCACACCCATGGTGCCTTTCTCAGCGATCAGCATAACTTTGGCGTTAGGGTGCTTTTTGCCTAGATCAACGATTTCTTGTTGAGCTTCTGGCGTGATCATGCACTGGCCGTGTAATTCACGGTCTGCACGGGAGTGTGACTGGTTACCAGGAGAGAGCAAGTCGGTAGAAATATCACCGACACCGGCGATATAAGTTACTACCTCAATTTTTTCTTCAACGTCTGGAAGCTTGGTGAAGAATTCAGCCTTGGAGTAGCTTTCGAGAATGTCTTTGGCGATAGCGTTGCCAGCTTTGAAGGCGTCAGCCAGGCGAGCGGTGTCAGCGTCATACAGGAATACCTGAGATTTCAGAACCTCGCCAGAAGCGGCAGCTTGGGCATCGTCAGACAGTGCAATATCTAGCAGTGCTTCAACAGAAGGGCCGCCTTTCATGTGAGAAAGCTGCTCCAGAGCAAACTCAGGAGTGATCTCAGCAACGGTCTCTTTACCCAAAATGATGTCTTTCAGGAACTGAGCTTTTACACCAGCAGCAGGAGTTGTACCTGGCAGGGTGTTGTAGATAAAGAACTTCAGAGAGTCTTCGCGGTTGGCATTACCAGTATCTTTGATCTGGTCAATAATCTCTGACAGCAGTTCAGCGCTATCAATTGGCTTTGGATGTAATCCCAACTCCTTTTCACGGGTTGCGATTTCATCCATGTATTCTGAATATAAGCTCATTGAAACCTCTCAGGCAGGCAATAATTATGGGTTACTCACACGGGCCGGGATCGCTGGCCGGTGAGGCTATCGGTGGCACGAACACCGATGGTTTTTTTGTGAGGAGCACCTACCCGAAAAGGGGGGCACACCTACCAAAAACGGGTGCCGATTCTACCTCAAATGGCGGTCTGAGTTAAGCAAAGCTCCGCGCCACAAGGCTAATAAGGAGAATAAATTAGCTGAATGACAAGGGAAAGCAAGATTAGTTAGCTAAATAATGCAAAATAAATCTTGTGGTGAGGCCTTTGGGCTTGAATAACCCATATCTCTGTCTATTTTTTAAGCGAAGGCTTGTTATAACCTTGTCATAGATTATCTATAGATTGGGTATAGGTTGCGATTAAATCACTTCAACTTTGCGCTTAAGTTGCACGATTCAGGCCGCTAACTATGGGTAGGCCTTTTTGTGAGTGATAAACGGCAGTAACAACGACAACCTGCGCCAAGTGTCTAGTTATTCAGTATGAGTTACCCAGGTTTACTGGGGTAGAGGGAGTTTTATGTTCGGTTTCAATACAACTATCAAGCAGCGCTTAATTTTTATGGTGAGTACCATATGTGGTATTCAGGTTGTTGCTTGTCTGGTTGTTTTCTCTCAGTTAAAAACCGTTGAAGAGCATACCAAGATAATCGCTCAGCGAGATATTGCTGCTATTGAAGCGCTTACAAGGATTGTGGAATATCAGTTAGAGCAGGAAGTCGACTTTGAGCGAGCATTTCGATATTCCTTTGAAATCGATTCCAATACAGCTGCTGCTGCAGGAGTTGAAGGGGCTGTTAGTCATTTTGAAAAGCTGAATCCTCTGATAGATAAAAATATTGCCAAGTTAGAGTCCTTATTTTCGGGGAAGCAGGGTGCTGTGAGTGGTGAAGAGTCAGCCCTGATAAAGAAAATTACATTTATTAAAACCAACCACAAGAGTTGGGTTGACGGTGTGGAAGGGGTCTTCATGGATTTAGAAGATCAAGATTTCTACAGCGCGCGGGAAAGTGCCGTAAAGTTGGAGGCGCAAGCCAAAGCCTTGGCGAAAGAAGCAGAGGCCAGTTTAGAGGCGGTTGAGTATCTAACTGAAAAGGCCGTGAAAGAAGTTGAGCATGAGGTGAAATCTGTTGAGAATTTGCTTTTACTCTCTGTAAGTATTGGTGTGCTAGTGGGAATTGGTTTTGCTTGGCGAACCATTCACTCGCTTTTACGGGGTGTAAATAAAGCGGAGCAGTCTTTGTCGAATTTAGCCAATGGAAATTTCCGGGACGAGGTTCCTCAGAATGAACCCGGGGAGATTGGTAGCTTGCTTTCTAACATGGCAACGATGCGTGAAGACCTATCGGATATCTTGTTGACTATTCAAAGCTCTTGCAGCGAGGTTGAGCAGGCTTCTCACTCTCTCGCCGAAGTAAGTACAGGGCTGCAGAAAAATGTGCAGATTCAAACCCATGAAGTGGGGCAAGTGGCAACGGCCATTCATGAAATGTCAGCAACCTCGCAAGAAGTGGCAAACAACGCCGCAGCAGCGCATACGGCTACCGAAGAAGCTTCTAAACGTTCGAATGAAAGCCAGCATGCCAATCAGCAAGCGGTGCGCACTATTGAAGAAATGGTGAAGAGTTTAGAGCGGAGCAGTGAGGCGCTGGCTGAGCTGGAAAAAAATAGCCAAAGCATCGGTGCAGTTCTGGATGTGATTAAAGGTATTGCAGAGCAGACGAATTTATTGGCGTTGAATGCTGCCATTGAAGCCGCCAGGGCCGGTGAGCAGGGGCGTGGCTTTGCCGTAGTGGCCGATGAGGTACGCCAGTTGGCTCAGCGAACTCAGGAGTCTACCCAGGAAATTGAAGAAATGATTGTTCAATTTAGAGAGGGAGCTAAAGATTCTGTAGAAACTATGTCGAGAAGCCGTGACCTTAGTTCTCAGACCATTGAATATGCCCATAAGTCCAATAGCTCAATGGAGGGTGTGAATGACTCCATTGTGAATGTGAATGGCATGAGTATGCAGATTGCTAGCGCTGCAGAAGAGCAAAGTAGCGTTGTAGAGGAAATTAACCGTAATATTGTTCGTGTGAATGAGGCAGCAGAAGAAACTAATGGTAAATCAGAACAAAGTGCTGCGGCCAGCGAACAGCTCACTGCCACCGCTCGCGCCATGGCGGATGCGGTTGGGCGGATTAAGTTACCGGTGCGCTAATCACAGCACTTTTCAAAACTTTACATAATCTAATACCCCTTCATCAGCGTAAACTGCTTTAATAAGTTAATCAGAGTTCCTAAAGCTAAGGTCACGTATGAGCGAAGGGGTTCTTTTTTAATATCAAACAAGGTGTGTCTGGTGATTAAAGCAATTTTAGAAAGCTATCTTGTTCAGTCTCAATTGGTATTTTTATTCTTATCCATATTTGCTATTGCATTAGGCAAAGCTGGAGTCATCTCACCACTGATAGGTTTTTATACGACGGTACTGTGTTCGTTTCTGTTGGTTGTTGTCTTTGGTGTATCTGGAGTAAAACTTTTATTGGTGGCGAGTCAGCCCGAATCCAGTAAGGTGGGGTTGATGACCGCTATGATCGTAGGGCTAGTCCCGTTTATTGTCATGGTCGCAGTAATGAGTAAAGCAGATTTTTCTCAACCTATGATTCATGACATCACCACCGATTTAAATAACCCGCCACAATTTGTAGCAGCGTTCAATGAAAGAAAGTCAGGTGAAAATAGCTTGGCGTACAATAAGGGCATTATCGAAGATCAGCTACATGCCTATCCAGGTGTTAAACCCTTGATGTCGGAAAAAAGCCGAGAAGAATTGTTTTCGAAAGCGTTGAGCTTAATTGAATCTAGAGGTTGGCAGCTTCTTAATGTTGATGAATCGCAAGGCATTATCGAAGCAGTTGATGAAACCAAGATTTTTGGGTTTAAGGATGACGTAGTTATCCGTGCTGTAACCGTCGATGAGGGTCACATTCGTATTGATATGCGATCGGTGTCTCGAGTGGGTAAAGGTGATCTTGGTGCAAACGCCAAACGTATCATTCATTTTATGGATGATTTACGAATGGCGCTGTCTTCCTAGGCTTGTCTTTTTAGGGTTGGAACAATGGAGATAAGTAGGGTTTAACATTTGCCAATAAAAGTGGTTGTGCTTGAGCTGTTGGGTGAATACCGTCTTTCTGCATGAGTCCCATATTGGTTGCGACACCCTCTAAGAAAAATGGAACTAGAGAAATGTTCTTCTGCTCAGCAATAGTGAAGTAGGATTTCCGGAAGGCTTCGGTGTAGCGTGAACCGTAGTTTGGTGGAATTTGCATACCTAATAGCAAGACTTCTGCGCCATTTTCTTTTGATAAAGTGATTATGGCTTGAAGGTTTTTTTTCATGTTGCCAATTGGGTAGCCACGAAGACCGTCATTTGCCCCAAGTTCTAATATGACAATGTTGGGCTGGTATCGGGAAAGTAACTTAGGAAGTCTAGCCAGGCCGCCACCAGTGGTTTCACCACTAATACTGGCATTGATTAATGTGGCGGGATGCTGGTCTTTATTGAGCTGTTTTTCCAGTAGAGCGACCCAGCCATCTTCTTCATTGATACCAAAAGCCGCACTTAGACTGTCGCCGAGCACTAAAATTGTCGTATCACTTGTGCTGCTCTTGCCGCTGTTTATGTTAGAGCTCTGAGGCGAGTTGGTTTGTTCTGCATAGCTTGATAGGGTAAGCGACAATAAAAAGCTTAATGATATGAAGAATTTTAAGCCTGTAAGAATGATGCTTTGACGTCGACACATAGATAGTACCTAAAGTAATAGATCCCAAAAAATCATAATCAAACAAATAAGTAATGAGCGTAGCATGACAGAAAATCCATCTTCCTCTCCATCGATCTCGCCAGCTTCCCCTTCTTCTATACATTCAGAGCAAGATAAAGCGTTAACAGTTTCTGCTGTATCAAAAAATGTTTCAACCTCTGAAGGAGATCTTCATATATTAGAGGATATTTCCCTGGATGTAAGCCATGGGGAAAGTATGGCGATTGTGGGTGCTTCTGGATCAGGTAAATCAACCTTGCTGGGGATTCTTGCGGGGTTAGATAGCCCGTCTTCAGGGCAGGTTGAATTGATGGGGAAAAATATTACTGCCCTAGATGAAGAGGGCCGTGCGTCAGTTCGTTCGGATTATGTGGGATTTGTATTCCAATCGTTCCAGCTGCTTCCAGGTTTGACCGCATTGGAAAATGTGATGTTGCCCCTAGAACTTGCGGGTGGGGTAAGTTCTGGCAATGCAAAAGAACAAGCAAAGAACTTACTGACACGAGTGGGCTTGGAAGCGCGTTTGAATCACTATCCTCAACAGCTGTCTGGCGGTGAACAACAGCGTGTAGCCATTGCACGAGCTTTTGCTTCTCACCCAAAAGTTCTTTTTGCCGATGAGCCGACGGGAAATCTGGATACCCATACCGGTGCGCACATTATTGAATTGCTATTTGATTTAAATCGGGAGCAGGGTACGACCTTGATTTTGGTAACCCATGAGCAACGGTTAGCGGATCGTTGCAGTAAAAAGATCCTGCTTGATGCAGGCAGGATCGTTTCTAGAGAGCCGAAGCCAGAAATGGAGGTCGTGTAATTTATGGCTGGTGTATTTCAGCTCAGCCTGAGGTTACTGTGGCGAAGCAGTAAGGGCGGTGAGCTTAAAATTCTATTAACCGCATTGTTGATGGCAGTAGTTGTGGTATCAGCGGTTCTGGTGTTTACGGCAAGGCTCGATAAAACCTTAGTGGCGCAAAGCAGTGAATTTTTGGGCGCCGACCGGATTGTTAAAAGCTCACAAGATATTCCTCTGTCTTTCGAAAAGCTGGCTCGTGAAAACAATGTGAAGCAGGGAAAAATCGTTCAGTTTTCTTCCATGGTATTTGCTGGCCATTCAGAAGATTATATGAGTTTGGCCACTGTAAAAGCGGTCACAGAAAATTACCCACTTCTTGGAAAGATTGAAATTAGCCGCGTACCTTTTGGCAGCGGTGGGGATGTGTTGTCAGTCACCCATGGCCCTAAGCAGGGAGAGGCCTGGGTAGACTCAAGGCTATTACCCCTGATTGATGTAAAAATGGGAGAGACGATACAAATCGGCGAGGCCGATTTTACAATTTCCCATGTAGTGATTCGAGAGTCTGACCGCGGCGATGGCTTCAGTGCTTTCGGCCCCAGAGTACTTATTCACTATTCAGACCTTTCAAGGACAGGGGTAGTACAGCCTGGTAGCCGGGTTAAATACCAATGGCTTTTGGCTGCGCCTTCAGAGGTTTTAGATCCTTTTATAGTGCAATTAAAACCGCTATTGAATGAGCATCAATCCTTGGTGGATTTGGCATCGGCGCAACGCGGGTTAGCAAGAGCCATTGAGCGGGGGCAGCAATTTTTAACGTTGGCCACCATTATCAGTGTTCTGTTATCAGGTATCGCAGCGGCCATTGCGGCTCAGCGTTATGCAGAACGGCAGGTGGATGCAGTAGCCTTGATGAAAACCTTGGGGGCTGGTGTTGGCAAAATACGCACAATGTTTAGCTGGCAGTTACTGTTTTTATGGTTGTTAGCTGCTGCATTGGGTTCTGGTATTGCTTTCTTTATCCAGCAGATTATGGCGAGTTTTGTTGAGGCTCGCTTTGATTTATCGCTTTCTTCTGTTGGAATCTCTGCTTACTTTTTTGCACCTTTAACGGCGTTATTAAGTTTATTGTGCTTTGCATTACCGCCTTTGTGGTATTTACCAGAAATTCCGCCAGTGAAAGTACTGAGAAGTGAGCTTGGTTTGAGACAAGTTTCTACACTCGTGCAATTGTTTGTGGGCATTCTCGGCTTACTCGTATTGATATTGGTCATCAGCGGGAACTGGTCCATGACTCTGGGTGTTCTTGCGGGAATGGCGGTAGTGAGTGTGTTGATTGCACTTATGGCATTTGTGGGGTTGAAGTTAGGTAAGCGGGTTGGCATGGAGGCGGGGAGTGTATGGCGGCTTGCAGCTGCTTCTCTTACCCGAAAGCCTTCGCAAACCATTACACAGGTCGTCGTGTTTTCCACGGCGTTTATGGTGCTGTTTTCCTTGTATGTGCTTCGAACATCACTCCTTGAACAATGGCAAATGCAATTGCCAGAAGATACACCCAATCACTTTTTTATCAACATCGCAGACCATGAATTAGAAACGGTATCTGAAATATTTACGACGGCTAAGGTTGATAGTGAAACGCCGCTTTATCCTATGGTTAGAGGGCGCTTGAGTGAAATTAATGATCAGCGGCATTCCGAGGCTCTACGGAAAAAAGTGGCTGTGCTCAATCGTGAAGCCAACCTCAGTTGGAGTGCGACGCTAGCGGATGATAATGAAGTGATCGCGGGGCAATGGTGGGATTCCTGGGAAACTGAAAAAGGGATTGCTGGGGTTTCGGTAGAAAGTGAGTTAGCAGAACGGCTGGGTTTGTCTCTGGGTGATAAATTGACATTCAGTATAGGAGGATTGCCCTTAGAAGCTGAAGTTGCCAGCTTCCGTACTCTTCAGTGGGATTCCATGCGCCCCAATTTTTATTTCTTATTGTCTCCAGGGGCCTTAGATGATTTCTCCCCTATGTATATTACCAGCGTCTTCTTGGAAGGCCGGCAAAAGCCTGTGATTAATAATATTCTCAGGGAGTTTCCTACCATTGTTGTGTTAGAGATGGATCGAGTGATTGAGCAGGTTAGAACCATTGTGGATCAGGTTAGCCGAGGTGTGGAATGGGTGATGTGGCTGATTATCTCTGGCGGTGCGCTGGTGTTAGTGGCTGCAGTATCCGCCAGTGTGGATTTCAGAAAACGCGAAATAGGTTTATTGCGGGCATTGGGCTGCTCGCGAGAACGGCTCTTGGGCAGTATTTGGATTGAGTTTCTCTTTATGGGGCTGGTTGCTGGTATCATTGCCACCATAGGGGCGGAGGTGCTGCTCCTTAGCTTACAGGCAAGGTTATTCGATATACCTCTGGTACCTCATTATGGACTTTGGCTTGTAGGCCCGTTAATTACTTGTTTGCTTTTGGGGTTGTTAGGTTGGTTAAGCTGTCGAGGATTGGTGAATATCTCTCCAGTAACCGTATTGCGAGAAGCGCGATAACCTTTATTCTGGCTCAGGAAGGCAGCTTTAAGATAGATGTAGTTTTTTATGACCGTAGATTTTGAATCGGCGTTGAGCCCTCAATTACATGAATTGATGACGCCCGTCAGGGAATACCTGCTTTGTGAAACCCCAGACTCTTGGGTGAAAGAAGCTTTAAAACAAATGGAAGTCGTGCTGATTGACCACGCAGCAAATGAGCTGAAAGCAGCGCAGTCAGCCATGACCTTGATGGCCAAGAACCCCATTAAATTGGACTTACTCAATAAGATGTCTCGCTTGGCCAGGGAGGAGTTGGTTCATTTTGAACAGGTGCTTAAAATTTTAAAAAAGCGTGGCATTAAGTACGAGGCCATTAAGGCAAGCCGTTACGCTGGGTTTATGGCAAAACATATTCGTAAAGAACAGCGTGCTGCACTGGTCGATACGCTCATTATTGGTAGTATTATTGAAGCTCGATCCTGTGAACGCTTTGCTAAGCTTGCACCTTATTTGGATGAGGAACTTAAAAAATTCTACCTCTCATTGTTGAAATCTGAAGCTCGTCATTTTTCGGATTATTTAACTCTGGCCGAAACCTACTCAGATGAGCCGATAGATAACCGCATTAAGTTTTTTCTTGGATTAGACAAAGAAAGTATTGAAACGCCAGATCCATTATTTCGTTTTCATTCTGGTGTACCACAAGTTTGAAGGCGTAATTGACAGTGAAACTATGATTCGTTTGATTCCGCCAAAGAATAAAAAGCCCTGTCCTATCTGCCAAAATATTCGGATTGCTTTAGTGTGGGGTATATTTATGGCTGTTATGTATTACTTTTGGGTTCATCCTTCTTAGATTTTATATATTAAAGAAAATTACTTATTAAGGAATTAGCTTATGTTGACGGTTTTCGGTGTTCCAAAAACTCGAGGTACACGTATTACTTGGATGTTAGAAGAACTTGGCGTTTCTTATGAGTTTTATCGCCTTGATTTTGAGAAGGGTACAAATCGCTCACCAGATTATCTTGAGGTGAACCCATCAGGAAAAGTTCCTGCACTGAAAGATGGCGATGACATACTGTTAGAATCAGGCGCAATCGTGACTTATTTGGGGGATAAATTCCCCCAAAAAAACTTGGTGCCTAAAGCAGGCACGATTTCTCGTGGTCATCACGATCAGTGGTGTTATTTTGCTCAGTCTGAGTTGGAGCAAGCCTTGTGGACCATGGGAAAACACAAGTTTGCGATTCCTGCTGAACACCGTGTTACTGAAGTGATTCAAACTGCTGAGTGGGAGTTTCAACAGGCTCTTGAACTATTAAGTCAAGGGTTGGGGGATAAGCCTTATATTTTAGGCGAGGAATTTTCAGCGGCAGATATTATGTTGGGGCATACGCTGTTTTGGGCGTTGAGTTTTAAGCAAAGCGTAAGGCAGCAAAACTTAAAAAATTATATTGATCGGTTACGAGTCCGTCCAGCACTGGAAAAAGCCTGGAAGAAAGAGTTGGGTTAATTCAAATTAACCTAAATGATTGAAAGCTCTTCTAAGGTGTCTTCTTGAATATCCGCAAAGTCACTTTCAGATAACTCTAAGCAGCCAAGCGCTTGTGGTTGGTAGGGTTCACCGTCGGGGTAGTTCCATAAGCTGAGATAACTTGGACTAATTTGTTTGGCCAACGTTAGAATCGACAGCAAATTCAGAGTCGATTCCGATAAGTCCATGGGCAGCATGCCCGTAAGCGCTTTATCTACAGCAGATTGTAAAAGAATGGCTTGGCTGATGTCGGCAGGCAAATTCCAGCGCTGAGTTAATTTTCCTGCAACGCTATAGCTTGTTAAGCCATAGGCTTCTTTTTCTAATAGAGATAGTGATTTTGTTTTTTCGTTGATATAACGCTGTAAAATTTCTTCATATTCTGAGAGCCATGTTGAGTACAGGGATTCCGCAGCTATGAAACATGCCTATGGTATAGCCGTAAGTGGCATCTTCGCCGGTTAATTTACTGGTGAGAAGTCCGCAAATATCGGCAACCTCTGAGCAGATATCCCAAAAGTCGGATAAGCATTTTGGCTCGCTTAAGTTGGAGCGCACCGCTGCGGAACGACTAATAGTGACGACTTTGTCGAGGCCTAAGAGGGCAACACCTTGCTCAATGGTGGTAACTTTTTGACTCAGTCCAAAAACGGGAGAATTAACGACTTGAAGGATTGCTGCAAAAAGGCCAGGGTCTTTTTTTAGGGCGGCAATAACAATATCGACATCAGGTTCCTCTGAAACCACTTCCTGTTTCAATACCGTCAGTGCCTCTGGTCGAGGAGGGATAACTACGTTTTTATTAAGTAATGCTTTTTTATTATTTGGTGGCGTCGACGCAGCACTCATAGGGCAATACCGTTTTAGGGACGAAATCCTTAGGCTCTTCAGGATTTTTTGGTGGGCGAATAATCGCAACGGCCTTGTTATAAATTTCTTTCACATTGGGTTTCAAGCCTACTTCCATTCTGCGGGAGAGCATGGTTGTAGGGAATAGGCAGGGTGTATTATCGCCATGGCACAGTGCCCTCGAGCGTTGAGTTTGTGCTTGATCTAAAGCATCTCGGTATACACGCCAGCTTAGTCCTAACTCCTGTTTAAGTAGCTCCCCAAGAACCGCCCCTAGAGCCTGAAGTGAGCGACGATCTTCTTTATCGATAAGCTCTCTATCGATGATGTCCTGGAGTAATGAGAGGTCAGAAAAATCTCCCTGGACTTTCCTTCCTAAATTAAAACCAGCGATGTCATTAACAATCTCAATTTGTTTTTCCATGTAGTAAATATCTGAGGCACGGAAAGGTTCAATACTGTACTCCTCAAGAGCATCATTATTGACTTGAGCGTGGACCACACTGTTTACAAAGAATAGTAGAAGTAAAATCAGTGTAGGATAGGTTGTGGAAAGTGCTTTCATTAAAGGGCTCATAGTAGATAGGAGGCATCGATTTTGGTCTTAGACCGCAATATTATAATTATATTCGTGTTAGAGAATTATGACATTTGCTAGAGCAGAGCGGAATAGAGGCCTAGCGTTCACCAATAATTTTGGCTGGATTTCCAGCGGCTTTCACACCAGGAGGGAGGTCTTTTGTAACCACTGAGCCCATGCCCACTACACAGCCTTTACCAATGGTTACACCATCAACAACCCCCACGTGCGCGCCGAGCCAAACATCAGCACCGATAGTAATTCCCGAGGAGCTGGTGGCTTGCTTCCTGATGAGTGTTTCAGGGCTAGTGCCGTGGTTGAAGGCATAAAGAGTCGAGTAAGCGCCAATACGGACATTATTACCGATGCAAATTCCCGAGGCTCCGCCATCAAGAGTACAGTGATGATTAATACCTACATTTGCACCCAGTGTAATGGGTCCATGGAGAAAGGTGTCAGCAGCAATATGGCTCCCAGCGCCGCAATGGATAGTGCGTCCAGGCTCAGCAAAAAGCTTAGCTTCTGGGGCTACAAAGCAGTTCTCAGAGAAGTTGATGGTTTCCAGCTCAGATAATTCTCTCTGGATTTCTTGTTGCCAAGGAAAAGCCCAAGCGAGGTGCTTGGGCTTAAGTGAGAAATATAGCCAGGGCATATAGCTTAGGCGTTTCTTGTGTTGGGCCCTGTAATCAGGTTTGTTATCGCAGGGCTTAGAGGTAGTTGAATCAGGCTGCACAGCCGTAACTTGGCTCGTCGATGATGATTTGTCCATCTAGGCAGGTGATTTTGATGTTATCCAGGCGAGGGTGAATGTCGTCTTTCAGGCGCCTCACAATATCCTCAGTATCCAGTGAAAAGGTACCTAGGTGAAGTACCCGCACTGCTACATCTTTACAGCCCTCGTGGCAAATAAGGTCTGCCAACTGATGGCTTGTTACCTCAAAGCGTCCCATAGGGAATTCAGGTAAGACTTCTTCAAACGCACCATACTGCATAGATTATTCCTCTTAAAATCATAAAGCATTGATGAGCCGATAATACCGGTGGGGCACTTGAAAGATCAATGATTTAGATCAGGCAGATATACAGGAGGTTGAGTAGTGTTCAGGGGGAGAGAGTAATGATTGTTAGTGATGGTAATAGCGTGTACCGGATAGAGGCAGCTCTACAGGGGCCGCTTCCTTACGAAAAGCATGAATTAACGTAGGTGGTAAGCTGTCGCTTTTCAGGATACGCCCATCAGGGGTTAAAGAGTAAGCCTGATAGGTTGAGGAAGAGATAGGGCCAGTAAATTCCACCAGCATGGTTGCTGAACGGGAGAGGTGTAGGGTTTTGATATAGGTTTCCAGTCGAAGGCTACGAATACGTTCTGCTTCGAGGGAAGGCATCTGAATCGCAGGCCAAAACAAAACGTTCAGATCTTCAGAGCGATAGATCTGCATGCCCGTATCTAAAGGCTGGTTCTGAGGGGTAAACCCCCTATATGGTCTTTGAGGTGCGTTCATAGCAACGTCCCTGTGTGGGATCCAATCAGTACTTCTGGAAACAGATCGAGCTCAACTATATGCCAATTTTATCAAAAAAAGCGGCCTTTGCGCAAAAAACGAGCACAAAGTCACATTTTTAAGCCTTATATCTACTATGGATTTAGAATGGCATAGTTTCTGAGACTGTCAAAAATATTGGCATGAAAACTAACATTTATACGCCGCTAGATCTAATCCTTTAGGTGTTTAGGTGTTTAGGTGTTTAGGTGTTTAGGTGCTAGAGCCTTACGGTCAGTACATCAGAGACCGTATGATGAATGACATCATCAGTGGTGTTACTTCCAAATAGCTGGAATCCACCTGCAGTATTGCCACCAATGACAACAAGGTCAATCTTGAGAGGCAGGCAGGTCTCATTGAGTAGCGTGGAAGTGTCCCCAAAGCCTATGTGGATGTTATTGGCTGGAATATCGTGGGATTGAGCCCATTTTTTCATGGGCTGGTAAGATTCTTGACGAATTTGGCTTTCATTAACGGCGTGGTTTTTTCCTGTGAGCTCCCCGTAGCCTGTAATTGGGTGCTCACAGGCATGAAACAGGTGAAGGTATGCAGGGTTATTTTGGATGCACATAGCCTGTTTAATCAGCTTGTTGGCATGCTCCGTGGCTTCGTCTTGGCTCTTTGTGGTATCCACGGCAATGAGTACATTGATGTACGCATTTCCTTTTTCGCTGTTTGGTGAAGCCATGGTATTAAGCACTCCTAGTCGGGGAGTTGGCAAGGCATAAGAAGTTACACCACTCGTTTAAGTATGGCTCAGACGGTTGGTTTTACCAATGTGCTAATTTCACGAGTGTACTAGCCACCAAGTGGCGCCTGATGAATTTTGGTGTATTTGACGCCTGATGGTGTTGAGTGACTGTGATAGAGGCTAGCGGTGTTGATAGTCAATCGGTCATTTATTGGTAGCGGTGTTTTAAGGTTGTGGGTTTTAGGGAGTTTACGAATTAAGGTGATATGAGGTTTAAAAGTATTGTCGGCGTAGATTCCTCCAATTTCACAGCAGGCTTCATGGAGGTTAAGAAGTATTTCTGTGGTGGTAGCTTGGGCCGCCAGTAGATGCCCGGATGCGTGAGGAAAGCAATCGATACGATTCAAGGTAATTTCTTGAGAGAAGGTTTGTTGTGTAAGCGCTGTAAGATTCGCTTTTAAGCGCTCGATTTCTTCTAACGGTCTTTGCCCGAGAAAAGCGAGGGTTAGATGGTAATTATCGGGGGGTACTAATTTAATAGGTGTTAAACCTTGGTTTTGAGCTAGCCCTCGGTCTTGGATTAGGCCATGGCTTTGAATTAACTCGGTAACGTCATTATAAAGCTTACTTCGTAGTCTTGGGCTTAGCCCAACACCTATAAAAAGTCTTGCGGTTTCCATACTTTTTAAAATCTGTTCTACACTTGTAAGAACGTTTGTCTATAAAAACGCTGTCAAATAATCCGTGAAGAGAATTAGCATGAAAACGCTGGAAAAAGTCAGTATCAAAGAAGCCTTGCGAATTATCAACAAAATCCCTTTTTTCGCATCTTTCAGCGAGGAAGAAAAACTGAGTATTGCAAATCAGCACAGTAAATTTCTGATGTTTGAGCCTCACGAGATCATTATTCGTGAAAATGAGCCTGGCGATTCTTTCTATGTGTTGCTAACAGGCAATGTAAATGTGATTAAAATGAGTGGCTCGGTACTGGCTAGTTTGGGGCCTGGTGAGTGTTTTGGTGAAATGGCTTATCTTACTAATCAACACCGTAGTACAGGCGTTGTAGCAGACAGTGAGCCGGTTGTGGTTTTACAGGTGGATAAGGGGTTGATGGACGTTTTAAACCCTACGGAAAGAGAAAAAATTAAAGATAAGCTGTTGGAGCGTTTGGTGGAACGTATCCAGTTTATGAATAAGCTGATTTATTAATGTTCCGACAGATAGGCCTGTGCTTTTTGTGTTAGCTAGCGGGTTCTCGCCCCGTTTAGGTCAGTATACGAGGCGAGCGCTGGGCGACTTTAGCCTTGATAGTCCAGCTTCAGCTTTTCGTAGTAATCGATAATTCCCTGCATCTGTTCTTCATCGTAATCACGCAGGCCACTAAGCACCATGTGCTTCTCACCATGGCCAACAACCTTACCTTCAGAGACAAAATCAAACGCCAAGCAGACACTGCCTTTTTTACCATTGGCTGTTAGGTGAGTCTTGCCGTTATCCTCTAAAGTTACATTATGTGTATCTAAAGAATCGAAGTTGAGAATCATTTTTTGGTAAATCACCAATGGGCGGTCGGGGTTAATCATAACTCCGGCATTTCTCATCAGGGGGACAAGTAGGTGGGGGAAGGTGGTTCCTGAAAAGGCCACGTAACTTCTGGCAAGGCTTTCGATCAGTTCCGGGTCATCTACATTGTCGCCGCTACGGTTTAGGTGTAAATACTCTTTTTTGCTATCGGTAATCGCGATTTGATTTTCTGTGGCTTTAGGAAAGGCTAATTCAACGGTGTCAGTGACCATTCCGGAAAACGTAAATTCCATATGCTGGCTGATGCCATAACGGCTCAAAGCAAGAGAAAATAGCAGATCGCCAGGTACACAAAAACGCTTAGCATCTTCATTGTGAATAGGGTTGTAATCACCCGCTAGCTGTTTTGCAAAGTCACTTGCCTGTTTACGAGTAAAAGAAATTTGTCCGTCTTGCGAAGAGAAATAGCTATCCAAAAACATATCAAATACTAAAGCTTTGCCTAGAAAGGCCGGCGATCATACCAGAAATCCCTGTATTGTGTGTCTTGATCCGTGTTTTGCGTGGCTCTTGTTTTGTGAGGGGCTGGTTTGTGTGAGTTAGCTGCTATGAAGCGAGGGCCTCTTCTGGCACCGGCTCCCCTAGGGGGAGATACAGCAAGAATTGTGTTCCATCCTCTGGGGAGGAGTTAACTTCGATTTCACCGTTATGGTGATCACTAATGATGAAGTAGCAAATAGACAAACCCAGCCCTGTCCCTTTTCCCACATCTTTGGTGGTATAGAAAGGCTCAAAAATATGCTGGAGGTCGGCATCAGGGATGCCAGGACCATTGTCACTCACTTCGATACAGGCTCGGTTATGAATGGTGTATAGCTTGAGGTGAATTTCGGGCTTTTTGTGAGTGAGCTTGGGGTCGTCGATAAAAGCTTGGGCTGCATTGCGGATAAGGTTCAACATTACCTGCTGAATTTCACCGGCATTACAGTACACCATGGGAACGTCCCCAAAGTCTTTCTCGACTTTAATCTCTATCGGGCCATCGTTGGTAACAATTTTTAGTGAGCGGCCAGATAGCTCTTCTGCAAGATGAAGAAGTTTGGCGAGGTCTTCTGGTGCATGCTGACGATTATTCAGACGAGAAAACTCCAGCATATTGGCAACAATTGCAGCCGCTCTCGCACCGGCTTCACTGATGCCATCAAAGAAGGGTGAAATCTTCCTTAATTGGAAATACTTGATCATGGACTGCAGGTCTATACCGGCTTTTTTGGCGATGTCTTGATTGGCTTGTAGTTCAGGGTCGAGCCTGCGGTTAATAGTTTGAGTTCCCTGAAGAATAATACTCAAAGGGTTATTAATTTCATGGGCGATACCCGCAGCAAGCTCACCCAGAGAAGTCATTTTCTCGTTTTGGATCATCATGCTCTCTAGGCGGGTTTTACCGGTTACATCATCGATGCGAATTACAGCTCCGGAGCCACCACTGGCTTGTAGCGGGTAGATCGCGATATCCATATGTCGGCTATTACTGCCTTTACCTTGATGGAAGTTTTCACGAATTTGAGGAGTTTTAGTCTCAAAAGCGGCATCCATCAGCTCTTTAAGTGGGGGGAGCAGGGGTTGCACAGCAGATAGGGGAGTATTCAGAGCATCTTGAGCGGCAATACCTGTGTGGTCTTCTGCTGCACTATTCCAGTGGGTGATTTGGCCATCATCGGTGACACCGATGATCAGTGACGGCAGGCTGTTGATAATACTGGTGAGGTAATCTTGGGTTTTTTGAAGAAGCTCCCCTGTAATCTCGTGACGCGCAATTTCTTCAAATAATCGGTTGTTCAGATCCTGTAATTTCGCCGTACGAGTTTCTACACCAGACTCCAGCCGCTTTGTCATAGCCGCTAAGGATTTTCTCTCACGCTTATTCCGTGTCCTACTACGGTACAGTAGGAAGATAATGAATAGTTGGAGTAACAGGGTTAAAAAAGCGGCAGGGAGTAGCCAGGGAAATTGCTGGTTGAGAAATTCAGTCACAGTTATACGTCATCAATATTAGAACTTTGCTAAATATAGCAGCAATTATGCTTAAACCCTATCCATCAAGTTGGTAAGAAAGAATAGGTGTACATAAGTGAGATTAATACCAGTGGGGTAAAAAGCATTGACACTCTACGATGAACCTGTAGAATGCGCCTCGTTCCGCGATATTGGGTGGTTAGCTCAGTTGGGAGAGCGGCGCCCTTACAAGGCGTAGGTCACAGGTTCGACCCCTGTACCACCCACCACTTATTCGCAGAACACACTACCGCGGTCCGGTAGTTCAGTTGGTTAGAATGCCGGCCTGTCACGCCGGAGGTCGAGGGTTCAAGTCCCTTCCGGATCGCCATATACGAAAAAGCCCCAGTGCCAAAAGCACTGGGGCTTTTTCGTATATGCTGGTTTGGAAGGATTGACGAGAACCCTTTGGTTCACAACTGTGCCAGGAGCAAAGTTGGACGCCTGCAAGGCGCCCCGAAGGGGTGAGGCGCAGGACGCGCCGAATCAACCCCTTCCGGCTCTACCCCATTAACGGGGGATAGGCATTCGTCTGACTCGATTGATAATACCATCCCACCCGCAGTGGGCTAGCACTCTCAGTCGATAGTTTAGAAATTTCGGCTCTACCCCTTTCGGATCAGGAAACTCACAAAATCCCCACACTTTAACAGTGAAAGTAACAGGGTTTTGTGTGTGCGGCTAATAGATAGGTAGGATCTAGTGTTGCCTCAAAACCCCAACACTTAGCCCCTCAATGGCGAAAGGCTGCTCTCGCAAATCTACTTCAATGACATCAAACTCTTCATTTTCAGGGAGTAGATGCACAATGTGTTTGCTGCGAGTAGTTTTATAACGTTTCACAGTCACGTCATCTTCAATGCGAGCAACCACCACATCGCCGTTTTTGGCTTGCTGTGCTTTATGTACAGCCAAGAGGTCCCCGTCCATGATGCCAATATCTTTCATGCTTTCGCCGCGAACCCGCAAGAAATAATCTGCAGCAGGGTAGAAAATCTCAGGAGAAATATTGCAATAATCTTCAATATTTTCTTCACCTAGAATTGGGTTGCCTGCGGCAACGTTACCGATAATGGGAATGCCTGTAACTTCCTGGGGTAAGCGAATACCACGGGATGCTCCAGCAACGAGCTCAATGGCCCCTTTGCGCGCGAGGGCTTTAATATGTTCTTCAGCTGCGTTAGCCGATTTAAATCCAAGCTCTTTTGCGATTTCTGCCCGAGTGGGTGGGTAGCCAGTTTCTTCAATGTTGCGGCGAATCAGGTTGTAGATTTCACGCTGGCGTGGGGTGAGGTTGTCTAAATGATCCATTGCATAACCCTTGCTGAATATATATACAGTGTCATTATATACAGTATTATGGGTTGAGCAAGGTTTCAAATTTTCGATGGATATTAAATTGATCTTGAGTCAGGGGTGGCAGATTTAAGCTTCAGTAGTCGTCGTACCCAGTAAAGCTTTCAGGCTCTATTGAGGAGAGGGGCCCTGACCAATCTTCTGGATGCATGGGCATATCAGGATCGAAGCAGTCTTCTGCTGCTAGGGTGTAAGACGCATTAAAGTCTTCTGGTGCCTCTGCGGGAGCAAGAGGGAGTTGGATCCAGCTATCAATATCGAACTCTGCAATTTCACCCCCTGCATATTGAATATCAATCGTTCCTGTATGTTCATCAACGGCGACAACCTCGAAAATTTGATTATCTGTTAAATCTTGGTACCAGTTTCCAATAGCGGGTATTTGTCTTGCCATGGTCAGCCTCGTGTCATTGGAGATTTCTGAGAGAGATATAGCGGGCAGTTACCAGTAGACTAGCCTTGTCTGGGGTTTAGCAAAAGGTTGCTTGTCGCGACGGGTGATGAAGGTAGTAATTTAAGGGTGAGCTTAAGCTATTCATTTTTAAGTGTTTTTTTTGGTTAAGCGGATTACACTAGACGTCGATTTTCTAACGGTTTTTGGGGTTAGAAATAATTAATCTAATAATGATCATAAAATCAGAAGAATCCGGAGTGTATCTGGAGATATAGATGGAAATGTAGGTTTTTGAATGAGTGATTTTTCTTTTGGTCCGGTCATCCTCGACATTGAGGGAACAACCCTAACGAGTGATGATGTTCGAGTGCTGAGTCATCCACTTGTTGGCGGCGTAATCCTTTTTACCCGTAATTTTGAATCCGCAGATCAAGTACAAAAATTGGTGGGCGATATCCGTGAAATCAATCCACACTTATTAATTTGTGTTGATCACGAAGGGGGACGAGTACAGCGTTTCCGGGAGGGCTTTACACGGATACCCGCCATGCAAAAACTGGGGGATTTTTGCGTTAACGACGATTCCGGTGAAGGCTTGGCATTTGTACAAAATGTGGGCTGGGTACTTGCAGCTGAGTTAATTGCCTGTGGGTTAGATTTTAGTTTTACCCCGGTCTTGGATCTGGATAGAGATTGTTCAACCATTATTGGCGACAGGGCATTTAGTGATGACCCAGAAGCTTGTACTGAATATGCTAGGGCACTGATTAATGGTTTGCATGAGGCGGGGATGGCGGCAACAGGTAAGCATTTTCCAGGTCATGGAACTGTCGTTGCCGATAGTCATTTGGAATTACCAGTGGATGATCGTGATTGGGCTGAAATTGAAAGTCATGACCTTATTCCATTTAAGCAATTAGCTAATGAAATGGAAGCGGTTATGCCTGCTCATGTACTGTATCCAAAAGTTGATGCCGATAATCCTGCAGGTTTTTCAAAGCATTGGCTCCAAACCATATTACGCCAGCAGTTAGGTTTCGATGGCGTTATTTTCAGTGATGACCTATCCATGCAGGGGGCTGTAGCTACAGGGGATATATTTGCTCGCGCGAATGCTGCGTTGGATGCCGGGTGTGATTCCGTATTGGTTTGTAATGATCGAGAAGCCGCTGAAACATTATTGGCTGGGTGGGAGCCTACATGGCCCACTCAGAGTAAGGAGCGTTTGCTCAGGATGAAAGCAAAGCAAGTTATTAGTGGGGCTGCGTTGAAGAGTGATCAACGTTACCAAGATACCATCGCGCGTTTGGAAAAATTGTAAAGGGGGTTCATCAATGCTTAATAGTTACTTAAGCCAAGTTGGGGTTCAAACGGATCAGGGCTGGATAATTGAAGTATTTGTTATTGTGTTTGCTGCAGCAATTGCCAGTTTTTTTGCAAGGGGTTTACTGCGCAAATTGATTCGCCAGGCAGAGAAGTCACATAACCTTTGGGATGATGCGTTGATGGAGGCAGCCTTTAAGCCTGTGACTTGGTTTATTTGGTTAGTGGGTGTGGCTTGGGCGGCAGATATAACTAGCACACATTCTGAATCTGCACTTTTTGATTTAATTCCAGTTCTTCGAAAAGTGGGCATGATTGGCTTGCTGATTTGGTTCATGATCGGTTTTATCCGACAGGTTGAGAAGAATTTTCTCGATCCTGACTTTACCCGTGAAAAATATGATGAGACCACGGTTCTTGCTATCGGAAAACTACTCCGAATTTCAATTATCATCACAGGTGCACTGGTTGTTCTTCAGTCTTTGGGTTACAGCGTCTCAGGGGTTCTCGCCTTTGGTGGTATTGGTGGTATTGCTGTAGGTTTCGCGGCCAAAGATTTGCTGGCCAATTTTTTCGGTGGTTTGATGATTTATCTCGACCGCCCGTTCAAGGTGGGGGATTGGATTCGCTCACCAGATAAAAATATCGAAGGCACCGTTGAAGATATTGGTTGGCGTTTAACTCGCATTCGAACTTTCGATAAGCGACCTTTATATATTCCGAATTCCACGTTCACACAAATCAGCGTAGAAAACCCTTCTCGTATGACCAATCGTCGTATCTATGAAACCATAGGTATTCGTTATGATGATGTCAGTAAGATGGATGTGGTTGTGTCAGATGTTAAAGTCATGCTGCAAAATCACCCGGAGATTGATACTTCTCAAACGATGATTGTTAACTTCAATGCCTTTTCTGCAAGTTCTGTAGACTTCTTTGTTTACACCTTTACAAAAACTACGGATTGGGTTCGTTTTCATGAAATAAAACAGGATGTTTTACTTAAAATTTCGGAAATCATCTCTGGTCACGATGCTGAAATGGCCTTCCCGACATCAACGGTTCATCTTCAAGGAAAGCTGGAGTCTCCTGAGTTACAAGGTAGTTGATATGAGTAGTGAGAATGAGGATCTGCAGCAACACTTAAATGAAGTTTTAGATAGCTCCGATATTATTCATACATCAAAAGCCATTCAGGATTCTTTAAGTGGCGTCGCCGCTGAGATTAATAATTACTACGAGTTGCAGGATTATTTAGTACTTGTAGTAATGAATGGTGGTTTAGTCACTGCTGGTCAATTACTACCGAAATTAACGGGCTGTTTGACCCTTGATTATATGCATGCCACACGCTATCGCGATGAAACCCATGGAGAAGAGATAAGTTGGTTTGCTAAACCTCATCATTCGTTGAGTGGGCGTCATGTATTAATTGTGGATGATATTTTTGATGAGGGAGTAACCCTTGCCGAAGTGATTAAATATGTGGAGGGGCAGGGAGCCGCTAATGTTAAAACAGCGCTGCTTTTGGATAAACGTCATGATCGAAAAGCTCCTGATGCTCGAGCTGATTTTGTAGCATTAACTGTTCCTGATCGCTATGTTTTCGGTTTTGGGATGGACTACAAAGGTTACCTGCGTAATCTGCCTTCCATTAATGCAGTGTCAGATGCGCTTTGTAGATAAATTGTTATAGGTAAGGCTCCTTATATGTTGGCAATTATCGGTGGTTCTGGACTGGATGATTTTGAAGGTTTAACAATACTTGGAAGGAAAAACGTATCAACTCCTTATGGGGAGCCTGCATCTGATTTAATCTTTGGAGAACTTAATCATTCTCCCGTTATCTTTTTACCTAGGCATGGAAGTAATCATCAGCTCGCGCCCCATGAAATTAATTATCGAGCGAATCTATGGGCGCTACAGAAAGAGGGTGTTACAAAAATTATTGCTGTAAATGCAGTGGGTGGCATTCATCCTGATATGGGGCCTGAAGTATTAGTGGTTCCCCATCAAGTTATTGATTACACCTACGGCCGGGAGCATACCTATTCATGTGCTGAGGGGTTTCCATTATTACATGTGGACTTTACACACCCCTATACAGATTCTTTGCGTATGAATTTACTTAAGGCAGCGGAAGCGCTTAATTTTGCATGTGTGAATCACGGTGTTTATGGAGCTACCCAAGGCCCACGCTTAGAAACTGCCGCAGAAATATTACGTCTAAAGAATGATGGTTGCGATATTGTGGGAATGACAGGCATGCCTGAAGCAAGTTTGGCTAGAGAATTAGGGATTCCTTACGCACAGATTTGTTTGGTGGTGAACTGGTGCGCGGGGTTATCTGATGAGTTGATTACTATGGAAGCCATAGTAGAAGTATTGAAGGGCGGGATGGGGCGCGTTAGGCAAATTATTGCTGCAGTGGAGAGGTAATTATAAGCATGACTTTATGTTCATGTTTATAATTTGGGTAAACCTTACCTGAGGCAAGCGATGTTCGCTACCTTGCGAATTATTCGGCTAAAGTTTTCTCATTTAAAATCTTTAGCCGAATATACATCTGTTGTGAGAAACAGAGTGAAGAGTTTGTTGCTAAGTTATCACGCTTATACTGATGATAAGACTTCGCTTGGTGTTGCCGCGGCCTCAGCAGCTTGTATATTTGTGGCATGCATGCCCTTGTCACTTTCAATAATATCAAAGGTGACAGCTTGACCGGCTTTCAACGTACGATAGCCTTCCATTTGAATGGAAGAGTAGTGAGCGAAAAGGTCTTCATCGCTGCCGTCAGCAACAATAAAGCCGTAGCCTTTTGCATTGTTGAACCACTTAACGGTACCTACAGCCATGGTGATACTCCCTTCAGTTTTACTTGTAATACTTATTATTGTTTTTCCCTTAGTACAGCAGGCATCAAAGATTTCGTCTTTGGGTGCCTCCTAAAGAACAGTACAACTTTTAAACAGTTGTGGTTTTATGTCAAGCGCGTTTGTCAAAAAATATAACCGCTCATAGTCACAATTGGTTAAAAAAATGGCGTCGGCGTATAATGCGCGACTTGGCATGGAAATGGTGACAAAAATAGGCGAAATTTAGTTGAAACTAGTACATCAGTTTTAACTAATGCGAGTGTTTTTAGGTTCAGCAGTTTTTACAAATCGTACTATATTGGTATTTATGAGGTCGGTATGACACAGGGTATTTACTCAAATATCTTTTCCAGCGGTGGAGAGGGAGATTACGGTGATGAAGATCATCGTGATGGGGGGCTTGCAGTTGCTGAAGAGCGGCCCAAGCTTAAACGACCCCCTATGTACAAGGTTGTGATGCTGAATGACGACTACACGCCCATGGATTTTGTAGTACACGTACTCGAGTGCTTTTTCAGTTTAAATCGGGAACTGGCCACAAAGGTAATGCTCAAAGTCCATACGGAAGGCAAAGCTGTGTGTGGTGTCTATACTAGAGATATAGCCGAAACCAAGGCTGCGCAGGTAAACCAGTATTCACGTGATAACGAGCATCCGCTTATCTGTGAAATTGAAGTTGCCGACGAAGATGACGATAAGGATTAATAGGGGAGTATGAAACTAGGGCTGTACCACACTCGCTTACTGTACTAAATATGTAATTGTGCGAGTAATGGTAAATAGGAAGCGAATTAAGGAAGTGGTCCTGACAAGACGGATGTACGTATCTTACCGAGACAGAATTGCCAGCAGTATTAAGTGATAGGGGCTGTACGTATGCTAAGTAAAGATCTTGAACTCACACTCAACACGGCCTTCAAGGGCGCACGGGCTAAACGGCATGAATTTATGACCGTAGAGCATTTGCTCTTAGCCTTGTTAGATAACGACTCTGCGTTAGACGTGTTGCGCGCCTGCGGCGTCGATTTAAGCGAGCTACGCAAGGATCTAAGTGAATTTGTTGATTCCACTACACCATTGATTCCTGAGGAAGACATCGAGCGTGAAACCCAGCCTACATTAGGTTTTCAACGGGTACTTCAGCGTGCTGTTTTCCATGTTCAATCTTCTGGTAAGAAAGAGGTGACCGGTGCAAATGTATTGGTTGCGATTTTCAGTGAGCAGGAGAGCCAAGCGGTTTATTACCTCAAGCAGCAGGCTGTCGCTCGGATCGATGTTGTCAATTACATCACTCATGGTATCTCTAAGGTATCGGATGGTTCAGATCATCATCTAGATGCTCCTCCACAAGAACAGGGAACAGATGAAGAGAGTGAATCCCAATCTAAGAGCCCTCTAGAGGCCTATACCACTAATTTGAATGAGCAGGCCGTAATGGGGCGGATTGACCCGTTGATTGGCCGTGAGCACGAAGTAGAGCGTGTGAGTCAGATTCTGGTCCGTCGCCGTAAGAACAACCCCTTGTTGGTGGGCGAAGCCGGCGTTGGTAAAACTGCTATCGCAGAAGGTTTGGCCCGGAGGATCGTAGATGGCCAGGTTCCTGATACTCTGAAAGACAGCATTGTTTACTCCCTTGATCTCGGTTCGCTACTGGCTGGAACCAAGTATCGCGGTGACTTTGAGAAGCGTTTAAAAGGGTTACTTGCAGAGCTAAAGAAGCACGACCACTCCATTTTGTTTATTGATGAGATTCATACCATTATCGGTGCGGGTGCTGCATCTGGTGGTGTGATGGACGCCTCTAATTTGCTGAAGCCAATGCTGAGTTCTGGCGAGTTACGTTGCATTGGTTCAACCACTTTTCAGGAGTATCGAGGCATTTTCGAGAAAGACAGAGCGCTTTCTCGCCGCTTCCAGAAAGTTGATGTTCTGGAGCCGAGTGTTGACGATACCTATAAAATTTTGAAAGGCTTGAAGTCACGCTTCGAGTCCCACCATGGTTTGCGCTATACCGATACAGCACTTCGCTCAGCGGCGGAGCTGTCTGCAAAATATATCAGTGAGCGTTTTCTGCCAGATAAAGCTATTGATGTGGTGGATGAAGCAGGTGCTTTCCAGCAGCTGCAGTCTGAAAGCAAGCGTAAGAAAGTTATCGGCGTTCACGATGTTGAGAATATCATCGCCAAGATGGCGAGAATTCCTACGAAAAGTGTTAGCTCTAGCGATAAAGAGCAGCTTCGCAAGCTGGATGAAAACCTCAAAATGGTGGTATTCGGCCAGCAGCCTGCTATTGATACCCTCACCACGGCCATCAAGCTATCTCGTGCTGGATTGAGCACCCCGGATAAACCTATCGGTTCCTTCTTGTTTGCAGGGCCTACAGGCGTGGGTAAAACAGAGGTGTGTCGTCAACTTGCAAGTACCATGGGTGTTGAGTTGTTGCGCTTTGATATGTCTGAGTACATGGAGCGTCACACAGTATCACGTTTGATTGGAGCGCCCCCTGGCTATGTAGGTTTTGATCAAGGTGGTTTGCTAACCGATGCAGTCACCAAGCACCCGCACAGTGTTGTGCTATTGGATGAGATTGAGAAAGCCCATCCTGATGTGTTCAATTTACTATTACAGGTAATGGATCACGGTACCCTGACGGACAACAATGGCCGCAAGACAGATTTCCGTAATGTGATCTTAATTATGACCACTAATGCTGGCGCTGATGTGATGGGGCGTGCCTCTATTGGCTTTACTAAGCAGGATCATACAACTGACGGAATGGAAGCGATCAAGCGTATGTTTACCCCTGAGTTCCGTAACCGCCTCGACGCCATTATTCAGTTCGAACCTCTGTCTTTGGATGTGGTGAAAACCGTGGTGGACAAGTTCCTCGTGGAACTGCAAACCCAATTGGATGGCAAAAACGTGGTGCTGGATGTGGATGAGGCAGCCCGAGAATGGCTGGCTATGCACGGCTACGATGTGAAGATGGGCGCACGGCCAATGGCTCGTTTGATTCAAGAGAAACTGAAAAAGCCACTGGCAGAAGAAGTGCTGTTTGGTGATCTTTCACAAAAAGGTGGTAAGGTGGTTGTGAAGGTGAATCAAGAAGAGGACGAGTTGGAAATCGAAATGGAAGATTAGCTTTCTGCTTTTCGCTGTCATCCTGACGCGTAAGCTGAAGGATCTCTTATTGATAGAGAGATTCTTCCTCGTGCCTCGTCAGAATGACAGCGGTTATGATATCTAGACTAAAAGAAAAGGCCGATCGAAAGATCGGCCTTTTTTGTATCTGCTACCTTGTCCAGGAAAGTACGAGACTATACGAGTAATTAACGGGCGCGGTAGGTAATGCGGCCTTTAGTTAGATCGTAAGGAGTCATTTCCACTTTCACTTTGTCGCCAGTCAGGATGCGGATGTAGTTTTTGCGCATCTTGCCTGAAATGTGGGCGTTAATTACGTGACCGTTTTCCAGTCGAACTTTAAAAGTGGTGTTTGGAAGGTTGTCGATTACTTCGCCTTCCAATTCAATTACATCTTCTTTTGCCATGTTTAAGAGGCTTCCTCGCTACAGTATTAGCTATTGGCTGGGTAAAAAAGCAGCGGCATTTTGCCTGAAATTCGTACCAAAGCAAAGCATTAGCGTCCTTTTTACCGTATTTTCTCCTGAAAATGGGTTTTCTTCACCGAATAGACGGCGGTTATTTCAGGCGTCTGACAATGTAAGGGGGGTTAATTGACCAAAACCCATTGCTGATCAATGAGTAGCTCAATGGGGCGATATTTGATTTTGTAGCTCATCTTCTGGCATTGCTTGATCCAGTAACCTAGGTAAACGTGCTCTAAGCCTTGCTGCCTTGCCAGTTCGATCTGATAGAGAACAGCATAAATGCCCAGTCCGCGTTTGTCTTCACCGGTGTCGTAAAAGGTATAGATGGCGGATAGGCCGCTATTCAATACGTCGGTCACTGCTGCAGCCACGAGTTTCTCTGCATCGTAGAAGGCTAAGTAGGCGGTGTCTCCCCATTGATTTGTGAGAAAGTTGTCATATTGGTCTCGCGTTGGTGGAAACATATCGCCATCCGAGTGTCTGGCATGTATGTACTTTGAGTACAATTCAAAGAACTGGTCTCCCTGGATATTACTCAGAGCTTCAATGCGGAGATCACTATTTCGCTTCCAAATCCGTTTTTGGCTGCGGTTTGGTTTGAAGCGAGAGACTGGGATGCGGCTGGAAATACAGGCATGACATTTCGCGCATTGTGGCCGGTATACATGAGGGCCACTGCGACGGAATCCTAGCTGAGACAGTTGAGTGTAGGTGTGCTGATCTATTTGGATACTTGGATCGATAAAGGCCGTTGTAGCTTCTTCACCTTCGAGGTAGCTACAGTCGTGGGGCTGAGTCAGATAAAGCTGTAAGTGTGACAAATCGGCCATAAAGCGGGACTGTTATGAGGTGAAATTACGATGAAATCTTACGACTAAATATAGCCCCATGATAATACCCAGGGCACTGGATTCCCAGTAGGAGAGGGTGGATTCTTACTCGGCAGCTCACGCTCAAATTGTGTTCGCGATAGTTCTGTCGCTCCTAAAGAGGCCAAGTGATCTGTGTGCATCTGGCAGTCGATGAGTCGATAACCCCATTCCCTCAGTTGCCCACAGAGGTGTACGAGGGCAATCTTTGAAGCGTTGTCTGCTCGGCTAAACATGGATTCCCCGAAGAATACTTTGCCAATAGCAATGCCATAGAGGCCACCAGCTAGCGTATCGCCATTCCAGCACTCCACTGAGTGCGCATAGCCCTGTTGATGAAGTTCACAGTAGGCTTCTTCCATTTCAACGGTAATCCAGGTGTCCTCAGCATAAGCTCTGGGTGCTGCACAGGCCGCGATGACTTCTTCAAAAGCCTCGTCCATGGATATCCGATAGGGTTTTCGCTTCAGGGTTTTTCTCAGGCTTCGCGAAATATGAATGTCGTCAGGTCTTAATGCTGTTCTTGGTGCGGGGCTCCACCAGAGGATAGGTTGGCCTTCCTCGTACCAGGGGAAAATACCTCGCTTGTAGGCTTCAAGGATTCTCTCAGGGCTGAGATCTCCGCCAGCAGCCAGTAAGCCGTTGGGTTCATCAAGGGCTTCGCTTGTAGGGGGGAACCAGATTTCGTGATCGAGGTAGGGGATTTGGCTCATGCTTATTCCGTCATGCCCGCGTAGGCGGGCATCTATCTCTCAGTGCTTCTTGGTTAATAGATTCCCGCCTGCGCAGGAATGACGTAATTAGGAGGGGAAGTTGTTGCGAAGGCCATGGAGTGGCCCTTACAAGTCATCCAAATACTTCTCAGCATCCAGAGCAGCCATACAGCCAGCGCCCGCAGAGGTAACTGCCTGACGGTACACATGGTCACCTACATCACCGGCTGCAAAAACACCTTCAATGCTGGTGGCGGTCGCGTTGCCAGCTAAACCGCTTTTTACAACGATGTAGCCATCTTTCATTTCAAGCTGGCCTTCAAAGATATCGGTATTTGGCTTGTGGCCAATGGCAATGAAGACACCGCTCACATCGATTTCTTGAGAGCTGTCGTCTTGTGTGCTGTTCAGGCGCAAGCCAGTTACACCAGTGTCATCGCCCAGTACTTCGTCTAGGGTGTGAGTCCAGATGATGTTCACATTGCCATTTTCTGCACGCTCTAGGAGTTTGTCTCGCAGGATTTTCTCAGAGCGCAGCTCATCACGGCGATGGATCAAGGTTACTTCGCTGGCAATATTGGCCAGGTACAAGGCTTCTTCGACAGCGGTATTACCACCGCCAACAACTGCCACTTTCTTATCACGGTAGAAGAAACCATCACAGGTAGCACAGGCCGAAACGCCTTGGCCCATGAATTTCTCTTCTGAGGGTAGGCCAAGATACTGGGCAGAGGCACCTGTGGCGATAATCAGTGCGTCACAGGTGTATTCGTTACTGCCTTTTAAGCGGAAAGGGCGCTCAGTCAGAGCAGCTTCGTGGATATGATCGAAGATGATCTCGGTATCGAAACGCTCTGCGTGGGCTTGCATCTGCTGCATCAGTTCTGGGCCCTGAATGCCGTTGGCTGCACCAGGCCAGTTATCTACGTCAGTCGTGGTTGTAAGCTGGCCACCTTGCTGCATACCGGTGATGATCACGGGGTTTAAGTTTGCGCGAGCGGCATAGACTGCAGCGGTGTAACCGGCAGGGCCCGAGCCCAGAATAATTAATTTGTGGTGCTGTACTTCACTCATGAGGGGTCGCTCTTCGAGGGGTCCGTTTGTTTTTTGATCAGTTTCCACTTCAGTTTTCACGAAGGGAGACAAATCGAGATTAGTTGTAAATTTGGTCAACAATGATAGAGATTCTCAGCACAATGGCAAATGGTGAAAAGCAATCTCATCGATTAAATTTCTATATTGGTCACAAATTGCGCTTTTCAAGTGAGGATATGGTGAGTTTGTTTGTTCAAACCTTCTATAGCCCTTACAATATCGGGGTTTGCGGGCTATGGCACCTTAAGCGCGGTGTAGTCATGGTTTAACTATGAGGCATAAAAAATAGCGCCTAAAAACACAGCACATAATAATTACAGTTTTCGCTTTTCAAGTAGGGTCGTTTTCTGCGACTTCTGGGGGAATTTTGAGTAAAGCAAAAAAAGCTACAGAGGCCGCTGAGGTATCTGAGCATCCAATTTCTAGTCGCCTAGTTCGAATCCTTCAAGAAGGCGCACTTATCGGTTTTGCCGTCGCCTGTGCTTATGTACTCTTAGCCCTGTTTACTTATAGTCCCCAGGATCCAGGTTGGTCTCACACCGGCAGTGGTAGTTTCATTCAAAATGCTGCTGGTCGTACCGGTGCTTGGCTGGCGGATGTTTTTTTCTCACTCTTTGGCGTAATGGCATTTCTATTTCCTCTGCTCTTAGGCTTCCGTGCATGGCGAATTTTTCGAGAACGTGATCATCAGTTTGATGGTTTGATGTTAGCGCTTCGTACCTCTGGTATGGCGCTAGTGATGATCGCCGGCACAGGCCTTGCCGTATTTCAGCAGGGAAGTGTGCCTTCGGAGCTTCCATTTTCTGTGGGCGGTGTTTTAGGTGCATATGTGTCTGAAGCTATGTTGCATGCCTTCAATTATGTGGGCGGAACATTAATTCTTTTGGCCGTTTTTTTATTTGGTTTGACCATCTTCACGGATATCTCTTGGTTGAAGGTAATGGATACCACTGGCTATTGGGTGTTACACGGTTATGGGCGAGTGGTTAATTCTATTCAAGAATCTTTAGCGAAACGCCGAGAGCAAAAAGAAGTTGAGAAACAGCAAGAAGAGCGTGCAGCAGTCATTCAGCAAAAAATTCAGAAAGAAGCGAAACGCAAGCCGCCGAAAATTGAAAAGCCGGTTAAGAAACCGAAATCCGAACCCAGTAAGCGTGCGGTTAAAGAGAAGCAAAAATCGTTATTTGATGGTCCTGTTGTCGGTGCCTTGCCGCAGTTGGATTTGCTCGACCCTGCGGATAAAAACCAAGCCCCAGGATATTCGGAAGAGTCTCTAGAGGCTATGTCTAAGTTGCTAGAAATTAAACTTAGTGATTTTGGAATTACGGTTGAAGTGGTTTCTGTTTTACCAGGGCCAGTGATTACCCGTTTTGAAATTCAACCTGCGGCGGGTATTAAAGCGAGCCGTATTACCAATTTAGCTTCAGATTTAGCGCGTTCACTAGCAGTACAAAGTGTTCGTGTTGTTGAGGTGATTCCTGGTAAGTCGGTGATGGGTATAGAGATCCCTAATGAAAACCGCCAGATGGTTCGCTTGAGTGAAGTGCTTCAGTCACAAGCTTATGAAGAAATGAAATCGCCGCTAACATTAGCGTTAGGTCACGATATCGCGGGTGAACCTGTGATGAGTGATTTGGCAAAAATGCCTCACTTATTGGTAGCAGGTACGACGGGCTCTGGTAAATCGGTAGGCGTAAATGCCATGCTGCTTTCCATGCTGTACAAGGCAACTCCAGAAGAGCTTCGGTTAATTTTGGTAGACCCGAAAATGTTGGAACTTTCGGTTTATGAAGGTATTCCACATTTACTCACGCCGGTGATCACTGATATGAAAGATGCCGCCAACGGTTTGCGTTGGTGTGTGGGTGAAATGGAGCGTCGCTATAAATTAATGGCTAACCTTGGTGTGAGAAATATTGCCGGCTATAACCGTAAAGTAAGCGAAGCCATTAAGGCGGGCGAGCCGATACCTGATCCTCTTTGGAAGCCTGAAGAAACGTTCGATCCAACCACTGAAGACGGCCAACAAGAAGCACCGCACTTAGATACCTTGCCATTTATCGTAGTAGTCATCGACGAATTCGCCGATATGATGATGATTGTTGGTAAGAAGGTAGAGCAGTTGATTGCACGGATTGCACAAAAAGCCCGTGCTGCTGGCATCCACTTGGTGTTGGCAACACAGCGTCCGTCTGTGGATGTTATTACGGGCCTGATTAAAGCCAACGTACCAACCCGTATGGCGTTCCAAGTGTCTTCCAAGGTCGATTCTCGAACCATTCTTGACCAAGGAGGGGCAGAGCAGCTTCTTGGCCATGGTGATATGTTATTCCTGCCTCCGGGAACCGGTGTGACCATTCGTGTTCACGGTGCTTTTGTGGATGATCATGAAGTTCATAAAGTGGTTGAAGATTGGAAGCGTCGAGGGGAACCGAATTACCTAGATGAAATCACAGATGAGAGCGCCGGTGCTGGTGTGCCTGGGCTGCCTGGTAGTGGAGGAGAAGACGGAGAAGATAGCGATAGTGAATCTGATCCTCTTTACGATGAAGCGGTCATGATTGTGACGAAAAGTCGTAAAGCATCAATCTCTTCCGTTCAGAGAAAACTGCGCATTGGCTACAACCGTGCGGCTCGCTTAATTGAAACCATGGAAGCTGCGGGCGTGGTGACGGAGATGGGTACTAACGGTAACCGTGAAGTATTGGCTCCGCCTCCGCCAGAATAGTTGGGGCAGAATAGAGAAAATATATGAAAAACTTTTTTATAGTCTTGCTGGGTTCGTTTATTGGTTTTTTTGTTGAGGCATCTGAGCCGAATAATAGTGCCTCTGATCGTTTACTTACTTTGCTGAAGCCACTATCCACTCTCAGCGGTGATTTCACACAGAAAGTGACAGACGCAACGGGTAAAGTGATTCAAAGCAGTGATGGTAAGTTTGCGTTATCTCGTCCAGGTTTATTGCGTTGGGAAACCATACAGCCTTTCCCTCAACTGCTCACTATCAATGAAGAAACGATTTGGATATACGACCCGGATTTAGAGCAGGCAACCCGTCGGAAGGTGGGTGATGATGTTAAAAATAGTCCAGCACTATTATTGACCAGTGATGCCAGTGCCATGATTGATCGCTACGACATTACTGAAGTTGTGGGCACTGATGGAATTCAAGTGTTCTCACTGCAGCCTAAGAAGACTGAAATGGGAATTACACACTTCAACTTGGTGTTTAGAGAAAGTTCACCTAGCCGGATTGAATTGAAAGATAGCTTAGGGCAGCAAACATTAATTGAGTTGGCTGCTATGGAAACCAATGAGAAACTTCCTCTTGAGTACTTTAGCTTCGAACCGCCGGAAGGGACTGACGTTCTTAGTGATGGTTCGAATTAACGGCTATTGCTAATCCGCCCCAAAAAAGAAAAGATCAATAACCAAAAATTACTCCCAAATAGTTTATTCGTTTTAATCTAATGACCGATTTATTTGGCGATGAGCCTTTACAAGCTATCGCTTCTCCAAAAGCTTCCGCTCAACAGCCGCCAGTACAGTCGCTGCCATTGGCTGCACGCATGCGCCCAAAAAATCTTGATGAGTATATCGGTCAGGAGCACTTATTAGCTGAAGGAAAGCCTCTTCGGGAAGCTATTTCTCAGGGTAAGCCTCACTCCATGATCTTTTGGGGGCCTCCGGGAACCGGAAAAACCACCTTGGCAAAACTGTTGGCCAATAGTGTTGATTATGCCTTTGTGACCTTGTCTGCAGTGCTTTCTGGGGTAAAGGATATTCGTGAAGCTGTTAAGCAAGCACAGGAACGCTGGGCAGCGTTAAATAGCGGAACCATCTTATTTGTGGATGAGGTGCACCGTTTTAATAAATCTCAGCAGGATGCATTTTTGCCCCACGTAGAAGATGGCACGGTTGTGTTTGTGGGGGCTACCACTGAAAACCCATCTTTTGAACTCAATAACGCATTGTTGAGTCGCTGCCGGGTGTATAAATTACAAGGCTTGGATCAAACGGCTATTGGTCAGGTGGTGGATTCTGCGCTGCGCGATACCGATCGAGGCTTGGGCGATGGCTTTACAGTGGACGCCGAAGCGCGAGAGATGCTCATTGGCGGGGCCGATGGCGATGCGCGAAAGGTATTAAATCTGTTGGAAGTTGCCTCTGATTTTGCCGATACATTCGTTAATCAGTCGGTTGATAATTCAGGCAATAGCCTGTGCATTTCCAAAGACGTTGTCTCTGAAATTCTTAAAGGAGATGTTCGCCAATTTGATAAAGGTGGCGATCATTTCTACGACCAGATATCTGCTTTGCATAAAGCAGTGAGGGGTTCTTCCCCTGACGCTTCCCTTTACTGGTTTGCTCGTATGCTGGATGGCGGCTGTGATCCTCTTTACATTGCCCGCCGAGTGGTACGAATGGCCAGTGAGGATATTGGCAATGCCGACCCTAGAGGGCTGGAGTTGGCCCTTAATGCCTGGCAGGTTCAAGAGCGCCTTGGTAGCCCAGAAGGGGAGCTGGCTATTGCTCAGGCCATTGTCTATTTGGCGGCAGCACCTAAATCCAATGCTGTGTATAATGCGTTCAACCGCGTGATGGCCGATGTTCGCTCTCAGCCCTCATACGACGTGCCGTTGCATATACGCAATGCGCCTACCTCGCTGATGAAAGAAATGGGCCATGGCGATGAATATCGCTATGCACACACAGAAGAGAGCGCTTACGCGGCTGGGGAAAATTATTTCCCTGAAGAGATTGCTAACAGCCGTTATTACGAGCCAACAGATCGCGGTCTAGAGCAAAAAATCAAAGAAAAGCTGACGCATTTGCGACAGCTGGATAAGGCAAGTACCAATAAACGTTATTCGGATACCGAGTAGTCCTATTTATGCAACAACTACTGGCTCAGCAATTACTGACTATTGCAGCAGGGGGAGCACTGGGAGCAATTGCTCGTTTTGGTCTAACGGCCTATGCGTATCCGGTCTTTGAAAACCGATTTCCTTTGGGAACGTTTTTGGCCAATTTTTTAGGCTCATTACTGATTGGTATTTGTTACGTATTAATTGTTGAAAAAGAAGTGTTGTCGCCAGAGTGGCGTAACTTTTTAATGACCGGTTTTCTCGGTGCCTTTACAACTTTTTCAACCTTTTCGCTGGATACATTAAACCTTTGGCAGAATGGTCATTTTACCGCCGCCGTTGGTTACAGTGTGTTGAGTGTTACAACCTGTTTGATTGCTGTAGCCGTTGGTGCTGCAGTAACATTAAAATTTTTGAATTAGCACTTTAGATTAAGGTAAGACACAAAATGTTGGATCCAAAATTACTGCGCAATGATATTGATGCTGTAGCAACAGCACTACAAAAGCGCGGTTACACCCTTGAAGTTACTCATATCAATGCGTTGGAAGAAGCCCGTAAATCTCTTCAGGTAAAAACCGAAGAGCTGCAAGCTGAGCGCAACAGTCGTTCAAAGTCTATTGGTAAAGCGAAAGCGGCTGGTGAAGATATTCAACCGCTACTGGCTGAGGTGAGTAAGCTAGGTGATGATCTGGATGCAGCAAAAGCCGAGTATCAGAAGGTACAGGAAGAATTGAATGCGGTACTTTACGGTATTCCTAATGTTCCTGATGCCGAAGTGCCGGAAGGCAAAGACGAAGACGACAATGTGGAAGTCCGTAAATGGGGTGAGCCGAAATCTTTTGACTTTGAAGTAAAAGATCATGTTGATCTTGGTGCAGGCCTTGGTGGTTTGGATTTTGAAACCGCCAGTAAAATTGCCGGTTCTCGTTTCGCGGTTATGCGTGGGCAAGTAGCGAAACTTCATCGCGCGTTAATTCAATTTATGTTGGATACCCATACGGGTGAACATGGTTACAACGAGGTGTATGTGCCTTATGTTGTCAATCGTGATTCTCTATTTGGTACTGGTCAGCTCCCTAAGTTCGAAGAAGATTTATTCAAGCTTAATGATGAGCGTGAGCTTTACTTGATTCCAACAGCAGAAGTGCCTGTTACCAACATTATGCGCAACGAAGTGATTGATGATGCGCAAATGCCAGTGAAATATGTATGCCACACGCCGTGTTTCCGCAGTGAAGCGGGAAGCTCTGGTCGTGACACCCGCGGTATGATTCGACAGCACCAGTTTGAAAAAGTCGAGCTGGTACAGTTTGTTCGCCCTTCAGAATCTGATGAGGCATTAGAAGCCCTTACAGGTCATGCGGAAGCGATCCTACAGAAACTTGAATTACCGTATCGCACAGTGATTCTTTGTGGCGGCGATATTGGTTTCTCGGCAGCGCGAACACACGATATTGAAGTATGGTTGCCGTCTCAGGAAACCTATCGAGAGATTTCATCTTGTAGTAATTTCCGTGACTTCCAGGCTCGCCGCATGAAGACCCGTTATCGCAACCCGGAAACGGGTAAGCCGGAGTTACTCCATACCTTGAATGGTTCTGGTTTAGCCGTGGGTCGTACCCTGATTGCTATTTTGGAGAACTACCAGCAGGGGGATGGCTCTGTTGTTGTTCCTGAGGCGTTACGTACTTATATGGGTGGTGCAGAAGTGATCGTGGCTCCGTAGTCGAGTCATTCAGTTAGTCGCTTAGTATTAAATTTAGTATTTTCTAATAAAAGCTCGTAGGTCTTGGCCTGCGGGCTTTTTTGATGCTCGTAGTTTACAGGGCTTAAGGTCATTTAACTCTGGCCGATATTAGGAGGTAAGAGGAGAACTTTGTCTGCGTTGGTTAAATATTGAACTATGCTATAGAGAAAGGGCTTTATATGTGAAGCGCTATCTAGCACATGCTTGATATGACAGATTACCTATCAGTAAGGCGGGAACTAAATGAGCTGGGTTAAAAATTTATCCTTAAAAATCAAGATCCTCTCTATTACGGGTATTGGAGCGTTAGGTCTGATATTGATTTTAAGCGTCAATGCTAGCAGCACCCAAAGTAATCTACACAGAGTTGAGTCGGTGCGGGATTTTTATTTTCCGATTCTAGAGCTGGCCAATGCTAACAGTACGTTATTGGATCAGATTGAGGGTTTACAAGCGAATGCGGTGAGCATGGGTGAAGAGGATATGCTCGATGATGCAAAAACACTTAAATCGCAAATGGAAGAGAACCTGTCACAGCTGAAAAGGCTGTCGCAGGGAAGCCAGATGAATGTAAGTGGCTTGCAGAAGGAGTTAGATGATTATGTCTCTGTTTCCTTTGGTCTGACCGCAAGTATGATTGATGGAACTGCAGACTTCAGCCAAGTCGGAGCGTTAGCGGCTAAGAAAAAGAAGGCCTATGAGAGCCTTAAGAAAGACCTTAAAGCCTTTCGTGATCGTAGCCATAATAGCTTTGTTAATACCGTAAAAGAAACCGTAGATTCGTCTAGTGCTGCGCTAACCTTTGGTTTAACCATTGGCGCAATTACCATTGGTTTACTAATGGTTGTGGGTTGGTACATTGCTTCTATTGTGAGTAGAAGCGTTAATAAAGTTTCTCGTTCTTTGATGGATATTGCCCAAGGAGATGGGGACCTTACCCGCCGCATTCGCGTAAACAGTAAAGATGAAGTGGGAGACCTTGCTCACTGGTTTAATGTGTTTGTAGAAAAATTACAGGGAACCATTGGTGAGGTTATTGAAGTTATTAAGCCTTTGGATAATGTTTCTCAGGAATTAGAGTCTGTGTCATTGGAGACCAAGAAAGTTTCAGCTGAACAGAGCGAGGCTGCAGACAGTGTTTCTCATTCTATGGATGAGATGCTCCATTCAGTTACGGATGTTGCCTCAAATGCCGCATCTGCAGCGCAGGCTGCCGTAGATGCTGATGACGGTGCGAAAGAAGGCTTGGACATTGTTCAAGGCACCGTGATGTCTATTACGGACTTGGCTGATGAAGTGGTACGAGCGGCGGGAGTTATCGAAAAACTTAAAGGTGATACCGAGAACGTTGGTTCTATTTTGGATGTGATCCGAAGTATTGCAGAGCAAACAAACTTGCTTGCTCTCAATGCGGCTATCGAAGCCGCTCGTGCAGGGGAGCAGGGCAGAGGTTTTGCCGTTGTTGCCGATGAAGTCCGTACATTGGCATCAAGAACCCAAGATTCAACCCAAGAAATTCAAGCGGTTATCGAGGATCTTCAGAGTGCAGCTCAGAGTGCCGTTGATGCAATGTCATCGGGGCAAACACAAGCCCAAGCCAGTGTTGAAAAAGCGGAGTCTGCGGGTAATTCATTGGAAGAAATTGAGAAGAAGGTTGCTTCCATTACGGATATGAATAGTAATATTGCAACGGTTGCTGAGGAGCAGCAGGCGGTGGCGTCTTCAATTCAACAGAATGTGTTAAGTATGCGTGACTCTTCTCGTTCAGCTGCAGAGAGGACTGAAAGCGTTTCCCACCTGAGTGTAGAGTTGCGCCGGTTAGCTGAAATGCTGGGGCATGCCTCTACGCAGTTTAAGGTTTAAGTTTTACCGATAGTTAAATCTTATTCTACCTATACAACAGCTTGAATTAGCACGCTCTTACCTTTAACAGTTGGTATAGAACCTGCTAATGATTTTACGCAAATAGCTAAAGATTTTTGATTTCTGGCCGATACAGATAGTAATGCGCAAGCATTGTGTTGGAATTGTAAATATTAGGTTCAGGAAAGTGATTAATTTACCCCCGGTTTTTAATACATCCTCTGCTGTAGGAAAGCAGAGTAAGAGCGGTAATGCTAAACCCACATCGGCATTGTCACGTGCGAAAAAAGACGCCAATCAGCAGAAGCGCGAAGAGCATTCCTCTGTGGATGATGAGAATGTCGTTGCACTGTCAGACGCTTATTCTGATGATGTGTCTGAGCTTCAAATGGCAGAGTTGTCGGAGAGTGAGCGCCGAGAAAAAATTGATCGCCGCCGTCGTAACATCAAGCCTTTGATCGACTTGCGTTCAGGGGTTGACCGCCGTAGTGAGAACCAAGAAAAAAGAATCAGCATTAAAGCCTAATTTTTTTGTTATTAGGCTTTCCATCTTTCGCACCCCCTGACTCAATTCAACTTCTTTAACTACTTCTTCTGTAGGTTATTTTTTTGGAGTAATACTCCGCACTCTAAGTGATCTGTATAAGGAAACTGATCGAATACGGCAAACTGTTTAATGCTGTGGGTTTCCGTAATGCTCTTTAGATTGTGATGAAGTGTATTAGGGTTACAGGAAACATACAGAATATTGTCAAAGCCCTTAACGATTTCGGTGGTATGGTCGTCCAAGCCAGAGCGGGGAGGGTCCACAAACACGGTGCTAAAATCGTAGCTATCTAAGTCTATGTCTTTGAGTCGGCGAAATTCTCTCACTTTATCCATAGCTTGAGAAAACTCTTCGCTAGACATACGAGCGATAGACACATTCTCAATGTTGTTCGCGTTGAAATTGTATTCAGCGGAACGAACAGAGAGCTTGGATATTTCTGTGGCCAGTACACGCTCGAATTGCTGTGCAAGCACACAGGTGAAGTTGCCATTGCCGCAATAGAGTTCAAGCAAGTCTTTATCTAAGTTTTCACTGGCATTGTAAGCCCAGGTCAGCATTTTTTGATTCACGGTTCCATTGGGTTGGGTGAAACCAGTTTCAACTTGTTGGTAAGTGAAGTCTCTATCCGCGACGGTTAGTTTTTCAAGGACGTAGTCCCGATCTAATACGACTTTTTGCTTGCGGGCACGACCGATAATGGGGAAGCCAATTTTGTTTTGAAGTTCTCGGGCTGTGGTCTCCCATTCTTCATCGAGAGGCTTGTGGTAAATCAGGGTTACAACGGCGTCTTCGCTTAAGGTTGTGAGAAATTCAACAGAGAACAATCTACGGCGCAATACGTCCTCTTGTTTAATGTTCTCTAATAGTTGAGGCATCAATTGCTCAATGAGTCGACTACCAACCGGATAGCTGTCCACGCGGTAAAGTTGCTTATGCTCACCTTGTTTGTACATGGCGTAGTAGGAGTCGTCACCTTCATGCCACACTTTAAACTCGGCTCTCAGGCGATAATGGCTTTCCGGTGAATCAAAGATTTCAATCTCGGGAATATCGAAATCTGCAAACTGCTGGCGAATCTTAGCAGCCTTGTCGTTAAGCTGTTCATGGTATTGATCGGGGAAAACCTGATGGGCCACGGGGTGTCCTGAGTATTACTGTCTTGATAATATGATGCTGTCATGCCAGCGACTCGTTAGAGCAGCGAAGCTCAAGCTGGTATCCAGCTATTAACAACTAATTATTTATAGTCACTAACTGTTCAAGCTGGACTCCAGCGTTCGCTGGAGTGACGAGGTAATTTGATGGTCGATTATACGCTAAAAGCTATAGCTAACGAAGAAATGTAGACTTGTAATGATCAAAGAAATCTCAGTATCCATAAGAGGCCAAGGCCTTCACGATATCACTTCACAGGCGACCAAAGCGGTTGCCACTGCTGGTATGGATGAAGGCTTGTGTACTCTCTATATCCAGCATACTTCAGCCAGTTTACTGATTCAGGAAAACTACGACCCCAGCGCTAGGGTAGATTTAGAAAACTGGCTGAACCGTCTTGTACCTGAAAACGACCCGCTCTATACCCATACCCTGGAAGGCCCTGATGATATGCCAGCCCATATTAAGGCTGCGTTAACGGCGACGAGTTTATCAATACCAGTGATGTCTGGTGAGCTTGCCTTGGGGACTTGGCAGGGGATTTTCTTATGGGAGCACCGGCATGGGGTGCAGCAGAGAAGGGTGCTTGTGCATATTGGCTAGGCTTTTCTGCCAACTGCTCATTTGGATTCAATAGCGATGACTTGATTGGTGTAAGCGTTTTCAGATTTTATCACTTGCCATTGAATATTTAAGTCATACAGGGTTACGCCGTAAACTCTTCCTGAATTATCGTCTTTCCCTTTGTAAGCGGGGCGTGGATCTTGGGCAAGTACTTGCTCAATGAGTTGTTTTAATTCTGGATGTTTTGATTGATGCTGGATGAGTTGTTGCTGTGCATCAACCGAGAAAACAACGGGCATTCCCTTATCAGGTTTTTCATCAGCGAAACCGCCCTTTGCATTAGGGATTGAATCGGCATAGGGGATATAAGGTTTGATATCGATAACGGGCGTGCCGTCCATTAAATCGATGCCGGAAAGTTTTAGGAAAAGCTTTTTACCTTTTTGTTCTATACCGTCAAATTTAACGACGGATAAACCTAGTGAGTTAGGTCGAAAGGTTGATCGGGTTGCGAATACACCAACTTTTTCGTTTCCACCAAGCCTTGGGGGGCGCACAAGAGGTTTCCAGCCTTGGTCAGACGTTTTATGGAATCTAAAGCTTAACCAAAGATGGGAGAATTCTTCCAAACCCCGCACGCAGTCAATATTGTTGTAAGGGGGGAGTAATTCTAGTGTTGCTTTTGCGGCGCTGACTAAGCCAGGTTGACGGGGGATAGCGAACTTTTCTTTATAGGGAGAGTGAATAATGCCGATGGTGTTGACGGTAAAGCTTTCCATCATTACTCATCCGTAATGGGTTCAGATTTTAATTCGTAATAATTTTTACTGCCGTCATGTGTCACTTCTAGCCAGCCAATACTGTCTTCCCAATCCGGTAGCACGATGCGTTGTGCTGTGCGACCGCTGAATTTCACTGCGTGAATATCCGGTCGATGGGTGTGCCCATGAATTAGCGTGACAACTTGATGTTCTCGCATCACGTCTTTTACCGCCACTTTATTTACATCCATGATGTATTCGGCCTTATTGGCGTTATGCTCACGGCTTTTTCGGCGGAGATCGTCGGCAATGGCTTTGCGTTTTTTAAGTGGCAAAATATTCAGCGCAAATTTTGATAGTGGGTGGCGCATTTTGCGGCGGAATTTTTGGTAGGCAAAGTCGTCAGTGCAAAGACTATCACCGTGCATCAAAAGCACAGGTTCGCCATTTAAATTAATTACCGTAGGATCTTTCAGTAACACTGAACCGGTTTGACGGCAAAAACGGCGACCGATTAGAAAATCGCGGTTGCCGTGCATGATGTAAATGCGAGTTCCGCGATTGGAGAGGTGTTGCATATGGGCTTTGATTTCATTGACGAAGTCATTTTCGTCATCATCGCCAACCCAAACTTCAAAGAGGTCTCCAAGAATGTATAACTCATCTACCTGTGTGGCTTTCTGATCCAAGAATTCGAGAAAGGCACGCATCACTTGTGGGCGGCTGTTGTCGAGGTGTAAATCGGAGATAAAGAGGGTTTTCATTCAGGGGAGACTATCCATGAGTCGTTTGAGTAACCGTTATCACAGGCCTGCGGTGATAACGGCACTTTAAAGGGCGATTACTTATCGGTGTAAGCGTCGCTAACGGTTACCTTGGTTACCACGATAGGCTCATCAGGCACATCACCGTGCATGCCGTGGTTGCTGGTTTTCACGCCTTTGATTTGATCGATAACGTCTAAGCCGTCAGTCACTTTACCGAATACAGCATAGCCCCAGCCTTGCTGATTCTTGCCACTGAAGTTCAGGAAGTCGTTATCCACTACGTTGATGAAAAACTGACCAGTGGCCGAGTGTGGGTCCATGGTACGGGCCATGGCTAAGGTGCCACGGTCATTCTTCAGGCCGTTGTCGGCTTCGTTTTCAATGGGATCACGGGTCTCTTTCTGATCCATGCTTTCGGTGAAGCCACCGCCTTGAATCATGAAATTAGGGATTACACGGTGGAAGATCGTGTCAGTGTAGAAGCCATCACGTGCGTATTGCAGGAAGTTAGCTGCAGAAAGCGGGGCTTTTTCAAAGTCTAGTTCGATGCAGATATCGCCGAAATTTGTGTGAAAAGTGATCATATTGGCTCCGGTAGAAGTTGTTTGAGAGCGTTAATAGGCCCGTAAGGGCTAAACGACCGCAATGATAGGGGGTTTTAGGTGAGGTTGGAAGTTCGATGTTGGATGTTGGAGGCAGGCCGCTTCGTCTAGCGTCAGACCTCTAACATCTGGCTCAAATCTCAAGAACGAACAGGCTGTATCGCAAGCGGCGCAAAGGCTATAATCCCCGCTTTTGTTCACACGGTAGACATACGATCCATGACGGCCAACGACAAGCCTCTTAACTTTCTTGAGCAAATCATCAAGTCAGACCTCGATTCTGGTAAGCACACGAGTATTCGTACTCGATTCCCCCCTGAGCCCAATGGCTATCTGCATATCGGCCATGCTAAATCCATCTGTTTGAATTTCGGTTTGGCCGAAACCTTTGGTGGCGAGTGTAACCTGCGTTTCGATGATACGAATCCTGAGAAGGAAGAGCAGGAATACGTGGACGCCATCAAGAAAGATGTTGAGTGGTTGGGCTTTAAGTGGGCCGGTGACGTCCGCTACGCGTCTCAGTATTTTGACCAATTTTACGATTGGGCTTTGCATCTGATTCAAGAAGGCAAAGCTTATGTGTGTAATCAAAAAGCTGAAGAGTCTAAAGACGATGCCGGTTGGAATGCCGCAGGTAAAGAAAGCCCGTATCGTACCCGTACCGTAGAAGAAAACCTCGCGGAATTCGAAAGAATGCGTGCCGGTGAATATGAAGAGGGCGATGCGGTCTTGCGAGCCAAGATCGATATGACCAGCGGCAACATGAATATGCGTGACCCTGTGCTGTACCGTGTGCGTAAGCAAGCTCATCATCAAACCGGTGATAAGTGGTGTATTTATCCTTCTTACGATTTCGCCCACGGTCAGGAAGATGCCATCGAAGGCATTACGCACTCCGTTTGTACTTTAGAGTTCGCAGATCACCGCCCGCTGTATGAGTGGTTTATTGAAAACTTGCCCGTGCCAGCGGAACCGAAGCAGTATGAATTTTCTCGTTTAGAGCTGAACTACACCGTAACTTCTAAGCGTAAGTTAAAGCAGCTAGTGGATGAGAATCATGTAGACGCTTGGGATGACCCTCGTATGCCGACTATTTCGGGTATGCGTCGTCGTGGTTTCAGCCCGACTTCGTTGCGTAATTTCTGCGACATGATTGGGGTAACTAAATCAGCCTCGACTATCGATATGGGGCAATTGGAATTTTGTGTTCGCAACGACTTAAACGATAACGCGCCTCGTGCTATGTGTGTATTGAATCCATTGAAAGTGGTAATCACCAATGCCGGCGATGAAACAGAAAACATGACTCAACAGGTTCACCCTAATAAACCAGAATTGGGTGAGCGTAGCCTGCCATTTACAAAAGAAGTTTATATTGATCGGGCAGACTTCACGGAAGATACCAGCCTTTCTCGCAAAAAGTTCAAGCGTTTAGTGTTGGGTGAGTATGTTCGCCTTCGCGGTGCTTATGTGATTAAGGCAGAAGAATCCGTGAAAGATGCTGATGGCAATATCACCGAAGTGCGAGCCACCCTGGTGGAAGGTACTGTTGGTGAAAATCCGCCAGAGGGTATTAAGCCTCGCGGCGTTATTCATTGGGTGTCGGCCACTGAAAATGTGGATTGTGAAGTGCGCTTATATGAACGCTTATTTAACGAAGCTGAGCCTGATGCCGGTGGTAAAAACTTTTTGGAGGCTTTAAATCCAGAAAGTTTAAGTGTATTGACTGGCTGTAAGGCTGAAATTGGTTTGCAAAATGCTAGCCCGGAGCAGGGTTACCAATTTGAGCGTGAAGGGTATTTCTGTCTCGATAGCAAATACAGCACGCAAGATAAGCTCGTATTTAACAGAACCATCGGCCTGAAAGACAATTGGGCCAATAAGATTAATTAAAGTTTGATGTTTGAGGTTCGACGTTGGAGGAAGTAACTCTGAGCGTCGACGCTTTTCTTCAAACATCGAACGTCCAACATCTAACACATATATGAAAGTTTACAATACTCAAACCCGCCAGAAAGAAACCTTCGAGCCGCTGGAACCTAACAAAGTCAAAATGTATGTGTGTGGGCCAACGGTCTATAACCTTGTGCATATTGGTAATGCACGTCCGGTGGTGGTATTCGATACATTATTCCGCTTGTTACAAAGCGAATTCGACGAAGTGATTTACGCCCGTAATATTACGGATATCGACGATAAAATTATGAAAGCGGCTGCGGAAAACGGTGAAGAAATTTCGACCTTAGCTGCGCGTTATGCAAAAGAATTCGAAGCGGATATGGCCCAGTTGAATAACTTGCAGCCTACCATTGTGCCTTATGCGACTGATCACGTGGATCAAATGATCAGCATGGTTCAACGCTTGGTGGAAAAAGGCCACGCCTACGAGGCAGAAGGGCATGTGCTTTTCGCTGTGCAGTCTATGAAAGATTACGGCAAGCTTTCCAATCGTTCTTTGGAAGATATGCTCGATGGTGCTCGTGTAGAAGTGGCACCTTATAAAAGATATGCCGGTGACTTTGTTCTCTGGAAACCTTCAAGTGAAGATGAGCCCGGTTGGGACAGCCCCTGGGGCTATGGTCGCCCTGGCTGGCACCTTGAATGTTCCGCCATGATCGAAAAACACCTGGGGGATACGATTGATATTCACGGGGGTGGCCGTGATTTGATTTTCCCACACCATGAAAATGAAGTAGCGCAATCTTGCTGTGCTCATGATGGCAAAGAGTATGTCCGCTATTGGATGCATAACGGTTATATCAATATTGGCGGCGAGAAGATGTCGAAGTCTCTCGGCAATTTCCGCACCGTACGTGAGCTGTTAACGCAATATAAAGGTGAAGTAATTCGCTTTGCCTTGCTGTCGGCCCAGTACCGCTCTGAGTTGGATTTCTCTGCCGATCTGTTAGATCAATCTAAAGCGAGCTTGGATTCGCTTTACGGTGCTTTACGAGACGCACAGACCGTAGCGGCTGATGATAGGGTGAATGTTAAAGAGCACGAAGTGTATTGCGCGTTATTGGATGACTTAAATACGCCCATTGCCATCAGTGAGCTGCATCAGATTGCTAAGAAGCTCAATAAAGCAGGTGAGACTGAGAAAGCCGAGCTGAAAAGCTTGTTGTTAAAAGCTGGAGAGCTGATGGGTTTATTACAGCAAGATCCAGAAGAGTGGTTTAAATCATCTGCGGGTGGCGAAAGTATTTCTGAAGAAGACATTGAAGCTTTGATCGTTGAACGTGCTCAGTCGAAGAAAGACAAAAACTTTGCTCGCGCCGATGAGATTCGAGAAGAGCTTTTAAGCAAAGGTGTTGTGCTTGAGGATAGCCGTGAAGGAACCAAATGGCGACGGGAATAGTATCGTAAGCACGTAATCAGAAAACATAGCCCGACAATGTGGTTAGATAATAAAAAAGAGAAGATTCGTCTTCTCTTTTTTATTCTTTATTGCTAAAACCTAATTCACCGTAGATGGTTTGCATGGCTCGGTAACCATCACTCATTGAGCACTCTTCTTTGTACTTTTTCTTAATGCCTAAGTTTGTGAGGTTGAAGTGGAACGTTGGCGTGATTTGGTGCTTTTCCAAGCAGCTCTTTACACAGTTCAGAGGGCAGCCATCGATAGCAATGATATCTCGGCCAGATATGGCTTTTTTAACAATGGGTTTTACATTTCCGCCAACGCCTGCAATGCAGGACATTTCAGCGTGATCCTCTCTATCCATTGTAATCGCAATATCATTGGCTAATTGTGCAATATTGGAGCAGCCTGAGCATGAGTAAACTAAAGGTTTTTCTGTGTTGTCAGTCATGGAAACGCCTTGATGTCAGTACCTTTTCTTATTTGTTCTTCCCTGATTCTCATCTGAACCTAATCAGGTTGAGTGTTACTGTACTTGATCAAAAAAAACACACGTTGATATAGGTCAAGCACCGCCTAGATGGGCGGTGGAATTGATAGGTATAGCCGGGTGCCGAAATGGGTATAAACAAGGTTTTAAGTGCTAGCCAGGTCTGCCATCAGTACGAGCCGAAACGAGAATATGTGTGTAACAAGCGATAAAAAGTCCAAATCCGATAATCCAGCCAATCATACTAAGTTGATAAAAAGTTAAAGTTTGGCTGGGAAAGATGATTGGCCCCAGGGCTCTCGAAAGCCCGGCAACAATAAGGGCAGTAAACCCAAGAATCATCAGGCTGTTGGGGTGTAGCGGTCTACCAGTATGGCCTAGAGAAACCCGTGAGATCATGGCAAGGATCATATTCGCCATTGCGCCAGCAGTGAGTGCGTGAAGGGCATGTGAGTAGCTGATGGCATCGCTCACGTAAGACATTCCCATTAACAATAATCCAGCCGGTATAAATAAATACCCAATATGCAGAGACCAAAGTAGTGGCACTTTGAGGGTAATTGTAAAGCGCCAGCGCAGCCAGCGGTAAAGATGAAGCAAGCCAGCACAGCAAAGAAGAACTGCCATCACCACATCGGGTATGACGGTTGATGCTTTGATGATTTCTAAAAGAAAAATAAATGCCGTGAAACCAATAGTTAAATATTCTAACCAGGGAAGAGGGGAAGCCTTGATTGTGCCTGTTCCATTTGCGGTAAAGAAGGGGATAACACGCCCACCGATGATAGTCATCAACATAACAATCAACCAGATAGCAATGTGATTGCCTAATTGTATTAAATCGGGACTGTTTTTTATTAACCCTAAATGGCTAGTGATATTACCAGCGGTTAGCATCAGTAATATTGGGACAAAAAAGAGGTTGCGGGTTTGGCGAACGGCAATCAGTGGTCTTGAAAGAAAATATGCTGCTAACGGAAGAAATAAACAATCTACCATTAGAATAATAGTGTTAGGAATGTCGAGAGAAAAAAGCAGCAAAACTCGCGACAAAAGCCATAAACAAAAGAGTATAACCAATGGTGTACCACGTAGGCCGTTAATACCCGTCCAATTTTGTACTGCCGTGAGAAGAAATCCTACGACGATTGCACAGGTAAATCCGTATAGCATTTCGTGGCTATGCCAAAAGGCCAAGCCACCATATGGAGTAAAAACAAAGTAACCAGAAAGACTGGCGAACCAAAGCGCCATAGCGAAAAGACTAAATAAACAGCCAAAGAGGAAAAAGGGTCGGAAAGCCAAACGGAACACAGGTATCAATGTATTTTCTATTTTGGTATCAGTGATATTTAGCATTTTCTTGGGCGCTGCAGTGTTGTTTTAATGGATAGAATGACATAAAAAAAGCCGATACCGCAAATGCGATATCGGCTGAGGTTTAGATGGCAGTCAGCGCTTTAGAAAGCGTACTGTGCTTGTAGCCAAATTTTGGTTGTATCAGTGCCGCTATCGCCAGCGCTGTAGTCAGCGCCTTTTAGAAGTAGCTTCAAACCATTGTCTAGTTTGGTGCCGATGGCTACGTTCCACTCTTTACCTAGGTCTGCAGAGCCTTCAGCAGAATCAAAGTCGTGGTAAACCACTTTTACTTTAAATTTACCGGCTTTAGCGCCAAGGCTTAAGTAGGTATCTTCTAAACCGCCTACAGGTGTTGCCAAGAACTTATCGGCCCAGCCATTAAACTTGTGCTTGGTGCCCAGGGCAGTACTGAAACCTGCAGATGTTGCATCTTCAGCACCTAATTCTTCGACGCCAAGTTTAGCAGTGAAGTTGTCGACTTTTAGGCCTAGGGCGATGTGTGAGTAGTCGGCTTCAACGTTAGAGTTGTGATGACCTTCTTGAGTGGCTAATTCCAATTCATAGAGGAACTTGGCACTCCCCATATCGGCTTTACCGTCCAAACGAATACCGGTTGTATCATTTTCTACTTCGATTTCGTAGCGATACAAAGACAGCTTAGCGCCAGGGATACCGGCATAGTTGATATTTAATAATTGAGAGTCAGTGTCAATATTCGAGCCCACAATGGTATTTACATTGTGAACGTAAGCATACAAAACAGTGGTGTCAGGAATAGATTTATTGATTAACGCTACAGCATCGTGAGTCTGCTCGTTCTGACGCCATGCTACGCCACCAATAAAGCGCTGATTGTCTAAATTAACACGCTGACGGCCAGCTTTTACAGTGGTGTCGCCGAGCCCTGTATAGGCTACCCAAGCTTGATTGATTTCTGAGCTTTCAGGATCAACGACTTTTGCATGATCGCCCATGCCGTTTTGACCTGAGTTATGGTTTTCATCACCAATAATAGAGACGTTATCTAGCTCAATACCCACTTGCAGATGATTGTATTTCTGGCTAGTAAGCGTAAGTCGTGAACGCAGTGTGGAAGCGCCAGCATCTTCGGTAGCGGTGTTGCCATCGTCTACGGCTTCGTAGCGATATCTAAGATTAAATTTAACATCGCTATCAGAGAGGGCTTTTGTGAGAGATGTTGCATCTTCTGCTGCTGCAAACTGTACAGAGGTTGCAGAAATAACAGTGGCGATTGCTGAAGCTAGAAGTTTATGTTTCATATTGGTTTCCTTTTGCGTTAAAACCGTTGGTTACATCTCTATAACTGTTTAATTGGTTTGATCCAATCATTAAGTTATATGGAGTGGGTTTATAATAATGCGCTAAAGGAGTGCGTGGTTGATTTAAGTCAATTTTGATTCAAGGTGTTGTGTGTCTACTCACAAATAAATCCTATAAAAAGAAAAGGCTACCCCTTAAGGGATAGCTCAGATTGCTGACAAAGTCTAAACTCAGTCATTACCGCGAAAGCGGGAATCTATAACAAGTTGGTTTTATTAGATCCCCGCTTTCGCGATGATGGCGATACTTTTAATCGTTTTAAAAATCATCATCTTCCAGAAAATTCTGGTTCAAAGCATCTTGTAATCTTCGTTGGTAGCGATCTTTTTTGAGCGCTAAAAACATAGTTAACATACAAATGGCTAATACGCCGTACAGTAACATAAAGCAAACGCTGTAAATTCCAACAATATCAACCGCTACACCAAACATAATGGGTAGGGTGAAACCACCGGTTGCGCCAATGGCAGCTACCACACCGCCAACACTGCCCATTTGATTAGGATAGTAGTCATGAATCACTTTATACACACTGGCGCGACCAAACCCTTGGGCAATACCAATGATAAATATCAGTGCAGTAAATACCCAAACGTTAACTTCAATGGTGAGTTCAACATCTTTGTTAATGCCATGAATGGTCATGGTAGTGGGGGGGTAGCTTAAAAAGAATAAACAAATCAGGCACACCCAAAATACAGTCCAATTCACAGCACGTCCGCCGTATCGGTCAGCGAACCATCCACCCAGTGCTCGTACCATACTGGAGGTGACGACAAAGAACAGTGTGAAACCCATCGCTTGAGAAGGAGATAAATCGTAAGCGCGGTGATAGTAATAGGGTAGCCACATGATAAGGGCGAGAAAGCTACCAAATACAAAGTAGTAATAAAGCCCAAAGCGCCATACTTGAAGCTTTTTTAGAATAGGTAGTAATTCGCTGGGTTTTTGAGTGTGTTTTTCCTGCTTTGATTTTGGGGTGTCTGGAGCACATAAATAAAACAGAATCGCAATAAAGATTAAACCAGCACCATAAGCGGGTCCAATAGCTTGCCAGCCCCAGTATTTAATAATAATGGGTGTTAGGAAAAAGGTGATTGCTGCCCCAGCGTTACCTGCGCCAAAAATCCCCATGGCCGTGCCTTGCTGATTGCGCTCGAACCAATCGCTAACATAGCTAATACCAATGGTGAAAGATGCCCCGCTAATGCCTATCCAGAGGCCACAGAGAATATACATGCTCAAACTTTCTACATAGGGAAGTATGAACAGTGCAGGAGTGACTATGATCATTTGCCAGAGAAAGATACTTTTAGCCGAGTATTTTTCTACTAAGAAACCAGCATTGATTCGCAAAATGGCCCCGCTAAACATAGGGGAAGCGAGAAGCAAGCCAAGTTCTGTGGGGCTGAGGTTTAGTTGCCCTTGAAGATTCAGAACCGTAACTGCATAGATGGTCCATACCGAGAAGTTAGCTGCAAATGCCAGTGTTGCGAATGCAAGTGCTCGATTTGCGTTAGGTATGTTCACAGTAAACCTCGTGGAATCTCTATTACTTTCTAGCAATGAACTGTTGTTTGTTTCGTCCGGTGATTTTTTCGAGCGTTTATATGCTTATATCCGGCAAGAATTATACTAATCGAAAATTCTGGCGGATTAATGATTCTAGAGCGAAGTTATTACCATTGAGCGTTAGGGGGTTTGCGCTAAGTTCATTGCCTACACCTGGGAGGTAGTTAAGCTAGGAATATCGGGCTTTCAAGTATAAAGGGATAGTACCCCTTTATAGGTAGCTGCCTTTTTTTCTGTTTTCTTACCCGGTCATCTATTGATATAAATCACTATTCTTGTTGCCCCACATTAAAGAGACTACGAGTGCCAATAGGCGATATAGCTTTATGCCTTTTTCTTTATGAAAAGTAGTACTACCAGATAAACTGGAGCATCAATATGCACGACCCCAATAGTCTCAACCTGTTTAAGGTTAGTGATCCTAAGATTAAAACCTTGCATATCACTTGGTTTGCTTTCTTTTTAACCTTTGTGGTGTGGTTTAACCACGCACCCTTGATGGTCTTTATGAAAGAAGCCTTTGATATGACCAATCAGCAGGTGAAAGCCCTGTTAATTCTCAACGTGGCATTAACCATTCCCGCCCGTATCGCTATTGGTATTCTGGTGGATAAATTTGGTCCACGGCATGTATACACTGGATTACTGATGGCTTCGTCCGTCTTGTGTTTACTGTTTGCTACGGCCAATAGCTACGAGCAGCTTGCGCTGTTTCGTTTTTTGATGGGCTTTGTGGGTGCCGGCTTTGTGATTGGTATTCGTATGGTCGGTGAGTGGTTTCCTCATAAAACCGTAGGTATTGCTGAAGGTATTTATGGCGGTTGGGGCAACTTTGGTTCTGCCGCAGCAGCCATGAGCTTGCCAACACTGGCGCTAATTTACGGTGGTGATGACGGCTGGCGTTACGCACTGGGTACTACAGGCGTAATCATTGGCTGTTACAGCTTTATCTACTTCAAGCTGGCTCGGAATACACCAAAAGGCTCAACTTACTTCAAGCCTAAGAAAACGGGCGGTTTGGAAGTAACCAGTTACGGTGATCTATACCTTTACCTGTTTATGAATATTCCCATGTACGCTGCGTTAGCCGTGTTGACTTGGAAATTGTCTCCATCAGGTGTAGGGCTATTAACGGACACTGCAACTACTTTGATTTGGGTTGGCTTGGCAGCGTTGTTTGTATATCAATCCTCACACCTTTGGAAGATTAACAAAGAGCATTTGGATGCGGGTGTGCCTGAATTGGACAAATACAAATTTAAGCAGGTTGCGATTTTGGATTGGTCTTACTTTGTTACCTTTGGTTCAGAGTTGGCGGTAGTGTCTATGTTGCCACTGTTCTTCTTGGAAACGTTCGAAGGTTTAGATCCTGTTAAAGCTGGTCTGTTAGCTTCTGGTTTCGCCTTTATGAACTTGGTGGCTCGCCCAACCGGTGGCTGGTTCTCTGATAAGTTTGGTCGTCGTAAAGCCTTGATGATTTTGATCGGTGGTTTGGCTATGGGTTACTTCGTGCTGAGCCAAGTAGACTCCGGTTGGTGGATTCCATTAGCGGTGATTGCAACCATGTGCTGCTCTTTCTTCGTGCAAGCGGGTGAGGGTGCCGTATTCGCAGTAGTACCTTTGATCAAGCGTCGTATGACGGGGCAGATTGCCGGTATGGCTGGTGCCTACGGTAATGTGGGTGCAGTAACTTACCTTACCGTGTTGAGCTTTGTAGACTACAGTACCTTCTTTATGGTGATTGGTTGTTCTGCCTTGTTGATCTTCTTTATTGCCGCCATGATGGATGAGCCTAAAGGTCAGATCTCTGAAGTTATGCCGGATGGTACTGTTCAGATGATCGACGTAGGCTGATTGAAAGCTACCTGCGTTGCCTTACGGCGTTAAAAGCAGGCTTAAAATGCTCACTTACAAAAGTAAGCTGCGCGTTTTAAGTCTGCTTTTGTCTTGTACTGGCGGCCTCGCTAACGCTTTCATATTTTACTATTGAGGGAATACACCATTGAGTGACGATCTTTTAAAACTCAAACTCGATGCAGCGCTATGCTCTATGAAAGGCGTTAAAGCGATAAATGAAGATTGCGCGGGCATCGAGATTCCAGAAGTAGAGCACTTGCTATTGAATAAGGGTGCGACTTTGGTGGTGGCTGATGGCGTGTCTACTGCTGAAGCGGGTAAGGAAGCCAGTGAAACTGCGGTGGCACGTTTTCTTGAAGAGTATTACCAAACGCCAGATACCTGGTCTGTTAGTCATAGCGGCGAAAAAATTCTCTCAACGCTCAATCTAAAACTGTTTCGAAAAAGTCACGAGTTTGTGACAGATACGAAAGGCTACCTTTGTACCTTTAGTGCCTTAGTCATTAAGAGCCGTACCGCACACTTTTTTCATGTGGGCGATAGTCGTATCTATCTACTTCGTGAGGGCGAATTAAAAGTATTAACTCGTGACCATATTAGTGTGATTGGAGACGGAAAGGCTTTTCTCTCTCGTGCATTGGGCATGGATAACTTTCTTAACGTGGATTATGGTCGAATTGCGCTGGAAGAGGGTGACAGAATCTTACTCACCAGTGATGGTGTACACGACTTTATTGATGATCAACAAATCATTGACATACTCTCTGCCGATAAACCATCGGAACAAATCAGTGAGCAGTTTGTTGATACCGCAACAGCCAATCACAGTGATGATAATATTTCTGCGGTAGTTGCCATTGTTAATGAGTTACCCAGTGAGAACCTCGACGATTACAGTGCAAAATTAACTCGCTTACCATTCCCGCCGGATTTAGAACCCGGAATGAAAATTGATGGTTATAGTGTGGAAGAAACGCTTTTTGCCTCTAGCCGAAGCCAGCTGTATTTGGTGAGGGACGAAGAAAGTGGCGAGCGTTACGCTATGAAAACGCCGTCTCGTAATTACGAAGAAGATATCAGTTATATCGATCGTTTTATTCAAGAAGAATGGATTGGTAGCCGGATTAATAATCCTTATGTTGTGCGTGTGATTCGTCAGCAGCGGCCACGCACCTATTTATATTATTTAATGGAAATTGTTGAGGGTGTTGGGCTTAACGATTGGATGGAGAAGAATCACCATCCACGCCCCAAACTGGCTATCAGTATTGTTAAGCAGGTTGCAGAGGGTCTACAGGCTTTTCACGATAACGAAGCCCTTCATCAAGATTTGAAACCTGGCAATATCATGGTTGATGAAAATAACCAGGTAAAAATTGTCGACTTTGGTTCTGTGTATGTGGCAGGCCTTGCAGAGATTTACCACGCCTTGGAGCACGATGGTGCTCTAGGCACTGCCAGTTATTCAGATCCTCAGTATTTACTGGGTAAAAATCCAGGAATCAAAGGCGATTTGTATTCACTCGCGACCATTACCTATGAAATTTTTACGGGTAATTTGCCTTATGGGGATAAGGTAGAACACTGCCAGACGGCTTTTGATTATGACCGGCTCCGCTACCAGCATGCCTTTAATTACAATCCTGTGATCCCTGTGTGGTTCGATCGCGCCCTCGAAAAGGGTGTGACTTTTGATGTGGAAAACCGCTATAGCACGATCCCTGCCTTACTACAGGACTTAACACACCCCAACCCTGAATTTTTGAAGGATGATCCCGTAGAAGAGCAGAAAAGCAGTACCTTGCTGTTTTGGAAGCTACTATCAGGGTTTTGGTTTGTAACCTTCCTACTGGTGATCTATCTCTTTTCTCAGGTGAGCTAAAGGCTTACCTGACTTAGCCTCTCTTAGTTTTGCTAACGTTTGTCGTAAATTGCGCTGAATATTTGACCATTTCCATTCTCAGGCATAGTCTAAGGCCCTGTTAATGAGTCGCCAAAGCGGCCATTGCTCCTATTTTTGTCATAAGCAGGCTTAAAGGACAGGCTATGAAGTTTTCTGACATGGTATCGCTGGTTGGTGTGGTTGTTATTGGTGGGTTTGTTTTTACTAAGCTTGGGGTGTTCGATACGGCATCTGCAGTGATGGAACGTAACTCTGAGCCCTTACCGCAGCAAGGGGATCAAAAGCTCCAGCAAGAAAAGCCAGCTAACGTGATTCAACAAAGTGGTAGTGCTTTAAAAGAAGCGCTTGTTAAAGAGATGGAATCATTAAAAGCACAGCTGGGTGCAGAAATGTTCATTGCAGAGCGCTATTGCCGCCCAAGTGCCATTGGTACTATCACCAAAACCACGGGTGGGAAGATTTATACCTGGAAAGACCAAAACGGAAAGCGGCACTTTGGTGATCAGGCCCCTCAGCATATTGATGGTGTGGATAGTGTTGAAGTGGAAGGGCAACGTCAGTTTTTCGAGCTAAAGCTTGAAACCGGACAGTTCCCATTACCATTGGCTTTCCAAGAGAAGTTAACGCTACATATCAATAAATCTTATAGCGTTCTTGAAAACCTTTTACCGAGATCCTTGTTAAGAAAAGTCCAACTCAACTTATGGCTGTTTCGGGATAAACGGCAGTATTTACTCTTCCAGCAAGAACACGCTCCTATGTTGGCAAAAGCCGGCGCCACGAATGGGTTTCACAGCCCTAAAGATAATATTGCGGCGGTGTTCTACCAGGATAACGAACAGCTATTGACCACCAGTGTTCATGAGGCTGTGCATGTAATCAATGCCGGCATGTTTGGATTTTTACCCCGCTGGCTGAATGAAGGGCTTGCAGAGTATCTAGAGCATCTAGATATAGCAGGCCAGTCCGTGAAAATCCCTGTCTTACAGGGCTGGTATCGGCAGGTTAAACATCAACCTATGCCCTTAGAAACGTTGTTTGATTCTCAATATGAAGATTGGCAGGGGGATAAAATATCTCACTTGTATGGTCAGAGTTGGGCGGTGGTATTTTTCTTGATGCAAAGTAAAGAGGGAAAAAACCTGATTACACGTTATTTAGTGGAATCAGCAGAAGAACCTTGTAAAGAAGAATCCATGCAGGATTTTGTTTATAAATATTACCCAGGCGGTATGAAGCAACTACAAAACACGTTTGATGCCTGGTTGTTGGGCGTGCCTGTTGATCAGCAGTTTTGATGAAGGTTGGATGTTTGAAGCTTAACGTTCGACGAAGGGTTTTAGTGCGTTAAACACCTGTATCTAGCTTTACTTGATCCACCTATCGAACAGCTGGACGTTCACTTCATCACCAGCTTCACAATTCCCGCGTTCTTGTTCAAGCACCATATAGCAATCGGCTTTGCTTAAGGATGTTAAAATCCCTGAGCCTTGCTTACCTGTACTTTCTACCGAAAGTTTTCCGTCTTTTGTTTTTACCAGTTTTCCTCGCTGAAAATCCGCCCGGCCTGGGCGTTTTTTCAATTTATCGATAGTGGCGAGTGGCAGGGTGATAGGTGTTTCAGGGGTAGCTCCCATCATTTTGTGTATGGCGGGTAGTGCTAATTGGTGGAAGGTAACCGTAGCGGAAACTGGGTTGCCGGGAAGGCCGAAGAAGAAGGCACTTTCACCATCGCAATTAAGAGTGCCGAAGGCAAAAGGTTTGCCGGGTTTCATGGCAACTTTCCAGAAAGAGACTTCGCCGAGTTTTTCGAGAATATCTTTGGTGTAGTCCGCTTCGCCAACGGAAACGCCGCCGCTGGAAATTATGCCATCACATTCACGAGTGGCTTTCTCAAAGGCGGCTTGTAACGCTTCTGGCTGATCGGGAATGATACCTAAATCCAAAATAGTTACGCCGAGCCGCTGTAAAATAGCGCGAACTACAAAGCGGTTACTGTCGTAAATACAGCCACTGTCTAGTTCACTACCGGGTAAACGTAATTCATCACCGGTTGAGAAAATACCAAGGGTAATGGGCTGTAGTACATCCACACGATCGATACCAATAGATGCTAATAAGCCGATATCGATAGGGGATAAGCGTGTGCCTTTTTCTAAAACCGTTGTGCCTACGGCAATATCTTCACCAGCGCGACGAATATTTTCACCGGCCTGTGGATTTTTATGGATGGTGATTTGCTCGTTTTGAGCGGCAGTTGTGTTCTCTTGCATCACAACACAATCGGCACCTTTAGGTATCACTGCGCCTGTCATTATGCGAACGCAGCGGCCCACTTCTACGGTGCCTTTAAATGGCTCACCAGCAAAGGATTTTCCAACTTGAGAGAGGGTGCAGGTGTTTTTTAGGTCTTCACTGCGAAGGGCATAACCATCCATGGCCGAATTGTCATGGCCGGGTACGTTAATACTGGACGTTACATCTGAGGCGAGAATACGATCCAGTGCGTTTTCTAAGGGAATGCTCACGCTTTCAGTTTGCACGGATACGGTATCGATAATGCGCTGAATGGCATCAGCTACAGGCATCATTCCGGGAGAGTTATCACAACAGCTCATAGGTGTTCTCCTAGGCTTTTATTGCTCTAAGTGGTCTTTATAAATCGTCATCCCCGCGTAGGCGGGGATTTATTAAAATAATTTCGAGTATTTGATCGCTAGATTCCCGCCTACGCGGCAATGACGGATAAAGCATAAATCGGTTTACAGGTCTTTACGTATTGTTAATCACAAACACAGCCGCTTCAACACGGGAGCGTAGACCCAGTTTTTTCAGGATGTGTTTAACATGTACTTTCACGGTGCCGTCAGAAATATCTAACTCTCTGGCAATATGCTTATTGCTTAAACCTTTGGCTATGAGTTTTAAGATTTCGTATTCGCGACTGGTGAGTGAGTTCAGCGGGTTTGGCTTGCTATTTTTGCCCTGTCTTAGTGCATCCGCTAACACGCTGGTGAGCTGCTCACTGATAGCCATTTTTCCTTGAATAGCTTCTTTGAGCTTTTCGATGATCTCTTCTGGCATCATGTCTTTCAGGAGATAGCCATCAGCACCTGAGGTAACTGCCTGAACAACATCTTCATCGTTATTGGAAACTGTGAGCATAATGATTCGAGAAGTCACGCCTTTATTGCGCATCATACGCAGGGTTTCTAAGCCATCCATGCCTTGCATATTGAGATCTAGTAGCACCAGGTCTGGATCGTGTTCCTCAGCCAATTCAATGGCGTCTTGGCCGTTACTGGCTTCAGCAATTACTTCTAACTCATTTTCGTCGTTAATAAGCTGAACAAGGCCTTTTCGCAGAAGAGGGTGGTCATCAACAATAAGAATGCTAGCGGGCATAAGTGTATTCACCTGAACTTTGTATGGGTTCTATCAAGACGTGATCTGACTGTTAACGTAGTGGCATTGTTTACAACTAACGGCACCAGTGCAAGCCTCGATTTTTCGAGATTTGATCTGAGTCAGTATTCCTTCAGTGTCTAAGTCAGAGTATTTTTAAATCATTAACCCTATGGGGTAGATATAAAATTGCTTGGCTCTTGCGGCAGCTGTTAAACCACGGGGGCTTGCATGTAAGGCCTACCTCTTTATAGGTATAAGTGAGCGTCCATTCTCATAGAAATACCTACTTATTTATATAAGTTGTGGCACTTACTCTCTCTACGCATGATGGACTGGCAAGTTTTACTTAACGTGTAATTGGAGAGCAATTATGGCTGACCTACAGAAGTGGGATCCAGAAGACTCAACGTTTTGGGAATCGGAAGGGAAAAAGATTGCAAACCGCAATCTTTGGATTTCGATCCCGAGCCTATTGTGTGGTTTCGCAGTTTGGTTGTATTGGGGAATTATCACCGTACAAATGTTGAACCTTGGATTTCCCTTCGCGAAATCTGAACTTTTTACCTTGATGGCCATTGCCGGTCTGACTGGTGCAACACTGCGTATTCCCAGCAGTTTCTTTGTTCGCCTTTGTGGTGGGCGTAATACTATTTTCTTCTCGACGGCGCTATTGATGCTACCTGCGTTTGGTGCTGGTCTTGCTCTACAAGATAAAAACACGCCATTGTGGGGGTTTCAGGTGTTAGCGCTACTGTCTGGTTTTGGCGGCGGTAACTTCGCGTCTTCTATGTCAAATATCAGCTTCTTCTTCCCTAAGAAGCAGCAAGGTTTGGCGTTAGGCTTAAATGCAGGTTTAGGTAACTTTGGTGTAACCACCATGCAGATTCTTGTACCACTGGCCATGACGTTTGGTTTATTTGGTGCCATGGGTGGTGACTCCATGACTCTGCAATCTACTTCAGGAACCTTGATTGGTAAGATTCCTGCGGGTACTGAAACTTGGATTCAAAACGCCGGCTTTGTTTGGTTGCTTTTCTTGGTGCCATTGGCCTTCTTGGGCTGGTTCGGTATGAACAACATTCGCACCCAAGATGTATCACCAGACATTCCAAATGCAGTGGGTTCTTTCTCCATTATCAGCGGCATGTTGCTGATCGGTTTTATCACTGCAACCTTTGGTTTGTGGTTGATGCTGCCAGAGAGTGCAAACGGCTCAGGCTTCGGTGTACCTAAAGAAGTTGTACTGTTAATCGTAATTGCTTCAACCGTATTTTTACTGAAGCAGATTCCAGGGCAAATCAAAACCAGCCTACAGCGTCAGTATCAAATCTTTGATAACAAGCACACCTGGGTAATGAGTGTGATCTACACCATGACCTTCGGCTCTTTCATTGGCTTTGCAGCATCATTCCCTCTGTCTATTAAAGTAATCTTCGGCTACCAGCACGTGATGGTTGCTGGTGTGATGACTCACGATATTGCCAACCCTAATGGCCCTAGTGCTTTGATGTACGCTTGGATGGGCCCATTCATCGGTGCCTTGATTCGTCCACTGGGTGGCTGGATCTCCGATAAAGTAGGTGGCGCATTAGTAACTCAGATTTGCTCAGTAGTAATGATTAGCTCTGCGTTGGGTGTGGCTTACTACATGAAGGCAGCTTACGCCTCTGCAACACCAGAAGAGTTCTTCTTGCCATTCTTTATATTGTTCTTGGTACTGTTCGCAGCAACCGGTATTGGTAATGGCTCAACCTTCCGTACCATCGCCATGGTATTCCCTAAAGAACAAGCAGGCCCTGTACTGGGTTGGACTTCAGCGGTAGCCGCCTACGGCGCCTTCTACATCCCTAAGGTATTGGGTGAGCAAATTAAAGCCACCACCCCAGAAGTTGCGCTGATCGGCTTCGCTATCTTCTACGGCGTGTGCCTGTTCATCAACTGGTGGTTCTACCTGCGGAAGAGTGGGGAGTTCTATAACCCATAATCTCGAGATTGATAAGAACCATAAAAAGACCTGCTTCGGCAGGTTTTTTTATGGGCTATACTCTGGGGATATTGATATTGTGCTTTTAGAAGTAAATAACCTTTGGAGATAACCATGAAAATCAATGTAGAACTTGATGCAACCCCAGAAGAAATGCGCCGTATGATGGGACTGCCAGATGTGGCTCCTATGCAGAAAGAATTGATGGATCGTATGCAGGAGAAGTTCTTGTCGGCTATGGACACAAAAGACCCTGCTGAAATGTTAGCGCCGTTTTTGCCTGAAGGGATGAATTCACTTGAAACCTGGCAGAAAACTTTTTGGGCTATGATGACTTCTGGAATGAAGAAGGATTAACCTGTTAATTTAATGAATAGTTACTCTCCACTTGCAGCCTTAACCTCATAAGGCTGCAATACCTGAGGCGTAAAGATAAAGTGAACCCGTGTTCCATGGGGTTCTACCGCTTCAAAGGTTAGGTTGCCGCCAATCTGGCGGCTGCGTTCCTGCATAATCACCATGCCGTAGTGATTAATCTTTTCTGGGTTATCTGGTAGTCCTACGCCATTGTCTTCGACGATCAGTTCTAGATCGTTATTTTCCATTTGGGTTAATGAAATTTTCAGGCTATCGCATTTTGCGTGTTTTAAGGCGTTTTGGCTGGCTTCGCGCACAATCTGCAGTAAGTGAATTTCTTCTTGTGGGTTTAGCGGGATATTTAATAGCTTGTAGTTAAGGCTGATATCAATTTGAGTACGAGCAGTTAATTCTTTCACCGTCTCTTCCAGGCTGGCTTGCAGGCCTTCTTCTACTGCTTTTAAGCGGAAGGTGGTGAGTAGCTCCCGCAGGCTTTGATAGGCGGATTGTAGGCCTTCACGCAGTTCGTCGAGAATACTCTGTTCTTTTTGTGTTGCGTCTTCACCCAGTTGTTTTTGTAGGCGAGTGACTTGAATCTGAAGGTAGGAGAGGGATTGAGCCAGTGAATCGTGAAGTTCTCGGGCAATTACCGTTCGCTCGCTCATTAAGGTTAGGCGGCGGTCTTGTTCTGATTGTTTAAGCAGTGAATGGCCAACCGTTAGTAAATCCGCGGTAGATTGGGCGAGTTTTTCCTGCCAGGGTTTTAAGCTTTCACCGGCTTTGGGTTGTACTGAAATTAAACCGTATTTGGTATCGCCGCTTTCCATTTTGTAGTGATAAGGTTTTTCTTCGTCGATGCAGGTATCACAGGCTTTCTGCTCGCAGTGAGGGCCAGCATCTCGAGATAACACTTTTTGGTAGGGCAGTGAGCCTTCAGGGGCGAATAGGCACAGCTGAATATGTTCAACGTCCATCATTTCCGTAAGACGATTGATCACAAACTGATGGTCCAAACTGTTACTGGGTGATTCTAATGTTTTACGCGATGTATCGAATAGGAACTGCAAAATATTATTTTGCTGCTGTAAACGATGGGTTTTTTCTTTAATGCGGTTTTCTAAATCGCCGTGAATATCTGCCAAAGATTGACAGGTTTGGTTGAGGGTTTTTGCCAGCAATCCGAGTTCGTCATCGTTTTCAATATCTACGTGTTGATCAAAATCCCCTTTACCAATTTCTCTCGCGCTATTGGTGAGATGTTCTAAGGGCTTTTCCACACGGTTTTTTAATAGGTAAAAGATGATGCTGGCAATGATAATGGTGGTAAACATTGCGATGAGCTGAATCATTCTCAAGGAAGTGATTTTGCTCTCAGCATCTTGCTGGAATTTAAATACCAATTTGTCGATAAGAATAATTTGCTGCTCTAGCTCTACTTGAGAGAAGTTACCATTCTGGATTTCTTGCGCGTGGATAAAGGCGGGCTTTAGTGTGCCTTCCCAATAGCGGTATACCGCGCTGAATTGATTGTAGAGGTCTTGATTATTACGGCCGGCAATTTGCGATTTGAATGAGGAGTCTTCCCAGGTTTTATCTAATAGCTCAATGGTGGCGGCAAGGGCGGCGTAGTTCTTTTGCTCTAGGTGAAGTGCTGCGCGGTAGGTGAGCATGCGCATAGAGCCTGATTTGTTGATGGCCTGTGCATCGTGTTCGGCGTGTTCCATTTGCCAGATAGACATCAAGATAGCCAGCATGCTCACCGATAAGATTGCCACAAGGGAGTAGGTGATGATGCTCATCACAGAGTTGTTGGGTGATTTTTGGAGTAGCTTCACAGTGAAATTACCTTGTTACTGACTCTATTTTTGAGCGACTCATGTTTATGCAAATGAGACTTAATATTATTAATATGTTTTTGCTGTTCACAAAAGCACCACTCCCCGCTGTTACCCCCAATGCATTGGGGTATTTCCCTTTGAGCCTCCATCTTTGAGGCTCCTTTAAATTTTTGTTTATTATCAACGAGTTATAAAAATAACGCTCTATCCCTTTGGGGGTAGTTTACCCCCTTAGGCTCACTTTGGGGTAATTGCTGGGTTGATCTCCATCAAGTTACCTTTGCTCTGTCTTTGTAATAGTCCACTTAACACATGTGTTTTGTGTGACCAGCATCAACAACACCGAAAGGTGAGGAATAGATATGAGCCACTTTCTCGATCGATTAAAGTTTTTGTCGTCGAACAAGAGCGGGGATTATGCCGATGGGCACGGTGAAACCCGTAAAGAGAATCGCGACTGGGAAAACAGCTATCGCCAGCGTTGGCAGCACGACAAAATCGTGCGTTCAACACACGGGGTAAACTGTACCGGGTCTTGTTCTTGGAAGATTTACGTGAAGAACGGTTTGATTACCTGGGAGACCCAGCAGACCGATTACCCGCGTACTCGCCCGGACCTACCAAACCACGAACCTCGTGGTTGTCCTCGTGGTGCCAGTTACTCCTGGTATATCTATTCAGCAAACCGTCTGAAGTATCCAAAAGTACGTAAGCCGTTGTTAAAACTTTGGCGTGAAGCTCGGGCTGAATATGACAATCCGGTAGAGGCCTGGCAGTCCATTGTTGAAAACCCAGAGAAAGCTAAGAGCTACAAGTCTAAGCGTGGCTTAGGTGGTTTTGTGCGTTCTTCTTGGGATGAAGTGAATGAAATCATCGCATCTTCTAACGTTTACACAGCGAAGCAGTACGGCCCTGATCGTGTGATTGGCTTCTCCCCAATTCCAGCCATGTCCATGGTGTCTTATGCAGCGGGCTCGCGTTACCTGTCGCTCATCGGCGGCGTGTGCATGAGCTTCTACGACTGGTACTGTGACTTGCCACCATCGTCGCCCATGACCTGGGGTGAGCAGACAGACGTTCCTGAATCTGCTGACTGGTACAACTCAAACTACATCATCGCTTGGGGGTCTAACGTTCCACAAACCCGTACCCCCGATGCTCACTTCTTCACAGAAGTACGCTACAAGGGTGCGAAAACTGTTTCTATCACGCCTGACTACTCTGAGGTTGCCAAGCTTACTGACCAGTGGTTGAACCCTAAGCAGGGTACAGACGCGGCCATTGGTATGGCATTCGGCCATGTGATTCTTCGTGAATTCCACCTAGAGAAGCCAAGCGAATACTTCACTAACTACGTTCGTACCACCACCGACATGCCTATGTTGGTGATGTTGGAGAAAGGCGCTAACGGTAACTTACAAGCTGGTCGTTTTGTGCGTGCTTCTGACTTGGTGGACAACCTGGGTCAAGAAAACAACCCAGATTGGAAAACCATTGCGATTGATGAAACTTCCGGTGATTTGGTTTCACCGCAGGGTGCTATCGGTTACCGCTGGGGCGAAAGTGGTGAAAACGCTGGTAAGTGGAATATTGAAGCCCGTGAAGGTAAAGAGGGTCGTGAAGTTAAATTGCAACTGTCTGTGATTGACGGCGCTGATAATACCATTGATGTGGACTTCGCACACTTCGCCGCTGACGAAACTAATGAGCACTGGGTATCTTGCGAACATGATGAAGTGCTTACCCGTAAAGTACCGGCTCGTGATTTAACATTAGCGGATGGCTCAACGGCGAAAGTTACTACTGTTTACGATCTTATGATGGCCAACTACGGCTTAGATCGTGGTTTAGGTGGTGAGAATGTTGCTGTTAGCTACGATGATGACATTCCAGGAACGCCAGCATGGCAAGAAAAAATTACCGGAGTGTCTCGCGAGAAAGTGATTCAAGTTGCTCGCGAATTTGCAGATAACGCAGATAAAACCAATGGTCGCTCCATGATTATTGTGGGTGCCGCCATGAACCACTGGTACCACATGGACATGAACTACCGCGGCCTCATCAATATGTTGATGATGTGTGGTTGTATTGGTCAATCCGGTGGTGGCTGGGCCCACTACGTGGGGCAGGAAAAACTGCGCCCGCAAACCGGTTGGCTACCTTTGGCGTTTGGCTTGGACTGGAGTCGTCCGCCACGCCATATGAACTCCACCAGTTTCTTTTACAACCATAGTTCGCAATGGCGCCACGAAAAAGTGAGCATCCACGAAGTACTGTCGCCGTTGGCGGATAAAACTGAGTGGCCAGAACATATGTTGGATTACAACATTAAATCTGAGCGTATGGGTTGGTTGCCAAGTGCACCCCAGCTGAATAAAAACCCGCTGCAAATTACGCGTGATGCAGAAGCGGCTGGTAAAGATCCAAAAGAGTATCTGGTTGAGCAATTGAAGTCCGGCAATATTAAGTTTGCTGCGGAGCAACCAGATAACCCAGATAACTTCCCACGCAGCATGTTTATCTGGCGTTCTAACTTGTTGGGCTCTTCCGGTAAAGGTCACGAGTACATGCTCAAGTACTTGCTGGGTACTACCAACGGCGTGATGAACGAAGACAACAATACTCGTGATGGCATCATCCCACAGGAAATCGATTACGAAACAACAGGCGCCGAAGGCAAGATTGATTTGGTCACAACACTGGACTTCCGTATGTCGTCCACCTGTTTGTACTCCGACATCGTATTGCCAACAGCAACCTGGTATGAAAAAGACGATTTGAATACGTCTGATATGCATCCATTTATTCACCCATTGTCGAAAGCGGCAGACCCTGCTTGGGAAGCGCGTTCAGACTGGGATATCTACAAAGGCATTGCGAAGAAGTTCTCTGAAATTGCAGCCCTTAACGATAACTTGGGTGTAGAAAAAGATATCGTCACTGTTCCAACCCTTCACGATACCCCGGGTGAGCTTGCACAACCTTTCGATGTGAAAGATTGGAAGAAAGGTGAGTGTGAATTGGTTCCAGGTGTGACGGCACCAAACATGGTTGTGGTTGAGCGTGATTACCCAAGTACTTACAAAAAATTCACCTCTCTTGGCCCATTACTCGAAAAACTGGGGAACGGTGGTAAAGGTATTGGCTGGCAAACAGAAGAAGAAGTTGAGCTTCTGAAACAGTTGAACCACACCGTAACGGAAGAGGGCTTTACTGAAGGTCGTCCACAAATTAATACCGCGATTGATGCGGCTGAAGTTGTATTGACGCTGGCGCCAGAAACTAACGGTAACGTTGCTGTTAAAGCTTGGGATGCACTGGGTAAGATTACCGGTCGTGATCACAAGCATTTGGCTGAACCAAAACACGAAGAAAAAATTCGCTTCCGCGATATTCAAGCGCAGCCGCGTAAGATTATTTCTTCGCCAACATGGTCTGGTTTGGAAGATGAACACGTGAGCTATAACGCGGGTTATACCAATGTTCACGAGTTGATCCCCTGGCGAACCATTACCGGTAGGCAGCAGTTCTATCAAGATCACAAGTGGATGCAGGCGTTCGGTGAGCAAATGATCTCTTACCGTCCACCTATCAACACCCGTACGGTTGATTTTGTGAAAGGCAAGAAGCCAAACGGTAACAAAGAAATCGTACTTAACTGGATTACACCGCACCAGAAGTGGGGTATCCACAGTACTTACTCCGATAACCTGATTATGCTCACCCTAAACCGCGGTGGCCCCGTAATTTGGATGAGTGAAGTCGATGCAAAAGAAGCCGGCATTGAAGATAACGACTGGATCGAAGTGTTCAATGCAAACGGTGCAATTGCTTGTCGCGCCATTGTGAGCCAGCGTGTAAATCAAGGCATGACCATGATGTACCACGCACAGGAACGTATCGTAAACGTACCGGGTGCAGAAACGACGGGTACTCGCGGTGGTCACCACAACTCAGTAACACGAGTAGTGATGAAACCAACCCATATGATCGGTGGTTATGCGCAGCAATCTTACGGCTTTAACTACTACGGCACCGTAGGTTGTAACCGCGATGAATTTGTTGTGGTACGCAAAATGGCGAAAGTCGATTGGCTCGACGGTTCTGATACCGACGATCTTCCACAACCACTGCCTCAAGACATTTAAGGAGTACGCACAATGAAAATTCGTTCTCAAGTGGGCATGGTATTAAATCTCGACAAGTGCATCGGTTGTCATACCTGTTCGATCACCTGTAAAAATGTATGGACTTCTCGCGAAGGTATGGAGTACGCGTGGTTTAACAACGTGGAATCCAAGCCGGGTATTGGTTACCCGAAAGAATGGGAAAATCAAGAGAAGTGGAAAGGCGGCTGGGTGCGTAATAGCAACGGCACCATTAATCCACGTATCGGTGGTAAGTTTCGTGTGTTGGCGAATATTTTCTCCAATCCGGATTTGCCACAAATTGACGACTACTATGAGCCGTTCGATTTTGATTATCAGCACTTGCACACAGCTCCAGAAGTAAAGCATCAGCCAGTGGCGCGTCCGCGTTCATTAATTGATGGCAAGCGTATGGAAAAAATCGAGTGGGGCCCTAACTGGGAAGAAATCCTCGCCGGTGAGTTCTCCAAGCGCAGCAAAGATAAAAACTTCGACGGTTTTGAGAAAGTCCAGAAGGAAATTTACGGCGAGTTCGAAAATACCTTCATGATGTATCTGCCGCGTTTGTGTGAGCACTGTTTGAATCCCGCTTGTGCGGCAAGCTGCCCAAGTGGTGCTATCTACAAGCGTGAAGAAGACGGTATTGTTCTGATCGACCAGGAAAAATGTCGCGGCTGGCGCATGTGTGTTTCTGGTTGCCCGTACAAAAAAATCTACTTCAATTGGAAATCTGGTAAATCAGAAAAATGTATTTTCTGTTACCCCCGTATTGAATCCGGTATGCCTACTGTGTGCTCTGAAACCTGTGTAGGCCGTATTCGTTACTTGGGTGTGCTTTTGTACGATGCGGACCGCATTAAAGAAGTAGCCAGTACTGCTAGCGAACAGGATTTGTACGAAAAGCAGTTGGAAATATTCTTAGATCCCAATGATCCACAAGTGATTGCCCAAGCGAAAAAAGATGGTGTGCCTGATTCCGTGATCGAAGCTGCACAGCAATCGCCAGTTTATAAGTTGGCAATGGATTGGAAGTTGGCATTGCCACTTCACCCTGAGTATCGCACCTTGCCAATGGTTTGGTATGTGCCACCTCTGTCACCGATTCAGCAAGCCGCTGATGCAGGACAAATTGGTATGGCCGGTGTGATTCCTGATGTTGATAGTCTGCGCATTCCGGTTAAATACTTAGCGAATATGCTAACTGCCGGTGAAGAAGCACCTGTGTTGTTAGCATTGAAACGTCTGCTAGCCATGCGTGCTTACAAGCGTGCGGAAACCGTAGAAGGGCAGTTGGACCTGGATGTATTACAAAGTGTTGGTTTGAGAAAAAAACAAGCTGACGAAATGTATCGCTACCTGGCGATTGCTAACTATGAAGACCGCTACGTGATTCCATCTGCACACCGTGAAGACGCTATGAGCGAAGCCTTCGCCGAGCGTGGTGGTTGTGGCTTTAGCTTTGGTAACGGCTGTTCTGATGGTGAGAGTGATCTCAATCTATTCGGTGCGAAGAAAACGAATCGTCGCGATATTATCGATACCGTTCAGGTGTGGGAGGAGTAATCATGCAAATTTTAAAAATTATTTCTCTGTTAATGGATTATCCAACTCAGGATGCGAAAGATAACTTTGGTGAACTTGTTAGCTTGATTTGGGGATCTCGTGAGATTTCCCCGGAGCAGCGTGAAGGGTTGGAGCTATTAGCCAAGGATATCTATGAGCGCGACTTAATGGATTCGCAAGAGCGTTATAGTGAATTATTCGATAAGGGTAGAGCGCTCTCTCTGCTCTTATTCGAACATGTTCACGGTGAATCTCGTGATCGTGGTCAGGCTATGGTGGATTTAATGGCTCAATACGAGCAGGCGGGTTTCTCTATTAATGTTCGCGAATTGCCAGACTATATTCCGCTTTATTTGGAATACCTTTCTACCCAACCCGAAGATGATGCCCGTGTAGGTTTAGCAGACGTGTCGCATATTTTGGGTTTGCTTAGCGTGCGTTTGCAGGAGCGCGATAGCCCTTACTCGCATCTCTTTACCGCATTGCTTCAAATTTGTGGAGCCAATGTGAACTTGAAGGAATTGCGTGAGCAAGTGTCTAGCGAAAAGCGTGATGACACACCTGAAGAGTTGGACAAAGTTTGGGAAGAAGAGGCCATTACCTTTGGTATGGGCGATACCGGTGGAGATGCTGCTGCTTGTCCGTCTATGACAGCAGGCCGTCCTGGTAAATCCAAGCAACCCATTGCCGAGGCTGTTCACTTTGTGAATGGCCAAGCCGTTTGACTATTTTAATATTTGGGAGTTCCGAGATATGACTTCGACAAATACATTATTGTTCGGTTTTTATCCGTACATTGCGTTACTGATTTGTGTGCTCGGTAGCATTATTCGCTACGATCGTGAACAGTACACCTGGAAAGCCAGCTCAAGCCAAGTGCTGCGTACCTCGGGTATGCGAATGGCCAGTAATTTATTTCACATTGGTGTGATCTTTATTTTACTGGGTCATATGGTGGGCTTGTTACTGCCAGAATCCATTTATCACCATGTAATCTCCACACCTAACAAGCAATTACTTGCGATGGTGTCCGGTGGTTTCTTTGGTGTGTTATGTTTTATCGGTATGACCATGCTGTTATATCGTCGCCTGTTTGATGACCGCGTTCGCGCTAGCAGCAGTGCAGGGGACATTCTGGTATTACTGATGCTCTACGCACAATTGATTTTGGGTATGTGCACGATCGTTGCGTCTACTCACCATATGGACGGTTCCGTAATGGTGATGTTGGCAAACTGGGCGCAAAGCATTGTGTGCTTCGATCCATTCACTGCTGCAGAATCTATTCAACCGGTAAGCCTTGTGTACAAGCTGCATGTGTTCTTGGGTTTAACACTGTTTGTTGTGTTCCCGTTTACTCGGTTGGTTCATATTGCCAGTGGCATTAGTGCGCCGGTTAAATACATGTTCCGTAGCTATCAGATTGTTCGTCAGAAGTGATTGAGTCTTTAGTAAAGGACAAAAGGTTTTCCCACTCCCCCTAAAGTGGGCTTGGCTGGCTTCCTCCCCATATTGATTAAAGGAAGCTGGCCGCTTTTATTTCTAAATAGTAGGTAATTTTTATGTCTTGCTCTTCTCACGCTCACAAAGCCGATGACCAACCCGTTCATGAGATTAACCCTATCACGGTAAATGGAGAGCTGATCTCTGAACAGGAAATAGCTGAAGAAGTTCAGCATCATCCCGCCGATAATGTAGACCAAGCTATTCAAACAGCATCTACTGCTTTATTGATTCGAAAATTACTGTTGCAAAAGGCTACGGAGAGCGAATTCTTTAAGGAAGGTGATGGCAAGGAAAAAGAAGAACAGGCCATTGCGAATCTGTTACAGAAAGAAGTTCCAACGCCAGAGGTAAGTGATGAGGAATGCCAGCGCTATTTCGATGCTAACCACGAGCGTTTTTTCTCATCGCCCTTGGTAGAGGTAAGTCATGTGCTACTTGCTGCGGCTCCTGAAGATGTGCAAGGACGGATGGAGTTGAAAGAAACGGCTAAATCTCTCATCGATCAGTTGCAGGGTGGCAGCCCAAAAAACTTCGCGGCGTTAGCGAAAGAGTATTCAGCCTGCCCATCGAAAGAAACCGGCGGTTCACTTGGCCAGATCAGTAAAGGCCAGACAGTCCCTGAGTTTGAAAAAGTGGTTTTTGCACTAGATAAAGGCGTTTCGCAACACCCAATAGAAACCCGTTACGGATTGCATGTTGTGTGTGTGAATAACCGTATTGATGGCGAAGCATTACCTTATGAAGCAGTGAAAGATCGTATCGCTCAGTACTTAATGGAAGCCAGTCAGCGTAAAGCCATTAGTCAGTACATTGATGTAGTGCTATCGGAAGCAGATATTGAAGGCATTGAGTTGGACTGTGTGGATTCTCCGCTTATGCAGTAAAGTGGTACAGGAATACAAAAAAGGGAAATACAAAATATTGGCCTTAGAGCCCTCTAAGGCCGTCATAAAAATTACTCTTCAAATTGTTTTCTAGAAATAATCCTCTTATTTTTTCATTAATAGCTAATTCTTACCGGCTATTTTTTGCCCTCTATTAGTTATTCCCTCTGTTATTGCTAGTTAATCCATATAGATCATTTGAATGACGTGTTGTTCTACGTCTATGGGGATTGATCCTGTTGTTAGGCTTCAGATAACCTCGATTGTACTGCGGGAAAAGACATTTCTTGCAGCAAACAATAATAAGACTGGGTTAAACCGAGCGTTATAACTCCTCTTACAATAATAATTACTACAGAGGCTTCAAATGAGCATTACACAATCATTGGCAATTCCTGCCAAGAAATTTCTGTCTTCAATCGCAATTGTTACTACTGCCGTAGGCTTATCAGCCTGCCAAGAAGAAACTATTCTCACTCCAGAGCAATTTGGTAATACCGAAAATGGCGCTTTCACCACAGATGGCACCTACTATTTTGCTTCTGACCTTACCAACCCTAACAAGCCATCTACTATTGTTGAGTTGCAATGGGATGGTAATGCTTACTCTGGGAAAATCGTTGCGGAAGGCCACTTTGACGGTAAAGACTGCGATTTCAATGGTCTGACAGCTTACGAAGATATTCTTTACGCTGCTTGTGGGTTTGTACCAGAAGATACCGGCGGTTTGTTACCAACAGGTGGTAGTTCTGCGTTAGTGCGTATCGATACGAATAAGACGTCTAGCGATGCTGATTATATTCAGCATGTGCCATTGTTAGGTGAGAGCGCTTTGCCAAATGGCATGGCTGCGGACAAAAATGGTGATCTCTACATTACAAATTCACAGTCTTGGTTAACCACTTACACGCTGGGTGGTGTAACCCCTGCCATTGTGAAAGTATCTGTAGACGATACAAATGGTTTTTCTATTTCTCAGGAGCCGTGGTACTACCCAGGTTTGATGGATAAATTCCCTAACGGCATTCGTGTAACCGATGAACATGTGTATTTTGTTAATGGTCGTGAGCTGAAGCGTTTCAATATTCGTGAGGATGGCTCAGCGGGTACGGATTTGGTTCTTTATAGTTCACCCGCCTGTGGTTTGATGGACGATTTCGATATTGCTGATAATGGCTATATTGTAACTTCAGAGCTAACTTCCAATGATGCGCTATTAATGAGTATCTTGTGGCCTGGATATCCTTGCGCGTTAGGTCAGAACGAAGGTTTCCTCGTTGGTATTAACGGTAATGGTTTGGGTGGAAAACTCGGTAAATATGCTTATGAGAACGGGACGGTGCCAAGTAGTGTATTAATTACCACAGACGCAGCTAGTACAAAGTACCCAAGTCTTCAGCTGCAATCCATTATTAGTACGGCCTACTTCTCAGGTGGAATACAAACAGTTTACACAGATTGATTATCTAGTCTAAAGTGCCTTCCGTTTAGCCCCGTTATTGGGGCTTTTCAGTTTCTAATCTGGGTTAAGCTAGGGATAAGTTCTGTAGTGCTAGTAAAAGTACTGGTTTAAAGCACTAACTAAAAGTGCAAGTTCAACTAGGTTCTGCTCCCTAGGCAGTCTAACTCTCTTTATAAAAATATAAATAGAAGAGGGTAATTATGAAATTTAAACAATTGGTCACTATGACCAAGAAGGCAGGCTTGCTTACAGTTGTCGTAAGTACAGCAGTGCTTCTATCAGCTTGTAAAGAACAGGAAATTGTCTCACCGCAAGAATTTTCTGGAACGGAAAATGGTGCTTTCACTAAGAGTGGCCGTTTTTTCTATACCGCTAATTTAGATGCCACCACGAAACCTAATGCCATCGTGGAAATTACCAAGGAAGAAGGTGAATACAAAAACACCGTAATTCTTGAAGGCATTGTTGGCGGTACCCCTTGTTCCTTTAACGGAATGACGGCCTATAAAAATAACTTGTATGCCTCCTGCACTTTTATAGGAATGGTTCCGGATATTCCATTTCCTGTACCTACGCACTCAGTCATGATTCAAATTGAGCTGGATAAAGCGGAAGATGATCCTACTCGTGTGCAAATTGCACCTTTACTGGGTTTTGGTGGATTACCTAATGGCATGGCTGCAGATAAGCAGGGCAATATCTATGTGACGGACTCAGCTTCCTGGACGACTACTTACGGCTTTGGTATTCCAAATTTCGCCATAGTTAAAGTGGGGGTTAGTAATGACGGCGCATTTTCTACGGATGTTCAATCGTGGTATGAGCCAGATTTAGGTGATGCTTTCCCGAATGGTATTCGCATTAGAAAGAACAAAGTATTCTTTGTAACGGGCTCTCAAATTAAGCGCTTCGATATTAATGAAGATGGCTCTGCCGGTGCTTTTACTGAAATCTATACCGCTGATGTTTGTAACATTATCGACGATTTCGATATTACTCATGGGGATTATATTGTGGCAACACAGGTGGCGCTGAATGATCCTGCCTTTATGGCCAATGTTTGGCCGGGCGTGGACTGCAGCGCAACCCTACCTCAGGGTCGACTCATTGGTATCTCTGGAAAAGGGATGGGGGAAAAGCTAGGTGAGTATGTCTTCCAGGAGGGCACCTTGCCTAGTAGTGCAGTATTTGCCAAAGGCCGCTTATTCGAGCCTTACTCTGTGATTACCACGGCATTCTTTACCGGCGGTGTTCAGAAGGTGAGCTTGGATTAAGTTCGTCTTCCTGCGCTAAAGCTTTCGACAAAAGCCCCATTGATTGGGGCTTTTTACGTTCAGGGTCTTCATTGTTGATGTTCATGCATTGTGATGTCGAGCATTGGGGATGATTCGCGGCTCTGCTATAGTTCGACCTTCAACCTGAGGACAGTAATAGATCTCAATGATCCCAGATATAACCTCTTCAATTCAGGCATCTCCTGGCGCTATCGGTATTTTCGATTCCGGTATCGGTGGACTGTCTGTTGCCTTAAAGGTCCGTGAGGCCCTACCGGCTGAGGATATTATCTATGTGGCAGATTCGGCCCATGCACCCTATGGGGAAAAGAGCACTGCGTATATCCAGGATCGCTCACATGCAATTGCGGATTTCTTGGTGGAGAAGGGCATAAAAGCCTTAGTGGTTGCCTGCAATACCGCAACGGTTTCTACCATCGCAGACCTTAGGGAGCGATACAGCTTCCCCATTATTGGTGTGGAGCCGGGGGTAAAACCGGCAACCTTTCAAAGTAGCTCAGGGGTGGTTGGGGTTTTAGCGACGACTCAAACCCTTAATAGCAATGCGTTCGCGGATCTCACTGCTCGATTTTCAGGTGATGTGGAAGTGATCCTGCAACCTTGCCCTGGCTTGGTGGAACGGGTTGAAAGCCTGCATTTTGGTAGTGATGAAACCGAAGACCTACTGCGAACGTTGATTTACCCCTTGCTCGATAGGGGAGCTGATCATATTGTTCTTGGTTGTACTCATTATGGCTTTGTTGAGCCAGCAATACGCAAAATCGTTGGGCCGTCGGTGGAGGTGATTAACACCGATGCGGCTATTGCCCGGGAAGTCGCACGTCGATTAGACCTTGAAAATCTTTTAAGCAATACGAATTCCAGTGATTTTCAGCAGCCGAGTAGTGGTGTTGAATTCTTTTACACCAGCGGGAATGCTTCATTAGTCACAGAGCAAGTTTCCCATCTTTGGGGTAAAAGCGTACTAGTTCAGAAAGTCTTCTAACTTTTTCCTTTATTTTCTAAATCTCATTCTGTCAGTTAATTTAAAGACACTCCTTTTAGCTCTATTAGTGATATCAGCTCAGCGATTAACGCCTAGTACCGACCTTACAATTAAGCCGTTTCTTTCATAATACTTTTTCTATCTATTGGATATCCCTTTTATTTTTTTTCAGACTATCGATAATATTTTTTTGTCGAACAATTTAACAGCTAATGAGTATTAGTCAATTTCGCCTTAAATATCTTTAGCCTTTTCAAAGCGTTGAGTGCCATTTAATAGCTGGCCCAGTTAATGCACTTTAACTATCGCTTTACGACTAATCACGATAAATAGAGTTGGATAAATCTCTCTGGCTCTTCGAGTACGCAAACTAAACAAGCAAGAAGGAGTTTTGACATGTATAGATATTTTGCCGCACTAGCTTTAGTTGCTCCCTTAACAGCTAACGCAACAATGATTTCTTTTGATTCTGATGATGCCAACTACTTGGGTCTTAGTGATTCCTATACAGGATTGGTTGCATGTGGTTCGGGAGATCGCTGTGCTGATACTCAAACATGGGATTTAGCTGGTGGCTTATCAATTACCGCTTCTTCCTATATTCGAACACCATCAGCACCTTCCACTTTTGATCATAGCGCCAGTGTCTTATGGCATGATGCGAACCCAGGTAAAGGGGGGTTAGGCAGTGCAGCGAGAGCTGATCTTGGTGATTCTGGTGCTGATAACAATACAGGCTATGAATCCATTCACTTAACTTTCAGCGAAGCAGTAACCCTTGAGAGCTTATTCTTTAATGGTAATCACGCTGCTTTTGCGGATGATATGTTTGTAGGGTTTGACTGGGATGGATCCAGTTTCGCTTACTATTTGGATGATTACTACACTACAGGAACCATTGATGTGAATTATATGGTCACCGATATTTATATCGAGCCAGATTGGTCGCTAAACCCAGAGGGTAGTGTAGATCCGTGGTATTTATCAGGGTTGAGTTTTTCTCGAGTCCCCGAGCCTTCTAGCCTATTGATTCTTGGGTTAGGTTTATTAGGCCTTGGGCTGGAAAGGAAAAAAATAACCATCAGCTGATTGATGTTAGCCGGAGGAAAAAGCCAGCGAAAGTTAACTCTTATTCGCTGGCTTTTTGTGTTTACGTTTTAATGGTCTTTAGAATAACAAACTTTTTATTACTTGCGACAAGCTCACAATTACCATAAAGCTTCTTTAGCTTTACATGGTAGCCTAGGTGGCGGTTACCGATTACCCATAGCTCTCCACCTTTTTTCAGTGCACGCTTTGAATCCTTAAACATCTCCATGGCTATGTGATCACCAACTGTATTTCCTTGGTGAAAAGGTGGATTGTTGAGGATTAGGTCGATGCTAGTATTGGTAATGCCTTCTAGGCAGTTTGTTGCGTGGAATTCTGCTTCTTTCGGTTTATCAATATTCTTGTAGAATGTCGCCTTTGCAGATTCTATCGCCATAAAAGATTCATCAGTAAACGTCAGTCTGGAATTGGGGTTTTTAGTGGCAGCCATCATGCCTACAACACCATTGCCACAGCCTAGGTCTAAGATATGCTTTTCCTTATCAGAAGACGGTATATGCTCAAGAAAAAAACGGGTTCCAATATCTAAGCTGTCTCGTGAAAAAATATTGGCATGATTGCAGATTTGAAATTGAGTATTCTCTAAGGTGTAGTATTTGGGGTAAGGGCTATCTTCTTGCCGTAATTTTTCTGGCTTAATAAAGATTAATCGCGCTTTCTTTTTAGCCAAAGAGGTTGTGGTGTTCCCAAGGGTATTTTCATACACCTTTAGTGTTGAGGCGTGGACGTATTTAACCATCCCTGCGGCAACGATGTTTGTTTCTGGGTGTAAGAAGGGTCTTAATCGTAAGAGTTGGTCCTCAAGAAAAGAAAGATTTTTTGGGCTCTTTATTAATACAACATCAAACGCCTCAGTTGTAGGAGGCTCGAGGCTACTAAGAAGTTTAACCTGACCGGAAGAAATATTGTTTTTCGCTAGATTTTGCTTTGTGGCTGCATGAGCCAGAAAGGAATCTGATTGGGAAGTAGGGGCGTAGCTAGAAAGAGCTGTAGCCAGTGCGCCAAAGTTATCGTTCAGAATAAGCAATTTACTTGGCTTTGTACTAGCGAGATTTTCAGAGAAATAATTTAGTAGGTATTCATCGGCGGCATCCCAAGCCCGCAGAGTTTCACTGTGGCGAGCAGGGTAACGAGCGAGCTGAAAATTTCCTTGTGGTGTAGAAAGCTGCACCGAGAGTTTTTCCTGTTGTTAGCTAAAAGTGCTAAGTAAGAGAGTTAGGTCAAAATCATTGAGTCAGAATACGGATAATCTCCGGGCGATCCAGAACCGCATTGAGCTGGCTCATGGCTTCATAACGCTCTGGGCTATTAAGCCAGCGCTGCCAATCTTCTAAAGAGCGAAAGCGGCAGAATACATAGCGGGTAGTTGGGTGTTGTGCGTCGCTATAGGTTTCACCAGACATAAACCCAGGGGATTTATAGGCATGGTAAAGCACGTTGCGGGCAGCTTCTTCGTAGTTAGCTTCTAAGGTCTCGCCAATGTGGCGTTCAATGAGTACGTGGATCATGATTGTATTAAGCCCTATAAATGTGGATAACCGTTTCGATAGTCTGTCATCCCTCGCAAAGCGAGGGATCTTTTCCGGGTAAGCACTAAGCCGAAAGAGATTCTTCCTCCATTTGGTCGTCAGAATGACAAGCGTTGCATCAACTTTGCTGTGGGAAGTTTAACGCTTTTTTGCGACAATGTGGTCATGGCCACAGAAGAAAACAACTTTAGCGAATCCCCTGATCATATTTTAGACGCCCGAGGCCTATTGTGCCCCGAGCCGGTAATGATGCTTCATAATCAGGTTAGGGATGCTCAGCCCGGCGATCTCATTGAAGTGATTGCCACAGACCCGTCTACCCAGCGAGATATTCCAAAGTTTTGCAACTTTCTAGGCCATGAGCTTTTGGCCCAGAAAGAAGAAGAAAAAGAATTTCTCTACCGGATTCGCCGGGGAGAATAAGCGACAAGGTGAATATCGCTAAGCCATTTCAGCCAGAACTTTATAGGTTTTTTCTGTCAGGGTGGCTAGATCTTTATCATTCATAACAAATTGCGGCATTGTGTAAACCAGCTTACCGAAGGGGCGTAACCACACACCGTTATCCACTAAGCGCTCTTGTATTTCAGCCATTTTTACTGGTTCTTTCAATTCCACTACGCCAATAGCGCCAAGTACACGAACATCCTCCACCGAGTCTAGCTCTTTACAAGGAGCAAGCCCCGATTTTAAACCGGCTTCAAGCCGAGCCACGTTTTCCTGCCACGGGCTGCTTAACAGTAGCTCGATACTGGCATTTGCGACGGCGCAGGCAAGTGGGTTACCCATAAAGGTTGGGCCATGCATAAAAACACCCGCTTCCCCGGAGCAGATACCCTTAGAGACTTTTTCTGTGCAGAGGGTTGCAGCCAAGGTCATATAGCCACCTGTGATTGCTTTACCTAGGCAAAGAATGTCTGGGCAAATATCGGCGTGTTCACAGGCAAAAAGTTTTCCGGTACGGCCGAAACCGGTGGCAATTTCATCGGCGATCAAGAGTACGTTGAATTCGTCACAGAGTTCACGTACGCGTTTTAAATAATGCGGCGAATAGAAACGCATACCGCCGGCACCTTGGACAATGGGTTCAAGAATCACGGCGGCTAATTGTTGATGGTTTTCTTCTAGTAGCTGTTTAAATTCTGCAATATCTTGTTCTTCAAAAGGTCGGTCGAAACCTTGTGGTGGTGCAGCGGCAAAAAGATGTTGTTGAAGAGCTTTGGAGAATAAATGGTGCATGCCATTAACAGGGTCGCATACGGCCATGGTGGCAAAGGTGTCGCCATGGTAACCATTACGCACGGTTAGCAATTGGCTTTTTTCGCTGACACCTTGAGATTGCCAATACTGAATGGCCATTTTGATGGCCACTTCAACAGCAATAGAACCGGAGTCAGACAAAAATACTCGCTGTAAGGGTTCTGGCGTTATCTCTACGAGTTTTTTGACGAGCTGCACGGCGGGCTCATGGGTAATCCCCCCGAACATCACGTGAGACATTTTCTTAAGCTGGTCTTCTGCAGCTTTGTTAAGTATAGGGTGATTGTAGCCATGAATGGTACACCACCAAGACGACATGCCATCAATCACTTCACGACCGTCGCGAAGGGTTAAGCGAACGCCTTCGGCACTTTCAACAGGGTAGACCGGTGGAGGGTTGTCGAATGAAGAGTAGGGGTGCCAGCAGTGCTCGCGGTCGATTCTAAGAAGTTCTTCTGTGCTGAGAGGTGTATTTGACGTAGAGCTTTTTTGAGAAGATTTATCGGTCATAGTGTTAGACAGGTCAGCTTAAAAAAGACCAGTCTAACACTAGATTCTTACTCACTCTAATACCGGCCTATCGTCAATTCTTTATTGAATTTTGAAGCGTTCTACTAAATCAAACTGCTTCTGGGCTAATCCTGCCAATTCATGACTTACCTCAGCGGTAGCGGCAGAATCGTTCTGGGTATTTTCAGAAAGATCACGAATGGACTGAGTGTTACGATTAATTTCTTCGGCGGTGGACGATTGCTCCTCTGCGGCAGTAGCAATTTGATGAGCAAGGTTTTCGATATTATTTACTGAGCCTTGAATGACCTGCATAGCCGTAGAAATGTTGTCTACTTCGGTTACGCTACTGTCTGCAAGGTTTTGGCAGCTTTCCATTTGTCCTGAAGCGCGCTGTGTGGATTGACCAAGTTTCTGAATGATTTCTTGTATATGCTCTGTGGATTCCTGAGTGCGCTGGGCCAGGGTACGAACTTCATCGGCAACAACTGCAAAACCTCGGCCTTGTTCGCCAGCACGGGCCGCTTCGATAGCCGCGTTGAGTGCTAATAAGTTAGTTTGTTCGGCAATGCCACGAATGACGTCAACCACGGAGCTGATTTGCTCACTACCAGCAGTGAGTTCATCAATGACTTCTGAAAGCTGGCTAACGCCACCTGATAAATCATGGATGGCCGAGCAGGCCACCTTGATCACCTGGTTTGCATTTTGAAGCTCGCCATTGGTGGTAGTGGCAGCATCAGAGGTGCCGGTTGCTCCCTCAGCAATTTCCTGGACGGCCATAGACATTTGTTCAATTGCTGTTGCAACTGAAACCGTTTCTTGTTGTTGAGAATCCATACTTCTCTTACAAGAGTCGGATTGAGCCTCCACTTGTTCTGCCCGAATGAGAACATCTTTGGCTGATTCTCTGAATCGCCCAAGGGCGGTTCTCAAGTTGGCTTCATGGGCAAGTTGGGCGAACAGTACTGCGCCGAGGTCATCGGTACGGCCTGTGTAAATGTAGGCAGCCAGTGGGTCATCGATAAACGCCCTGGCTTTTTTAGCGGCCCTTCCCAGGTGACGTTTCGCATACCAACCGCCTGGGGCTGCAATAAATACAGAGGCGATGAGGCTGTAGAGGAAATTACTTCCGCTGAAAGCGCTACAGATCATCAAAACAATATTGACCAGTAGAGCGGCAGTCACAAAAGAAATAACAGAGGCCTGGATTTTTTGCCAAAAAATCAGGGCCTTGGGGATAGCGGCCCCGCCATTGTTAATACGCTGATAGGTGGCCTCTGCGCGTTCTACCCATTCTCGCTTTGGTTTAACACGCACGGATTCGTAACCCACGATTTTGCCACGGTCTAGTGATGGGGTGGCAAAGGCAGAGACCCAATAGTGATCACCGTTTTTACAGCGGTTTTTCACAATCCCTAGCCAGGGGTTACCAGCCTTTAAGGTATCCCAGAGCATGGCAAATGCCGCCTGCGGCATATCAGGGTGGCGAACAATGTTGTGGGCTTGCCCAATCAATTCTTCTTGAGTAAAGCCTGCGATTTTGCAAAAGATATCATTGGTAAAGGTAATTACCCCTTTGGGGTCAGTGGCGGATACGATTTCTTCGCCTTCACCAAAGGTAACTTCTTTACCGGTTACAGGGCCTGTTTTACGCATAGCTCTCTCTTAATCATCTTCGATTTATTAATGTGCGGAGGGGCGTTTCTTAGTGTATCGACTCAGTGGGTCGTATATTTAGTCATAATGATGAGCTATATGACAAGAACAATCCTGACATTCTTGATTTAGATCAGTCTACATTGAGTGTAAATCATGGATGCGGATTTACCAGAAAGTGGCGCATGCTGCCTTATTGGTTAGGTATGCGGGCCTTAAGCCGCAGCATTGTCGGGGTATAGTCGTGTCGCCACAAAGCTTTGTAGTTGTTGTTGTTGCTGAGGCGTTAGATTCAGGAATTGCCCGGATACTGTGGTTTGACGTAATGGTTTTCTCTGAAAACGGTAGTGTTTTACTTGCACGGGTACGTCGATAGTGAATCCTGGTGCGAGCTCAAGCTGGCAGCGGGGTAGGATGCTGTCACGGCTGAGTTGGTCGAGTACATTACCACCCACCACAAAAGAAACACCGCCGGCAGAAATATCACTCACAGCTGCATGCCATGGGGAGCGAATAGGCGATGTTACCTTGGCAGTAATAAGCTCTGCGCTATCAATAGGCGCACGATCGCTGCGGCGGCGAGGTTTGGTTTCTATAGTCTCAGGCAAGCTAACCACGTAAAAGGGGCTGCCATTACCGCTGCTGCGATGGAGGATGGTTACCGAGAATTGCAGCCAATTGCCATCATTGTGATGGCGCAGTGTGAGGGTGTTGCCTTCCTTTAAGCTGATACTGGTAGGAGCGGGGAATAGCTCATCCAGCAGTATGTAACCCTCTGCCATATTGATATCCAAAATCATGGTTTGCATCTGGGTTTTGACTTGTAGGTGTTGGGCTTCCAAAAGTTGGCGGCTGTTAAGGAGGGAGGTCAGCTTCTCTTTATCGCCTGAGGATAAGCTTGGTGACGCTTTACTCAATCCCTGGGCATTATTCACTGTTACAGCGCCAGATTCTGAAATTTCAGTTTTGGGGGCTGTGAATCGTTTGATAACAGAGGTGAACAGGCTCATGTGGGGTGCAAACTCCAAAGGTAAAGCAGCTAACTGTTTTGTTGTACATTGTGTTGTGTCTTTCGTTGAATGGGTAAATGCACCCCCTGTGCCAATGTTGGATCAATACGAAAAATCGACGAATTATTAGGCGTTCCGCCATTTTCTGATGCTTTTTTAAGCGGCAGAGAGATAGCCACAGCTTGCCATAGGGCAAGGGGTTTCCCTCTAGCGGCAATAGCTGATTAAGCCTTGATCAAGGCGGCAAAAGAGGGGCCGTTAACGGCAAATTAGGCCTTCCCCTTATGGTCAAAAACCGTACAATACGCGCCCACGATAGAGAAGCCGTACCTCCCTGGATTTGTCCATGATCGAGTTTGAAAACCGCCAAGACCGTATTGAATTCAATAAGTTGCAGAAACGCTTGCGCCGCCATGCAGGGCAGGCAATCAGTGAATACAACATGATTGAAGACGGCGATAAGATCATGGTGTGCTTGTCCGGAGGTAAAGATAGCTATGCCATGCTCGATATCCTAATGAGCCTGCAGAAGAGTGCGCCCATTGAGTTCCAGCTGGTGGCAGTGAACATGGATCAGAAGCAGCCTGGCTTTCCTGAGCACGTACTACCGGAATACTTGGATAACTTAGGTGTTGAGTATCACATCATTAATCGTGATACCTACAGTGTTGTAAAAGAAAAAGTGCCTGAGGGTCGGACAACCTGTGGTCTATGTTCACGGCTCCGTCGCGGTACCTTGTACAGTTTTGCCGAAGACATTGGCGCAACCAAGATTGCCTTGGGTCACCATAAAGACGATATTGTTGAGACTCTGTTTCTCAATATGTTCTACGGCTCGCGCCTCAGTGGCATGCCGCCGAAATTGTTGTCTGACGATAAACGCAATATCGTGATTCGCCCCATGGCGTTTTGTCGCGAGAAAGATATCGAACGCTTTGCCGCCATTAAGCAATTCCCCATTATTCCTTGTAACCTCTGTGGTTCCCAAGAGAACCTACAGCGGCAAAACATAAAAGCCATGCTGCAAGAGTGGGAGCGCCAGCAGCCCAGCCGTATCGAGAACATTTTTACCGCTATGCAAAACATCGCACCCTCACAAATGGCGGATGGGCAGTTGTTTAATTTCACTGACCTGGCTATCGATCGTAGCGGTGAGCGTGACGAATATGAATTTGCAGGCGAGCAGGATATTTTCAGCGGCAATTTGGGTTTAACCGGTGCCACAAACCCTGTTAGCAACTCGGATATTATTGAAGATGCTGTGCAAATCGTCGATGTAACAGATTTATCCTAAACAGAATTAACGAGAGAAGTATTAGTCGTGAGTAAAGTCGGTCTATTTTTTGGCAGTGATGAAGGCAACACCCTCAGCGTGGCATACCGCATTCAAAAACGTTTGGGTGAAGCTGTGGTTGATGTGAAAGATATTGCCGATGTCACACAGTTAGATTTTGCCGAGTACGACAAGTTGATTTTGGGTATTCCCACTTGGGATTTTGGTCAATTGCAATCCGACTGGGATGAATTCTGGGGAGACCTGGAAGATGTGGATTTTACAGGTAAAACCGTCGCTCTTTTTGGTTTAGGGGATCAGTTCGGTTACGGCGATTACTTCATTGATGCTGTTGGAATGTTGCACGAAGTTGTCAGTAATCAAGGAGGCAAAATGATTGGTTACTGGCCTACAGAGAACTACGAGTTTGATGCTTCAAAAGCCGAAATTCTCGGTGAAAACTTGTTTATGGGTTTAGCTCTTGATGAAGACCAGCAGGAAAATCTAACCAGTGCGCGTTTGGGCCAATGGTGCAAACAAATTCATAAGGAGTTTGGCTTGGAAACGCCGCTTCACGAGGTGGAAGCTTAGGGCTACTAACCGATCAGAGGGGGAGGTCAGTTTTTTTAAGGTAGAAAAAGCAGTATAAAAGAGTGGTTAAGCAATCGCTGCCACATCAATTTTTTCCCATTTCTCATCTAGAGCTTCGTTAAGTACTTTCTTTGCGCAGGTGCCACACTTGCCACAGCAGGTGGCTACATCTAGCTGATTTCGCAAATCGCGCATAGTGGAAGCACCTTCAGCGACTGCTACTTTAATATGGCTGTCAGTGACTGCATTACATACGCAAACGTACATATTTATGCCTCATGAGTAGGGTTTTGTGTTTCAGTTCGGGTAACTGACTCGGTACCGTAAGTGAACTAGGTAGTAGTAACGAGAATGATTCGCATTATATAGTGGATTTGGTAATCCGTCTAGTTCTCGCTTAATGCGAAAAAGGCATAAGGATATAGAAAAGCTGCTGTTTAGCAGTTTATACTCAGGAGCTAATTCCCATTTTCTGTGGCAGGAACGTTCATAGGAGCTAGCCATGAAATCTAATCCAAAGACACTTAAGCAGCTAAACCTGGTGCTTAAGGACCAGCTCACAGCTATTAATCAATTCTTCCTTCATGCTCGTATGTTGAAGAACTGGGGACTGGGAAAGCTCAATGACTACGACTACAAGCGCTCCATTAAGGCCATGAAGCTGGCAGATGATGTGATAGAGCGCATTTTGATGCTGGAAGGGCTCCCCAATCTACAAGACCTTGGAAAAATCTACATTGGTGAGAATGTCCCTGAGATTTTGGAGAAAGACCTGCAGTTAAAGCTAGAAATTCGCCCTCGCTTACAAGATGCCATTGCCCATTGTGAATCTGAAAAAGACTATGTGAGCCGTGATGAGCTAGAGGACATTTTGGAAGAGACTGAAGAGCATATTGATTGGATCGAGACCCAGCAGTGGCTTATCAGTAACTCGGGCTTAGAAAACTATCTTCAAACACAGATGTAATCCCTGACCTAAACAAGAGGAGGTTATTATGAAAGGCAGTCCAAAGGTTATCGCCCATCTAGAAAAACTCCTGCGCTGTGAATTAGCGGCTAGGGATCAGTACTTCATTCATTCTCGTCTGTACGAGGATATGGGCCTAGGAAAGCTCTATGAGCGACTCAACCATGAAATGGAAGAAGAGACAGAGCACGCTGATGCCATTATCAAACGCATGCTATTCCTCGAGGCGACACCGGACTTGTCTCAGCAAGATGGACTTAATGTCGGTAAAGACGTTCCCAGCATGTTGAAGGCGGATCTTGATGTGGAATATGCAGTAACCAATGACCTAAAAGAGGCCATTGCTGTGTGTGAAGCAGAAAAAGACTACCAAACCCGTGAAATGCTGGAAGTTCTGCTAAAAGACACCGAAGAAGATCACGCTTACTGGCTGGAGCAGCAGCTTGGCTTAATCGACAAAATTGGGCTTCAGAATTACCTGCAGTCGCAGATGTCTTGATTTATACAACTGACCAATTTTCTATTGAGCGCTCCAGTTTTGGGGCGCTTTTTGTTTGCAGTGTCGATATGTTTTTTTAGTTACAGCTCCCTGCGACAATATGTCGCATCCCAATATTCTTCTAAATCCGTACCATAGCAACCATCAAAATTCTTTTAGATTTAACTTCTTACCTAGAGGATGTTATGGCCGGTTCTCTCTTTGTTAAACCCTTTGCCTACTCTGTTAAAACTTTGCCTTATGCTGTTTCCCTGATTGTTTGTGCCTCGACGGTTCAGGCTGATCACATCGAAGAGATATTAATTCGCGGTGAGCAAGACGCTCGTGAAATTGAGGTGTCGGATACTTTGATGATCTCCCCGGATTCAGCGACTTTGGTTAAGGCTGCGCCAGGGGCAAACGTCAATGCGAATGGTCCGCTGACAGGTATTCCTCAATACCGCGGTATGTACGGCAGTCGAGTGAATGTCACTGTTAATGGCACCGCAATCAGTTCTGGTGGCCCTAACTGGATGGACCCACCTTTAAGTTATGCCCCTGCAGCACAGCTGCAATCTTTAACAGTTTATCGAGGCATTGCACCGGTCAGTGTCGGTCAAGAAACCATTGGCGGCGCCATCGACGCAAAAACCTGGAGTGGTGAATTTGCCATAGGCTCTGAGTTTGAGAGTAATGGATACATTCGAACTGGCGTGGAGTCAGTGAATAATTCAAGCATGTTAAACGGCGCCGTTGTTGTGGCTAATCAACACCACAAGGTGAAACTGGTTGGGCTAAGTGAGCAAGCCAAGAACGCTGAATTTGAATCAGGAGATATTCTGTTTACTGAATATGAGCGTCAGCGTTTAGATGCTGGCTACGCGTATAAGTCTGGTTCACATCACCTTGAATTAAATTTTGTTCGCAGTGAAACCGGTGATAGCGGCACGCCAGCATTACCCATGGATATTGTTTATATCGATAGTGATCTGGCGAATCTTCGTTATCAATTTACGGAAGGCGATTTCCAATTAGAAGGTAAGTTGTATTACAGCGACATTGGTCATGGGATGACGAATTTCCATACGAGAGCACCAGGAATGATGCTTCGTCAGAATATTGCAGCAGGAGAAAGTGTTGGGGCTGCTATCCAAATGGAAAAAGGAGAGCCTGAAAATCACTGGGTTGTGGGCTTGGATTGGCATGATGAAAGCCATGAATCCGACATTACAGACCCCAGTAATATGATGTTCTTTGCTGAAAACTTTAATGGTGCTGAGCGGGAAGTGATTGGTATATTTTCTGAATACAATCGCAAGTTTTCTGAACACTGGCGTGGTGAATACGGTTTACGGGTAAATCGCATATCAATGGACTCGTATTCTGTGACTAATTCCATGGCGGAAATGGGGATGGCCATGGCGGTTATGCTTCGAGATAGTTTCAATAATGCGGATCTTTCACAGACAGAAGATAACTTGGATTGGGTTGCCAAGCTCTATTACGACAAAAACGAAAATACTAGCTACTACCTAGGCCTAGCTCGCAAAAGTCGTGCGCCGTCTTATCAAGAGCGTTATTTGTGGATGGCCATGGAAGCAACTGCCGGCTTAGCTGATGGCAATACGTATTTAGGTAATCCAGAGTTGGAGTCTGAAGTTGCTCACGAAATTGAAATGGGTGTGGATTACCTTGCGGGTAAGGTGCAATTTTCTCCGCGAATTTTCTATCGTGATGTGACGGATTTTATCCAAGGTACTGGAGACGGTGTTCCTACCATGAGCATGATGGGCATGATGATGCCTATGCCGGTATCCGACTTAATGTTTAACAATGTCGATGCTGAATTCTATGGTGTGGATTTGGATTGGCGGTATGCCATTAATGAACATTGGGCACTGAATGGCGTTGTGAATTATGTGAGAGGGAAGCGCACAGATATTTCTGATGATCTTTATCGTATTGCCCCCCTAAACGCGACATTGGCTCTATCTTATCAAGAGAGTGACTGGGGCGTTATCGCTGAGAATGTGCTTTACAGTAAGCAAGATAACGTATCTGAAACCAACAACGAGAAAGAGACAGCAGGCTACGGTATTTTAAATATCAGTGGCTACTGGCAGGCTAGTGAGCCAATGCGTGTGAGTTTGTCGTTACAAAATGCATTAGACAAAGCGTACGAAGAACACCTTGGTGGTTATAATCGCGTTGCTGATAATACTGGTGTGATTCCGGTGAGCGGGCGACTGCCTGGTTATGGCCGTAACCTGTCATTGCGTGTTGATTACACTTGGTAATTCTTGCCAGATAATCGACAAGCCTTACCTCTATTAAAAAGGCCAACCTTTCTCAAAGGTTGGCCTTTTTCGTTTTATGCATTCAGATTAAGTATTGTGATGCTTCATTTGTTCGCTACGTTCTTTTTCTATTTGATGGTCAATGATTCCTTCAGTGATATCCAAAAAGTCTAACACTTGAGCACCAATGGCCAAGCTGGCTTCCAGCATTTCGGGAATTACACGGTTAGCGCCATGGGCTATCAAGTCTTCAAAATCACCATGTTCATAGCAGCGAACAATAATTGGCGTTTTGATACCGGCGTTACGAATATGTTCTAGGGTTTCTTTAGCGGTTTCGATAGAACTAAAGGTAAGAATGGCCATGCGCGCTTGTTTGATATGGCAACTATTGAGAATGTCGAGGCTAGCACAATCACCGAAGACCACATTCTTATCATCCGCATGAGCGCTGTTCACCAATGCTACGTTACGATCAATAGCAACATGTTCAACATCGTTCATGTCGAGTAGTTTGGCAATGGTTTGACCCACACGTCCGTAGCCGCCAATGATAACGTGACCATCTTCGGGAATGTGAGGCTCGTAGGCTTCACCTTGTTTTTGGGTGCCACCCAACCGGGCCCAAATAAACTGGCTGATGAAGTCGCTATGTCGAATAAGGAAAGGGCTGGCGGCCATGCTGAAAATGGAAACGATAATGATAAATGAAGCTTGATCATCAGGAATAACATTATGCATTACCCCAAGGGCCAATAATGCCAAGCCGAATTCACCTGCTTGGGCCAGGTTTAAACTGGTTTGTAGCGCGGTATCTTTTTTATCTCCCAGTAATTTAACAACGAAACTGATAAGGAAAGTTTTGATAAAAATGAGGGCAATAGTGAAGGCAATGATGCGTGGCCAGTAATCCAATAGTAATTGGATTTGGACATTCATGCCGATGGTAACGAAAAATAGCCCCAGTAGAATATCTTTAAAAGAGCGAATGTCGCTGTTGATCTGATGGCGGAAGTAACTTTCGCCAAGCATCATACCAATCACGAAACCACCTAAAGCCATGGATAAATGGAAGCTGTGAGTCACCCAGGCTGCCAGCATCACAATAACGAGTGTTGTGAGTACAAAGACTTCATCAGATTCCGTGCGGGCCACTTCGCGATACAGAGGCGGTAATAACCATTTACCCACGCTGAGTAATAGGGCGATCAGGATAACGCCTTTCCCTAGAGCGATGCCTAATGCACTCCAAAGAGAGTCAGATCCGCCACTGCCTAATACGGGCACTAAAATCAGAAAGACCACCGCTGCTAAATCCTGAAATAACAGTACGCCGATAGAAAGTTGGCCATGGCGACTGTGAACTTGTCGTAAGCGGCTTAGCTCTTTAGTCACAATAGCTGTGGAAGACAGGGCGAGGGCGCCAGCAATAATAATCGAAGCCTCAACAGAGCTACCCCAAAGATAAACAGCACCACCAAACATAAGGCTACAGAAGGCAACTTGAATACCCCCTAAGCCAAAGACGGAGGCTTTAAGGGCAATAAGCTTGGGTAATGAGAACTCTAACCCCAGAGCAAATAACAGAAAGACAACACCAAATTCCGCGAGAAAGGCAAAGTCTGCTGGCTGCTCTATCACACCAAAAACATGGGGGCCGATAAGACAGCCCGCGATGAGGTAGGCAATGATGTTGGGTAACTTAACCCGATGCAGGGCAACGGTAGCCACAAGAGAGACAGCCATAATGGCCAATAGTTGTTCAAAAAAGTGTTGTTCCATCTAACGGTTTCCTAATGTTTTTAATCTTTCTCACTGACTACCCATAAAGAGTTATGCCATTATAGCCATAGATTATTTGTGCGTTCTAGGTAACGCCTGTTCTCACTAGCTTTACAGCCCCTTTGGCTTGATTTACATCATGAAAAATCCCCAAACCTTAATGGTACAAGGTACGACCTCTGATGCGGGCAAGAGCATCTTGGTTACTGCTTTATGTCGGATATTGGCCCGACATAAGATTCTCGTTGCACCCTTTAAATCTCAGAATATGGCACTGAACAGTGCGGTTACCGCCGATGGCGGTGAAATAGGTCGTGCGCAAGCAGTTCAGGCAGAAGCCTGTTATCTAGAACCCTCTGTGGATATGAACCCGGTTTTACTAAAGCCCAATAGTGATATTGGCGCTCAGGTAATTGTGTTGGGTAAAGCGGTGGGTAATCAGAATGCAATGAATTATCACGAGCAAAAACCTTCGTTGTTGGCAGAGGTGGTCGCAGCTCATGACCGTTTACGAACACAATACGATGTCGTTGTGGTTGAGGGGGCCGGTAGCCCTGCGGAAATCAACCTTCGTGACCGAGATATTGCCAACATGGGGTTCGCCGAAGAAGTTGATTGTCCGGTCATCATTGTTGCGGATATTGATCGTGGCGGTGTCTTTGCGCACTTAGTGGGCACCTTGGATTTGTTAAGTAAGTCTGAGCAGGATCGTGTGGTTGGTTTTGTAATCAATCGTTTTCGAGGTGATATTAAGCTACTTGAATCGGGGTTGGAGTGGCTTGAAAAACGCACTGGCAAGCCCGTATTGGGTGTTATTCCTTATGTAATGGATTTGCATATTGAAGCGGAAGACGCTGTGGATATTAGCCAGCTTGGCGAGGGGCAAGGCCGCTGGAAGGTGGCTGTTCCCGTTTATCCTAGAGCCAGTAACCATACAGACTTCGATGTATTGCGCATGCACCCGGAATTGGATTGCCAGTTGGTTCGCGATCCACGGCAGTTTATAGGGGCCGATTTTATTGTTTTACCAGGCAGTAAGAATGTTCGTGATGATTTGCAGTGGTTAAAAGATAACGGTTGGGTTGAAATCATCCAGCGCCACCTGCGCTATGGTGGCAAAGTGCTGGGTATCTGTGGTGGTTATCAGATGCTAGGGCGTTTAATTCACGATCCTGGCGAGGTTGAAGGCCCAGCAGGAACCAGTGAAGGTTTGGGTTTACTGGATATTGAAACCACGCTCACCCCTCAAAAGACACTGACCAATGTTTCTGGCCGATTAATGTTAGCAGAGGGAGAGGGCGGAGCAAGCGAAGAGAGTGATGAGAGTTGCCCAGTAAAAGGGTATGAAATCCACGCTGGCATTAGTTCTGGTGCTGGAACCGAGAAGCCATTAGTTTGTCTAGAGGTGGACGGCAGTGAAAAGCCCGATGGGGTTATCTCAATAGACAATGCCGTAGCGGGGAGTTATCTCCACGGGCTGTTTGATGAACCTAAAGCCTTAGAGAGTATTCTCCGCTGGAGTGGCATGAAGTGTGTTAAAAAATTTGATTATCCGGCCTACCGTAGCGCTGAAATTGACCGCCTTGCGGATGCTGTTGAGGAAGCGATTCCTTTTGATAAGCTCACACAACTCTTGAAAATAAACTAACTATAAATTTATTCCATAAGTTGAAAGAAAACAGTCGCATCAACGACTAACCATAGGAATCAGGTATGAATGCTAACCCACAAGCAAGTGGTTTAGAGGAGGCTGACTCGAGCAGTGGCGCCAAACAAGGCCTTAATGACCCTGCATTTATCGAGGATATTCGTCGTCAGATGCTGAAGTTTGCCAATTTACAGCTAAATGACAGCCATCTTGCGGAAGATGCAGTGCAAGACGCTCTCATTGGCGCCATGAAAAATGCAAAGTCATTTGCTGGGCGTTCGGCATTCAAAACTTGGATGTTCGCCATCCTGAAAAACAAGATCATTGATATTATTCGTAAGCGCCAGCGGCAAGTTGAAGTGACCAGCTTGGCTAACGATAGTGAAGAAGATGAAGACTTTTCCGTGTTGTTTGACGAGACGGGCCACTGGAATGATGCCGATAAACCTCAGAACTGGGGCATGCCAGAGCAAAACTTTAAGCAAGATCAATTCTGGGTTGTGTTTGATGCCTGCTTAAATGGTTTACCCCCGAAGCAAGCCAAAGTGTTTATGATGCGAGAGTTTATTGGTTTAGATACCAATGAAATTTGTAATAACGAGGATCTAAGCGTGAGTAATTTACACGTGATTCTATATCGCGCCCGCATGCGTCTTCAGAAATGTCTAGAGTTACGTTGGTATAACGGTGATGGAGGAGAGAACCGTGAAAAGCTGTAAAGAAATCTCCCGTCTTGTTTCCGAGTCACAAGATCGACCGTTGTCACTGATGGAAAAAATGTCTCTACGAGTACATACGTTTATTTGTGGGAACTGCAAAAACTTTGAAAAAAATATAAGTTTTCTTCAGTCGGCGGTAAAAGAATTTTCCAAGAAAGATATTAAAGATCGCGATGACTAATTATTTGGCCTGCAGCGATAAATATTGCTACAGGCCTACTTAAATTTGATTGATTAAGTTAGCTCTTGATCGCCAGAGCTTCACCCTCAAATTTCACACCACCCCAACCAGTCTCCATAAAGTTACGAATATTACCGTGATCGTTGCCCTCGGGGTTTTGTAATACGTCAACTCGGTAGTAATCACCAAAGCAATGGAGTGTCTGTTCTGGAGTCAGTGAGTTCAATTTCGCAAAGGCAAAGATCTTACAGGAACCTTCGTTAGTACCTGCGGCGTTTTCAACGGTGCCATTAGTAAACGCGGTAGCTTCATAGCTGTAAGTCTCGGTGATGGTATCGATAACCTGTTGGAATGACACAGACTCTGGGGTGGTATTCAGCTGATTTAAAAGGCTCTCAAGACTCATTGGTTTGCTCCGTCAGTGTTCTGTAGTTGCTCTATTGTGCTTGCGGGGAAGTGAATAAGGGGGGCGAATTGTGCCTAAAAACGGTTACAATGGCGAGTTCCTGGTTACATGTTTTAACATTGCAAGAAACTCCATAACAAGAACCCCCATAAATTGATTGCCTAGACGCTGTATAGCCATGACTGATAAAGACACTTACCCAACCGTATCCCCTGAAGAAGAGCAACAAATGCTCAAAACCAAGATAAATACTGAAACTGCTAAGGTCAGCTGGGTTGAATTGCAGCCTCATTATGCTCGAGGTTCTGTGATGTGGTTGTCTGAAGAAATGGACTTGGTACAGGTAGCTTTACGCCTTTGTGAAGATGATAAAACCAGTTTTCAGCAATGGTTAGATACCGGTGCGGTAAGCCTCGTTAACGATGAGCAAGCAAAGCGCTGGTTTGAAAGCTCTGAAGACCTCTGGTGTACCGTGGTTGCCCCTTGGGTTCTCGTGCAAGAAGTGAAATAACGTCAAGAAGTCAAATAGCTTGTAGGTGTATCAGATCCTGATCTAATTTATGGCGAACTACGCTATTCCAGCTAAAAGCCTGGAAACTGAATACGAAATCAAAAAAAGCCGCTTTATTGCCCGTGTTGCTTATGCCTCAGATCGAGCATCGGCTATGGCTTTGCTCACTCAAGCAAAAGCCGATTATCCGGATGCCAGGCATCATTGCTGGGCGTATCTATTAGGTAACCCTCAGTCTGCGAGTAGTGCGGCTATGTCCGATGATGGCGAGCCTTCAGGCACTGCTGGTAAGCCCATTCTCAATGTACTGCAACATAAAAACGTGGGCGATGTAATGCTCATCGTTATTCGGTACTTTGGTGGCATTAAGCTTGGAGCGGGAGGGCTTGTTCGTGCTTATAGCACTGCGGCTCAACAAGCTATGGAGCAACTAGAAATTCAGGAGCAGGTGTGTACAGTCGACTTGTTGGTTTTCTTGGAGTTTTCCCAAGAGCAATTGCTACGCCACTGGTTATCTACACATCAAGGTCAGGTTACTTCGGCTGAGTATGGCAATTGTGTTCGCGTAAGAATAGCGGTACCCGAAATGGAGCTTGAAACGTTTGAATCTTTCGCGTTATCGCAACGTTGGAAACTAGACGTAGAAAAATGACTAAGCCACTTTCAACCACCTTGCCTATCGAATCAGCCTTACCAGAGCTTAAGTCAGCATTAGGTAGCCGTCACGAAGTTGTTTTAGAAGCGCCCCCCGGTGCCGGTAAAACCACGTTAGTACCCTTGGCGCTTCTTGATGAAAAATGGCTAGGCCAACAAAAGATTCTTGTGCTGGAACCCAGGCGATTAGCTGCCCGTGGTGCAGCAGAACGAATGGCTGCAATGTTAGAGGAATCAGTGGGGGAGACTGTTGGTTATCGTGTTCGGCTAGAAACCAAAGTCAGCAGTAAAACCCGTATTGAGGTAATCACCGAAGGCATATTAAATCGAATGCTGCAGGCCGACCCCAGTTTAGAGGGAGTGGGCCTTGTCATATTTGATGAATTTCATGAGCGCAATCTGAATGGCGATTTGGGTTTGGCGTTGTGCCTGCAAGGCAGGGAGATGTTTCGTTCAGAAACGGATGGCGAACTGCCACTGAAACTGTTGGTAATGTCGGCCACCTTAGATGGCGACAGAATTGCAGATTTACTGGGTTCTGAGTTAAACGGCAAGGCCTCTCTCGTTCGAAGCGAAGGAAGGAGTTTTCCTGTTGATATTTTCTATAGCGAGGCGACACGAGTTTCTGATGATCCTGCTCCGCTAGTGGTAAAAACTATCCAGAAAGCGCTAAAAGAGCAGCAGGGAAATTTGTTAGTTTTTTTGCCGGGGCAAGGTGAGATTCGTCGGGTTCAGTCGTTGTTAGAAGGTACAGTATTTGATGAACACTCTGAAGCAGTAGCCGTTTGTCCTTTGTATGGCGATTTATCTTTGGCAGAACAGCGCAAAGCGATTGCACCGACCGAAAAAAATCAACGCAAAGTGGTATTGGCCACCAGTATTGCTGAATCCAGCTTAACTATTGAAGGTATTCGAGTTGTGATTGACTCTGGCTTGAGCCGATTACCGATGTTTGATCCGTCTACCGGAATGACTCGATTACATACCAAACGATTATCTCAAGCGTCGAGTATTCAACGTGCCGGGCGTGCTGGGCGGATTGAACCGGGTGTGTGTTATCGGTTGTGGAGTGAAAGCCAGCAGCAACAGTTAATACCTTTTACTCCAGCGGAAATTGAGCAGGCAGATTTAGCGCCTTTAGCCCTGCAATTATTGCAGTGGGGTGTCAGTGATCCATCAGAGTTGCGTTGGTTAACATCACCGAACCCTGCACCATTTTCTCAAGCCTTAGATTTATTGCAGTTGTTGGGTGCAGTGGAATATCCTGACTCAGAATCTAAGCAATATACCCTCACTAGTCACGGTGAGTTGATGGCTAGCTTACCTTGTCATCCACGATTGGCACATATGCTATTGGTGGGAGGGGAATATGGGCAGTTGGTTTTAGCAGCAAATATAGCCGCATTATTATCGGAGCGTGATCCTTGTGTGTCACGCCCCTCTGACCGTGACAAAACTTCTGCCGATATTACTGAGCGATTATCTCTGGTGACAGGAGAGATGGCTTGTCATTCGTCGCAAAAGGGCGTTATTCACAGAATCAGGCAGCAATCGAAGCAATATCAAGCAATGCTCTCGTCTGTAAAAAAAGAAGGGTCTATTGATATTAATGAATACGATTGGCCTGGGCTTTTATTGGCCTGTGCTTACCCAGATAGAATTGCTAAGCAAAGAAAATCTGGAGGCGGGGATTACCAGTTAAGTAATGGCCGTTCAGCACAATTTTATTCAGCGGACTCACTGCAAAAATATTCTTGGTTGGTGATTGCCCAGCAAGGGTCGAGAGCTCAATCGAGCCGCGAGCAAATTTTTATGGCCGCATCACTCAATAGTGATTTATTCCAAAGCGCGCTCAGTGAATTAGTGAATAAAAATCAGTTAGTTCAGTGGGATGAAAACACGGAACGGTTTCTTGCAGAAGAGCAACGACTTGTCGGCAAACTCACGATCGCTTCTTCACCTATAAACAATATTTCCCCAGAAGCAAAGCAACAGGTTCTTTTGGATCTCATTCGGCAGCGAGGTCTTGATCTACTCCCTTGGAATGATGACTTACGCCAGTGGCGAGCTCGAGTCAGTCTGTTGAGGCATTCTTTCAACGAAGATGACTCGGCGAACCCTTGGCCAGATTTGTCGGATGAATATTTGCTAGAAAGTTTAGATGCTTGGCTTGGTCCGTATTTGGATAAGGTCAGCCACATCAAGCATTTCGCACAACTGGATTTAAAAAATATTTTACTGGCGCTTTTGCCATGGCCCTTACCACAGCAGTTAGATGAAATGGCGCCTGATCGTATTGCCGTCCCCTCGGGCTCAAATATTCGTATCGATTACTCAGAGAATCCGCCTGTATTGGCCGTGAAATTACAAGAGATGTTTGGCTGTGCTGAAACACCCGTGATTGCCAAGGGTCGAATACCTTTGAAACTGCATTTACTTTCGCCAGCCCGTCGGCCTTTGGCGGTGACGCAGGATCTTTCAAGCTTTTGGTCGAATGCGTATACCGATGTGAAAAAAGATATGAAAGGGCGCTACCCGAAGCATTATTGGCCCGATGACCCGATGCAGGCCGAGCCCACGGCAAGAGCTAAGCGCCGTAAATAGCCTGGGGGAATCATGAGAGGCCCACCTGGGGGTTCTGTGGATACCATAAGAAATCGCTGTCCCATCATCCAAAAGGATTTTGGCTATCCATGTGCCAACGCCCATCTTGCGCTAAAATGCTCGTCTAATACGACATATTGGAGGCAATTATGACTGAGTCAAAACGTGATATTGGTGAACGCGTACGTCGCGAGGTAATGAGTGATCCGTTTGTGGATCGAGCACTGAACAACACTACTGATTTCGATCACGACCTGCAGGGCATGGTCATGGAAATGGCTTGGGGCAATACCTGGGCTCGGGATGAAAACATCATTCCCCGTAAAATCCGTAGCCTGCTCACTATTTCAATGTTGGCTGCCATGCGTGCAACGGACGAGCTGAAAGGCCATGTTCGCGGCGCTCTACGAAATGGTTGCAGTAAAGAAGAAATTAAGGAAGCATTGCTTCATGTCGCGCCTTACGCGGGTTGCCCGGCATCTATTGGTGCATTCCGTGCGGCTAAAGAAATTATTGAAGAATGGGAAAAATCTGAATGATCCAAGCTAAGCCTATTTCCACACCGGACTTTCGTTTTCGCCGCCTGCGTCGCACAGACGCTTTGCGGGACATGGTCCGAGAAACATCGGTATCTGTTGATGATTTGATATTGCCGATTTTCGTGGAAGAAGGCATCACTGAGGCGGTGGAAGTAAGCTCCATGCCCGGTGTTTTTCGTTATCCAGAGTCTGAATTAGCTGCTGTTGTGCGCAATGCTGCGGATAAAGGCATCAAGGGTGTGATTCTGTTTGGTGTGTCGCACAGCAAGGATGATTCAGGATCAGACACATGGAATAGTGATGGACTGATGGCTCGTATGATTCGTGCCGCCAAGCAGGCTGCGCCTGAAATTACGGTGATTTCTGATAACTGTTTCTGTGAATACACGGATCATGGTCATTGTGGCGTAGTCTGCGATAACGATGTTGATAACGATACAACATTGGTGAATTTAGCAAAGCAGGCCGTTGTTGCAGCGGAGGCTGGTGTGGACATGATTGCACCTTCTGGAATGATGGATGGCATGATCTGCGCGATTCGAGAAGGCCTGGATGAAGCAGGGTTTAGCCACATTCCAGTAATGAGTTATTCCACCAAGTTTGCCTCAGCTTTTTACGGTCCATTTCGGGATGCCGTAGACAGTAACTTCAAAGGTACTCGCAAGACTTATCAGATGGATCCTGCCAATGGTCGTGAAGCCTTAGCGGAATCACTGTGTGATGAGGCTGAGGGTGCGGATATCTTAATGGTTAAGCCAGGCTTAGCCTATCTTGATGTATTGGCTAACATTCGTGCCCACAGTGACCGTCCGTTGGCGGTTTATCATGTGAGTGGTGAATACGCCATGGTAAAAGCTGCAGCCAATGCCGGCGTTATTGACGAAAAAGCCATTGTGCTAGAGACCATGACCGCTTTTAAGCGTGCGGGTGTTGATCTGATCATCACTTACTATGCGCTGGATTTGGCGGAGTGGCTTCACCATTAAGCCGGTTTCTGGGCGGGGTTGCTTTGTCATCTGAGAGTCAGTGGTATGTGTACATCCTACGTTGTGCAGATGGCTCTCTCTATACCGGTATAACCACAGATCTTCAGCGTCGCCTCTTAGAGCATAACTCCGATGATGTCAGAGGGGCGCGATATACCCGTGCTCGCAGGCCCGTGTCCTTAGTTTACTCCGAAGATCATTCCAGCCGCTCAGCGGCCAGTAAGCGCGAAGCGGCTATTAAGAAGCTTAGTCGGGCTCAGAAGCTAGTCCTCTTCACCCTCGAATAGCCTTGCTCTTGCGTATCTCTTTACTACGGGGCCAGCTTCAAACTTTATGCACTGATTTATGGCAGATTTCAGCTTAAGAACTAAACTTTCTTAATTAATAGCCGAGAAATAGCTCGTTTGTATTGCGGCTTAAGCGTTATAAGGGCTTTAGAGCGAACCAGGAGACAAGGCTTGTCTGCAGCTGAACCCAATCAATTGACGAACCACTTTTCAGAAAACGTTTCTGAACTACAGGCAATTGGCTTTGTAGTATTGGTTGCTGCGGCGTATTTTGTTTTTGGACGCTTAGGGTTATATCTGGCGATTCCGCCGGGGTTCGCTACTCCTGTATGGCCGCCATCCGGAGTGGCTATTGTTGCCGTGCTAGCATTGGGAAGTCGAGCCATTCCCGGTGTTTTTTTAGGCTCATTACTGCTTAATCTCTATATCGCCGATATTGTTCTTATTGAGTCCATTTCCCAACTCCTTTTACCTGCCACTATTGCCATTGGCTCAAGTATCCAAGCGGCAGTTGGTGCGCAATTTATTCGCAATACTACGGGTTTTCCCAATGCGATGGTGAATATCAGAGATATTCTAACCTTTGCCTTGGTTGGAGGCCCATTAGCCTGTTTAATTGCGGCCACCATTGGCGTTTGTGCCTTGTTTGGCCTGGGGGTTATTGAGTTATCCAGTGTGGTGTACACCTGGTTTACGTGGTGGGTAGGGGACACTATTGGCGTTCTGGTGTTCGCCCCACTGTGTTTATTACTGATCGGTGGAAAGTTTTTTGATATGCGTCGGCGCGTGCTGATTGGCGCCCCGTTGTTACTGATCTTTATTGTCGCCATTATGACTTTCTTGTTGGCGAGGTCCTATGAAAAAGTACAGCTTCAGACGACGTTCAATGATGAGGTCTCTACCCTTAAGAGTAAGCTACTAACCTCGTTTGAATATGTCTACGCGGATTTGGCTGCGGTGCAAGCATTATATGCAAGCTCAGAGACGGTTGAGCGAGGTGAGTTTGAAACTTTTGTTCAGTATATTTCACGAAAATCTCAAAATTTTCATGTGTTGGAGTGGTTAGAAAAGGTTGAACACGGTGATCGAGAAAGCTTCGAAATGCAACAAAGTCAGGAGCTTGGGAAGTCGTATCGTATTTGGGAGACGAATTCATCTGGCGTAAAAATAGCAGCCTATCCTAATGAGGTTTACTTTCCTATTCGCTATTTAAAATCTGCGAAGATTAATGATACAAAAGTACTGGGTTATAACCCTTATGCTAATCCCCAACGTAGAGAGGCAATGCTGAAGTCCGCCATTCTCAATAACCCCATATCAAGCGAAGCGATAACACTTGTTGTCGATAGAACACTTGCAGTCATTATTTACGCACCTATTTATACCGAGGTGAACCCTAAAGTTGTTACTAATGTTGATCAGGCTGTAACTAGTGTTGATGGCTTTATTGCCGGTATTGTTCAAATTAGTGATCTTGTTAAAAAAGTTAATACTGATTATGTGGCATTTCGCTTGGATGATGTCACTGATGGTGAGGCTCAATTCTTGGCGGGTAGTGAGAATGTTGATCGATCACTATTCTCAGATGAAGAAGACATTGTCTTTGGATTTCGAACTTGGCGAATTACATTTTTCCCAACTCAAAAATTTATCGACCGTGAGCAAGGCATACAAAGCTGGTTGATGTTGATTTGTGCCTTTTTGCTTGTTTGGCTTTGCTGTGTGTTACTGATGCTAGTGACAGGAAGACAGCAGCAAATTGCAGCTGAAGTTCAGCGTAAAACAGTAGAGCTGAATAGTGCTAAATCCTTTGCTGAAAATGCCAATCAAACTAAAAGTCGCTTCTTGGCATCGATGTCTCATGAGTTACGAACACCATTGAATTCGATTATTGGTTTTTCTACCCGTTTGATTAAGCGGGCAGATAAAATTCATCTTCCTCATAGAGATCAAGATGCATTAATCGCGATTAAACGTAATGGTTTACATCTTTTGGCCTTGATAAACGATATTCTTGATATTTCAGCCATTGAAGAGAATCGACTTAAATTGCAGATAGAGTCTTTTGCATTAGACGAATTGCTTCATGACTTGAGTGACCAAGTATCAGTATTGGCACAAGAGAAAAACTTATCCTACAGTGTTGAGAATGTTGCGTCTGGCCTTGAGCAAGTGGCGGATAGGCGCAGGATACTCCAAATTCTTATTAATTTAACGATTAACGCTATCAAATATACGCCAAATGGTAGTGTGCAAGTAATCGTAAAACCTTATGAGTATGAACATGCCTCTGGCTATTTGTTTACGGTAAAAGATACCGGTGTGGGGCTTACAGAAAACCAGCTCAGCAATTTATTTAAGCGGTTCAGTCGGGCTGATAGTCGTGTAAGTGATCGAATTGAAGGTACAGGCCTTGGATTGGCTTTGGTAAAAGAGCTAGTGGATATGCATGGTGGTCATCTTACTGTCCATAGTGATATAGGGAAGGGGAGCACATTTGGCGTTTGGTTGCCGAAACAAACGTTGGATACTCAGGCTTCGGATGATGATGAACCTGAAGTGGATGGTAGCTAAAAAGCGGGTACATAGAGATTAATTATTCGGCCTTAAGATACAAGGCCTAAGAAGATCTAAGAGGATCCAATAATTTTTCTAAGCCGTTAATTTTTATCTCCAAAGTTAGGGCCATTAAATAGCCCAGTTCTCCCTTCGGAAAGCCTTTCTTGGTAAACCAGAGCAGATATTCTTCTGGAAGGTCTATCAAAATACGACCGGCATATTTGCCAAATGGCATTTTATAAGCCGCTATCTTTTTTAAATGCTCTGTGTTGAATACCTCATTCATTTTGATTAATTTGCAGGATAGAGTTGTTGAATACTGATGTTGCTGATGTTTTCAGAATCACTGATCGATATGTCGGCGTCTTGAATATTACACTGCAGATTCATACTGCGTTTTAGAAAGAGTTCTATCTTGGCTGCTGATATGTCATCAATGTGGAAGATGGCTAAATTATCAAAGCGTTGCAGCTTATTTTCAATCTGTTTAATCCACGTTTCGCTAACGTTATCGCCGTAGCTGTATATCAAAACTTGCTTGCTACGCCCACAGGCTTTTCGAATCCGTTTTTCACTAGGCTGCCCAAGGTCTATCCATAGCTCTATATCGTCACTGAAATTCTTAACCCATAGGTCAGGTTCATCATCTGTGCTTAAGCCTTTGGAAAATTGTAAGCTTTCGTTGGCATTTAAGATAAAGGCGAGTATGCGTAGCATTAATCTACGCTCGGTTTCCGAAGGGTGTTGAGCAATGGTGAGGTGGTGATTTTCATAATAGTGCCGGTTCATATCTGCAATATGAATTTCGGCTTTATGAATAGTTGCGCTTAAGGCCATAAGGATTAGGGAGCCATAGGGTTTAGAGTGCGGTAAGGGGCGGACAGTGTGTTATCAAACCTTGAGGGAAAAAACCTTTCGCCGAACAGTTTGCCTGTATTCTTTAGGTGATATTCCCGTATTTTTCTTAAAGAGTCGAGAAAAATATGTGCTGTCTCCGTAGCCTATACGGTCTGCAATATCGCCAATGGGCAGATTACTGTTTTGAAGCAAGTCTTTGGCGGTATCAATTCGTAAGGTAGACAGGTATTCATTGAAGCTTTGCCCGGTGGCTAATCGAAAACGCCGGCTTAAAGTCCGTGGGCTAACGCCAATAAAGGCTGCGGCGGTGTCTTGTGTAATATCGTTATCCATATTTTGCTGGAGCCACAGTTGTAGGTTCAAAATATCTTCATCGGTATGCTGGTTTGCATCCCCCTGTAAAAAGCGCCTTTGTTCATAGGGTTGGCGTATCTCATGAGAGAAGTGACGTTCTACATGATGGGCGCAGGTCAGGCCATAATATTTCTGAACAAAATGCACAGTAAGGTCTGCCATGGCGTTAAGCGAGGCGGCACAGTAGAGCCTTTCCGCTTGAGTGATAAAAAAATCTCGTTTGAGTTGTACTGCAGGGTAATCTCGCTCGAATTGGTCGAAGTAGTGCCAGTGGGTTGTGGCTGGATGCTTGTCTAACAAACCAGCTTCGGCGAGAAAGCAGGAGCCTGTACCGGCGGCCACCAATTCAACCCCTTGTTTATACCAGTGTTTCAGATAGGGGAGGTAATCCATGTGGTTGCGAACCACTCTTCGAGGGTTCCGCCATAAACTCGGTATTACAACCAAATCAGGCAAGCCTATAGTCGATTCAATTTCTCCAATAAGAATAGAGGGTACGACAGGTATTTCAGCGCGGGTTGAAATGGGCGATTTTGATGAGGCGGCATAATGAAAGGCGGTTTTTCGGGCTGTTCTATCATGCATTCGCGCCAGCGCAGAGGCTGTCCTGAACATTTCCACGGATGTTGTATGCCCACTAATCAGCATGTTTTCACAGAGTAAGAGCACAATGTTTATGGTTTTTGACGCAGAATTATTTGTCTCGGTCTGAGTAGCTTGGCTGTTCATGATCTTTTCTGGCCCTGGGGCTGTCAGTATTTTTACATTTTATCGATAATGGCCCGAAAATTCATATATTTTACCTATTTAGTCATGTTTTAAATAAGTAACCTTATTAAACTACAGGCCAAATTTTATCTAGTTCACTGTTTTTAAAGGATATCTTCATGACTCGTTTACCCTGTATTGTGGGTTTTGGCGGTGCCAATGCCGCTGGTCGTAGCTCCTTTCATCATGCATACAACCGTATGATTCTTGAGGCTCTTGAGCCTGCAGAGCGTCAACGCACCATGGAGTGTCTTGCAGCCATGATGAACCTGGTCACGGAGAGTGATGAAGGCCTGATTGACCGAGAAGGAAATCATGTTGAAGAGTCCGAGATTGAAGAGCTTTTCGGAGAAAAAATTCTCAATGGCACCATGATTCGCCGTGTTGAATCGAATCACTTTGATGTGGATGCCGCCCATTGGCAGCAAAAAGTGCCTGCTATGCCCAATGAGGGCGGGGTAATCTCTTTCGTTACCACGAAGCGTAATGTTCCAGATCCTTTACCAAACGGCTGGAATGTGTCTCAGCTTGATGAAAAGCGCGTGAGGGTTGATGTCTCTGATCAAACTGAATTTAAGGTAAACGCGTATCGTGATTTCCCTGTTAAATCTGCAGGTCAGTTGCCTACAGGTTTCGACCCTGGGGCTTTCCATAATGCTCGCTTTCAGCCACGTGGCACTCAGTTAGGTATTTTCTCTTCCAGTGATGCGCTACATTCATTGGGGATTCCCTGGGAAACCGTAGAAGCCCATGTGGGTCCTGAAGAGATCGGTGTTTATGGTGGTTCCGCTTTCCCACCGTTCCAAGAAGAAGGCTTTGGTGGCATGTTACAGAGCCGCCTGAAAGGGGATCGTGTCTCGACTAAGGCGTTGGCTATGGGGATTAACTCCATGCCTGCTGATTTCGTGAATGCCTATGTGATTGGTTGTTTGGGGCAATCCGGTAGCTATGTCGCTGCCTGCGCCACATTCCTTTACAACCTGCGTGTGGCGGTTGCTGATATTCAAGCAGGTAAAATCCGCGCGGCCCTAGTGATGAATACGGAAGCCCCGATTACGCAGGAAATTATGGATGGCTTTGCCACCATGGGCGCTTTGGCAACAGAAGAGAATGTTCGCAAACTAGATGGCTCGGAAGAGGTTGATCCTCGCACCGTGTCACGCCCATTTGGGCAAAACTGCGGTTTCACTATTGGTGAAAGTGGTCAGGTATTTATCTTGATGGATGATGAACTGGCTCTGGAGTTGGGAGCAGAGATCTATGGGTCCGTTTCCGATGTATTTACTGCGGCAGATGGCTATAAAAAATCCATTAGTGGGCCGGGCGCGGGTAACTATCTCACTATGGCTCGAGCGGTTTCAGCTGCACGGAATTTGGTGGGAGACGACGGTATTAATCGTTCTATCGTTCTTGCTCACGGTTCAAGTACTCCGCAAAACCGGGTGACAGAATCTCATATATTCCATACGGTTGCTGAGACCTTTAATATTGAAAACTGGCCTGTAGGTGCAGTGAAGTCCTGCTTGGGGCATACAATTGGCGCAGCGAGCGCGGATCAGCTCTCGGTAGCCTTGGGTGTATTTGCAAAAGGCATTCTGCCGGGTGTTACTACCACTGAGAAAGTGGCCGATGATGTTTACGATGAGCACCTAACTATCAGCAGCGAACATCAGGATTTGGGAGTTGGCGAAACCGATGTAGCCTTCTTAAACTCCAAAGGCTTCGGTGGTACAAATGCGACAGCAGCTATTTTATCGCCCAATATCACAGAATCTATGCTGGAGAAGCGTCACGGTAAAGAAGCCTTAGGGGCTTGGAAAGCGAAGCGTGAAGGGGTTCGTGAGACTGCTAAATCTTACGATGATGAAGCAATCCGTGGAAACTACAATTCTATCTATCGTTTTGGTGAAAACATGATTGATGAAGCCAAGATTGAATTTACTCAAGATAAGATCACCATTCCGGGCTATGAAAACCCGGTAAGCCTCGAAATCCCTAATCTTTATAAAGATATGACTTAGATTTTTCAGCGATATTTAAGGCATGGTTTACAAGGCATCCAATTGGGTGCCTTTTTTGTTTTAGAGTTGGAATATACTGCTCAAGCTGAAGTTAGAGATATTTTTCTCCGTATCTAGGCTGTAATAATACCACCCTGAATACGACCAAACCTTGATCAAACTATGCAACTTACCACCTGATAAAAGTACTAAACTTAAAGCTATCGATCACGAGTAATGTTATGAACGTCCAAATTGGCATGGCGTGCCGCTTTGATCTATTGTGCAGTATTGTTCCTTGGTTTTTTGCGGCGTTGGCGCTGCTGGCCCTTAGCGTGTTGATTTACAACATTATTAAGCTACATAAACAGTCGAAGAAAAGCCATCATAAAGAATAAAAGACACCTCTATTTAGAATTACTATTTCGGATAGTTACTTGGAATAACAACTTGGAATCACTATGCAAAAACAATTAGCCCGGGTGCTTGAATTGCTCGACAGCGTTTTATTAGGCAAGCCACAGCAAACACGTCTTGCGGTCGTTTGCCTGCTGGCGAAAGGGCATTTGTTAATTGAAGATCTACCGGGAATGGGGAAAACCACGCTTGCCCATGCGTTAGCGCTGTCACTTGGTTTGGAGTACAAGCGCGTGCAGTTCACTAGCGACATGCTACCTGCAGACATCATTGGGGTGAATATATTTGATCGCGAAAATAACAGTTTTCAATTTCATCAGGGACCTGTGTTTACGCAAGTTTTACTAGCAGATGAGATCAACCGAACTACGCCTAAGTCTCAAAGTGCGCTATTAGAGGCAATGGAAGAGAGGCAGGTTACCGTTGATACTGAAACACGACAGTTGCCAAAGCCATTCTTTGTTATCGCAACGCAAAATCCTCAGAGCCAATCGGGCACATTTCCTTTACCAGAATCTCAGTTAGATCGTTTTCTAATGCGTATTCAGTTGGGGTATCCGGATGCGCAAGCAGAGCGTGAGTTACTCACGGGTGTTGACCCTAGAGAAAAATTAGCCGGCGTTAAACCTATGTTGTCATTAGAGCAGCTATTTTCCCTGCAGGGTTTGGTCGGTAAAATTCACGCATCGGATTCACTTCTCGATTATATTCAGCGGATAGCAGAATACTCCCGTGTCACCCCAGAGTTTCCTAGTGGCTTATCTCCTCGGGGTAGTATGGCATTGCTCCGAGCGGCGAAAGCATGGGCCTTATTGGATGGGCGAAAGCATGTGATTCCTGAAGATGTACAAGCGGTACTCATCCCTGTACTTGCGCACAGGCTGAGGCCTCATAGTGATTATGGTGAGGATAGCGGTGAAGCCTTGGTAAGAAAATTAATGCAAGATGTTGACGTTGTTCAATAAACTTATTCTAGTATGTGGATTACTCGATATTTTAAAGAACGATTTCAGCGCTGGCTTAAACGTCGCCTACCGCCGGTAAAATCCATAACACTTACTCAACATAAGTTGTTTATCTTTCCTTCTAAAGCCGGTTTTAGTTTCTTACTGGTATTGCTTATTCTTTGGCTGACAGCCACCAACTATGAAAATAACTTGCTATTTGCAGTGTGCTATTTACTGACTAGTATTTTCATTATTGCCATTTATCATACCCATCAAAATTTATCCGGCCTTCATATCAATGTACTGCCAATCAAACCGGTTTATGCAGGAGATAAGTGCGAAATAGGGTTGCAGTTATCGGTCTTCAAAAATGGATTATACGATCGGCCTGGTATTACTCTCAGTTGGTATGATGGCCCTGATTCTAAGCAGGATAAAACAACAATCACCGTATCTTCGGGTAAACCACAAACGATTCATTTATTTTTCCCTTCAATAAAAAGAGGTTGGTTACAAGCCCCTCGTATAACGGTCGAAACAACTTATCCATTTGGCTGGCTCCGTTGTTGGACTCACCTGGCGTTTAATTTGGAGGGTCTTGTATATCCTAAGCCTGTCCCAGCAGGAGCTTTACCTTTTCTGAAAGGCGGGGGGGAGGCCGCTCATGTGTCTTTGGCGAGTACCGGCGATGATGATTTTTCAGGCCATAGTATTTATCAACAAGGAATGCCTCTTCAGCGTGTCGACTGGAAAATATGGGCCCGTGGCGGAGAGATGTTTGTTAAAAATTACGCTAGTGGTGTTGATGAGCGTTTATGGCTGGATTGGGAATATTTATCTGGGTTGGATGTTGAGCAGAGACTTTCCAGACTTTGTGATTGGATACTGCAAGCAGACCGCCGAAATTTACAATATGGTTTAAGGCTGCCTAATTTAGAAGTGGTTCCCGGTCGAGGAGATTATCACCGTAGTCGAGCTCTTGGAGCCTTAGCTTTATTTTCTTTGGCGCCAAAAGGGCAATCTAAGAAGGAGGGAAATCTATGACTTCCGAACCTCTTAGTAGAATCGGTTTGCTTTGGCTTTTCGTGGCTATTCTTATTGCCGTTTTACCGCATATACAACATTTACCTCTTTGGCATATACCTTTAGCAATAGTTATTTTTATCTGGCGCTACCAAATGTTTCGTGGTGCTTGGGACGGACCCAGTAAATGGATGAGATTTTCAATGGTTATTGCTGCCATTGCAGGCATCCTTGTGCAGTTCAGGCCGCCTATAGGGCTTGAGCCGATGACAGCGCTATTGATTGCTGCCACTCTTTTAAAGTTTGTTGAGCTGCATAAAATGCGTGACGCAGCACTTTTACATTACATGGCATTGTTTATTTGTGCGCTAAACGGGTTGTTTTATCAATCTTTGCTAATGGCACTGTATATTCTGATATCCCTTATCATTATTTTATCATCTATGACAGTGGCTTATCGCCAAGATAGTCAGCAAGTTATTCTAGATCCGGTAAAGCTCAATCTGAAATTTCTCTTACAAGCTCTGCCTTTGGCTATCATTCTTTTCTTAGTAATGCCTAGATTGGGAACTTTATGGTCGGTTCCCGCGCTGAAGCATAGCGCCAAGACAGGCATGAGCGATACCATGTCCCCAGGAGATGTTTCCAAGTTAGGGCGTAGTGCAAATGTTGCATTTAGAGTAAGTTTTGAAGGAGATATACCGCCGCCCAATCAGCGGTACTGGCGAGGTATTGTATTCTCCAATTTCGATGGTAGAACTTGGACGGCTCCTGCAAAAGCTCTGCTGCCAGATAGCGAAATAGCTACTCCTGAAGGCGTGGGTTTTCAATACACTGTTATTCTTGAACCAACTCATCAGCGCTGGCTTTATGGTATTAACATAGCTGAAGCCCAGGATCCTACGATTCAAATATCTCCAGTTAATACACTTGAGCGCAAATTGCCGGTGTCCCATCGCATAAAATATGACGTGACCAGCTACACAAATTACAGCTGGGAACAACATCTACTCAATCCTAGTTCGGAACGTCAATATCTGAGAATACCAATAGGATTAAACCCGGATGCAGTCAGTTACGCACTGCATACGAGGCAAAGTTCTGTAGATGATCGCGGTTACGTGAATCGTGTTCTTAATTTATATAATGAAAAATTTTCGTATACCTTAGAGCCGCCTGTGCTTGGCCGGAATACAGTCGATGATTTTTTATTTAAAACCCAGGCTGGTTTTTGTGAGCACTTTGCAAGTAGTTTCGTATTTCTTATGCGGGCAGGCGGTGTACCTGCGCGTGTTGTCGGTGGGTATCAAGGAGGTGAGCTCAATGCTGCTGAGAATTATCTTGTGGTGAGACAGTATGACGCTCATGCCTGGGCGGAAGTGTGGCTTAAAGGGGAGGGTTGGGTGCGTATTGATCCTACGGCGGCTGTTGCACCTGAACGTATCGAATCAAACTTTACAGACCTTTTCGACAATGAAGAAGAGTTTTTGTCTGAAACACCCTTAGCCTTAGTTAAATGGAAGCATATTGATTTTATTAATCAAATGCGCCTAACTTGGGAAGTGGCTAATTTTAAATGGCACCAGTTAGTACTTGGCTATGATAATACTAAAAAGATTGAACTGCTTACACGCTTACTTGGTGGCGTTGATTATTGGCGTATAGCTGTTGTGTTGTTAGCTGGGTTATTAGCACCTATTTTATTAGCCTACGGCTGGATGAAGTTAAGAAAACGAAAAAACAGCTCATCAAAGTCTGTGCAATACTATGAGCGTTATTGCCAGAAATTGGCCAAGCTTGGATGCGAGCGACAACCTGGTGAGCCTCCCGGTGACTATGCAAGCCGAGTAAGCCAAGAATTGCCTGGGTGGAGTGATAGAACTTTTCAAGTAACTAAGCTCTTTACACAACTGGAGTACGGAATTGCTTCTTCGCTTTTTTTAAATGAAACTATCAATGTTACAGATAATAAAAAAGGGCAGAAGTATGACTCTGCCCTTAGGGTGTTGAAAAAGCTTTGTCGTTAAAAACTAATTATTGAATACATTCCCAACCTAGGCCGGTTAGCTTATCAACAAACTCTTCGGCTTTACGTTCGCAGTAGCCCTCGTTGTTTTCTGCCCACCACAGGGTCTTTTGTACGCCAGGCTCTTCAGTATCTTTAAAGTAGTTAACCTGGCAAGGTACAGCGGCGGGGGGTTCTAGAAAATCGACTGAAACTCGGCGAGACAGATTCGAAAGATTACAGTTGTAGTTGATGCTTTGAGGGTTGGCGACAGCAATTTCTGCCGTATCTTCGACTGCAACTTGCTCTGCTGCGGTAGCCTCTGTTGCCTCAGAGGCAGGTTTTTCTATTGCCGCTTTTGCAGTACCTTGTGACGTTTCGGAGGTTTCTGCTATTTCTTGAGGTGCTTCAGCCTTCGGAGCATTAACATTTTCTTCAATCACTTCGTACGCTGGGGCGCTACGCTGTTCTGCGTTTGCGCTCATGGCAGGCAAAGCCACAGCAGTCATGATAAGCGTGGTAGTGGCGACATTGGCCAGAGAAAGGATTGTATTCATGGGGATTCCTTGGGCTGAGTTGTTGTTTCACCACTACTGCTATCGTTGGCGTGTTGTCACATTTCGTGAGGATGATAGCGGCTATGCTCAGCAGTCACCAGTGCCCATAGGAGGTATAGTGAGAACATGGTCACGCTTTTCAACATGGCGAATTCAATTTCAATTTCACTGTCAATAATGTCACTTCTGCTTATTGGTTAACAGGTAGGAGCCAACAGGGTAGAATCGCCTTCTTTTCTGCATTTTATTAGTAGCGGTTGTATTTAGTGACTAAACCTTTTCGTCTTGAGAGCCAATACAAACCTGCTGGGGATCAGCCCAGCGCCATTGATAGTCTTGTAAGTGGTCTTGAGGCAGGCCTGGCCCATCAAACCCTTTTAGGGGTTACCGGTTCCGGTAAAACGTTCACCATGGCAAATGTGGTTGAGCGTCTGCAGCGTCCAACTATTGTGATGGCCCATAATAAAACCTTGGCTGCGCAACTTTATGGTGAATTCAAAGAGTTTTTCCCTGATAACGCAGTTGAGTATTTTGTTTCTTATTACGACTATTACCAGCCTGAGGCTTATGTCGCATCTTCAGACACCTTTATTGAGAAAGATGCATCGGTAAACGATCATATTGAGCAAATGCGATTGTCGGCTACAAAAGCGCTGATAGAGCGTAAAGATGTACTGGTGGTCGCAACGGTATCTGCAATTTATGGTTTGGGTGACCCTGAATCTTACTTCAAAATGGTGATGCACCTAGATCGTGGTGATCAAGTAAACCAGCGGGATATCCTACGCCGGCTTGCAGAGCTGCAATACACACGAAATGATACAGAGTTCCAGCGGGCGACTTTTCGTGTTCGTGGTGATGTTATTGATATTTTTCCAGCGGATTCGGATCTCGAGGCGCTACGTATAGAATTGTTTGACGATGAAATCGAGCAGCTTTCATTGTTTGATCCTCTTACTGGTGAAATTCTTAGCCGAGTTCCGCGATATACCATTTACCCTAAATCTCACTATGTAACGTCACGGGATACAGTGCTTAATGCTATTGATTCAATTAAAGAAGAGCTGGGCCAACGATTGGATCAATTCAGTGACAACGAAAAGTTACTGGAATACCAACGATTAGAGCAGCGAACCAAGTACGATCTAGAAATGATGCAAGAGTTAGGCTACTGCAATGGTATTGAAAACTATTCGCGCTATTTAAGCGGTCGCGCTTCAGGTCAACCTCCACCCACCTTGTTTGATTATTTACCTGATGATGCGTTGCTATTTCTGGATGAATCCCACGTAACTGTTCCACAAATAGGAGGTATGTACCGAGGTGACAGGTCACGTAAAGAAACCCTTGTTGAATTTGGTTTTCGTTTGCCTTCTGCATTGGATAACCGCCCTTTAAAGTTTGAAGAGTGGGAAAATCTTGCACCTCAAATGGTGTTTGTATCTGCAACGCCAGGTAATTACGAAGAAGAGCATCAAGGTCAGGTAGTTGAGCAAGTGGTTCGGCCCACTGGTTTGGTGGACCCGATTATGGAGGTACGGCCTGCGGGTTCACAGGTTGATGATGCGCTTTCAGAAATCCATAAAAGAGTTGAGATTGGTGAAAGGGTATTGATAACCGTACTCACTAAGCGCATGGCTGAAGACCTGACGGATTATTTAGATGAAAATGGTGTTCGGGTTCGCTATATTCACTCGGATATTGATACCGTAGAGCGAGTAGAGATTATTCGTGATCTTCGTTTAGGAGAATTCGATGTACTCGTCGGTATTAACTTGCTTCGTGAAGGCTTAGATATTCCTGAAGTCTCCCTTGTTACTATTTTTGATGCCGATAAAGAAGGTTTTTTACGTTCTGATCGCTCGTTGATCCAAACCATAGGGCGTGCTGCCCGTAACGTTAATGGTAAAGCGATTCTCTATGCGGATAGGATTACGGGCTCGATGCAGCGTGCAATGGATGAAACGGAGCGACGTAGAGCAAAGCAGTTGGTATTTAATGTGGAGCATGGCATCACCCCTCAAGGTATTAATAAGCAGGTTAAGGATATTCTTGAAGGGGCTATACCTGGGTCTCGAGGTAAAGGGCAAAGGCGAAACGCGGTTGCAGAGAAGAAGGGGGATTATGCTGTCGATATTAATGATCCCAAGGCAATTTCACACCAGCTTGATAAACTTGAACAGCAAATGTATGAGCATGCTAAAGCGCTCGAGTTTGAAGAGGCTGCTACGGTACGAGACCAAATTCACAAGTTAAAATCCAAACTTATTACTTGAAATGGTGTTGTTTAAGTAAATTAAGTTATTTAAGTAAACTAAGTTTTAAAACAGAGGTTACCCCCAAGATCGGGTAAATCATATTTTAAGGCTTAGTATCAACCAGTAAGTGCGACAAATCGACTTAGGCATAAAGTATCTCCGCTGGTGTTTTGTAGTTGTGTCTTTTTCTAGGGCGTGAGTTTAGCTTTTCAGCAATACGGTCACATTGTTGTTGAGTTAGTCTTTCCAT
>JAILXX010000006.1:0-190277 GCA_045430295.1 Cellvibrionaceae bacterium | reverse complement strand
TCATTGAGGTCACTTTCGGTCTTAATGGATTTAGCGGCCTCGCGGGCGAAGGCTTCGAGTTGTTCTTTGTTCATGCTGCTTATCCTTAGCCATTACTGGCAGTGATGATAAGCAGTTACACAGTTTTATCTACAGTCTCATTTAATTTTTTTTCAGATTTCAACAGCCCTGTTTTTATTGCCCCATCAAGCTGTTCTTTAATGACACCCCAAAGCTTCTCACTGCCTTTTTCAATTCGCTGATTTACTGAAAAAACTTTTTCGCTGGAAATATTATGAGTCTTCCAACTATGACCACCACCATGAAGGTTATGCAAAATGGGAGGAACTCGATCAATAGCTTTTGCAAATTTTGCTTCTGCTGATTCACCTGCCTCAAATTCATGCCATAAGCTCATCCATTGATTAATAGCATCTTTATTGGGTAACAAGGCCAATACTTTTCGAATACCCTTCTCTTCTTCGGCTTTTAACTCCTCCGTCTCGCTGGCATAGATGATTGTATCGCCAGTGTGAATTTCTCCCAGATCGTGAATTAGGAGCATTTGAATAACTTTGAAGATATCTACCGGTTCATTGGCATAATCTTTCAACATCAATGCAGCCATACATACATGCCAACTGTGTTCTGCAGAATTTTCAAAACGCTCTAAACCTACAGGGCGCGTCTTCCGCTCAACAGCCTTTAATTTTTCTATTTCAACAATAAACCCTAAAACATCCTTAATAGCTTGCATAAACTCCGATCCTTTTCTTCTCTACACTATATCTTTCCATCTTCCTTCGACAAAGAAACCTTAGGAATTTCATGAACCTCTTTATTAAAAGATAAAAGGCCTATTCGCTTAAACCCAAATCCACTCGCCAACAGATTATCTGGAAACTGAGTGACTCGAGTATTATAGAGTTCCACAGAATCATTAAAGCCTTTACGAATCATAGCAATTTCGTTTTCTAATTTAATCATCCTTCCTTGTAAATCTTGCAGTACTGTATCGGCCTTCAATACGGGATATTTCTCTACCACAACGTTAATCTCATTCAATACCTGATATTCCATTTCTATATAATGATCAATCTCCTCGGCAGTATTACTTCTCCCTCGTCGCCCTCTCAATTCAGATAAAGCCTCTAACAATCTCTTTTCATGTTTCAAAGTCGCTTTAGCAATATGCTCTAATCTAGGAATCAATGTTGCTCGTTTTTTTAAACTCACTTGTATGTTTGCCCATGCACGATCACATCGTTGCCGTAGAAAAACCAAGTCATTAAACATCATAATTATCACAATTAGCGTCAAAAAAGCAGGACCAGCCAAAGATGCTAAGACATAATCCACAGAAGAAAATTGTCCCTTTTCACCTGAAATCATGATCAATACAAAAAATACCGCACTAACGGCAAAGGATAATAACCCCATCCCTTTCGCCGCTTTCATCAACATAACGACTTTTTCCGGTTTATTACTAATTATGTATGGAGAACCCGCTTCATGACGTATAACTAAACTATCAGGACGACTTTTATCTGTCGCAGCCTTACCTAAAACAAAAAGAGGATCACCTGGACTCAAGCGTTTTTCAGTATACCGATACCTACCAACTCTTTGCTTATGAGTATGACTCGATATAATTTCTGCCTTACTTGGAAAAACACGTAATCGACCTTCATCATCTTCACAATAGAATGGCTGCTTCTCAATACGGTCTTCAATTGTTACCCAACGGGTATTCTTGCCACTACCTCGACGTTCCTCCACAAGATAGTGATACCAACAACATTCTCTATTTGAAACTGGTCCTTTTAATAGATTTTCTTTATTTTCCTCTCTTAAAATTCCGGCTATTTCCGCTAATCCATATGTCACACCCACAGTTTTACTTGTAGGGAGATTCTCCAGTATTCGTTTTACTCGAATAAATAAGAAGGCAAACCAAGCTCCAAATGCGACAATAAATATGGCGACTAAATGGAAGTACCATTTATTTTCCACCCGTGTAATTTCGTAATTTTTTGATTCAACCTCTACGATAGATCGCTGTTCACTCGACAAGGGAATCTCTACAGGATTATTTAACTTAGTTAATTTAGCATAATAGTTTTCGGGGAATCGACTGATTTGCTGCAAATATCGCTGCCGAACAAGATATGCAGTGACACGCCAGGCATTAATTTTATCTTTTTCATATTGGGAGATTAGTTGAAAGTCTTGGTTTTCCATATCTAATACTTGCCCAGAAGAAAATGAGTACTGCTGGTTTTTTAAAATCTCAGAAATAAGTGCATCACTACGTTCTCTTTGAGTTTCAAACCGTGCATACCCTCCTGTAATATCGCTCTTCATACTCTGCCAACCGTAGTACCAAAGAAAACTTGTGCAAGCCAGAGTAACAACCACTAATAACACCAAAACACGATGGATCCCCAAACATACAACCAATAGAAATGAGGCAAACACTAGTACTGTAATCGCTAGAGCAAGAAATAAAATGGCAGACCACCCCATATCACCTCGAACCCCAACAGCATTCTTTGAAGAAACAATAGGCAAGTAGTCCCCTTGTTGGTAAAAACTTACTCCCTCTTCTCCACTAGGTTTTTTCATCCAACCAAATAATGTAACGGAATCTCCCTGGTCAACTCGCCATTCGTGGTAACGATAATCCCCCTGCTGCAAATAGAATTTCTTTTCTACAGACCACTGAAGATGAGATGATGCTTCTCTAGAATAAATACGGGTTTTACCACTGAGATCCGACAGAACAAAATCTACAGCATCACTCTTATCACTTACCGTGCGCCAACTTGTTCTCCCTTCACTATCTCGATATTTCTTTTCGACCAAATAACGATAATACACACTGCCCGCTTTTGCTTTTGGAGATTGTAGAGGTTTACTGGCAGCTCTAGCTTCGCCCTTTAACTGAACCTCACCTTCTGTACTACCCACGATACTCGTCAGCGGAATACGCTCTAAAACACGAAAATTTTGCACTTGATTAAAGGCAGACTCCCCTAAAAAAATAGCCAGTGCCATCAAAGCAATAACGGCTATACCTGCCATAAAGCGCCAAAGTAAACTCATATCACTTCCCATTTTGTAGTTATCTCAGACTATTCCTAACGTCAAACCATGCCTTAAGCAGGCACAACTAGATTCACACTCTATACCCTAACAATATCATCTCAAATATCCCTCTTCTCGATTTACCACGTTCAACTTACCCGTGAAACCTGCTATCTTTTTAGGGATAATAGCAATTCGATTCAACTGATACACAGGCCTTCCTCATGAGTAGCACCGGTACGCTTTACACCATCTCCGCCCCTTCAGGCGCAGGAAAAACCAGCCTGGTTCAGGCCCTGGTGGAGTCGACCAGTGATATCTGCGTGAGTGTCTCCCACACCACTCGCCCTATGCGCCCCGGCGAGCAAGATGGCATTAACTATAACTTCGTCAGTAAAGACGTTTTTATGGCGATGGTGAAACAGGGGGATTTTCTTGAACATGCACAGGTGTTTGATAACTTTTACGGCACTTCAAGCAGCTGGGTGAAAGAGCAGTTACAAGCTGGCAAGGATGTGATTCTAGAAATTGACTGGCAGGGCGCAGAGCAGGTACGCCGCCTAATGCCTGAGAGCGTGGCGGTTTTTATTCTGCCACCGTCAAAACAAGCACTCCAAGAACGGTTAACCGGCCGCGGCCAAGACCCTGACGAGATCATAGCCAAGCGCATGGCTGCCGCTGTAGATGAAATGAGCCACTATGTTGAAGGCCAGTATCTAGTGATTAATGATGATTTCGATATTGCCCTGAATGAGCTTAAAGCCATTATGATTGCGAGCCGCCAGAGCTTGCGAGTACAGCAAGTGAAGCACGCACCCTTACTGCAAGACTTATTAAATTAATCTAAAGCCCCAGCCAACCCAGCGCTTAATCTAACCCCAGAAGCTGACGGGCTAGCTATCATCTCCCGCAGCCAAGCGGTGATCATCATCTAACCAATCGTCTTTATCTTGCTTTTTACCCCGCTCTAAAAAGCGGGTCTGCGGGAAGTGGCAAGTAAAGCAGCTGCCTTTACCCAACTCACTTTCAATTTCCAAGAAACCTTCGTGACGCACCAAAATATGCTTCACAATGGCCAAACCTAAACCGGTCCCGCCTGTACTGGAGTTACGGCTAGCATCTGCCCGATAAAAGCGCTCTGTTAAGCGAGGGATATGCTTGGCGTCGATACCCATTCCCTGATCGCACACTTTAAAGTGAACACCGGTCATATCCACCCACCAGTGAAGGGTGATCTCTCCACCTTCCGGGGAGTATTTCACCGCATTGAAAACCAAGTTTGAAAATGCACTGCGCAATTCACTTTTGCTACCGAGCATGCCTGCGGATTCAGGGCAGTCTAATACAACAGCGTGCTTACTACCGCTGAGGGAACGGGCATCGTCGGCGATTTGTCGCAAAATAGAATGCACATTGACCTTTTTCTCCGTGGCATCCAGCGCGCGACTTTCCAACTTCGCCAGCGTCAGCAGATCACTGATTAACGCCTCCATGCGATTAGCCTGTTCTTGCATCTGCTGAAGAGCCCGCATAAGCGGTAAAGGTAAATTTCCGCCACCTTGGAGGGTTTCCACATAGCCGGAAATCACCGTCAATGGCGTACGCAACTCATGGGAGACGTTGGCCACGAAATCTTTACGCATTTGATCCAGGTTCATTTGCTGGGTGATATCTCTTACCACCAGCAGGCGATCACTCATACCAAATTCGGTGATCTGAATTTGCAGGGTACGCTGCTGGCTATTTGGAGCAGCAATCTCCAAGGTTTTATCGAACTTACCCTTGCGCATAAATTTAACGAACTTTGGATGGCGTAATAAATTCACCACCAATTGGCCGCGATCGGTGGCCTCACGAAAGCCCAACATTTTAGTGGCCGCAGGGTTCCACCACTCCACACGCCCCTGGTTATCAATCACCACCACACCGTCAGTTAAGGCCGTGGTGACTTGATGCACTCGCTTAATAACCGCGTGAAGGTCCGCATTTTGACGCTCGTAGGCTCGCTGCTGATCTTGAATATGATCGGCAATATCTTCCCACACGCCGCCGTCTCGCGGTGGCTCCAGCTGTTCACTCTGCCGAGCAACCAACCACTTGTGTAAGTGATATAAACGATAAAGCTGATGGGAAAAGGCGGCCACAAAGCCGAGACAGATGCCGGTAACCGGAAAGCCAAGAATCACACCCACAACACTGGCCACCACAATGATGGCGATGAGTTTCTGTAATTCTTGTTTAAAAGACTCGGGCCGGCGCACTGATTAATCAATATCCTGTGTGGCCCACATTACGAAAAGAGTACGTAAAGCAGAGGGCGTTTTAAGAGTTAACCGCTATTTTAGACGAAAAACGATATCCCGCTCCACGGACAGTTTGCACAAAACGCTCACAATCACCTAAGGCTTTGCGCAAACGACGGATATGTACATCTACCGTTCGCTCTTCCAAATAAACATTACCACCCCATACCTGATCCAGCAGCTGACCACGGCTGTAGACTCGCTCCTGGTGAGTCATAAAGAACTCCAGCAGGCGGTACTCCGTTGGCCCCATATCCACAGGCTCACCACTCACCGTCACCCGATGGCTAATGGGGTTGAGCTCCAACTCCTCCACCAACAAGGGCTTTTCGCTGGCGCCGTTAACACTACGGCGCAGTAGAGATTTGATACGGGCAATCAATTCACGGGTGGAAAAAGGCTTGGTGACATAATCGTCTGCCCCCACTTCAAGGCCCTGAATGGTGTTATCTTCTTCGGCTTTTGCGGTGAGCATGATGATGGGCAGTTCCGCCGTCATATCGTCTTGGCGTAGGCGTCGCGCCAGCTCGATACCACTGGTGCCGGGCATCATCCAATCTAGCAGTACTAAATCTGGGCGCTCATCGATAATAAGGCTATGGGCTTGCAGGGCATTTTCCGCCTGCAGGCAATTGAAATCGGCCATTTCTAGTGCCATGGCGATCATCTCGCGAATGGCTGGCTCATCGTCAACAATCAAAATGGTTTTAGGTTGCATAACGTCTACGACAGTCTGTTAAATTCTACTTCGGTTGGTCATTTATTAAACCGCTGAAATATGACTGCTATATGACAATACTATACGCCTGAAACAACATAAGGGGCTACAGATAGTCGAACATTAACCCCAGGAACACCGCCGCACCCACTCGATTGTTATTAAGGAAGGCCGTAAAACAAGGCTCCCGCTCACGACCTCGAATCAACCACTGCTGATAGACAAAGAGCCCCGCAGCCACCGCCACACCGATGAAATATATGGCGCCACGGCCGTAATACCCCCCCAGCATTACCAGTAACCCTAAAGTCCCTAGCTGTAATAGTGCGGTAATCAGACGGTCATAAGAACCAAAGAGCACTGCCGTGGATTTCACCCCAATCTTCAGGTCGTCGTCACGGTCTACCATGGCATAAAAGGTATCGTAGGCCACGGTCCACAACACCACCGCACCGTACAACCACCACACCTGAGCCGGCAACTCACCACTTTGCGCCGCATAGGCCATGGGCACTGCCCAAGCAAATGCTGCCCCCAACACCACCTGAGGCAGGTGAGTATAGCGTTTCATAAAGGGGTAGCAAAAGGCTAACAAGACACCCCCAACGGATAGCTGAATGGTGAGGGGGTTGGTAAAGAACACAACCAGCACAAAGGCTGCCAAGCACAAACCTGCAAACAATAGCAGTGCCTGATGGGACTGTAAGCGGCCAGTGGCCAATGGGCGCTGATTCGTTCTGGCCACACGGCCATCAATTTTGCGATCGGCAAAGTCGTTAATCACGCACCCCGCAGCCCGCATAAGGAAAACACCCAAAGAGAAGACGATTACCACATCCAACCGAGGCTGGCCGTCGGAAGCAAACCAAATAGCCCAGAGTGTGGGCCACAAAAGCAATAAGGTACCGATCGGCTTATCCAAACGCATCAGCTGCCAATAGGCCAACCAAGGGTCTTTCAGTTGATCAGTGATTGTCGCCATAATTATTTTAACCAGGGAATTCCGGTAAGAAGGTTTCACTCACTAACAAGGGCTTGTCGTAGAGAAAAAACACCGAACGCCGCCCCCATAAAGCATCTGTTTCTTGTAACGATTCCACCACTCCGTGGGCAGACGGTGGCAAATACGCCACCGGTACTTTCGCCACCTCGATATCACCGCGACACATGGTAGGGTTACTAAACAACAGTGCTCCAAGAGGCTTTTCGTCCAACTGCCGTAATGACCGCAATGGCCCAGTGAGGGTTGCCGCAGGCAAGATGCTACGAGCGTAAACCCACGGCTGATCACCGCCGTATAAAAGCACTTCTCGCACCAAAGCCAACTGATGATGATCCAAGCCCAACGCCCGGCGCTCGGATAAGGTCGGCCTCCCCCACGCTTGCGAAAGCCTGTGTACGGAAAATTGCCCCCCGCTCAACTGCTGCAAACGCGCCGTTAAGGAACCTTGGTCTAACAGCCAGGTCTTCCAGCGGCGAGGTACTTGCAGCTTGGCATTGGACCAACGGGGCTCACGAACAAATAGCGTCATCAATAGGCCATGAAATAAAAAAGGGCATTCTACAGAGGATTATCAAGGGTTACAGCCTTTCTAAATAGAAAGCAGACTGCTTTAATGGCCCACCTAATAGTCATAACAATAACTTTTAATTCTCAAGACCTAACTTGCAACCTTTAACTTTCAATCTATAACTACACGGAACTCTATATGATCGGTAAAAGCGATATTGCGCAAGCCATTGCAGAGCAAGCAAAGCTCTCAAAAAACGACGCCAACAATGCACTGGAGGAAATTATGGAGCAAATCGGTTTAGCCTTAAGCCGAGGCGAAGACATCAGCCTTATTGGCTTTGGCACCTTCCAGCGTAAAGAACGGGCTGAACGGGCTGGACGCAACCCCAAGACCGGCGAAGCCATTACCATTGCGGCACATAAAGCCGTGCACTTTAAGCCAGGTAAAGCATTGAAAGACGCTGTAAACAGCTAACGTTATTTCGCCCCTGCACTCCAGCAAGCGACCAAGCCTCACCCTCGTGGGGCAAACCATCATCTTCGACAATATTCAGGATTTCCTATGCAGAACTCAGCGGGACTGACCACACGGATTTTTATCGCCATGGTGGCGGGCATTCTCCTTGGCCTCGGCATTAACATTGCCACCAGCAACAACTGGTTGGGCGCTGGTGGCAGCGGCTGGTTAGACTCCTTACTAGTAGACGGCTTGTTCGATGCGGTCGGGCAAATTTTTGTAGCCAGCTTAAAACTGTTAGTGGTGCCGTTAGTTTTTGTATCTTTGGTCTCTGGCGTTTCCGCACTGCAAGATAATTCTCGCATGGGATCCATGGCTGGCCGAGCGTTAGCGCTTTATTTAGTTACTACAGCCTTAGCCATCACACTCGCTCTAGTGCTGGCGATTATTGCCCAGCCTGGAGCTGGCATTGATATGGCCACAGCCTCATCTTTTTCCGCAAAAGAAGCACCACCCCTAAAACAGGTGCTCATCGATATTGTTCCCAGCAATCCTTTTAAGGCCTTTGTTGAAGGGAATATGCTACAGGTGATTGTGTTTTCATTGCTCACTGGCTTTGCCGTGAGCAAGTGTGGTGACCCCGGCCAACGCATCGCCACTTTTTTCCGTGATTTTGATACTGTGATCATGACCATGGTGGGCTTTTTAATGAAGCTCGCGCCCTACGGCGTGTTCTGCCTATTGGCAAAACTTTTCTCCAGCCTAGGTGTGGATGCACTGGTGAGCATGGGGAAATATGTACTCACCGTTGTGGTAGCTCTGCTATTGCACGGGCTCGGGGTTTACAGTGTGCTCTTTAAACTTCTCACTGGGCTTAATCCATTACGGCTTCTCGACAAGATGCGCCCCGCTATGATGTTTGCTTTCAGTACAGCTTCTAGTGGCGCCACCATTCCTGTGACACTGCGCACCGTAGAAAATCGTGTAGGTGCCGACAATCGCGTGGCCGCGTTTACTATTCCCTTAGGGGCAACCATAAACATGGATGGCACTGCCATTATGCAAGGGGTTGCCACTGTATTTATCGCACAAGCCTTTAACGTAGACATGAGTGTAACCGATTACCTCACTGTCATTATGACGGCCACCCTGGCATCTGTCGGCACGGCTGGAGTTCCCGGTGTTGGATTGATTACCCTCGCCATGGTACTTCAGCAAGTGGGATTACCCGTAGAAGGCATCGCCATGATTATTGGCGTCGATCGTTTACTGGATATGATGCGCACCGCCGTGAATGTTACCGGCGATGCCATGATTACTACGGTGGTGGCTAAAAAAGAAAATCTACTGGATGAAGATCGTTTTAATAGTGATATCGAACCTGCGGCAGCAATGGAAGTAAAATTGTAATCGTTAAAAGTATTTCTTAAAGAATTAAAGGCCGAATACATTTGTATTCGGCCTTTTTACTAAAACAGAATGCAAGTAATTATTTAAAATACAATCGATGGAATATCTATTAATACATTACTGACTACCTGCTGATTATTTTCTGGACAGCTCTCGACCTTACTCCAAACATTGGGAGACGCTTCCTCAATAGATGACGTATCTCCCGCCTGCCCTAAATAATCATTGGAGCCATTGGCATACACCAGCACGTTGTAACGCAAGCTTGCTCTGCCTTCATTAATATGTTCCTGATTTGTTGCAGTATAACAACTGAAAACATCTGCCACTTCGACTGTAAAAGTTTGCGACTCACCCATTAAACCACCTTCATCCTCAGCAATGACTTTTGCACTGTAATTCCCTGCGCCCAAAACCGTTGCGTTACAAATATAATTTCCACCACTATTATCAATGCAATCATAATACGCTGAATCTAATAGGAGATTTACAGAGCTAATATCATCATTAGCGTCAACAATATTTGTAGTAATCGTGATATCAAATCCATTAACACTAGACTCTACACTGACGACCACTGGCGCTTGTGGTTGATCTGGCTCTGGCCTAGTGATTGGAACAACCACAGAGTCTGCATGCTCAGCCTTATCATAAGCGACAAGTACTAGCCCCACTTCTTCACCGACAGGCAGCGGGAAATTTACAAAATCTACGCTACAGGTAAAGTTCGCGGTCCCCACACAATCGAGGTATTGTGTATTATCGAGATTAACACCGACAAAGTTAGCGCTACTGGTTTCAGTGTAATAAATCAGCACAACACGATCTAAATCACCATTTCGATCTGAAGCCACTCCCGTTATCTCTGCTTCATCATGATTGAGTTGAGTAAGAGTATAACTGTCAATAACCGGTGAAACGGCCCCAACAGGGCACTCACCAATTGCATAACCGCCACCCTGCGCTTTTAAGGTGACCACACTATCCGCATCCGAGCCTAAAGACTCATCCGATCCTTGCACATACCAATTTGTTACTTGTGTACCACCAAAACAGAATGTGCCGTAACAAGTCTCTCCAACTGTCGTTGTTTCACTATAAGCGCGGCTTGCACTTTCATGATTGCTCACCGTCGCTGTAAATTCTTCACACGCTGGCGCTTCCACCACGTTCACTGTCCGTGAAATTTCCGCGCTGTTTCCAGCCTCGTCTGTCACGCTATAGGTTACTTGATAAGTACCCAACACACTGGTATTTACCTCACCACTGACAACAATACGACTGGTAATGTCACCATCAATATCGTCTTGAGCTGTTGCTCCTGGATCATTAAAGACACTACCCTCCACAACAGTCATAGGATTATCACCTTGTAACGTAATAACAGGCGCTGTTGTATCCGGCACGGGACATTGACCCATTTTGAAGTGGCTTCCACCAAACGTATTTAAAGTGTTTTGTGTACTGCCATTGGTTCCTAAGCTTTCATTAGAGCCGACCGCATACCAGGTAGTAGTATCTGTTCCTCCAAAGCAAAAACTTCCATAACACGTTTCACCTTCTGTCACGGTTTCACTATAGGCACGACCGGCACTTTCATGGGCACTGTTGCTGGCTGTAAATTCTTCACAGTTTCCTTCTTGCCGTAAATTTAAAGTAGCTCCCAAACTTCCTTCACTGCCATTAGGAATAGTCACAGAAGGAATCGCATCACCATTATCATCGTATTGCGGTACTTCGTTGTAAGTATCATTTTCTGAGGCAAAAACAAACGCTTCGGCAAAATCAATTTCACCATTGCCGTTTGTATCTGCTTGCGCGGGGTCAACTTGCGTCGCGCCAGGGTAATTAATGCCACTGAAAGCGGAAATCATGTTTCGAATAAACATGTTTCCCCAAGAAACGGTCTCTGCTTCCGCAGCCGTAAAAATGACTCGATTAGGCCCACTCAAATCATCGATAAAACCACCGCTATTACACTGCTCCATAATCACGGTGATGTGGCCCGCACCAATTTGAGCAAGCAGCGCAGCAAACTCATCATCGGTGACTATCGAGCCATACATATTGAAGGTTTCGTCGATACTGACCTCATCATCGAGGTCGCCATCCATATTGATATCGAAATTATCATAGAGGCCATCGTTATCTGCATCTGTAGCAACCACAACAAAATTTTGATTATCGCCACTGCAAAGAAAATCGATGGTGTTGTCTAAATTGATGTCCAACGTTTTTCGATAGAGGCAATCTTCCGGTGCGCGCCCCATGGGAATGGTGAAGTTATAATCGTCGGCATAGTCATCAATCAAACCCCAGTCGTCTTCATCGAACGCACCGGTACTGGCGTTATAGGGAGGCACACCGTCGTCATCATAGTCATACACTTCGCCCTCATCGATCACACCATCTCTATTCGTGTCACCTTTGAGATAATCCACAATGCGCTCGATACCTTCATCGTTGTCGTTAACCGTGGCACCGCGCTTATCGAAAAACACATTGGAGATTGTGCTGACATACTTGTGACGATAAATGCGATTACTGGAGCGAAGCTCATACACACCCCACTGGTTCATACCCGTGCGACTGTAGTGATCGCCATACACCACCATGGAGCGCAGCTTTAAATCACGCTCGATATAATCGACTTCATCGCCGGGATCGACGGAGATCACCCCGCCGTTATAGCCGTAGGCAACTTCCTGGCTGGCCGAGTATTGCACGGGGCCGGTGTAACCATTGCCGTGGTCGTCTACAAACACATGAAGAATATCATCGCCATCCACAATCGCTGCCAAATCTGTAATAGCCTGACTTAAAGCCTCCGAGGTGGCAGGGGCGTCGATCATAGCGTTGGGGTTTTCACCTGCAGGATTTACCCCATCGTAATTTAAAAGGTAAATATCACTGTCGCTGTAACCATACTGCTGCAACATGGCGTAGAGGTATTCCATATCTTTCCAGAAGCGCTGCTCACGGCCACCATTAATGATCAAGGCATAATGCTTCACTGTGCCATCGGCACTTGGCCCCTCCACCGCAGAACTGGCTCCCAAAGCGGCGCGACCAATGTGTGCCGAGGACTCCACAAATACCTGGGAAGCTGCTCCATCCACAGTGACCACCACAGTAGCCTCTGGCAACAAGGTGCCATCTTCAGCGAAGGCTCTAAAGCGGGCGTGATAGGTCCCGGTATCGTAAAAAATATGTTGGGTAATGCCTGTGCTAGAAGACGTAAAATCCACCACCCCATCGCCATCAAAGTCCCACTCATAGCGCACCACTTCCATATCGCGATGGCTGGCGTGACCCACAAAGGCAGTTTCAGCACCCGGCATGGTGGTGATGGCGCCACTGGTTTGGGTCGACCCACCGTATGTAGGCGATAACGACTCTCCAGCTGCCCCCCATGCAGACGAACCTAGTACACAAATAACCCCAGGGATAACCCATCTCAACAAACAATTCATACCGTCTTTCCTTACGAAATAGGATTCGACAACTTCCGGTCTAACTGCCAGAAGTTATTACTACTAATAATTGTAATTATGAATTGTTATTACTTGTTAGAACGTGAGGTTATATAGAGTTCGGCGCTTTTTCCTTCATCAGCTCTATCCGACCACCTTAATGCCAGACTCCCAAAGATTTTGTAGCAGAAGAGGTAAATGAAAAGTCGCGACGCCAAATAAACTACGATCCCCTAGCAGGCTAATGCCAAAAAACCGTTTTATGGCTTAAAACGGAGCTGCCTCTAAAATAGAATTGCTGATTTTCTGAATGAATCGGTCATAACCAAAAGTTTTTACGATTTAGGGCGCAAAAAAAAATTCTCACTGGCTTTTGACCCGCATCAAAACTTCGCTGCCAGCAGTAAAAATCCAATGACCGTTTGGAGTACATATCACAACCATCTTTATACTGGCGTGCCAAATAAAAATGAGAAACTACGACGAAAAAGCTAAAAGGAAAGAACTAAAAAAGAACAGAAAGTGAAGATGGGGAACGGAAACCCCACCGAAATTGAAAAATATATCAATAGAATTACTTCGTAAATCGACTCAGTTTTGAAACGATATCTCGAAGCTGGCCATCAACCCCCGATCCATAATCTAAATTATCCAGCGATTTACTCACACCAGAGCTCAAAATTTCCACCAAACTCTCCTCTTGCTTCTCTGTCAGATCGTAAGAAAACAAGGCTGATTCCATTTCCTGAGTCATGCTATCCACAATATTAATGGCATTTTTCTTAAACTGCTTTTCATCTTTTTCAATGGAAAGTAATGCATCCTTAGCGGAGTGAATGGCTACACTCAATTCCTCTTGCATCTCAAGCGACTCTAAGCGAGCCTCAGCCCCCTCCAGCAACAAAGCCAAATGGTCACGAATGCGGCCACGTTTTTCCTCTGACTCAGGCATGTTTTTTACCAGCTGAGTGATCGCACCATAATTTGCCACGCAAGTAATTCCACGCTCTCTTAACCGGCCTGCATCTTTTAAGCGCGAGAGTAATTCTTGCTCAAGAGGCGACATTGGCTCTTCTGTACTGGCGTAATAGATATCCTCACCGTTTCGAATTTGCACGCTATTTTCCAGGCCAAAAGATGACGTTGCCTCAATAATGAGTTGAGCCAATTCTTGAATTGAACTCACTTTAAAGCTGCGACGAAAGAAATCCAGAACGATACCTTGCTCACCCACATTGGAAATAGCAGTAATCGCCGCATTCATGGCGCTCTTCTTTTCCTTCTCTACAGACTTTCTATGGCTATGGTTACTAATCGCTAGGGTAACTTTCTTTAACAACTCTTCGGCTTTGATCGGCTTAATCAGATAATCACTGCCGCCAACCTCATAGCCAGTCATAACTTCCTCTAGCTCATCTAAGGCTGAAACAAAAATAATATCGATGGCTTTGGTGTCAGGATTCTTCTTAATGGCACGACAGACCTCGTAACCATCCATGCCCGGCATCATTACATCTAACAAGATCAGCTCAATATCTGACTGAGACTGCACCAGCTTTACGGCTTTCTCGCCACTGGTAGACGCGAGAATCTTGTAGTCGCTCCCCAGAATACTTTGCATGAGTTCAATATTGGCTGGCTCATCGTCAACCACGAGAATGGTAGGCTTTTCATTTGACATTGGCGTTATTAATCTCTTTCAATCTCTGCTCTATTTAAGCATTTAACAAGGTACCGGCTTTCTCTAGGGCACTATCAAAATCATAACTGCTAATCGCTTCAGCAATTTCATCCAAGACGGCTAGATCTTCTGCACTGTAAAGGCTCTCTCCCTCACGACTTACTCCAGCCTTGATCTTTTCAAATTGGATCTTCGAACTGGTATCACTCTGCTCTAGCAATTCCAGCAAGACCCGCAGTTCTCTTTGAGCATCCTCCGCAGACCATGCTTCTGTATAGCGTTCCTCGAAAGGGGAAGATTGCTTCCCAGGTTCAGACAAGGTGCCATCATCCACAAGAGACTGTATTCTCGACAGTAAAGGCGATAATTCTTCCGCTAGCTTTTCTAAACATAGTCGAATTGCCTCATTGTCTCCACCTTTACACGCCTCCTGTAGATTAGACGCTTTGAGATAAATACCCTTCGCACCAATATTTCCAGAAACGCCCTTCAAAGTATGGGCAATACGCTCGGCATCTTCCAAGCTATCCTTGTTTATTGCCGACTGAAAGTTATTGACGAAGTCCTGATTACTTAAAAACATACGCAATAACTTCTTATATAGCTCGACACTGTCATTACAAATATCTAATCCTGCAACAGTATCAATTCCCTCAATGACAAACGGAGCTGTTTCAAGGCTGTGAGGTAATTCATCTTCATTCTCATTTATGACTTCGGCCACCTTATCTCCTTTACTCCACTTTTGTAGTTTTGATTCGAGAGCCTTAATATTGATAGGCTTTGATAAATAATCATCCATACCCACAGAAATATATTTCTCCCGATCTCCAACCAAGGCATTCGCTGTCATCGCCACGATAGGTAATTGCTTAAATCGAGAATCACTGCGTAAATATTTTGTCGCTGCTACGCCATCCATAATCGGCATATGAATATCCATCAACACAACATCAAAGGCTTCTTGTTCGATCTTATTCACAGCCTCTTGGCCGTTGGAAGCGACTGTTACCTCCACACCTAAATTCCCTAATAACTCTAAAGCTAATTCCTGGTTGATATCATTATCTTCAACCAAGAGTACTTTCATTCCATGTAGACTTTCTTCCTGCTTCTCTTTTTCTGATCCTTCATTGATGGAAGCATCAATCAAACCAAACTCCTTACCGCCTAACGCTTTCAAAATCGCACTAAGCAAGTCTAGTCGATTAACGGGTTTCACCAGTAAAGATCGAATATTACTTGAATTTTCTACACGATCCTGAGCCTGCAAATTATTCGCTTCATGCATCAACACCACAGGGGTTTCAGATATTCTCGATTTACTACTCATATACTTCGCCAGGGTTGGGCCATCCATATCAGGCATTGTCCAATCCAATAAAGCGAGATCATAATGTTCGCCAACCAATGCAGCTTCTTCCAGAGTGGCGATGGCTTCATTAGCTGAAGATAAACCAATAACATTAAATCCAAGATCTGCCACCATCTCAGTAATAACACGACGAGACGTATCATTATCGTCAACGACAACAACTTGTTTATTTTCAATATCGTCAGGCAAGTGAGCTTGCGGACGGAAATTGTTATCGTCTAGAACTTGCTCAAGCTCGATAACAAAATAAAAAGCACTCCCCTCCCCCGGCACGCTTCTTAGACCAATCTTTCCTCCAAGAGCTTCAACAATTCTTTTGCTAATAGACAGCCCTAATCCAGTTCCACCATATTCTCGCGTCACAGAACTATCTGCCTGAGTAAACTCATCAAAGAGTTTACTCTGACTTTCTTGATCAATACCGATCCCAGTATCAATCACCTCAAAGCCTAACTTTACAATTTCTCTTCGAATATCTAACACCCGAATACGAATAGTTATTTCACCAGAAGCTGTAAACTTGACCGCATTACCACCAAGATTAATAAGAACCTGCGCCAAACGCGTTGGATCACCGATCAAATCCTGAGGCACAGCCCCAGAAATATCAAAAATAAATTCCAACCCTTTCTCTTGAGCTCGCATGCCGACAATATTTATCAAGCTATCAAGAATATTATCGAATTTAAACTGAACTTTTTCTAATTCAAGATGGCCAGATTCGATTTTTGAGAAATCTAAAATATCATTAATAATCGCCAACAACGACTTAGCAGAAAGGTTTACCTTATCAATATAATTTCGTTGTTTATCATTAAGCGCCGTCTCTAAAGCCAAATCTGACATGCCAATAATTGCATTCATTGGCGTGCGAATTTCGTGACTCATCACAGCTAGGAATTCTGACTTCGCTTTATTTGCATTTTCAGCAATCTCCCTTTGCTCGTTAATTTCATATTCACCAAGCGTTCTAATTGTCTCGTCAAAAAACAATCCATAACTACCGACCGCCACACCAGAATCATCACGTTCTACATGTCCTGTCATGCGTATATAACGCAAGCCATAAAGCGGAATAACAATGCGGAAATTTAACGAAAACGTTTCAATCGCGGGATCATGCAAATCTCTTTCAAAATCTTGCATAACATTCGTTCTATCTTCGTCATAAATTTCTTCAAGCCAGGTTTCGAATAAAGGTCCTTCTTCGTCTTTATAGGCAAAAATTTCTTTTGTTTTTTCATCCCACGAAAAAGTTTCACCACTCAAATCATACTGCCAATATCCAGCACCCGCACTTGATAGAGTTAGCTTGAGTACATCCTGGTTTCTCTCTAAATCTTTTGTCCGCTCTCTAACTTTATCCTCCAGCTTAACGGTTAAACGCACCAATTCCTCTTCATATTTTTTAAGCTGTGTAATATCACGAGTTAAACCAACTAGCGCAATAATCTCTCCATTAGCATCCTTCAAAGGATATTTAATGGTATCTAAAAGCACTTTTCTACCCGGAGGATACTCTAGCCATTCGGTTGAGCGTTGCACGCTGCCAGTTTCAAAGACACGCTCATCAACTCTTCTCACTTCATCAAAACGCTCCATACCGGAGAACCATACTTCATCGGATTGTCCGACAATCTCATTAACTGGACGACCAACAAACTGCGCGAAGGCGTTATTACATATAAGATATTCGTATCTCCCGGCAGATTTCACAAACACGAAGTCATCGGTAGCATTAATTACGCCTTCCAATAGTGCCTGCTGACTGGATATTTCTGAATTGAGTTCTTTAAGACTTTCTTCGGCCAGTTTTATATGAGTGAGGTCGTAACTTACCCCCTCTATTCGAATTGCCTTACCCGCTTCATCTTCAACAACCTCACCACTAGACGAAACGTAGCGCACATCATCATCCGGCAAAACCACTCTATAACCACAAGAAAAGGGCGTTTTATTTTCAATGCTTTCCAATAAGCTAGAAACAACGCTCACTCGGTCCTTTGTATGAATAACATCTAGCCAGGCTCTAACACTTTGCACGTCATCCTCAGAAAAACCTAACTGATTTGAGAATCGCTCATCCCAAATCATTCCATGTCGATTCAAACCATGCTCTTCTGGAAACTTTTCCAAGTAGCAGGACCATATCCCAACATTTCCGGCTTTTAGTGCCATCTCCAACTTTTGGCTCTGTCTTTCAACTTCTTCTGTACGCTTTTCAACAAGATATTCAAGATCATTTTTATATTGCGACAGCGCATCTTCAGCCAATTTTTTCTCTGTAAGATCATGAATAATCGAGGTGAAATATTGCTCCCCATCAACTTCTGTTTTACTGACTGCAATACGCACATAAAAATAATTACCTTGCTTGTGCTTAGCCTGAACTTCCTGCCCTTTCCCAATAACCTTTGCCACTCCTGTATTAACATAATTAGCAATATATTGGTCGTGATGCGTTCGGTGTGGATCTGGCATCAACAAGCTCACATTTTTTCCTACTATCTCATCTGCGGCATAACCAAATAATGCTTCAGCACCTTTATTAAAGGTTTGGACAATGCCTTTGTCATCGACAGTCACAATCCCATCGTGGGTGTTTTCTAAAATCTCTCGGAGATAGTTTTCTGATGATTCAATTTCTTTGAGAAGCCGCTTTCGACCTCTTGAGATCATGGTGAAATACAAACCACTAAAGAGCAGCGTGCACGCTAGCATGATTAGAATTACTCGCTGAATATAACGGTAATTCGCAAGCGCCTCTTCCTCTGATATCTCTGTGGCTATTCCCAAATCTAATACGTCTGACCATACCCAAGCAGTAAAGACTTTATTTCCTTTAATATTGAGGGATGCATCCATAGAAGAACCTGACAGCCCACCGATCGCCTTTCGAACCGGAAATAATAAGCGGCCATTTAGCTCTAGCTTTGTTACCGAATGGAAAAGCGAGGATAAAGACTCCGAGTCTTGATTAATTTCGACTTTATTAGGCCCCCTACTTTTCGCAATTAACACACCTTCGTTATTGAAAATATAAGTCTTTCCCGTTTTTCCTTCGAAAGATGAATGAATCAATGAAGAAAAAATAACAGAGGGATCAAACTTCACACCTAAGACAGCATTGATGGTGTCCCCGCCATTGTAAATCGGAGCCAGTACAAACATGGCATGATCATTTCTAATGATTTTCGGCTGTATTTCAACATCTACTAGAATAGATGGCGTCAACTGCGATTCACCGAAGAGCACTCGCTCAAATTCTTCGCTAAAAACTTTGGAAACAATATTTTCTTTTCCTATTTGATACTTGTATTGGCTAGCAAGCGTTGTCCCATCTTCGGCAACAATAAAAACATCCTCCACCTGCCGTAGGCGAAGAGAATCAAGATAGTAACGCTGAAAATAATCCTGAGCGGGATGCTCAAGTAACTGCTGAGGCTTTACAGTTCTCAATTGATGCACATGCTTTTGCAAAGCAATATCTTTTGCTTTGCCTTCTACGTCCGAAGCTAACTGCTTCAGCCAAACATCGACAATGAGATTTTCTGATGCACTCACGGCAGCTTCCAAGGAAGCCGTCGTGGTATTTTTGGATTTCTGTTCTACCTGGCTCAGACCAAAGACCGCCATCACTGCTAGCAGTAATAACAGCGTAAACAAGCCAACGATGGTTTTATTACCTTCTAGCTGACTCTCATGAACAACATACTTACCCGATAGGTGATCGCCTTCGACTGGATAAGGCCCCATTGCATACCCCGATTGGCTGCCACCGGCCCTTTATACTTAGCATCTACAAGGCCTTCTTGGCAGAATTTATCTGTTGATTACTATTCATACTAGCAGGGAATTCAGTAAACGCACTGACGCACTCAACACCCAGGTGTTGAGCTAATTTAGGGGGGGTACTCAAACCATAATTTAGGCTAACCCAGAATCGTTAACCTTAGATGCCAAGCCTGTACTTACTAGCCTGCTCGGAAGCGCACTACTCAATATTTTGAACCTGCTTATCGGTTGGCGTCACAAACATCTTAAATATCAATGTCTTACGGGGTTGTTTGGTGTCTGTTGGTTTTTTCTGTCACCATTTCTGCCACCGTTTTGAAGTATCTCAATTCGATTACGAAAATCTCACATTTCAATTGTAGTCAGAACGTTTCATAACGTATCAGAAGCGCCGCTAAAAGTCCGACATTATGCCGGACTTTTAGCGGCGGCGCATATTCTAGTCTCACCTACCCCAAAAAATATGTTGGCCGCCACCAGCTGAGCTTATTGAAAAAATATCGCCATTCATTTCCATGTCCCAGGCCATTTTGTCGTAATCAATATACAGCGATAGATGTGGCGGTATTGTCGTGGTTGATTCGGTTAGCTCTTCAACAAAGTCCACCAAAGAGTTGTAGTGTCCGCAGTAGTGATCTTCAGTATGTTGTCTGGCTTCTGCTGTGTCGCCATTGAGCTGGGTAAGTAGGTCAGCGCCAAAGTCAGGGTGTTCTGCTATAAAGCTAGCGATTTCGTAAATGTGCTCCAAGCTGTCATATTCATTGATTGTATATCCGCCAAAACCTTCATGATCATGAATGGCATATTCTTCGGCCATTTCCATTGGGCTGCTATTTAATATTGATTTAATTTCTTCCTGTATTGAGTTTATTGATCGGGTGGCATCAACCCATGCGCCATGAAAAATTCCGTTGCTGTATGCCGCTAAGTCTGCGATGTAAATCTGAGGTGAGTTGGTCATTGTCTTTTCCTAAATTCGCTATTGAGGTTTGTTCGAGCGTTTTTTGCGCCGCACATGCCTCTGGCGACTAGGCCGACTAGGTTGGGGTGAAAAAATCCAGATAAATTGCGGAGGGTCCATTCAGCTGTGCGCCAAATGGAAACCGTCATTTCTCTTGATTTTGAGGGGATGCAATGCCCTTTTAGCTTGGTTTTTTCATCTTTGATGGCTCCGTATATACCGCCGTAGATCAAACCTAAACCAGGAAAATGTCATTTGAACTGAAATAATTTCAGGTTTTGTGAAAGTGGTGGTATGTTCAACCGCTAATTAATAGTTTCTAGAACCTGTGGGGAATCGAATGATTCGCTGTCATCTGGCTCGCCTAATGGGCGAACGAAAAATGCGTATAGCGGATGTCGTCAGGGAAACCGGGCTCAGCCGAAATACGGTGACCTTGCTGTACAAAGAAACGGCACAAAAGGTGGATTTAGAGGCCTTGGATAAGCTCTGCCAGTTGTTTGCTTGCGAAGTCCAAGACCTGTTTGAGCGTGTTCAGCCTGCTCATTCAATAAATAAAGAACAGTAGATAAAGCAGTGGCATGAAGCTCACTGAAGACTCGCGGGTTAAAGCTCGCCTCATTCTTAACCTAATACGCTCGGCCTGCGGCCCTCAGTTAATCGCTTTGGAAAAATAATGATCAATCAAGCTCAAATTAAAACTAACTCCGATCTTATCTGGGACATTGCCAATTTATTGCGTGGCCCATACCTCCCGGCACAATACCGCCGTGTCATGATTCCTTTCACGGTACTGCGTCGCCTCGATTGCGTACTGGAAAAAGATGCCGATAAAGTTAAAACCGAATATGACAAGCTGTACCCCAAGTACAAGGATAAGGACAACGGCAAAGAAACCATCGAAAAGATCATCTTTAAAAAATTTGATCAAAAGTTTTTTAACACCAGCGGTTTTACCTTTGAAAAGTTATTGGGCGATGCAGATGGATTAGGTTCTAACCTGCGTAAATATATTGCCGGTTTTTCTACCCGTGCGAGAGAGATTCTAGAGAAGTTCAAATTTGAACAGGAAATTGAACGCTTAGAAGAAGCCAACCGTCTGTTTGAGGTCTTCAAAAAAATAGCCGATGTCGATTTTCACCCAGACACCATCGAAAATCTTGAGATGGGCTACATATTTGAAGATCTCGTTAGGCGCTTCAATGAACAGGCCAACCAGGAGGCCGGGGATCACTTTACCCCGCGTGAAGTCGTTAAGCTTATCGTCAACTTATTGTTCACCGGTGAAGAGCACATCTACACCGCAGGTAAGTTGGTGCGTATTTATGACCCCGCCTGTGGTACTGGTGGCATCTTGTCGGAATCTGAAAAAGAAATTAAAGCACAAAACGAAAAAACGCATGTCGAGCTGTTTGGCCAAGAATACAACCCAGAGTCTTATGCAATTTGTGGTTCAGACCTGATGATCAAGGGTGAAGAAGCTGACAATATCGCTTTTGGTGACACCTTAGGTACAGGTATCGATAAAGATGACCGTGTTGATGGCGACGGCCACCCTAACGAAAACTTTGATTACATGGCAGCCAACCCGCCCTTTGGTGTGGAGTGGAAGCCAGAGAAAGATTACGTTACCAACGAGCATGAAAAGTTTGGTTTTACGGGCCGCTTTGGCCCAGGTTTACCCCGTATCAATGACGGTGCTTTGTTGTTTTTACTGCACATGATGTCAAAAATGCAGAACCCGCCAACCAGCTATCCCTTACACAGGGAAGGTGAAGAAGCGGCAAACGGCTCACGTATTGCCATCGTATTTAATGGCTCGCCTTTGTTTACCGGTGATGCTGGTAGCGGTGAAAGCAATATCCGCCGCTATATCATTGAAAACGACATGTTAGAAACCATTGTCGCATTGCCCGACCAGCTGTTTTATAACACCGGCATCTACACCTACATCTGGATCGTCACCAATCGTAAATCTAATGGTAGTGACGGCACCCATGATCGTCGAGGCAAAGTGCAGCTTATTAACGGCACAGACTTCGCTTGGAAGATGAAAAAATCTCTCGGCGATAAGCGCAAGATGATTGGTCAAGGTCCAACAGACGCCAATAGAAACGAACCGAACCATATTGAAATGCTCACGGAGATATACGCGGCCTTTGAAGAAAAAAGCATGATGCTGGCCGACATCAATACCAATGTTGAGCTGCCGAAAAAGAAAGTTCGTGATATGACCAAAGAAGTCGCGGTTAGCAAAATCTTCAACAATCAGGATTTTGGCTATTTAAAAATCACCGTAGAGCGACCGCTTCGTTTAAATTTCACTGTGAATGCAGAACGTATCGAAGCCTTTAAACAAGGCACCTACTTCCAAAACCTTGCTACCAGTAAAAAGCGAAAAAACAAAGTGGAAGCTGATAAGGAAATCGCAGCTGGCCAAGCGCAGCAAGCAGCTATCGAGGCGGTGCTGGAGCAATTACAGCAACAGCTAGATGGCAAAGCACTGATTAAAAACCGTGATGAGTTTGAAACCGTGCTTCAGCCAGCCTTTAGAGATGCTGGCATTAAATATGATGCTGCGTTGAAAAAAGCCTTATTGGCAGCAGGTAGTCTGGCTGAAAAAGATCCATCTGCCGATGAATGTACAGATAGTAAAGGTAACTTTGAAGCCGATGGCGATTTACGCGATACCGAAAACGTACCACTGCCTGAAAACATTAGCCTACCGCTACCATTAGATTACGAAAACAAGAGCACTAACAAAGGCAAGGTCGATAAAAGCGAATTGTTGGAATTAGTAGAAGAGCACTGTGAGCAATATCTAAAAGATGAAGTTCTGCCATATCGACCCGATGCCTGGATAGACCACAGCAAGATTAAGCTTGGCTACGAAATACCTTTTAACCGCCATTTCTATGAATATGAACCGCCTCGCGAGCTTGTTGATATTGAAGCGGATATTAAAGGCCTAGAGCAAGAGATTATGGACATGTTGGCGGAGGTGGTTTGATGCAGTATCCATCATACGATTCGTATAAGTCTTCAAAAATAGATTTCATAGAAAAAGTGCCATCACACTGGGAAACGTGGAAAGTCACTCATGGATTCGGGATTATAGGTAGCGGAACAACGCCCAAAAGTGATAATGCAGCTTACTATGAAGATGGGGAAACAGCTTGGATTACTACCAGCGAACTTAGAGAGAAAGAAATATTAAGCACAAAATTCCAACTTACGTCAGAAGCCTTAAAAGATTATTCGGCCTTAAAGGTCTATAAGCCAGGTGCTTTGGCGTTTGCTATGTATGGTGCAACCATTGGTAGGCTAGGAATGTTGGGCATTGATGCGACAGTTAACCAGGCCTGTTGTGTTTTTGATGATCCAGAACAATTCCATACCAAGTTTTTTTTCTATTGGTTATGGATGAGGCGGAATGTACTGATTTCATTATCAGTAGGCGGAGGTCAGCCGAATTTAAGTCAAGATGATTTAAAGCAGATACGAGCACCGATACCGCCGGTAAATGAGCAACAAAAGATTGCCGTCTTTTTAGATTACAAAACACAACAAATCGATCAACTGATTGAAAAGAAAAAATCCCTGATCGAAAAGCTCGAAGAAAAGCGCATCGCCGTTATCACCCAGGCCGTCACCAAAGGTCTTGATAAAGGTGCCAAGCTTAAGCCCTCAGGTGTGGATTGGTTAGGGGATCTTCCTGAGCATTGGGATGTAAGAGCTCTAAAGTTTTGCTGTTATTTTTTGAATAACAGGAGAATACCTTTAAGTGCCGAAGAAAGAACAGGGATGGAAAGGAATTATCCGTATTATGGTGCTTCTGGTGTTATTGATTATGTAACTGATTATATATATGACGAACCAACAGTCTTAATTGCGGAAGATGGAGCGAATTTATTATCAAGATCAACAGACCTAGCTTTTATTGCTGACGGCAAATACTGGGTGAATAACCACGCACATATCCTTAAGCCTATCGAAGGTGAATTTGATTTTTGGGCAAATCTTTTATGCATTGTGAATTATGAGCCTTGGGTTACAGGCTCTGCTCAACCAAAGCTATCAAAAGAGAATTTAGGTGTCATTCCATTGCCTTATCCACCGATAGAAGAACAAATGAAGATATCACAATATATTGATAGTCAGGTCAGAAAAATAGTCCCTATGAAAATGAAGGCGCAGGCTGTTGTTGATAGATTAGAAGAATACCGTGCAGCAATTATTACTTCAGCTGTGACGGGAAAGATCGATGTGCGTAACGTTGAGGTGTCAGCTTAATGCCAGTAACAGCGGAAAGTTACTTTACTTCGCTAAAAAACTATCTTTGTCCAAATTATCAGATAGTAAAAAGAGATAGTGGTCGCCTTGTATTGGAAGAAGAGGTTTATTGGGCAGGTGAGACTAAAGCAAAAAAGCATAAAGTTCGTTTGCCATATAATGGCGAAGCTATTGTTGTCAGGCTGGATTTGAAAAATAGAAGTGGCAACTCTGATCCGCTATTTCATTTTTTTAAGGATGATTCTAAACCGTGGGCAAAACGGTGTGACTTTGTAGTGTTTCAGTTGGTTTCAAACCGGTTAAATATTTATTGTATTGAATTCAAGTCGGGTTCGCTGCCTGAAAGCTTATGTCAGCAGTTAGAGGCTAGTGAGGCTTGGTGTAGAGCTATTCATGCAATTATTAAGTCCTATACAGGTAAAGCGAAGCGTTTAAATTTAAGAAAATTCGTTTTCTCATGTATTGAACAACCTGAAAGATTTTGTGATGAAGAAGGCTATTTGAATAGCGATCATAGTATTCGTCATATTCATTATGATGATGTAAGAACAATGGCCTTGGATGATCTAACTAATCCTTCAGTAGAGCTGATTGGTTAAGGAGCGACAATGAAAAACACCCAAGAAAAACATTTTGAAGCCGCGATAGAACATCACCTTCACAACAGTAATTATGAACAGGGTAACTCTAAGGATTTCGACCCTAATCTTTGTCTAGAGAAAGGGCGTTTCATTCCTTTTATACAAGCCACTCAACCAAAAACTTGGGCTGCATTAGAGGCTATTCATGGTGATGAAACCACCAATATTGTGGTGGCTGATTTTCGCAAGTATGTAGGCACACAGGGTGTGTTGAAAGTCATTCGTGAAGGCTTTAAGTGCTATGGCAAAAAGCTAAAGGTGGCCTATTTCTTACCTAACAACCAACTGAACGATGACACGCTGGCTCTATATGAGAAAAACACCTTGTCAGTCACCCGTCAGCTGTATTTTTCTGCTAATGATACCAAGTCATTGGATATGGTGTTGTTTTTAAACGGTATCCCGATTGTTACTTTAGAACTTAAAAATAAGTTTACGGGCCAGTCCACCACGGATTCGATTAAGCAGTATAAGAATGATCGTGATCCAAATGAGCCTATTTTTCAGTTTAAAAAAGGCGCCTTGGTGCACTTTGCCGTTGATACTGATTTGGCGTTTATGGCCACGCGATTAAGCCGTAAAAAAACGATCTTCTTGCCATTTAATCTGGGTTACAACGATGGTGCCGGTAATCCTCCGGCTAGTGATGAACGCTATAGGACTGGCTATTTATGGGAGCAAGTATTACAGCGTGATAGCTTACTGGATATTATTAGCCGCTTTATGCATTTGCAAAAAGACGACAAGAAGATCCTAAAAGACGGTGCGATTAAGAAGATCACTAAAGAGCTCATGATCTTCCCGCGTTATCACCAGTTAGATGTGGTGCGTCGTTTAATCGCGCATTCTAAAGATAATGGTGCTGGTAGGAATTACCTGGTGCAGCATTCGGCAGGTTCAGGTAAATCCAATTCGATAGCCTGGCTAGCACACCGCTTATCTAGTTTACACTCTGAGGCTGATGAGAAGATCTTTCACTCGGTGATTGTGATTACCGATAGAAAGGTACTAGATCAACAGTTACAAGAGACGATATATCAGTTTGACCACAAGCAAGGCGTAGTACAAAAAATTGATGAAGATACGCGCCAATTAGTGAAGGCTCTGTCGGGCGGTACACCGATAATAATCACCACGATTCAGAAATTTCCGTTTGTCTCTGAAACTCTGGAAAAGCTTGAGGAAGAAGGCGACGGCGTATCGCTAAGCACAAAAGGCAAGCGTTTTGCGGTGATCGTGGACGAGGCTCATAGCTCACAAACCGGTGAAACCGCAGCGGACCTTCGTGAGGTATTGAACAAAGAGGGAGTTGCCGAAGCGTCAGCCAAATATATAGTAGAAAATGATGATGAAGACGATGCCGTAGTGCGAACGATGTTGCGCCAAGGAAAGCAGGCGAACCTTAGTTTTTTTGCGTTCACAGCTACGCCCAAATATAAGACCCTAAAGATCTTCGATGAGCCTGGCATCAGTGGTGAAGCCCCATTTCACCACTACACGATGCGCCAAGCGATTGAAGAAAATTTTATTTTGGATGTGCTCGAGAAATACACCACGTATAAAACTTATTACAAAATCACCCAAACTGCCGAAGACGACCCTAATGTTGATCGTAAAAAGGCAGCAAAATCTTTGGCACGCTTTTTAACCCTGCATCCGCATAATATTCGCCAGAAGACTGAAGTGATGGTCGAGCATTTTCGTACTCATGTGCGCCATAAAATAGGCGGCAGAGCTAAAGCCATGGTGGTCACAGATTCTCGCTTACATGCAGTGCGTTATAAGCAAGCCTTTGATCAATATATAAAGGACAAGGGTTATACCGATGTAAAAAGCTTGGTGGCATTTTCTGGCTCTGTGGATGACCCTGATTTTCCGGGCACCAGTTATACCGAAGTTAGTATGAATAATGGTATCGCTGAAAAGCAATTGCCCGAGAGCTTTGAAACCGATGAATACAAGGTGTTATTGGTTGCGGAGAAATACCAAACGGGTTTTGATCAGCCCCTATTGCATACGATGTATGTAGATAAGAAATTGTCTGGTATTCAAGCAGTGCAGACCTTGTCGCGTTTAAATCGTACCGCATCAGGCAAGGAGGATACTTTTGTATTGGATTTCCGTAATGAGCCTGATGAAATCTATGAGGCGTTTAAGCCTTTTTATAAGACGACAAGGGCGGAAGAGCTCACTGACCCGCATCATCTATATCGTCTGCAAGGACAGATTGCTGACCATCAAGTCATACATAATGATGAAGTTGATCAGTTCTGCGCGGTTTACTTTTCCGCTAAGCATAAGCTGAGTGTTCATGATCACGCCAAAATGAATAATGTGATTGATTTGGCGGTTGATCGATATCTTGAGTTAGATGAAGAAGACCAGGGTGAATTTAAAAGCTTGCTGGTTAACTTTCGGAACATGTATAGCTTCTTGTCACAGGTGATGCCATACCAAGATACCGATCTTGAAAAGCTTTATACCTATTTGCGTTACCTTATTTCAAAATTGCCGCGTGATGCATCAGGCCCAGGCTACAAGGTTGACGGCGATGTTGAGCTGGAATTCTACCGTTTAGAACAGAAAACACAGGGTTCAATACCATTAGACGATGGCGACGCGGATGACTTAAAAGGCCCATCTGATGTGGGCACTGGCCGTACAGGCGAGGATGAAGCGCCACTCTCTGAATTGGTGAAAGCGTTAAACGAGCGTTTTGGGACCGATTTTACCGAAGCTGATCGCTTATTCTTCGAGCAAATTGAAGAAGAGGCCTTTGAAGATGAAGGCTTAAAAGAGGCGGCTAACGCGAATAACTTTGGTGACTTTTCATCCATTTTGTCTAAGGCTTTTGAGAGTATCTTAATTGACCGGATGGAAGGCAATGAAGAAATATTCGAGCGCCTGATGGGTGATAACAATGTCCGTGATATTGCTGTAAATGATATTGCCAAGAATCTCTACAAGCGCTTTAGGCATGATGACTTGTCCCCCGTTGATGCCGTGCAGGCGTTGATACCAAAAGGTGAGTCTAAGACCCTAGAATTTAAACAAACCTACGCCATGGACATTAAAAGCGGTAAGAAAGAGAAGTACATAGAGACAGCTGCACTTAAAACGGTAGCCGCATTTTTAAATTCTGATGGTGGTGATCTGCTAGTAGGTGTTGATGATGATGGCAATGTTACTGGTGTAAATACTGAGCTAGAGAAATTCTATAAGAATGAAGATAAGTATCTGCTAAATTTTAAGAATCAGGTCAAAAGTAAAATAGGCGAAGCATTTTACCCGCTAGTTGATTACCAGCTAGTTAATATCGATGGGCAGCTGGTTTTGCATGTTTCTTGTGGTGCATCTACAACACCTTGTTTTATTGATGGAAAAGATTTTTATGTGAGAAGTGGGCCTTCAACGGATAATTTTGATGGGAAGGCCCAGCATGATTATATTCAGCAGCGGTTTTAGTGGACTATAGAGAATGGCTGTGTTTATTCGTGTGCCCATTTAAAGCGTTGTTTTAAATCGTTGCAGAAAGACATATCAAGTAGTCCTTTGTGTTGCAGTTGCCCGACAACAATGCCTGGTGCAATGCCAATGGATTTTGCAAAGGCTGAAATAGGAGCTTTGTTATAGTTCTGGTCAGCAACAAATTTTGTAAATGCTTTTGGGGGGATTAGTTCGTGCTCTGCAAATACATTGGCCTCATGCTCTTTCTCGGTATCCAATCCATTAGTTCCCTCTAGAAATAATTCTTTTTTTCCGTGTAGCAGGATGTGTCCTGCTTCATGGAAGAAAGTAAACCAAAGGTGGTCATCTGTTTTATAAAGAAGACTTAATTGAATAATGGCTTTGTCTTTGTTCAGCCAGCGTGTTGCGCCACTAACTCCGGTTTTTGGCAGGTAGGGTACAAAAACAACGGCAACACCAGCCATAGAGCAAAGTTCTTGCATCGCGGGAACGAAGTCAACTGGCTCTTCCGTAGTTAAAGACCTAATGTCATCAAGTGCTTCTCGAAACTTGGTTTTATTGTATGGTGCGCAAGGAATGCTGGCAGCTTCGAGTTCGCCCTGCCTTAACCAAGCTGAAACTGCCTCTGGAAAAATTTCCTGTTTTTGGTTTTGGCGATAGGCAACATTGAGGTTGGGCCACATATCATCCCATTGTTCAACATTGGCAATACCAAAGAAGCGTAATACTTCAACCAATTGCTCTTTTTTATCTTTGATTTTCTCGATCCAGCCGAGCTTTGTCATGGCATTGATAGGAATACGCTTGAGCCAGTCTAGATCCCGTTCTAGTTGCTCCTCTTCCGCTTGGCGAGCCAAAATCTCTTGATAATGTGCTTCAAGATTTAACCAATATTCCACAGGCATGCCTAGAGCCCGCTCAAACTTGATGGCCGTTTCAGGGGTGATTGCTGATTTGGCTTTTAGTATTGAGATGATGTGCTTGGGGGTAATGCCAGTTCGATTAGCCAACTCTTTCTGAGTCATCCCTCTAATCTCTAGCTCCACACCGAGAACTTCACCGGGGGAAACCGCATAATCGGGCTGAAACTCATTTTGTACTGCAATATTCTGATGACTAGCCATGAGTATCCTCCACGCCTTTAATTTCTATCGCTGTTACTTGATGCCAGTCTAAGCCGCCTTCTGGCCTTGTTGGCAGGGGATCGTTTATCGGCTTAAACAACAGCCTGTAGGGGTGATCCAAATCCACTGATAATTGCCCTTTCTTATTGCCTTTTAATTCATGGCAACGGTTAGGTGGGCTGTAAGGAGGTGCAAAAGCACCTAGATTAGGGGCCGCCCTTAGTTGAGTCATGATAATCTGCAAGATCTTACTGCGCCTTGGGCCATGGGTTTTAGCCATGGTTTTGGCTTCGCTGAGCTGCTTCTGTAGTTTCTTACTTGAGAAGGTGATATCCATATAAAATCATTAACCAGTATGGTTAATGATTTTATATGGACGGGAGGCATCCTGCAAGTTGAGTAATTGATACATAGCGCTATTGAGCGGTTCTAAGTGCACTATCGGTACGAGCAATTCTCACCAATTGCTGCCAACTCGGCTCTAAGTAGTCCCAGGCGTCAATAGAGTCTCTGTATGACCTAGGTAATAGGTCAACTCGATTTAGCGCTAGAGCGGCGGCGATTTGCTGGCCTGTACTGCTGGAGGTTCCGCCTGTTTCTAGCAGGGATTTTGCAGCGTTGATAATCGACCGGTATTGCCATGAGTCGGTATCGAGATTAGTTGATGTCATATTCAATCTCCTGGCTTCGTTCTATCGTTTGCTCTTCTATATGGGGTAGGTATTCAGATGCGAGTAGCCTGTATCTATCCTTAGATATATTTTCGGCCAGTGTGTTTAGGCGTGCTTCGTCGGTTGTGGGTTCACCATAATCTAAAGCGCCGGACAAACCATCAACTTCTTCACGATTACAAAACAGGTGGCAGCGTTCTTTGTGGCGAGAGGCGGCAACATAGGTGTTGGCTCGATCCATTCCCTGGTTGTAGAGCACAAATGTGTCGCCATCAATCGTCATGCCCTGTGAGCTAAATATCGTGCTGGCGTATGCTGGTGCTAAATACGGCTGACCTTGTTCGTTGGCATAATCTGACGCTAAAAAGTTGAGCTTACGATTTTCATCAGTAATGACGGTGAACCGGATGTCTCCGTTATTCGTGTGTTGGATCGATTGCACCGTACCTGTAGTACCGTTGGTTACCTGCAGGTCGCGATAGTCGTTGCGGCAGAACTTAATTCGGTCGCCGCGTGAGAATTCAAATGACATGGTTCTATCGGCTACATGGCAATCTATGGCGATGTTTTCATTCCCGACTTTACCTTCGCGCTGAAGGATGTTCCGTACCTCATCACTAATGGCTTTTACGTCTTGCCAGCGCTGCGCAATGATTAGCGACGGCTTATCTGGGTTGATTGTTTGGTAAGCGTGCCAATGCTGAATGAGCTGGCTGTGGGTGTTATTTTTATCTTGGCCCCAGTGCAATAGATGGTTTTCATTCATCGCTTCTAGTGCACGAAAAGCGTTGCCGTCTCGTAGATCGGCAACTGCTTGGCGAGCCCATCCCTCACGTTGCCTGCGTATGGTTTGCACGCGAGTTGTACCAACTACTTCGGGGCGAGATAGGTAGCGAAGAGCACCGCCGTGTTGAATGGCGTCGAGTTGCCGGTCTTCGCCGGTTAGAATCACTTTACAGTGGGCGCTCTTGGCAGCACTTAATAACTGTTGAAGTGCGGTTGAGGGTAGTTGACCGGCTTCGCCCACAACTAATGTATCTATGTATTTGAGCGGGTTGGTTTTACCCTCATCTTCAATGGCGGTGATAAGGCTGGCTACCGTTTGGGCCTGTATACCGCTTTCTGTTTGTAGATTATTGGCGGCTTTTTTCGTTACGCAGGCGCCAATTACCGATAAATCGGCACTTACATATGCGTGATTAACCGCGCTCAGCAAGGTCGTTTTACCCGCTCCAGCAGAACCCTGCACCGTGGCAAAATCCCCCGAACCTAGAGCGGCATGTATGGCATTTTTCTGTTCATCGTCAAACTGAAAACCAAGTTTTTTCTCGGCGTTTGTGACCGCTTGATCGATGTCTTCTACTGAGAATGCGTAATGTGATTTATTAGCTAATTGTTTGGCATCGTTAATCAATGCTTGCTCGGTATCGAGAACCTGCCGTGTTGTAAAAATTCGGGATGGAGAATTATCTAGCGGTAAAGCGATAACGTCGGGGTGCTTAAGGATACTGCTGGCTTTTTGCTCTGCCTCTACTGCATTTAGCCCAGCGGTTGTTGCCAGTTGCGCTACCTTTTCGTACACATCCTGCTCACGGAATGTTGAGTGGCTCTCAGTAATTTCGGAAAGCAATACTTCATCAGTCAGTATCTTGTCGGCCTCCGGGGAACGGTCGTACCGAATTTGATTAAGTTGTTGGAAGGTGAACCCTTGCGCATCAAGCTCGCTACGCCATTTACTAAATAATGTTGGCCTGTCTACTGAGTGCTTTTTCTCTCGGGTATTTAGTTTTATAAGATCGCCAGCGCGGCTAGCACTACTGGTGATGCCTTTAGCATCCAGTGCGTCACGAATGGCTTGTGCACGCTTAGAAAAAAAATCACAGATCGACTTAAGAACGCCGGATATGTGAAAACCTTGATTTTCCTGCTCAACGCCAAAACCAAGCTCTTGCATTTGAGAGGCGAGCTCCGCGCGGTAGATACCGCCTGCGGCTTTTTGCCACTGGTAGAGCTTCCTCGATTCTAATGTGCCCCAGCTTCCATCTTGACGAGGTGCGGCGTTGCAGATTAGGGCGTGATGGTGAAGTTGAAAATCCTGTGCCCGACTGCTGCAGTGTGGAAAAGTTGCAACTACCAAGCCTGCGGCTTTTTCTTGCTTACTGCTATGTTTTCCACGTCTAGTTATAGCGGCATGGCGCTCGATGAAATCTATAGCTTTTTCAACAGCGATTTGTTGCGCTAATTCAATTTGATCTTTCAGTGAATCATCTGCGCGAGCCCAGACGAGCGAAACAGATTTAGGGGCGCTAAATGTAAGATCCCATGCCTTACGACGGTTATCATTACCCGCATTTTGAACTAGTGGTACATCATCAGGTGAAAAACCGTTTAGAAGCTTTTTGTAATCCCGTTTTTCTATGGTGCCAAACAGCTTAAGCCATGTTGAACCTTTACCTAACCATCTTCCGGGTGGCTCACCATTATCGTCATTAAGGTAGTAGTCATCTTTTCGCGCGAGATCGATATAGTAATTTGTGTTTTTAACAGGAGAAATTGATAGCACCGTCTACCTCCTCGTTAGAGAGCCAATTAGCTGGGATGTGCTCCTCTGCAATAGGTTTTTTAGTAAATAATGGCCAGCGAAGCTTGTAGACCGCGCCCCAGCCGGGGACCATTAGGTAACCCCATAAGCCTTTTGCATTTGCTGGAGGGATTTGAACTAGGTCACTGGGGGATACAACCCATTCCTCGGATTGATTCCAGCTGGCTTTGGGGTCACTCTGATTGGGTCGTTCAACAATGCGTTTTTGAAAAATGCCAGCGGTAAATTCTGCTTCTTGCCCGGCGGCACCCATGCGCATCGCAATAATATTGGTGGTGAGGTTTAGTAGTGTGTTAGCAGGTTCAGCACCATAAATATGGCGTAACTGTGAGAGGCTCTGTGTACCGATAACCGCTCGACCGCCTCGTGCTCTGGCCAACTGTAACCACTGTAGTAACGCAGGTGTTGGCGGCAGGCTCGCAGCCTCGTCGATAAATAGCCAGGTTTCTGTAGCCTGTGATTCTGGTTGTGCAAGATAGAAGCGATTTAGCAGGCTGAGTAGTGCGCTGCATAGTGGGCTTCCGACATTGTTAAAACGAGGGTCGTTTTGAATAAGCAATATATGCTTATCTGACGGTTGAGTTGCCCAGCGCCGTATTGAAAAACCATTTTTGTGCGAGCTTGGCCAGGCTGTTGCTAAATCTTCAATCCAATCGAGTTCGCTAATGAGTTGAATGTAAAATCCTTGGGTGGTTTTACTCTGCTCCTGAATGAATTGCGCTGCTATTGGGAAGTATCTAAGTAGCTGCTTTTGCATTTTAACTTGGTCGAGCGTAAGCAGTTTCGCAAGGCTATTCCACCCCCATGGCTTATCACGACCTAGAAGCGTCATCATCATGCCGCGCAATAGTAGGCGAGCGCCTTTCGCCCATATTTCATCGCGATTTTCAGGTGACTTAATGAGGCACTCGCAAATAAGGGTGATCGCTTGTCGGTCGTTTGCGTCGGCGCTAATGTTCCAGTGAGTTCCTCGCTTATCCCAGGCAGCAATAAGCACTGCTTTTTTTGGGTCAAAAAACTGGCCTGTATATTCCTTTTTCTCATCGAATATAAAAGTTCGAGCACCACGCTGAATGACTTGCTGAACAATAGGTTTAATTACCGTAGATTTGCCTCCTCCTGTAGTCCCAAGAACACACATGTTTCCTTGCTCTCTTTTTTTTGAGATTGGAATTCCAGGGTGAATTCGGAGCTCTTTATATTTGTTTTTCATCATCTAACCTCCGACCTGTGCATAGCTTTTGCGTGTCTGATTGCGTCTTTTTCTACTAATAGTTTTGGACCAGACAGATGGCGAGCCATTTCTCGACCACCTGACACCCATAGCAGTTTTTTTGTGATTATCAGTGAAAAAAATAGTAGAGTGACGGCGGGTAATAGCACGCGAAGGTAAAGCTCTATTTGCTTTTCTTTACTTTCAATAAGGCTCCAGTATTCAACCCGGCTGGAATTTTTTAGATATTCAAGATGCAAATAAAGTGACCCCAATGTGCTATTCCTGATTTCCCAGCAAATGGGAATTAGAATTAAGCAAGACAATACCCAAAGTGTTAAGCAGGTGAGTGTCATCTGGGGCCATAGTTGGAATTTTGTGCTAGGGGGACTGCTCATGCCGGTTCCTCCATTGGATTGGTGAGTCGATCATGGATGCGTTTAATGGCCGTTTGACGCTGCGAAACATCCCAGTTTTTTGTGACAGCCAAACTTTCGAATATGTACCGCTTTAGTTCTTGGGTTTGCGTATCTCGTTGCTGGCTCTGTAGCTCCTGCTCTTTGAATTCACGCCATGCTCTTCGCAATGTGTCAGCGATGGATATGTTTAGTTTTTCTGCCGTGTGTAATAATTCGTTATAATCCGCCATTGATAAGCGTACTGTAACGGCCTTGGTTGTATTGCCTGTTGGTTTTTTCATAGATGTCTCTTCTTTTCATTTGGCGATTTCGGTGAAAACAGTGAAATCACGTCACCGCTTCGCGGTGGTTCAATTTCGTTGATGGATGTTTTGCTTCGCAGCTGAAAACACCTGATGCAGTCCATGCCCGTGGACTCTTAGCTCGATTCTCTGGGTTTGGCGATGCTTCGTTAGGAGCGTGGGGTCTGATGTCATCTCCGTAAAATTAAGATTCTTCATTACCGGCACTCCTGTTAGAGCTGATCAGGTATTGGCTGAAGATTAGATCTGACAGCGATGCGACAGTATCTCGGGAAGAGTTTTCGTAATCATTAATCCTGCAAAAGACCTCAAAGAGAATTTCTTCTCGATCTGCGCGAAGAAATTTCTCCCGTTGGGGCGAAGCCGTAACTGAAATTACGTCGTTGTAAATGTCATTCAGGGAATACTCGTCAGGGTTGAATAATCGAACTCCGCGTGCGAAATCTCGTCGGATTTGCTCTAGAACTTTTTCTGTATCGTCATCACTGTTCATAGGATTCCGCCTCTCGCTTTCATGCCCCTCTCTACGGCTTCTATAACTTCAATGTGCCAGCCAACCATGCGTGGTCCTAGAGCCAGCGGTGGTGGGATAAGCTTTTCTCTGCGCCATCGCCATATGGTCGTTTTACTGACACCCCACCGGGTGGCCAGCTCGTCAGATCTAAAAAATTTTTTCTCGTTGTTCATCGTTGTAATCTCCTAGTGATTTGTGAACTCCTGAGTATTATCGAGAGCTGTCGTTGCCGTGTAATCGTGTTAGGCGACAGTTACTCTGTTGCGTATAATCGATTGTTATTTGATCTTGTGGTGTGGGGAGGCAGGTATCCAGAATGAAGCTCAAGAGTTAGCGGATGGGGTCGAGGCAGTCTTTAGCCAGGGGAGATATCCTTGTAGCTCGAAAAACTCCTGATAGGCTGGAGGTAGCTGATCTTCTGGCTAATCTTCATTTATCCTCAGCCGCGCAGGAGTTCATCAGCGTCAGAAGAGTGGCTCTTGGTGTGCAGGACAGATCAGTTGAGTTGGTTCCATCGGTCGGCGCGTTCATACAGATCGCTGGTTCACTGTCGGGAGCGACACGGTTAGCGCTAAAGGCCGTAGACACCGCTAACTTACTGAGTGACGATGATCTGGCAGACTATTTCGCATCTCTCAGTTACTGTCTGCATGACGTCAGGCGGGCAATAGAGAAAAGCCGCCCCATACCTAGTAGTCGTCGAGTGGCGAGGCAGGAGTTTTGTTCCCTGTGCTGGCGATTAGTAAATAAATTCGGACTACAGAATTTTTCTGATTCTGAGGGTTACTCGGCTCACTATTGCGTCCAACACCACCCCAAATTGCAAATGGCGGCCTATCATAAGGCTCGTCGAACTCTGGAGTCTGCGGCCAAAAGAAGGGCGACCGACGCAGATTTGGCGAGATTGGCTGATTACGAGGCCAGTAAAAGGGCCGGGATAATGAGTGAGGAGGTGTTTGGTAGATTAACTAAGAGCTTCACGCCGGAGATTCCCGTCGAGTCGCTTAAACTCTTGAATCAGCCGGTAAATTGTTGGGAAGAACGAGTAAAGCAGCTGTTGGAGGCAATAGAAATAATATCTCCAGGGGCTTATTCAAAAATCGTGAATATCACGTTATCACGTTGTGGGAGCTGGGAGCGTTGGTTCTTATCAGCGGTGTCTGCATTAGATAGTTCTGGCACTGATGTTCAGTGTTGGAGGGATACTGGAGATTTCTCAGGCCCAGAGGGTTCCTGCTTTGATGGCGATATTGTTGGCTGGAGAGTAATGCTAAAGATTTGCCGTCGTTACCAGGCGGTTGAAGTAATAGAGTCCTTCCCTAGACCTCGTGGTCCTAGGCGGGGTGAAGTGGCAAAAAACTTCGAGATCAGGGAGAGTTTAGCTCGCTTGGTATTGAGTAGGCGAGAAGCCGGTGTGCGGGTCGTTTGGTCACACATAGCTGTGGAGTTAGGTGTTAGTAGGCAGAGAGTCAGTGATTTGGCAAAAGAGCTCGGCTTAGTATGAAAATGGCGAATCAGTCAGCCCTTTATTTACTATTGGGGCTATTTGTTCCGCCACTGTAGAGAGCGCCTCTCGTCTTTCATTCAGATAATCGTATCTATCGTAGATCCCCTCTACCCCGCGAAGTTTGTGATTGAGGCATCGCTCAGCGATGTGGGTAGGAACTCCGTTTTGTGCCAGTAAACTGCGGCAAGTGCGGCGTAAGTCATGAACGACGAAGTGGTCGATACCCGCATGACCAAGTAGGTTTGGAAGAGGTTGTTTTTTACTATCAACTTTTTTACCAAATAACTTTGCTAGAGCATGATTGAGAGTGTCATCGCTGATATAAGCTCTTCGCTTGCTCGCACGCCTAGCAGGAAAAACATATTCTGAGCCATTGGCTCGAACTTCAAGCTCTTTAAGCCAGGCCATCACTTCGTCGGGTAGTGGTATGGATATGCCTGCGCTCGTCTTAGTTCTGTCAGGGCTTAGCGTCCAGATTTGCTCTTTTAAATCGAATTCACACCATTTGGCCGCTATCAATTCTCCTTTTCTCACGCCAAGTATCAGTAGAATGGCTACGGTTAAGTAATTCTCTCGAGTCATTACTGTCGAGTTGTCTCGAAATACGGAAAAGACAGTATCGATTTCCTCTAGGGATAAAATTCGTTCCCGAGATTTCTCCGTGCCTCCAGCATCTCTGGCGGTAAATGGGAGGGCTGGGTTGTTGACGATCAACCCTAGCTTAATCGCGTGGTTAAAAATCTGCTTACAATAGCTTAGGGCGTCATTTGCAATAGTTGGTCGCCCACTCTGATTGATTGCTCTAATGACACTAAGAATATCTCGAGCATTAGCTCTGTCTATTGCAAGCTCACCAATTGTTGGCGAAATATCTTTTCGGTATACCCGCTCGGGAATTTGTGGGTTTTCAAGGCGCTTTTGGCATTCCGTAAGCCAGTCAGTAGCCACGTCGTTCACAGTTTTTATTTTAACAAGTTGTGACCGCTTCTTTTCAGCAATTGGGTCAATGCCTTTTTTAACTTCCGCCCTGGTTTGAGCTGCCAACAGTTTTGCTTCAGCTAAGGGGATACCTTCGGGGGTTTTGCCATACCTGCCAAGGGTGAATTCCCGCCGCTTGCCATGGATGGTGTAGCGAAGAACCCAAAAGCCGCTACCTTCGGTCGTAACTCTGAAGTATAAGCCGCGGTCAGCGGTATATTTACCGGGGGTTCCTGATTTTAGCTTTGCTTTTATTTGAGCGTCGTTCATTGGATTGTCTAAGTGGTGACAGATGGGCTAAATATGGCATATCACTGTTATATGTGCCACCATTCCTGTCACCGCTAAGGTGTAATCTAGAGGAGCTTGATGAAAGGGTGTGAAGTTTTCTATCTATTTAAGTTATTGATATTTATATATTTTGTAACTTCGTGAACCCCTTGTGAACCCTATTCTATATTCTGAACTTGCTCGCGCATCTGCTCGATCAATACCTTCATTTCCACCGCCGCCTGGGTGGTGGTGGTGCTAATAGACTTAGAAGATAGGGTGTTGGCCTCACGGTTAAGCTCTTGCATCAGAAAATCTAAACGTCGGCCGATGGGTTCTTTGCGATTAAGAGTGCGACGCACCTCATCGATATGGGTACTAAGGCGATCTAGCTCTTCATCCACATCTGCTTTCTGCGCCAGGATCACCATTTCTTGCTCCAAGCGGTCTGGATCTAACTCACTCTTTAAGTCTTCCAAACGAGCCTTTAACTTGTCTTTCTGAGCCTGAAGTATCTCGGGCAACACATCCCGCACCACTGACGTTTGCTGCTCCATGCCATCGAGGCGCTGATGAATAATTTCCCCCAACTTACCCCCTTCTTGGGCTCGACTCTCAATCATATTCTCCAAAGCCTGAGCAAAAAGGTCAGTACACGCGGTTTGGAAAATATCGGGATCAATAGAGGACTCCTGCAATACACCGGGCCAGCGGAGGATTTCTAAAGGGCTAATAGGCGTAGATTCCGGCAACAGATCGTCGATCTGCTCAGCAGCATTTACTGTTTGCCGCGCCAAATCCAGGTTCACCTGTAAGCTTTGCTGCTCGCTGGTGTTTAGGGTCAACATACAATCAAGCTTCCCTCGAGATAGCTGCTGCCGCGCCAGCTCTCGCAGCTCGGTTTCCAAAGCCCGTGCATTTTCTGGTAAACGGAACTGAGTTTCTAAATACCGGTGATTCACCGACCGCACTTCCCATAACAGTGAACCCCAGTCATATTTTGCTTCGGCGCGGGCGAACCCTGTCATACTGCACGGCATAGTTTTGTCCTCTTCTTATCGCTCTTATCTGCCCCCAAACGGGGGTACTAAACTGGGCACTAGTCTAACGGTTTTCCTGTATACTGCGCGCGCTTTATTTCTCATCATTGATCTTCATTTCACCACATAGGTTTTCAGTTATGGAACGTCCCAGCGGCCGCCGCCCCGACCAACTTCGCACGGTTAAAATCACCCGCAATTTCACCTGCCATGCAGAAGGCTCTGTGCTGGTTGAATACGGCAATACCAAGGTGATTTGCACTGCCAGCGTTGAAGACGGAGTCCCCCGTTTTTTACGTGGCCAAGGCCAGGGCTGGGTAACCGCTGAATACGGTATGCTGCCCCGCTCTACGGGTTCACGCATGGGTCGTGAAGCTGCCCGAGGCAAGCAAGGTGGGCGCACGGTTGAAATCCAACGCCTCATTGGCCGCTCCCTACGCGCCGGCTTAGATTTGAATGCCCTCGGCGACAACACCATCACCATCGATTGTGATGTGATCCAAGCCGACGGCGGCACCCGCACCGCATCAATTACCGGCGCCTGCGTGGCACTGGCCGACGCCTGCAAATTCTTGGTGGAAAAAAAGCGCGTAAAGAAAAATCCGCTGAAGCAAATGATTGCTTCCGTTTCAGTAGGCATCTACAAAGGCGAAGCAGTAATCGACCTGGACTACCCGGAGGACTCGTCTGCTGAAACCGACATGAATGTGGTAATGACCGAAAACGGCGGCTTTATTGAAGTACAGGGTACCGCCGAAGGCGAACCTTACTCAGAAGACGAGCTCAACGCGATGCTAGGGCTGGCGAAAAACGGCATCAAGCAGTTGGTAAATATTCAGAAGATGGCGTTGGCGCAATAAAATGTTAGACGTTTGAGGTTGAAGGCTGGACGCGCAACGCATCTAACGTCCTAGCTCTCTCATCCCGACGCAGTGAGAGACCTCTTAGAGACCTTACACTGCCCCAAAGAGATTCTTCGATTGCCCTCCATGGATGGAGGGTACTTCAAAAACGCAGGAGCAGTTCTTTGATCGCCTCAGAATGACAAATTAGACTTACAGCTCCAAATCGTAATCAATAATCACCGGGGCATGGCTGCCAAAGCGGCGCCCGGTGTAGATTGCCCCATATTCAATGCGCCGCCCCAGGTGCTCAGACACCAACTGATAATCCACCCGCCAACCGTCACCGTGCTTACCGTCTCCGGAAGTGTCTGGCCACCAGGTGTACTCGTCACTATCACGACTCACACAGCGGAAGGCATCCATATAGCCAAGCCCGCCCGTTACCTGCTGGAACCAATCTCGCTCCGCCGGTAAAAAACCGGGCTCACCCTCGTGACTTTGGGCATTGGCCACATCCGCACTTTTATGGGCAATATTGAAGTTGCCACAGAAAATAAAATCTCGTCGCTTGCGGGTAATCTTATTCAAGTGCCCCTGAAGCTGATCGAGAAATACCTGCTTATCTTCAAGGGTTATATCTTTGTCAGTTTGGGCCGGCACCATTAACGAGCCGATGCTCACATGCTCAAAGTCCGCCTGAATATAGCGGCCATACATATCGAGCCCGCAGGGAAACCCAAAGCCACGGATAATGGCTTTCGGTTGAACACGGGTATAAATCGCCACACCGTTGCTGTCCGGGTCACCGGAATCAAAGAAGTAGGCATCGTAGCCAGGAATATGGAATTCAGGGGGATCTAGCTGGTATTCCAAAGCGCGCAAGTCCTGTAGACAAATCACATCTACATCCTGCTCTTTGAGCCACTCGAAAAGCCCCTGCTGCAGAGCACGCACAATGCCATCGCAGCTGAAACTGATTACGCGCATAACTGCCCCTTAGGCTTATTGGTTTTATTCTACATTACACTTTCAAGGCCGCCTGAATTGGAGCCCACCTTTGGGGGCTGGTATGATAGCGATCCTGAAATTCACGTATCTTGCTTGCTATCTTTTAGGGTAGTTCATTTTTAAGGTAATACCATGCAGTCCTACCAGGAATCCTTTATCCAACTCGCCATCGACAACGACGTACTGTGCTTTGGCGAATTCACCCTTAAATCTGGCCGCACCAGCCCGTATTTCTTCAATGCAGGTCGTTTTCGCACTGGCGGTGCTTTGGCCACACTGGGCCGCTGCTATGCCGATGCCATCGTCAATAGTGGTATTGAATACGATGTACTGTTTGGTCCGGCTTACAAAGGTATTCCCCTAGCGGCAACCACCGCTGTCGCCCTAGCAGACCAACACCAGCAAGATATCCCTTACGGTTTTAACCGCAAAGAAGCAAAAGCTCACGGCGAAGGTGGCACCCTCGTAGGCGCCAGCCTTGAGGGTAAAAAAGCTCTGATCATCGACGATGTGATTACCGCCGGTACCGCCGTCCGTGAAGTCATCGATATTATTCGCGCAAATGGGGGGGAACCTGCAGGGGTAGTTATTGGTCTTAACCGTCAGGAAAAAGGTAAAGGCGAGTTATCCGCCATTCAAGAAGTGGAAGCCGAATACGGCATTCCCGTCGCCAGCATTGTAAATGTGGACGATGTCATTACTTTCCTGGAGAAACAATCCAGTATGACCGATACCGTAGAACAGGTTCGCGCCTATCGCGGGCAATACGGCATATAATCAACCGAGAATCACCTTTTTAGGAACCTCCTTATGAGCTTTCGTGCAACAGTCGCCTTACTTGCTCTTTTAAGCACACCCGCTGCTTTCGCCAAAGACTACAGTGGCCCCGTGTATTACAAATACACAGATAGCAAAGGCAATCAGGTGATTACCCGTACCCTTCCGCCGGAAGCCATCAAACTTGGCTACGACATCTACAATGCCAAAACCCACGGCCATTTAGAGAATATTGAGCGAGCACCCACGGAAGATGAAGTTGAAGAACGCAATCGCCGAAGACTAGAAACAGAGCGCTTACAGAAGTGGGATACTGCCCTACTGAGAAAATACAGCCGCCCACAGGAAATTATCGATGCTAAAGAACGCCGCATGGAGTTATTAGAGGGCACTCTCACCGTACTTACGGGTAATTTATCCTCTACCTCTGAGCAGATCAAAACCCAGCAAGCTCGCGCCGCTAATATTGAACGCAAAGGTAGAGACGTACCAGAACACATCATTACTCTGATTGATGATTTAAAGAAGCTACGGGAAGACCAAAAAAATAAAATTGAAATCCGCGAAAATGAACGCAAGGCCATTGCCGCTGAGTTCGATAGAGACTACGAACGCTTTGTGAAAATCAAACAGAAAATGGCGAAAAAGAAATAATCAAAAGCAAAAAAAGGCGGCTCGCCTGCCGCCTTATCTCCGAAAGCCCTCACTTAAAAGTTCTAAGCCTAAGCCTCTTATCCTACAGCCATAGAGATCGTATAACTGGCGATCTTTCTCAAGCGCTTTTCATCTTCAAAAGCCCGCCCTAATACTACCAGCGGTTTGCGCGCTCCTCAGTGAAATCACCGAATGCCTTAAATTTCTTCAGAGTACTCCCCACAAGATCTACACTAAAGAATCAGAAATTATGGCCTACGAAAAATATTAAGAACTCAATCCACAGCCACTTCACGCTTAAAGCCCAGCTTGCCTAGCAGCCAAACCATTGGACACCAGCCACTGAAAGCGGATTGGATAAGGTTTAAGGCAACGAAGCCTGTGAACAGAAAGAAGCCTGGGTGGTGGTAGTAGCCCAGCGCCACACTTAATAAAACAAAGGTGCCTGCAATTAAACGTAAGCCCGCGTTGATGGTCATGGTATTTACCTCTTTTGTCTATCGTTGTCATTCTTAGGTGATCAAAGAACTGCTCCTGCGTTTTTGAAGTACCCTCCATCCATGGAGGGCAAGCGAAGAATCTTTTTTAGGTTAGTAACGCCCTCAGAGAGATCCTTCACTACGTTCAGGATGACGGTATTTTTTTAAGCTTCTAAAAACTGTATCGCACTCGTCCATAAAGATTGCTGTTATTTTCAAGCTGACCAAAGAACGAATGAGAGTCTTCTCCTTCATAAAAATTTCCACCGAAGGAAAAACTTAATTGATCGCTATAGCGATAATTCACACTTGGCATCACATAGCTGTCCTGCTCTGCAGGTGAGTAATACATAAATAAGGATAAGGTGAGATTATCCTGCAACATCTGCTTAGTTAATCGCACCGTTACTAAGTCTCTATTCTCTGGAGTTTCAAATTTCGGAAAAAATGCGTTTCTTTGCTGCGTGTTGTAATCCTGTGTTTTCTCCAGGTAATACTGCATGGACAATGTAAGCTTAGGAGTTAGTCTTGGTAGCAATTCATGCTCATAGCCAATAAGAAAGCGCCATTGGTCATTGGAAATAAAAGGATCAGATCCATCGCGGTCTTCTTTGGATAAATGCCATGCAGTTTCCATATTGGCGATACCACCAAATAAAGGCGAGCGAACACTGGCTCCCATTACCTGTAACTCATAAAAACGCGGCTCGAAAGTAACTGTATTTACTGCTTTCGGTTGTTTGCCATAGCCCTGATAACCGTAAAATGCCCACTCGACACTGCCTGTATTTTGATAAAGGCGTACAGCCCATTCATCGTCACTGGGCTTTTCCGCGTTAACCACACCATTCTCTTCATCGCCAGTAACAGAGGCTGACAGTGGAGAGAAATAGCTAAAACGTTCGCCGGTTAAGTAGCTGTCACTATCAAAACGTGGCGACCACACCACATCTATATTTACCACTGAATTAAACCAGCTCCACTTGAGCGCATCGCTGGGTGCTTTTAGGTATTCCTGATCACGACCACTGAAAAATGATTGCCAGTCTTTTGGAAACAGATCGTTTAAAAAAACCAAATCACCTGTACCCCAAGTCAATATTTGTCGACCGAGTTTGACATCCATATCGCTGCGTGGACTAAAGCTCACTACAGCCTCACGAATACGAGCGGATGTCTTGCCCTCTACACCATCGTGATAACCATCTGCTTTTAGCTTGGCAACAACGCTCCCAAATTCCTTTTCAGTTTCTAACCGCAGACGGCCTTCGTTGAGGGATTCACGGCTACCTACTGCAGTATTGTGATCAACAAAGCCTCCGTAGGCGCCTTCGACAAAGCCGGTTATTACAAAGCTTTTCTCTTCGTCAGAAAATTCTGTATCGCCCCAGTCATCGCTCCAACCTTCATCTTCTTGCGCTTGCACTAACCCACCATAAAGCGCCAAGGTCAAAGTACTTATCGCAAGTAGTATTTTATTTCGTGTCAGCGATTCCATAGTCAAACTCATCGTATTCCCTACTATTACTTCTTGGGCCGCTTTAACCACTCACGGGGGGGATTTCGCAATGAACGCTCACTGAAGATCTCTTTTGGTATTCCCATGTCGTAATCGATAAAGCGCATTTCCATCAAGGTATAACCGCCACTTGCCAAATCATCCACTCGGCTCTTGGTGGCGGTAGGCTTGCCTTCAATAATTTCGACTTTTAACGCCTCCATACGACGATAGACATCGCCCTTTGCATTTTTGTATTCGATTTTTTCTGGTAGAAAGTGATCCCGGTTAATCCATACCGTATATTCAGCGAACTCTGCTGACGCTTTATCTTTCGGCTTATTCAGAATCACATAATGCTTATCGGTCATTTCCACAAATTCATGGGTATCTTCATCCACACCACGACCGGATACATCTTCGTAAAAGAAGTGAGCCCCTACAAAACTGGTGCGCTTATCACCTGCGGCAATACGCTTCACCAAATCTAAACCCGGTAAATACAACCAACGATCATCATCAGCATTGGTATGCTTATTCACCAAGAAGGCAGTATTACGCACATCTGCAGGGCGAGAAAATTGCACGTAGTAAAACTGTTCACCGCCGACTTCCACATTATGACGGAGCATGGTGAACTGACGTAATTGTTTACGGCCCTGGCGATCCACAATCATCATACGGGCTTCCGCTCTACCGTCTTTACCTGCATAGAAGGCCGCTTCATTTGCCCGCTTTACTACATCTTCAACATCCACTAAGCCTAATGCTGATGCAGAGACTGAACTCAGTGCCAAAATAAAGCTAGCGAGTAAAATGTGTAATTTCATATTTCTTTCCTTAATGTGTCATTCTGAGGCGTAAAGCCGAAGAATCTCTTTTCGCCTAGAAGATCCTTCGCTAACGCTCAGGATGACAGGCTTGTTAGTTACGAAAAATCCAACGATGAAACAGATGGATAATTGCTGGCAGCAAACTTAATGTCACCACACAGCTCACAGCCATAATGGTTGCTAAGAACATACCCACGGTTTGGTAAGGGACTAGCGGCGCAGCGAGCAGTGGTGTGAAACCTACCGCAATCACAATGGCATTTCGGCTGATAGCCCGGCCTGGCTCTTCATACATTTCTTCAATCGCTGCGTGCCAACTGCCTTTTTCTTTCACCAGCTCCCGCAAACGCTGTAAAAAGTGAATGGCGAAATCTACAGATAAGCCCAATGTTAATGCAGACAACACCGCAATCGGCATATCGTAATCTTTTCCAATCCAGCCAATCATGCCGTAGATAAAGCCAATGGTTAAACTCAGTGGCAACATTGCCAGCAAACCGAACACCACCGAACGGAATAATAAAATCATAATCAGCAATACAACGAAGAAGGCTGAAATTAAACTGTCTAACATGCCGCTGACCATAGCCTCCTGCCACACCACATTAATATAGGTTAAGCCAGCCCAATGGGTTTTCACTCCAATTGGAGCTGGATTTTGTGCCTGCCAACTATCAACAAACTCAATCACCTTACTCATATCTTGGTTATCGCCGCTTTTTAGCTGCAACCAGATCACGGCACTACCAAGATCCGGCGTAACCATATGCCACAAATCTTGAGGGCGATGAGAAGATTGATAACTCAATAAGGTTTGCGCAACGCCAGAGGCTGATTCCGGCAAGTGATAATTAGCTTCATCACCTCCCCGCAGCTCGCGATAAACTGTTTTTACCAAGTCCGCTACAGAATTACTTTTACCCACATATCCACTGCTTTGTAGAGCCGCCTGCAAGCTTTCGATATACGTTAATGCTTCTGGGCTCTGGAAATACTTCCCTGAAGTCTGAACCTCTTCAACTTTCATAAGAAAATCTTCAAGGGATTCTATTTGCTCGTCTTCCGCAGTAAACAAGGCCTCATCAACCGCATTCACAAGTTCTTGTAAGCCTTGCTCTGCATTCAACATTTCAAACCATTGCGTTCGCATTTCTTCAGAAATAGATAGCTTTCCAAGCGCTTCGGCCAATACAGCAGACCCTGTATTATCTCGCGTTTTTTCTAACACCAAGAACGCATTGTAAGTACCGGCAAAGTGTTCATTCAGTACTTTGTCGGCCACACGAATTTCGTGCTGCTCTTCAAACCAACGAACTGGGTTGTCATTGATTTCTATTTTGGTGATGCCTTGATACGACACAATAGAAACCGCGATCGCTGCCACCATTACACCAATATATCCCTTCACGCTGGCTTTTCCGCAGGCACGTACGATGTTGGCCAACGGACCATGATCATCATGATGATTACGATGAGCACGTAACATGGCCAAACGCTCAGGCTTCATATTCACAATCCACGCAGGAATAAACACAAGCGTCAGGAAGAAAGCCAACAAGATGCCAAATGCCACAAACAAACCGAAGACTTGAACTGGCGGAATCGGCGTAAAGGCCAGTGACGCAAAGCCCACCGACGATGTCAGTGAAGTAAATAGCATTGGCTTAAATAAGTGGCCCATAATTTTTTGGATGAGCGCTTTGGGGTCATCACCGGGACGATAACGATCCACAAATTCTGACAACACATGTACCGAATCCACTACGGCAATGGGCATCAAGAAAATCGGAATCATGGAGCTCATAATATGAACCGTATTACCGGTGCCGATGAGCAAACCCATGGTGGCAATAACCGTCGCCATGGCCATCAACATCGGAGCCGTTACCATGGAAGCACTGCGGAAAAACCACCACATCAACAAGTAAATAACCAGAGCAGCTAATGGTGCAGAAATGGCCATTTGCACAAACATTTCTACACCGAACGTATCTTCAGCCACAGGTAAGCCAGTAATGTGATATTCGTTTTCTTGTAAACCATTACGAGTATCTAACGCTGTAATCAACTCACGAACTTCATTGGCAATTCGATAGCTCTCGTGCTTTTCCACGATAGGGACATAAATACCCGCCGCTTTGCCATCACCAGATACCAAGGTATTTTGTAACAAGGGCAATCGAGCCACTGCCTGCTGAATGTCTGCTGACGCTTGCGCTGTTTGAGGAGCTTCATTCATCATCCAACTAAAGCGAATGGCGCCAGCCCCTTCTTGGGTAATATTGTCCACATGGGCAAGAGACATTAAATCTGGCGTGATCACGCCCTCGATAGCTTCAATGCCACGCGCCAGTTGATGTAATTCTGATAACGATTGTTCGTTGTAAATGCCATTGCTGTGAGACTGATTCACCACACCTACAACAATGTTGTCCCACAAGCCAAACTTTTCTTTTGTTTCATTGTGCAATACACGCTCTGGCTGTGTAGCAGGCAACATATTCTCTGGATCTGTATCCACTTGAATGCGCGCAATTTGCGATCCCAAAATCACCACAAATGCCACCAGCAAACCAAAAATTAATTTCGGTCGATCGGTGGCAAATTTTACGATTGCTTGTCCCATTACTCTTACCATTTCTGTTATCTTCAAAATTCCTTCAATATTCTTACGAATACTTACTTAATAAATTGCGAATCTGCTGCATTTGCTGGCTCGCTTGCTCATCGTTCACCGATTGCAGTACATCTTGCTCAATCATGCAGGCCATCATTTCGTGAAACGCTTTATCCAACGCCTTCCGCGCCGCCGTGGTCTGCTGCAGTACCTTTTCGCAGTCACTGCCCTCTCGAATTAGCTTTTGGATGCCTCGCAGTTGCCCTTCGATACGCGCCAAGCGCTTTACCATGGCTTCATTGTTTTCAGCTTTTGTGGCCATCACATACCTCGTATACAAATTTGCCTGTCATCCTGAGCAGCGTTATTTACTGCGGAGGATCTCCTACTCATTAACGAGATTCTTCACTTGCCCTCCAAGGATGGAGGCTATTTCAACACGCAGGAGCGTTTTTTTGATCGTTCAGAATGACAAGCCTTATACCCTAGGGGGTATAGTATAGGTCTAAATTAGATTTATCTAATAAATATAAAGTATAAACGCTTCCCTGCTTATATTTAAGAAAGCTAAAGCTGGCTTTCGTGCTTATATTTCAATGAGTTAGAACTACTCAGAAAAGAAGGTATTCTGCCGAATAGCCGCATAACGGCGATTAAATTCCGCAAAATAGGCCAGTACAGCCTTACTGGCAGCAGGAGAATTTAGCTGCTGAAGGGCTAAGCCCACTGACTCTGCGGTAGACAAGTAATGCCAATGAGCAGCCTGCCGGGTGAAGTAACTACTTGTGAGTTTGTGCTCAACCGATATAACAGGCAGACCCGCCAAGTAAGGACTTAAGTTGAACATACGACGCGCCTGCTTCCAGGTGCCGTCCAAGATAATCAGTGTTGGCCGCTTTGCTTCAGGCTCTTGGCCAATGGCTTGCGGCCACTGATAAGACACTCGGGGATCGTCATCATCACCAGGAAACAAGATACAGCACTGCCGCTGTGGATCTTCTAATAATGCCAGCAATTCAGCCTGCGGCTCCAACCGACTCCAGCAAAACACATGGCTGTTATCGGGGAACAAATCCACCAAGAGTCGCCCGCTATTCGTCGGCTTATAAAATTCCTTTTTGTGCATCAGCAATACTAGATCGCAACCGAGACCCACTCCCTCAGCTAACGTCTGCCCCATACCACAGATGCATACATCCACACGCAGCTGACAGCCGTCACAGCGCACAACGTCCTTGCCGCGAGCGTTAAATGCTCGGGTGGACTCGGCTATGAGTTGTTTTCGGAGTTCATGGTAGGAGGTAGTCATAGTAATGCCGGGTAACACAATCTTGTGATAGAGTGACTCATTCTAAAGGCAGGAAAATATAAAAGGGAATTGTAATGGACACACCAGTAGCTGACCAACAACTCTTTGAGAGTATTACCCAATCACTAGAAGCCCAAATAATTAATGCTGGCGCGCACCTGACACTGGATGCCAAAGCAAGGCACCTATATTCTCAACAAATCAAACTTTTTTCTAACGACCTAAGACTTCAAGCCCAGCAGGGGAAAATATCTTGGGCTCAAGCCGCCGATCAAGCCTCCTCGCTCCGTAACTCCGTTATGGATATTGTTCGCTCTAAAAGCACACCGGTTGGACGAGCACTCGCTCAACAGTTAAAAAGTGAGGGGAAGACCCTTAATCAAATGTTAGTACGTAAAACGCAACAACTCTTTGGCACCAAAAAATCTTTTGATACTTTAAGCCTACATCAGCAGAATCAAGTCTATTCTGAGATTGTCAAAGCAGCAGGAAAATCTAATCCTTCTGTCACAGCAACAATGCAAAAGTTATCTATTGCAGGTAGAAGCCTCATCTTTCTATCTATTGCTATATCTGTCTATTCCGTAGCAACAGCAGAGAATAAATTTGATGTGGCTGGACGAGAGGTCGCTATTAGTGGAGCAGGAATTGGCGGCGGCATAACAGGAGGAGCACTGGCAGGGGTTGCTTGTGGCCCAGGAGCACCCGTCTGTGTAACTGTGGGAGCCTTTATCGGGGGAGCACTAGCGGCCTTTGGCGTCAGCATGGCGTGGTAAGACTATGAAAATACTTGATAAATCCGAATATAGATTTTCCGAAGTAACAAGCAGTAATATTCCTAGACTACGATTAGCTGTGTCATCACTCTCTATCGACTGCCTTATAAAAGGGGCAATCATCGAATCTTGTATAGCGATAGATAAGAGAATTTTGGCGATCACATGCGATGACGTCCCACATGAAGATTTTCTTCATATCTCTTTAATAGATCAAGACAGTTCAATTATTGATGAAATAAGTCTTGGTAGCATTTATTCCACTGGAAATTTTTCCAACCTTAATGTCATTGATGATACATCATTAACGTTTAATTTTATCGATAATGCACTATGGAAGCTGACAGCATTAACTAATCCTAACATTCACATTCCTGTTCTATCAGATCCCGTAGGCGCTCACCGAGATTTAAAACTAAAAAAGCTCATTCAAATTGAAAAATTTAAAAATATTTAATATTCGATGGAAAAATCTCTTCTTCGAAGAAAACTCTCCTTTGGTCGTTGATAATTCTTTCAGCGAGCTAGTAGAATTCTACTCTGAATCACATCGACATTATCACACGCTCTCCCATATTGAAGCCTGTCTAAATTGGTTCGATAAAGTAAAAGACAACCTCAACGACCCAATGAGTTGTGAGCTAGCGATTTGGTTTCACGATGTTATATACGAACCAAAGAGAAGTGACAATGAGGAAAAAAGCGCTGACTATTCACAGAAAGTTTTACTGAATCTGAATACCAGCCCTCACACAATAAAAACTGTCTACGATCTTATTCTTCTCACAAAACACCCCTCTCAACCTACAACCACGGATGAGAAGTATCTGCTAGATATCGACCTTTCTATATTAGGTTCTGACTCCAGTTTATATTTAGAATATGAAAAGTGGATAAGAAAAGAATACGCTTACGCTCCCTCCTTTCTTTATAAGCGCGGACGCCGCAAAGTATTACAGGGTTTTCTAGACCAACCGAGCATCTACCACACAGATATCTTTAAACAATCCCTCGAAGCGCAAGCCCGTGACAACTTAACCACCGCGATTAATAATTTAGGATAACACTATGATCGTCTTCGGCTGGCAAACAGAATACGAGCCTTTAGAAAAAGTACTCACTACAAAGTGCCCTCACTGCCAAGAAGAAACCCAGTGGTATATATTGAAAGGCACGGAGTGGGCGTCGCTATTTTTCATCAAAGCTTTTCGACTTTTCGATAAGTACTTTATTAGTTGTGCTAACTGCCAATGGACAGTGCCGATCAGTAACGATATGGCCGAAGCGGCATTAGATTCCAATAGGCGCAGTGATGCCTTGTATGACGCGCTGCTTACCGCCATCAATACAAAACCAAATTATTCAGATAGGCCTCATTAATACCAAATCACGCAGGCATAAAAAAACCGGCCCCAGAATGCCGGTTTTTAAATCCCCAAAGGGAAAATAGATTCCCGCCTGCGCGGGAATGACTCCGTGACTTAGAAAGCGTATTGAGCCATTAGCCATACTTTGTCGGTATCGCCTTTGGTACTGTCACCTTGATCATAGAAAGCGCCTTTCAACACTAACTTCAGACCATTCTTAAGCTTTTTAACAGCAACAAGGTCAAGCTCATCACCGTAGTCAAAGCCAGTCTCATCACCTTCAAACTCGTGATAAACCGCCATCAATTTAATACCTGCAAGCTTGCCACCGATTGAGAAGTAGGTATCTTCCAAACCGTCATTTGGAGTGCCCAAGAACTTATCAGCCCAACCATTAAACTTGTGCTTGGTTGCCAACACGGTGCTGAAGCCCTTCATGCCGTCGTCAGAACCTAAAACTTCTTGGCCCACTTTTACGGTAATACCGCTGAACTTCGCGCCTACCACCAGGTGAGTGTAGTCCTGCTCGTAAGTACCGCCGTCATGAGTTTCTTGCGTTGCATATTCTGCTTCATACAAGAAAGAGCCTGCTTTACCGGCTAGACGTAAACCTGTGGTATCCATTTCATGCTCAATGGCATAGTGATAACCCGATAGAGCGGCACCTTTGATACCGGTGTACTTCACGTTGAACAGGCTAGTATCCGTATCTACGTTCTTACCAAAAATATTATTTACATTGTGAATGTAAGAATAGGTAACGGTAGTATCTGGTAGCGACTTATTGATAACGGTAGCCGCATCGTAAGTTTGCTCGTTTTGACGCCAAGCAACACCACCGACGAAACGCTGGTTATCTAGCACAATACGCTGACGACCAGCTTTAACTTCAGTGTCACCAGTTTTGTAAGAGATCCAAGCCTGATTAATTTCAGAGCTTTCAGGATCTGCTACAACAGCGTGATCACCCATACCATTAGTTGTGTCGTTATGATTTTCATCACCCACAACCGATACATTGTCCAGCTCTACTTGGGTGGTAAATCCATTGTAAGACTTGCTGGTTACCGTTAAACGAGACTTCAACGTAGAAGCGCCTGCGTCTTCAGAAACACCGTCCTGATCTACCATTTCATAACGGTAGCGGAAGTTGTACTTTACACTACTGCCACTTAAGGCGTCTTTCAGTGTTGTGGCATCTTCAGCCTGAGCGGTTGAGATACCCGATAGCGACATAGCCGCTGTGATTGCGATGGCAAGTTGCGATTTTTTCATTACGTTTTTCCTTCTGGGTTATTAAAGTTTCTGCACATTGAAGGAACTGACTCTTCCGTAAGGATTAATAGTTTTTTTATTAACTTTCCCTATATTGTTTACTCATGGTTCTCACACTAGTTGAGCGCTAAAAAACCCGCCTCTATTAAACAAATCACTAGCAAAATAAAAGATAGTGTTTTCCAGAATAGAATCGGATTCTTCTGCATCAAGGGTTCATTGTGATGAGAAGTCATAAGTTTTTCGTTTGGCTTGCTGATATCCAAATAAAATTCAGACAGCGCGTGATGCCTCCCTTCTACTGTCGGGCTACAGCCTTTTTTAAGGGCTAAATCCAGCCAGCGGGGAATGTCTTCACGGCAATCGCAAGCAGAACGATAATCCCATTGCGTATAACGCGACGGGTTTTGCACATCGTAATTAAGCGGTTTATAGGGCAGTCGACCTGTGAGCATTTCATAGGTGATGACTGCCAAAGAAAATAAATCGGAAAGCGCTGAGGCTCTATTGTGTTGTAAGTATTCCGGCGCGATATAGTTCACCGAACCCACCGGAACCTCTTCAGTATCGTGTGCACCTAGCTCATCCAAGCTATCCACCTGCACCGTACCAAAATCAATAATGATCGCGATATTTTGCTCTGTGAGCATAATATTTTCAGGCTTCAAATCTCTATGCACCATGCCTTTTCGCTGAAAGACGCGCATAGCACGGATCACTGAATCAATAATAATCCGTACCTGATCAACGCTAGGGGCTGGATTATCATGCATCCATTGGCGTAACGTCTTCCCCTCAATGGGCTGACACAGATGGTATAAAAAGTTGGAACTGTGCTGTCGCTCGTACACCTTCATAATTTGCGGATGATCTAATCGCTGACCAACCCAGTGCTCACGAGCAAAGCTTTCTAAAAACTGACGGTCCTCAGAAAAATTTTCTGAAGGCGCTTTTAAAACATATTCACGCTTGGAAAATTGATCCTCAACCAAATAGAGATGACTACGAGCACCACTGTGAATCACTCGCAATACTTTATAGCGATCAATCTTGTTACCTACATCTAACACCGGTGGAATCACTAACTGATCCAACTCACGATGCACTTCTTCCATATCAGACTGTGGAAGGGTGTCGATACGAGCCAGCAGACAACTGACGTTGTCATCGCTGTCTCTATTTAATGCGGCATCGACAATATTCTTTGCAACAGCTTCTAAGTTGTCGCAAGCGTTAATTAAATCAACAAGCTCTTTATTATTGAGCCACTCGTGCACACCATCTGTTGAGAACAAATAAATGTCGCCTTTTCTCAGCTTCTTCTGCTGATAATCCACATCTAGGCGACTGTCCATGCCAAGGGCACGAGTGAGTACAGGGTTTCCTGCAAATTGTGCACTACTGTGATCACGGGTTAACTGAATCAACTCACCATCGCGATAACGATACACGCGGCTATCACCGGCATGGATAATGTATGCAGTTTGGGATTTGAAAACAACGCCACTAAAAGTTGTCACTAAACCGTTGTGAGTGGTGGCATTTTGGCCGTGGTGAAATAACCAGGCATTGAGGGCATTGATAACGCGCCCTACAGATTTCTTAACTTTCCAGCTATCCGGCGTGCTGTAATAATCTTCAACAAACTGAACAACGCTGGTTTGACTGGCTTGCTGTGCGTTCTCGCTACAACTCACACCGTCTGCGATACAAGCAACCGCTCCCTTGTAGCTCAGAGCCTGGTCGTTAACCGGCATCTTTGCAGCAAAGGCATCTTGGTTTTGTGCTTTCTTACCAGCCGTAGAAAAACCGCCAAAAGAGACCGCCAACTTTGGCGCGGCTGCATTAGCCATGACCTTTTCTGAGGTTTTCTGCTCTGTCTGGTTTCGCTGCACAGGGATGCTGCTTATGTTCGCGTTAATTGGATTAATCCTAGCAAATTAAAAGAAAGTTGTTTGCAAATAAAACTATCTTTGAAAAATTTGCCTGCAAAGCCGCTACGCTCTCACGGTTTTGCAGGCGCCAGCTACTCCCTTATCTGGCAGTAGCAACATCAATCATGGTGACTGAACCATCTTCGTTCACTTCAGCGATCTGACCGCTTGGCTCTTCCATGAACAGCAAGGTAACAAAGCCAACAATAGCCGTACCTGCAATCACGTAGAAGAAGGTGCTGTAATCAACCAGCGATAGAACCGTTAGATAAACAACCGCACCCACGTTACCGTAAGCACCTGTCATACCGGCAATCTGGCCAGTTAAGCGACGTTTAATCAGAGGCACCGCAGCAAATACTGCACCTTCACCAGACTGTACGAAGAAAGAACACGCCATCGCTGCAACAACAGCCAACCATACAGGCCAAGAGCTATCTACCTGACCCATCATGAAGTAACCCACAGCCAAACCAGCGGTTAATACCAACAAGGTGCTCTTACGACCAAACTTGTCAGACAACCAACCACCACCAGGGCGAGACATCAAGTTCATAAAGGCGTACGCCGAAGCAACCATACCCGCAACAACAGGCGTCAACTCAAAGGTATCGGCGAAGAACAATGGCAACATAGAAACCACAGCCAGCTCAGAACCGAAAGTCGCAAAGTACAGTACATTCAACACAGCAACCTGCTTGAATTTGTACTGGTGAACTTCAGGTACTGGCTCTTTGAAGATATGACCGTTTACTTTCCACACTTGGTAAGCGTCATACACGTATAACAGAGCCAAGCCAGTGTACACACCAATTGCTGCACCTTCTGTTAATAGCGATACACCAGCAGGAGACAGTTTCCAAGCCAACAAGGCAAGAGCACCGTACATAGGTGTTTTCATAATCAACAGCAGGAAGAAGTCGCCTTTAGAGGTTACTTCCATTGCGCCCAAGTTTTTCGGACGGAAGTAAGTAGAACCTTTTGGCGTATCGGTTACATTTTTGTAGTAAACAAATGAGAACAACAGGCTCATGATACCTGTGATACCCATGGCATAACGCCAGCCATCATCACCACCAAACATTACGGCGATAGTCGGCAAGGTGAAAGCCGCTGCTGCAGAACCGAAGTTACCCCAGCCGCCATAAATACCTTCTGCAGTACCCAATTCATTGTGTGGGAACCACTCAGATACCATACGAATACCGATTACGAAGCCAGCACCGATGAAACCTAAAGCAAAACGAGCGATAGCCGCTTGCTCAAAGGTATCTGCCAAGGCAAACATGAAACAGGGAATTGAACACACAGCCAATAGCGCTGAGTAAACAATACGTGGGCCGTATTTATCCGTGAGCATACCAATCAGTACACGGGCTGGAATAGTAAAGGCCACGTTCAAGATTAGCAGGGTTTTAATTTCTGCTGTGGTTAAGCCCAGACTTTCTTTTACCGATTGCAACAGTGGCGCAAAGTTGAACCACACGAAGAAGGTAATAAAGAAAGCCATCCAGCTTAAGTGAAGTATTTTCATTTTCCCCGTAAAGGAGAAAATGTTGAGTTTATCTGATCCGTTCATAGTTAAGTCCCAGAGCTTCCCTAAAGTTAATGATTAAAAGGTTAAATTCTCTATGCACACGCTTTTATCAAGCTGCCTGTAATTGCACTTCACCATTTTCTAAACGAACGGCATAAGTTTTTAGCTGAACGCTATCATCGTCCAAGCACTTACCGGTTTTTAAATTAAATTTCTGCTTATACAGTGGTGACGCTACAAAAAGTTCTTCACCCGCTGAACCCATGAGCCCACGGGAAAGCACATTGGCTTTACCGAAAGGATCAAAATTTGAAACCGCATACAGTGAATCTTCTTTACCAGAGTAAAAGACTGCAACCTGCTCACCGTTTAACAGTGCACAAAGACCCGTATTCGGCGTTAAATCTTCTTTTTTACAAATTGTTTTCCACATTTTTCCGTCCACCCTTAAATTAGCTAGCTACCAGTTCTACAACATTGATGCGATTTTGTTTGCGTTCTTCTTCCGTTGCCGGACGACGCTGCTCACGCTCAACCACATATTCCAAGCTGTCATCTTCTGCATCAGAGTTGATAAAGTGACTGAAGCGCTTGAGCTTCTCTGGATCTTCGATAGTGGTTTTCCACTCACACTGGTAGTTGCCAATATTGGCTTCCATTTCTTTCTCTAATTCTTCGGCAAGATTTAACTTGTCATTGATCACTACGTCGCGTAGGTAATCCAAACCGCCTTCTAAGTTTTCCAACCACACAGACGTACGCTGTAAGCGATCAGCGGTGCGAATATAGAACATCAAGAAGCGATCTACGTATTTGATTAAGGTTTCTTTATCCAAGTCAGACGCGAACAAGTCCGCGTGACGTGGGCGCATACCGCCGTTACCACATACGTACAAGTTCCAACCGTTTTCAGTAGCGATAATACCTACGTCTTTACATTGGGCTTCCGCACACTCACGGGTACAACCAGAAACTGCAAACTTCAATTTATGTGGTGAACGCAAACCTTTGTAGCGATTTTCAATGTCGATAGAGAAGCCCACACTGTCGTCAACACCGTAACGACACCAAGTACTACCCACACAAGACTTAACCGTACGAACAGATTTACCGTAGGCATGGCCAGTTTCGAAACCGGCATCGATCAATTTTTTCCAAATAGGTGGCAGCTCGTGCAGTTGCGCACCGAACAGGTCAATACGCTGACCACCGGTAACCTTGGTGTAAAGGTTAAATTCTTTTGCTACTTCACCCAGAACAATCAATTTATCTGGGGTGATTTCACCACCTGCAACACGCGGTACAACAGAATAGGTTCCGTCTTTCTGCATGTTACCTAGATAGATATCGTTAGTATCCTGCAGACCCATGTGCTCGTCTTTCAGAATGTAGTCATTCCAGTAAGACGCCAAAATAGAACCTATTGCAGGCTTACAAATTTCACAGCCATGACCGCTTCCGTGTGACTCCAAAAGCTCATCAAAAGTCTTGATGGCCTTGGTACGAATAATGTCGTTGAGTTCACGACGAGAGTATGGGAAGTGTTCGCAGATATCGGTTTTCACTTCGTAACCCAGGTTTGCCATCTCTGAAGACAACACCTGTTGAGTTAAGGCCGCACAGCCACCACAACCCGTCGAGGCTTGTGTTTCGGCTTTGATACTCGCCATATCCATGCAACCACCAGCAACCGCCTCACGCAATTGGCCTTTGGTTACGTCGTAACAAGAACATACAACCGCCGTATCCGGCAGAGCTTCAACACCCAAGCCGGCAGCAGCGGCACCATCAACAGAAGGTACGATTAGAGCTTCTGGATTTTCTGGCAAATCAATAGCATTCAGCATGTACTGCAGCAAATCACTGTAGCTTTCTGCATCACCAACCAATACCGCACCTAACAGCTTGGTGCCGTCTTCAGAAACCACTAAGCGCTTATAAACCTGCTCAACGTCATCGCGGTAAACATAAGTTAATGCACCTGGCGTATTGCCGTGGGCATCACCAATACTGGCAACATCAACGCCCAACAATTTCAACTTGGTGCTCATGTCTGCACCAAGGAATTTTTCTTCTGTGCTTCCGCTAATGTGGCTGGCAACCACTTTTGCCATGTTGTAGCCCGGCGCAACCAAACCGTAAATCTTGCCGCCCCACAACGCACACTCACCTACAGCGTAAACATCGTTTGCTGAAGTACGGCAGTAGTTATCCACCTCGATACCGCCGCGAGGGCCAATGTTCATGCCAGAGGCTTTTGCTAAATCATCGCGAGGGCGAATACCGGCAGAAAAAACAATCATGTCAGTTTCAAGGAAGGTATCGTCCGCAAAATTCATGCGGTAGCGAGATTCTTCACCATCCACAATTTCGGTGGTGGCTTTTTCTGTGTGAACCTTCACACCCAATTCTTCAATTTTACGACGCAGTAATTGACCGCCACCTTCGTCTAACTGAACCGCCATCAAACGTGGCGCAAATTCAACAACGTGAGTTTCAAGACCCGCTGCACGTAGTGCGTTAGCCGCTTCTAATCCCAGCAGGCCACCACCAATAACAACTCCAACCTTACTGCTTTTTACAGAATTGGAAATTTCACCCAGATCATCAATGGTGCGGTAGCACAGGCAGTGTGGTTGATCGTTACCAGGAATGGGTGGAACAAACGGGTAAGAACCGGTGGCCATTACCAACTTGTCGTAAGCCATTTCATGGCCCAATTCAGTTTTAACGACTTTTGCTTCGGTATCGACAAATTCAACTTTGTCGTTCATACGAAAATGAACGCCTTGCTCTTTATATTCTTCGCGCGTTACCAGCGCCAAGTCTTCTGCTTTTGCGCCATCAAAGTAACTACTCAAATGCACACGGTCATAAGCCAAACGCGGCTCTTCAGAAATAGTGGTAATTTCAAATTCTTGGTTTTCGTCTTGCTCGATCATATCTTGGATGAACTTGTGTCCAACCATTCCGTTACCGACAACGACTATCTGTTGCTTTTTCATAACTATTTCCTACCGATTATGCAGAGATTTTTTGCGGCTCAAGCTGGGCATTAAACCAGCTGAGTTGTGAGGAGAGATTGACGGTTTCACCAACCACAATCAGTGCAGGTGATTTCACCTGGTGACGTTTGCTTAACAGAGCTAACTCGTCTAGCTGACCTGTAATAACACGCTGATTTTGTCGGCAACCGTTCTCAATAAGTGCAACAGGTGTGCGCTTACTTAAACCGTTAACCATCAGTGAGCCACTAATCAGACTTGCTTTACTCAGCCCCATATAGAAAACCAATGTGTGTTTCAGCTGCGCCAGCGCTTGCCAATCAACATTTAATTCTTTTTCCGCGTGAGCCGTAATAAAAGTACAACCCTGAGAAACGCCACGGTGAGTCACAGGAATACCTGCGTAGCTAGTAGCGCCCATACCGGAAGTAATCCCTGGCACCAGCTCCACTTGCACACCGCGCTGCATCAGAAATTGCATTTCTTCGCCACCGCGACCAAACACAAAAGCATCGCCGCCTTTTAAGCGACAAATATCTTTACCTTGCTTGGCATATTTGAATAAAAGTTCGTTGATTTCGTCTTGCGACAGTGAGTGGTAACCCTTGCGTTTACCCACACAGACTTTTTCAGTTTCTGAAGGCAAGAGAGCCAGAATCTCTTCGCTAATCAGAAAATCAAAGAAAATAACATCCGCTTGCTGAATTGCTTTAACCGCTTTCACCGTTAACAAATCAGCATCGCCAGGACCTGCGCCCACAAGCCACACAGCGCCCATCTTGCCCGCATTGCGTGCATCGATGGATACGATGTCATTAGATTGAAGTGAAGTTTGTTGAACCATTTTCGTCTCTGCTGCTCTCATTGCTGAGAAGCTTGCCTCTAAAATTACGCCCAAAGTTTTTCCCAGTAGTAAGGGCGATAGCAAAGACGGTGCCAGTCGAAGAATATCAACGTTATTTTTATATAACCCATTGTTTTAAAAAGGTATTTTTTAGTAAATAACCCCCTCTCGCAAAGGGTTATTCCGCTTATGGAAATACCCCGCTGAGTGCTCTTGGTGCACAGCACTAGATTGGTGCGGCATTTTGCACCACAAAGAGTGGGGTTATTTTGAAGGTAAAAAAGGCAGGATTTAGAGTGAAAAATGCCGGAATCAGCAAGACCAATCCCGGCATTAAAGATGTACAAAAAAGTGGTAGATGAGAGCAACTAGCCTTGAATCACATACCTCAAGGTCTCCACCACCTGCTCAGGGGTCTGCGCCCAGGCCATGGCCGCCGCATCCACCTCTTTCAATGGGTGGATAATGTCTTCCCCGTGCAGGGTGATATACGGCTTGCCCATTGCGGCCAACTGGCCAGCATCAAAGGCCGCATTCCACTGCTTGTATTTGTCCCCAAAGCGCACCACCGCAATATCGCATTTCTCGATCAGGTTCTTAGTGCGAATAGCATTGACCTTTGAAGACTGGTGATCACGCCAAAACGGATTATCGTTCGCCCGTAAGTGATCCCCAGCAGCATCACTGCTGTCGTGGTCAGTATTGGCAGAAGTAAAAGTCACAGGCAGATCCAATGCCTTACAGCCCTGCTCGATCTGGTCGCGCCAGTCGGTGTGGATTTCGCCAGAGAGATATACGTTCCAGTTCATAGGTGCCTCATATATGAATGTTTTCAGAATTCTCTCAATTCACTTATCCGGGGACAACTCCTCAAAGGCTATATCCAACATTTCCCTCACCCCCGACACTTTATACATTTACTTCTTAGACCTTTTTATCCTTAGCAAGTCTATTGACATTCAAATTCTGAATTAGAATCGTCAATATACTATCTCTTTCTTATTAACCCACTGATATTCAAAGAAAAAAATCTGTTACCTGAATGGTTACTCAGGTAGTTTCAATCGGTAACGCACTACCCTCCACCCATGACATTTGCCGATTTGGCTCCTAGACTCGAAAACCTGATTGCTCAGTCATGTTTTTTGAGCGCTGAAAATCATGCCTTCTTGTTTTGATCAAAGTCGTACAAAACATAACAACAAAAAATAACAATCCGGCCACCAATAATAAAAGTCACTCATTCAAAGCGACTCACTAAGCCGGAAACGGAGTAGAAGAATATGAAAAACTGGAAATCAACGTGTAAGCAGGTAATTTCTACTGCTGCACTGTGTTCATTCTCAACACTGATGGCTTCTCAAGCTTTAGCAGACGCCAATAACTTCACCCAAAAAGATTTCTCCACCATTTCAGGAGGACAAACCATCACGTTAAAAGATACATATGTGTATACGCCACAAAATAGTAGCACCGAGAAACGTGCTCTAATGGTGGTGCTGCATGGCTGCGATCAGCCTAATACGGAATTGGCGGACTACGGTAATTTAGAAGCTGCAGCCGACGAATTTAACGCTGTTATTGCAGTACCTCACGTCGCAGTGCCTTGGCCAAGCAACAATACCTGCTGGCCTTTCGACGGTGGTAATACAACTGCCGCACAACAAAATACTGATGTCCTTGTTGCAATGGCCAATGAGCTAGTTGGTGATAGTAGCTATGACATTGACGAAGCTCGAGTGTATATCACAGGCCTATCTTCTGGCGGCGGCATGTCTCTTATTGCGGCTTGTAGCGCTCCAGATGTATTCACTGGAGTTGATGCTGTGGCAGGCCCTTCCGTAGGCACAAATCAAAGTGGTTCAATATATTCAAATATTACCCCAACCGTCGCTGATGCCGCAGCACTTTGCCTGGAACTGGCCAACGGCAAGTCTTTTGCAAAACAAATTGCACACGTTGGCTGGGGAGAGCGGGATTTTAACGGTACCAACAATACCTCCAGCTCTGAATCGGGCACTACGGCACTGGTTTCCGTTAATTTCTCACATGTAAATGTTGACGTATGGAAAGAAATTTACAGTGCTGATACATCATCTGGCGATGTAAATATTACTCAGTTTGGCGGTAGCAATATCACCCAGAACAGCTATCACGATTCAGAGGGCAAAACCCGTGTTACGTCCTTATCCATGTATAACGTGGGCCACGCTTGGCCTGCAGGCGATCCCACTGAGACTGTATCCAACCAGTGGATCGCCCAATTCGATATTAACTACCCACGCTATATCCTGAACTGGTTCGAAACCAATTCCGTTCCGCCCAACAGCCCTCCTGAAATTATCCTGGACGGTTTAAACCCTGCGTATCACATTGTTAACACAACTTGGGCCGAGCCAGGTTTCACTGCAAACGACGAAGAAGATGGTGATCTAACCAGCAACGTTCAGGTTTCTGGTAGTGTAAACACTGGTGTAATTGGTGATTATCAAATTACTTACACTGTGACTGATTCTGGCAATAAAACAACGACAGTAACCCGTGATGTTTACGTTCGCGCAGCCACCTTTAACCCGCCACCCGTTATCACGCTAAATGGCCCAGCCAATGAGACTATTAACCTTGGCGACAGCTGGACAGACTCTGCGGGCCCCACTGCTTATGACGCACAGTTTGACGGTGATCTAACCGCCGAAATTCAAGAAAGTGGTAGTGTGAATACCAGCCAAGCCGGTTCTTACACAATCACTTATAGCGTGTCTGACTATGGTACTCAGCTAAATGGTGCCACTGGCACTCCTGCCTCTGATTCAGCAACTCGCACAATCACAGTTGTCGACCAGCCATCTTGCTGGACAACGCCTCTGAGTGAGCATGTCTCAGCTGGTCGCGCAGAAACCGCCGGTGGTTATCAGTGTTTAACAGTAGGCGGTGGCGATCAACTTCCTGATCTGTCTTACACCTGTGACTACATTATTACCTACGGTGGTGACACTACTTACAGCATTACAGAAACCGCTCCTGGTGTATTTAACAAGGCGGAAAGCTGCGACATTGTTGACAACATTGATTCTGACAGTGATGGAGTATTCGACCAGTTTGACCTGTGCCCTAACACCCCTGCAGGTACTTCAGTAGATTCAGAGGGCTGCCCTATTGTTAATAACGATAGCGACAACGACGGTGTAACTGACGACATCGACCAGTGCCCGAATACTCCTCCTGGCGATACTGTAAACGCCATCGGTTGTACCGTCATCATCATTATTGAAAATGACGAAGACGGTGACGGCGTCACCGATGATATCGACGCATGCCCTGGCACCCCTGCCGGCACTGAAGTGGATGTAAACGGCTGCCCAATTCCAGTTACCAACTGCTTGGTAGAAGAGTCCAGCAACTACAACCACAAAATCGCCTCACCACAGCGTGCATACTCTGTCGGTTTCTGGGCACCACAGTACTATGCCGTAGGTAGCGACGAAGCCCTAGCCGGCTCCACTTATGGCAACACTATCTTGTACTCTGAAGACGACGGTAGCACTTGGAGCACCACTCCTTGCTTGCCTGACTAATCAGTTTTCTCTCTCAGGGTGAACTGAAAACCGGGGGATTTCCCCCGGTTTTTTTATGGGAAAAATTTTTGCCGGGAAAAGGCGTCTCACTCAATCTCAATCTCAATCTCAATCTCAATCTCAATCTCAATCAGAGCTTCTTTTATACTTTGCTTTTACTCGTCGAAGATTTAGAAAACATTCATAAATTCTAAAATCACAAAAGCTGCCTTTCTAAGCGGTGCCGCATACTTTGTCTGCATGGCCATTACACATTTTTTTGGCTTTAAAGTGCCAGTGTTATTCGTGTATTACGACACGCCCTTCTACGCCTATCAGGACAAAATTATTGCCTTTGCTGTTTGCGCTTACGTTGCACTTTTCTATTCTGCTGAAAAACATCGGGACGTCGCCCTTACCGCAATTATTATCCTTACCCTGACGGTATTGGGTTTATGCGCTGTAAATGTTTCTTCGCCGTTGTAGTCTGTTTTAACGCCTGAGCAATCGACTCTGCCTTATTGGTCGCAGACGGGTGCGATCGGGGGATATTTGATGGTGCTAGTGGGGTTGTATATTCGGGATGGTAAGAAAATGAAATAATTGTTCTCTTAGCTCTATTTCTTAAAATGCTTTCCTCATTCAAAAGAAAAAGAAAAACGTCAACAAAACACTAACTAAGCATATTATTGTGATGCAAAAGAATATTAATACCCATCTTGAAAAATGGCACATCCATACTGGTGCCAATTTGTAAGCTTCCATTAAGCCTCTTTTCCTTCCACTTTTTGGGAACCCCATTAAGCCCATAAACATTACAGTACGGATATAACCGAAAGGAAAGCCAGTGAAAGAGATTTTTTCACCATGTTTAAAATAAGGCTCTTTGAAATAAGCTTCTAAAAGAGGCTTAGGAATTAAGACATGCATAATCGCAAAACAGACGAAAACGACACACACACAGACAAATAAGATTAGTGAAAGAGTAAATAGCATATCTACTAGAGCTACTTGCATACAGAAGCAACACCTGATCCTGTAACCAAGTCCACTTGCGAGCCTGATAAGGTATATGCCTTTCTAGCGCCTTTCCCTGATGCATAACTGACTGCTGCACTACCAGCAGCTAATACCAAGGCAGTTCCCCACCCAACTGGATTCGATATAAGAAAGAGGCCTATGACGGCACCAGAGGCTAAGCCAACAGTTGTACTGGCTACAGTTCCAACAAAAATCTTGTTCTTCTCTTGTTTCGACCACGCATCCGCAATTTGTTTACAAGAAGCTGCGACACCTACTCCAGCCAAGACATAGCCTCCTGCTTTACCCATTGATGCAAGACTAGTAAGCCTGTCTATATGTTTGGTGATATATGCTGTTTTAAGAATCCCACCACTTCGAGCAATGCGAATAGCTTCATGAGGCGTTTTATCTCCAAATAGCACCTTGTCCATTGGACCAATATTTGTTTTTAGTCTGTCTAACGCTACTTTCCTTGCATAGTCATACTGCCCACGAGTGATCTTTCCATTCTTGTAATCTGCATAATTATCACTAATTTGTTGAATCAAACCGAGATTTCCTTGGCTTAGTAAATTCCCTTTTGCTCCAATAGTAATGCCACCTGGGACAGTTAAAAAATTTGCGTTACTGGCCATCCAACTTAAAACAAAAAAGTCATCCATATCTTTTGGATGAACACGATTAGTCACAAAACTGTTTCTCTCGTAAGGCTGTATTTTGAAAAGGTCTTCAGAAAGCAGTGGTGATTTTACAATTGCCTTCTCCTGCGGAGGCAACACCCCTAAACGCAATATATCCCCAGCCCGTATATGATTAATATTACTAATTTGTGGGTTTATCGACAAAAGATGATTCATCACGTTGCTATACATTGCGCTCGTTGTAGAGACACCAAATACACGCGTAATAATAAGGGATAGTGAGTCTCCAGCCTTAATACGATACTCATAATAGTTCGCGTTTTCAGCTGCCATTGAAGTGCCTCCTTGCCTTAAAAATCTGAGTGAGCGCTTATTTCTATTCGCGTCACAAAATTACACTATGAATTACCTGATCCTACTGTATTTTTGGCTAGGGTAATATCAGTAATAAGTAGGAGATTAGGGTGCCTTAGGGGGTTAACTGTATACAAAAACACGCGCTTTAATTGAGGGCCGGAGTGTTTTTTTAAGCATTGTGCTAACCGAGCGGGATTGACTGATGGGCTTCCTGCCCATCACCCCTTCGGGGCGCGCCGCTTTGCTCTGCGGTCCCAATTGCTCCAGGCAATTGGTTGAACCGGGGTTCTCATCGGGCCTTTGGCCCGACCACCTATAAAAACACCCGCATTAGGCGGGTGTTTTTATAGGTGGCCCGCCCGAAGGGATTCGAACCCCAGACCTCTGCCTCCGGAGGGCAGCGCTCTATCCAGCTGAGCTACGGGCGGTTTGCGGCGCAATAATACGCCGGACCGGTTTGAGAGTCTATGCGTATCGCTAATCCCTTGTATTTTATGCTGATTTCCGGTGGCAGTTGGGTGAGAAGCCGTTATAATCACTGCAAATTTTAAGACCACTTTTATTGAGGACTTTCCAATGGCTTTGAACATGCTGAAATGGCTGGGTGCCGCTGTACTGGGTTTGACTGTAATGGCACAAGCGTCTGCCAACAACGATGAAATCGCTAAGCGAATTGCTCCTGTGGGCTCTGTTTGTATGAGCGGTGAAGAGTGTGCTGCAGCCCCTGTTGCTGAAGCTGCTGGTTCTGGCGAAATGTCAGGCGAAGATGTTTACAACACGAAGTGTTCTGCTTGCCACGGTAGCGGTTTGATGGGTGCGCCTAAGCTTGGCGCTGCGGCTGACTGGGCCCCACGTATCGCAGCTGGTGTTGATACTGTTTACGCCAACGCAATTGGTGGTAAAGGTGCCATGCCTCCTAAAGGTGGTTGTGCTAGCTGTTCTGACGACAATATCAAAGCAGCCGTCGACCATATGCTGGAAAACAGTAAGTAAGGGCGCAGTAAAGAAATTACTGCTAATCCTCGAAAAAGGCCGCTTTTTAGCGGCCTTTTTTATTTCTTTGTCTACACTTACCCAAAACGTTTAATTATTTCTTTAGTTTAGGAGATAGCCTGTGGGCGAGAAAACCATTCTGGTGGTAGAAGACAACCCAGATAATCTGAAACTGGTTTCTTGGATTTTAGAAGACGAAGACTTCAATATCGTTGCCGCTGAAACCGGCGAAGATGGCTTGGCAGCCCTAGAGCAGCACAATATCGACCTAGTGTTGATGGATATCTCTCTTCCGGGAATCGATGGCAAAGAGGCTTCACGCCGTATTCGTGACAACCCCGATCTCGCAGGCCTACCCATTATTGCGCTTACGGCACACGCGATTCAGGGAGAAAAAGAAGCGATTTTGGCTGCTGGGGTGAACGACCTCCTGACAAAGCCTTTAGACGAAGACCAACTACTCAATAGTATCCACAGCTTGATTGGATAACTCTAATCGCTCTAGGGGTTCACGCCCTAGGGGCAGTGCTCCACTCGGTTTCGGCCATTTGCCTTTGCCGCATACAGCGCTTTATCCGCACGACCCAGAGCGGTTTCCAACGTATCCCCTGTTTTCAATTCTGAAAACCCTGCAGACACCGTAATCTCTACTCGCTCTTCCTTAAAATTAAACGGACAATTCGCCACATCTTCCCTTAGGGCGTTGAGGGTTTTCTCCGCATTCTCCCCATCGGTCTCCGGCAGCAGGATCACAAATTCCTCACCACCATAGCGAGCAATATAGTCAGTGGTCCGCAAACGCGAAGACAGTACCTTCGACAAAATCTTTAACACCCGATCCCCCGCCTGATGCCCGTATTTGTCATTGATACTTTTGAAGCGATCCACATCCACCATGGCAATAACGAGAGGCGACTGATAGCGCTTCCAGCGCTGATACTCCTGCTCACTACGCTCTCGATAAGCCGTGCGGTTGGGGAGCTCGGTGAGTGCATCGGTTAAGGCAAGGTTGCGCTGTTTTTCCAAATCGAGCTGAATTTCCGTCGCCTGATCTTCCATGCGCTCCATGGCCCCAAGCACGTCTCCCAGCACGTCACTCAAACGCTCTTCATCTCCTGCGGTAAAATTCTTATGGAAATTCTCCATGGCCTGGCGAATCTGACTGAGATGACTACTCAAGCTCGTTTTTAGGGAACCTAAATCATTAGCCTTTTCAGCATCGGCTTCCAACAGCGTTAGGTTGGTTTGCAAATCCCCTTCGAATTTTTCAACGCAAGCTTCCATGGTGGTACTGCGACCTGCGCCTCGATTGAGCTTGAAACGAATATCTTCCAGCTTACCCACCAGCTCATCCATATACTCCCGATAAGAGCTGGAGTGGATCACGGCTTGGAGTAGGTCCCGCATAAACTCCAGTACTTCTAACAAATCCTGGAGTTTCATTTTTGCATGGATGCTATTTTTTAAACTCTCAAACTCTCCTTTGAGCTCATCAGGCACCACCATACTGTCCATCAGGCTACCCAACACCGGCATGATTTGATCACCAATCACACAATCCAAATCAATAGAGCCTTCACAAACCTTGCTGGGCAAATCCAATAACAAAAGTTTCTGCACGCTGATAAGGCTCTTCATGGCCTCTTCGCGACTGACTAAAGATAAACCCGCTGCATCCAATTGATTACGTGCATCACTAATGCCGGGTTTTACAGAGCACAGAGACGGGTTATTCCCATCGAGTAGGCTATCGAGTTCATCGACAAGGTGCTGGAGATTTTGGTGCCGCTGTTCCTCGGTGGACTGCCGCTCACGGCTGAGGAAGAAGAGATCGTGGGTAATATTGTTCCCACTATGAAGAGAGTTCTGCAGCCGTAAAAGGGCATTATCCAAGGTATCGTCGATACCTATGGCACAGGAAATAATTTTCTCAAGAGCTTCGTTTGAAGCCATCAACTGCTGTTGAAGCTGACGATTCTCCTGGTCCTTTTCTCGCAACATCTGCTGATGTTGCTCCTTTGCGGTTCGACCTTGCGGTTTTTCCATTCTCTTCAGCTCACTCTGGAATAAGGCCTTTAACCATTAATGTGGTTTTTGTTTCTGCGACAACCACGATTAAAGGCCTTCCGAGCTATAAAGTATAGGCTATTTTTTTGGCAGCGCAGCGCGCTCTTTGGCTACTAAGAAATCCACAACCTGCAACATGCCTTTTTGACCACCATTCATACCGGCACTCACACGGTACTTACCATTCACAACCATTTCTGGAGTGCCCTGAATACGATACTTAGGTGCAAGCTGCTGGGCCCGTTTTACGTTGGCGCTCACGGTAAAAGATTTCCATGCCTTATCAAATGCGGCTTTATCAATTCCAGCCGCTTCGAAAACCGGCACGATATCTTTCTCATCTAACATGCGCTTTTTGTTCAAGTTCATCGCTTTAAAAACAGCGTCGTGCACAGCATCCAACACACTCAACTCTTGCGCGGTGTAGTAGATACGGGCATGTACGGCCATCTGTGGATTCCACATAGCCGGCATACCGATGAATTGTACGTCTGCTGGCTGTTGCTGCTTCCAAGACTTAATCAAAGGCTCAAAAGAAAAGCAGTGGCTACAGCCGTACCAAAAAACTTCTTTCACTTCGATACGGTTAACATCTGCTGTGCGCTGAGGCTCGAGTTCTTCGTAATTTACACCAGGCATAAAACGCATTGGGCCAACATTGGCAGGGGCAGCTGGAGCAGCTTCTTTTGGTGCTTCTACTGCTGCTTCCGCTTTTGCAACCTCAGCCTCTGCCGCTACTTCTTTCACTTCCTCGGTTGGCTTTTCAACAGTCTCCTGCTTCACCGTTTCAGCAGGCTTTGTTTCTGCTGCCAGAGGGGTGCTGTCACTACAGGCCATCAGTAGAGAAAACACGGCTACCAGGGCAATCTTTGCAAAATGCTTCATAGGGTCTGACTCCATCTTTGCTTATCTTTATGTGAGCGGATTTTAGTTCTTCGCTGTGAAAAATTGGCTTGAGAGTGTCACAAAAAAAGGTGGCCTTAGCCACCTTTTTTCATACGCGATTCAAAGCCTGCGTCAATCAGTGCAAGCCACTGATAAAGTTCGCCAGCGCTTCGATCTCAGCATCGCTCAATTGTTCCGCCACCATACGCATGGTCATAGCCTCGCCATCGTTACCACGCTCACCTGAACGGAAATCTTTCAACTGCTTGGCAATGTAGGCAGCGTGCTGGCCACCTAAACGCGGATAACCGGCAGGCGCATTACCCAAACCCGCAGGGCTGTGACAACCCGTACAGGCCGGAGTGCCTGTTTCTTTGTTACCAGCGCGGTAAATGCGCTCACCCAGAGTTAGGCTAGAGACTTCAGAGCCATTATTCAGCTTCACAGTGCCTTCTTTAGCACCGGCTAGCTGCATGGTGTTAGAACCGTATACTGCCGCAATATCTGCGATCTGCTCATCAGTTAGGCCGGTCATCATGCCAGTCATTTCTGGAATAGTGCGCGCGCCATCGCGAACATCACGCAACTGCTTAGCAATATATTTATCACCCAAGCCAGCCAGCTTAGGGAAGTTAGGGGCCGCGCTGTTGCCGTCAGCACCGTGACAAGCCGCACAACCTTTTTGATTAACCAGATCCTGGCCCGCTGTGGCATCGCCTGCAGCTACTGCACCCTGAGAAAGGCTGATTACAGCCATTGCCGTTAACAGAGTTTTTGAAAATGATTTCGAAAGAGTGTTCATAATATTTCGTCTTGTTCTAAATCGGAAAAGCCTTCTGCACCCAGCCCAGTTGGCCGAGGCCCCCAAAAACCGCAATAGTTTAATGGATATTCAGCCAAAACGCACAAAAAACCGTGAGGGTGGGGTTAAATTTTCTTGCAGCGAGACAATTCTATACAATCCACTTCTCCTTCCTGTAATTGAGTTTATAACCATGGCTTTGGATTTTCGACATGCCGAGTTTTTAAAAAGCGCCCAACACTTGGGACACTGCCCCCCGGATGACGGCGCCGAAGTAGCCTTTGCTGGGCGCTCCAATGCGGGGAAGTCCTCAGCCATTAACGCCCTCACCGGCAATCACAAGCTGGCCCGCACCAGTAAAACCCCTGGCCGCACTCAGCTCATTAACTTCTTCACCCTCACCGAAGAGCAACGCCTGGTAGACTTACCCGGTTACGGTTTCGCCAAAGTGCCTACGGCAGTCAAGAACAAGTGGCAGAAAGACCTCTCCAACTATCTCCAAAACCGACAGTGTCTGCGTGGGCTCGTGCTCTTAATGGACATTCGCCACCCCATGAAAGAGTTCGACACCATGATGCTGCAGTGGGCTCATGAGGGCTATATGCCCGTGCATATCTTACTCACCAAAGCAGACAAACTGAAAAAAGGCCCTGCCAAAGCCGCTCTGCTTCAGATTAAGAAAAGCATCAAGGAAATGGGGTTAGAAGAAGTTAGCGTGCAGCTGTTTTCTGCACCAAAGCAAGAAGGTCTAAAAATCCTCGAGAATACGTTAAAGCAGTGGCTCGACCTCTCTGAACCTGATGAGCCCGAAGAAATCCTAGTCGCCCCCTAATAAACGATAGGCTCTAAACTCTGGCAAGTAAGTGAGTATGTACTTATAGGCCCTGTTGTTTATAGCCAACTGTTCTGAACTTTTTCTGCCACAGCTATTCAAAACCTTACGCAACATCAGCTTAGGGAGTTGAGAGACCCTAAGCTGCAGCGATTGCGGGGGCGCTTACTTTTCGTTCGGTTCCCGTGTGTTTTGCGTTCTAAGGAAGGGAAATTCCCGGTGCTTCCCCCCAAGGGCACCGGCCATTGGCCTCAGCGATCCACCCCTGGTTGCTGGGGCTTTTTTTATGACCAAGGATGGCCTGTATCCTGAAAATGCAGGAGCAATTTTTATGGCCAAGGATGGCCAGTATCCTGAAAATGCAGGAGCAATTTTCAGGCTCAGGGAAATGGGGGTTTGACGCTGGACGTTCGATGTTCGATGTTCGATGTTCGATGTTCGATGTTCGATGTTCGATGTTCGATGCACACCATCTAACCTCCAACCTCAAACGTCCAACCCTTTTTTACACCACTCGACTCAACGTCTCTTCTACCGCTGCACGGTCCACCGCTGGCAAGACTGCATTCAGCCAAGCCTGGATAGCAATGCTTTGCTCATCCCAGCAGACATCCAACACGGGGTAGCGTCGTAAATTGGCTGCCGTTAATAAGGCGGCGTTATCCGGGTCCACCTCTCGAGTAGGCACATGGGTGAAACGATCATAGAGTTCATTAAACAGGTGTCGCTCAGCCAGTAGCTCCAGCTCTTTCAACTCACGACGAAGGGAAGTACCTAACTTGTGCTCGGGCCAATCTCGCTTCAGGGCATGGCGAACCGCTCGCATTCCCTGCACCACAGACTCATCCCAAGGAACAATGCTTTCCAGCACCACATTCATTTCTGTAGCAGACAGTCCATAGCCTCTTCTACCCAGCCAAAGGCAGAGAAAAAGCACCCCCACATTGGCGCCACACTTCTCTTGTAGATCCAGTGATAGCTGCTCCACGTCCACCATATCGTAGGTTTTTAAGGTAAAGGTCCAAAAGGGATTTTGCGGGGTTACCATGATCTCTCGACTATCGAAGCTCCATACTTTATTCACCATATCTAACATGGGCGCCGTCCTCTTTGGTAAGTTCCGGGCTCTTTGATCGGCAATTCAGTAAATGTCTATTGAGGAAAACTATAGACCATGAACGCCACTTCCTCATCCCGAAATCTGTAGGGGATATGTCCTCGTAAACTCAGTACAATGCCGCCCCATGATCCAACTGCAGCAATTAAGTATTCAACGAGGCGGCCGCCATCTGCTGGATAACGCCGACCTCACCCTCCACCCCGGCTGGCGTGTAGGTATTACCGGCCGCAACGGCACCGGTAAATCGACCCTGTTTCTTTTACTGAATAATCAGTTGGAAGCCGATGGCGGCAGCTGCAGTATCCCCAGCCACTGGCGCATTGCCACCATGGCACAAGAGGTGGCAGCCAACGATCGCTCAGCTCTGGATTACGTGCTGGATGGCGACATAGAATTTCGCCGTATTGAGGCAGAGTTAGAAAAGACAGAATGCGGTTCTCAGCAAGCAGAGCTTCACGATTCCTTCGCGGCTATTGACGGCTACAGCGCGCCCGCTCGGGCCAGTACCCTACTTCACGGTTTGGGCTTTAAACCTGGTGATGAGCTAAACCCTGTCAGCAGTTTTTCCGGTGGCTGGCGCATTCGCTTGAATCTTGCTCGCGCCCTCATGTGCCCATCCGATTTACTGCTATTGGACGAACCCACGAACCACTTGGACTTGGATGCCACCCTTTGGCTAGAGCAGTGGCTAAAGCAATACCAGGGCACCTTGCTACTCATTTCCCACGACCGGGATTTTCTCGACCAGGTGGTGAACTACATCGTTAACGTCGAACAGCAAAAGCTAGCTCTGTATAACGGCAACTACACCACCTATGAACGCAGCCGCGCTGAACGGCTGGCCCAACAGCAAATTGCCTTCGAAAAGCAGCAAGCTCGCCGCGCTGAGATTGAATCCTTTGTGAATCGTTTTCGCGCAAAGGCCACCAAAGCCAAGCAGGCTCAGAGCCGCTTAAAAGAGCTGGCGCGAATGGAGGATATCGTTCCGGCTCACAGTGATTCCGGTTTTGAATTTACCCTCCCCTGCGCAGACAAGGTATCCAGTGTCTTACTGAACCTCGACGAAGCACACCTGGGCTACAAAGACGCACCCATCCTAGAAGGTGTGAGCCTCTCAATTTTGCCCCAGCAACGGATCGGCTTACTGGGGGCCAACGGTGCCGGTAAATCTACCCTAATCAAGACCCTCGCCGGTAAGTTAGCGCCCACCTACGGAAAGATGATTTGCGGCGAGCACCTGCGCATAGGCTACTTTGCCCAGCATCAACTGGAAGAGCTGGATCCTGAAGCCTCCCCTGCTTTGCACCTACAACGACTCACCCCCAAGGCCACAGAGCAGGACTTGAGAAATTTCCTTGGCGGCTATGGCTTTCCCGGTGATCGTGCCTTTGAAGCCTGCGGCTCCTTTTCAGGAGGTGAGAAGGCCCGTTTGGCCCTCGCCGTAATAGGTTGGCAAAAACCCAACCTATTGTTGTTAGACGAACCCACCAACCACCTGGATTTGGAAATGCGTTGCGCCCTCACCATAGCGCTGCAACGCTTTGAAGGGGCTGTGCTGCTGATCTCCCACGATCGCCACCTGCTCAGAGCTACCGTGGATGAATTCTGGCTGGTGGACAATCATCAGGTTGCCCCTTTCGATGGCGATTTGGATAGCTACCGTCAATGGCTATCAGATAAGAACAAAGCTGATAACGCTAGTACTGAAACAGCACCACGGAGCGATGCCAACAACAAGAAGCTGCAACGCCAGCAAGCGGCCCAACAGCGAGAAGCGCTAAAACCCCTGCGACAGAAGCTGAAGAAAGCCGAGCAGCAATTGGAAAAACTTCAAAGCGAGCTGGATGCTCTTGAGGCCACTATGGCAAAGGAAGACTTCTATAGCGGCGACCAAAGCGAGATCGAAGCTACCCTTAAGCGCCAAGGAGAGCTGCGCCAGCTGGTCGATGAACAAGAAGAGGCCTGGCTACAACTTTCCGAAGCCCTGGAAACCGGGTCCTAAGCCGCGCCATACTCAATAAAGCAGCCACACCTGCCAATCCTGAACTACACTTTTTAACAGTTAGTCTTTATTTCGTCGCTAAACGTTCAGGTGTGAGTCTTGCTGTTCACGAATCCTGGTTTCTACACAACACCACCTAGCCGAGCCTCCCTGCCCCGCGCACAGTCTCGACTGGGCTGCTTTTGCTTATTCATCGCCTACTTGCTCTGGTCGCCTCTTGTAGATGCAGCAGATACCAACCCCTTCCGCCTAAACGATTCTGGCCCACTGATAGAAAAGCAGAAAGAAGTCTATCGCCTAGGAGCCCACCTGCAATATTTACTCGACCCTGATGAGCAGTGGGATATCGACACCCTCTACGCCCGCCGCTATAGCTTGCTGTGGCAACCCACCAAAGACGACGGCGGTACCGTGGGCATGGTGAAAGCCCCCCTTTGGTTTATTACTCACTTCCGTACGGCCAGTGATGTGAGTGGGGCCTACTATCTCAACATGGGCAACAATATGTCCGATAAGGCCGTTGTCTATCTATTCGAGAATGGCGCACTCAAGCAACAATTTGCCCTTGGCAACAAAATGCTAATTCCAGACCGCCCTATTCCCAGCGCCAGCTTTTTAGTGACTTTCCAGCTTGCTCCTTATAGCACTTACGAGCTGGTGATCGAGATGGTCAACCACTCTTGGGTTGACTTGCCTATGTCTCTGACGACTGATCGGGCCTTCGTCAAAGCAGAGCACAGTTTTAATATGATGCTCGGGGTGATGTACGGCATCTTCATCGCCACCGCCTTGTACAACATGCTGCTGTTCCTTTCCTCTCGAGAGAAATCTTATGGCCTGCTGGTACCCACCATTATCTCGATGGCGTTGTTTTTTGCCTCACTGGATCAAACGGGATTTACCTTTCTCTGGCCCCTTTGGCCAGAGCTCAATCAGGTGATGGTCACTGTCAGTGCCATGCTGATTATTCTCACCAATGCCCTGTTCACTCAGCGCTTCTTACTGTTAAAGCGCTATTCAAAAATGGCTTATAACAGCCTTACGGTGATCATTGCCCTCGCCATGGCCACCATTATTTTTAATCTCCTATTGCCTCGAAGCCCCTTCGTGCTGGATGCAGTAGCCCTTGTCTCATTTTCCGGATTTACCCTGTTTATGGCGATTGGCGCTATATCCGCCTTTTCGGGGAATCGCTCTGCGCTGTACTTTCTGATTGCCTGGCTACCCATTTCCTCCGCAATGGTTTGGCTCGCGCTCAACTTACTTGGCATTTTCCAAACCAACATCGACCCCTTCTGGCAAATGCTCCGGGTAGCCACCTGCGCACAAGTGATTTTGTTGTCCCTCGCGGTGGGCAGTCGGCTGCGCACGCTAGCAGAAAAACGGGCGCAAGCAGAGGAAGTGAGCCAAGCGAAAAGTGATGTTATCGCCCGAGTAAGTCATGAAATTCGCACCCCTATGAATGGCATTTTGGGCCTGTCTCACCTACTGCGAGACAAGTTACTGCACGATTCTGAAGCCTCCCACTACAACGAGATGATTCATCAGTCTGGCACAGCACTGCTGGGGGTTATCAATGATCTGCTTGATTTAGCAAAAATTGAATCCGATAAAATGGACTTGGAATCTATACCGCTGGAATTGGACGATATTACTCAACAAACCAAATCTTTGTTCCAACATCAGCTGGATGAGAAACAGCTGATCATGGACATTAGAATTGCACCAGAAGTACCCACCACCGTAAGTGGCGATCCCACTCGTTTACGTCAGATTTTGCTGAACCTAATCAGCAATGCCATCAAGTTTACCCACAAAGGCCGTATCACACTCAGCGTGTTCGCAGATGAGCCTGGCTGGATAAACTTGCAAGTAGCGGATACCGGGTTGGGCATCCCCAAAGATCAGCAAGATTTATTGTTCGATGCCTTCACCCAAGCGTCCACCGATGTGGTTCGCAAACACGGCGGTTCTGGCTTGGGGTTATTTATCTGTAAACGTTTGGCCCAACATATGGGAGGCGAATTGAATCTCATCAGCCAACCCAATGTAGGCTCCACCTTCACCCTGCGCCTACCCATGCCTGCCTGCGCCCCCAGAAAAGCAGAGGAAAACATCTACCTCAACACCCAATACGGCTTCAATATTCTGGTAGCGGAGGACAACGAGGTGAATCAGCTGGTGGTGCAAAAAATTCTCGCCCGCATGGGGCACAATGTTTCTCTGGCAGAAAATGGCAAACAAGCTGTGGCCCATTACAGCAAGCACCACCATGATTTGGACTTAATTCTGATGGACTGTGAAATGCCCTACCTCAATGGCTACGAAGCCACAGAGACCATTCGCGAGTTCGAAGCCAGTAATAACCTTCCCCGTAAACCTATCGTGGCACTCACCGCCCATGCACTCAGTGATCACCGAGAGATTTGTTTAGCCTGCGGCATGGACGATGAATTACACAAGCCCTTACAAATCGAAGAATTGAAAAAGCTATTGGCAAGCCTACCGCGAAGAGAATCACCCGAGGCGACGCCAGAGGCTGGGAGCTTGTAAAAGAGCCGACAGCCCTTAGAACTGCCCCTCTCATCCAACGTCCACGCCATTAAGCCATTTCTAAAACAGCATCCACCAATTGAGTAATCCCTGCCGCAGCCTCGCGTATACGCCCTGCCAACATATACGCGGGGGTGGTTACCAGCTTGCGATCGGCATCGATACAAATGCTATCCACAGCACAGGCACTGTGAAGCGCACCAGTAGCCTCTAGCGCCGCAGCGTATCCGTATCATTGCCAATCGTACAGTTCACACCCTCCCCACAAATTTTTGCAGACATGGCCGGTGCAATACACTCCAAGCCAATGGGCTTTCCTGCTTGGTGCATGGCCTGCGCAAACTGAAGAAAATCTTTTTGAACGGTTAATTCAGAACCTTTCACGGCAAAGTCCGATAAGTTTTTCGCCGCCCCGAAACCACCAGGAACAATCAAGGCATCAAAATCATCTGCTTTGGCATCCTTGAGGTTTTTAATGTCTCCACGTGCTAAGCGCGCAGCTTCTACCAACACATTGCGAGACTCACCTTCTGCAGGCTCGCCTTTCGCATGATTGATGACATGCATTTGCGGGATATCCGGCGCAAAGCATTGCACCTGTGCATCTCGCTCATCTAAGCGCAACAAAGTGATAACGGTTTCATAAATCTCTGAACCATCGTAAACACCACAACCCGATAACACCACTGCAACTCGCTTACCCATTTTTATTTCCTCTTATCTCTCAAGCCACTTATCAAACTATTTATCACACAAGGATTATTCGGACAGAAAACTGCCATAGATCAACGCAAATTTACCATTTTGTGCCATAGTTTGAGGATACCCACTGACATTTTCTTTGCTCTTTTTTCGACGCCCATGCCTACAAGGCAGAGGAGTTTGCCATGAAAGTTCTAGCGATTCTTGACCCCACCCGCAGCGAACAACTTGCCTTACATCGCGCACTCACCTTGGCAGAAGATATTGATGCAGACCTGCATTTATTTTGTTGTTCCCACTTAGCTGAAGAACAAATGGGTGAATACAGTAGCCGCAAAGAAGCCAAGCTCAGCGAAATGGAGCGCATCCGCAACTGGACAGACGACCTAGCCGATACACTCCGCAGCGAGCAAAAAATTCGTATTACCACTGAAACTTGCTGGAACGAACTCTGGTACAAGGCTGCCGTAAATGCAGCCGCCCGGAACGGGGCAAATTTCATTGTCAAAAGTTCCTTTGAACACCATGCCGGAACCCGTTTACTATCGAACACCTCTGATTACTATTTAATTCGTTACGCCTCCTGCCCCGTGTTATTAGCCCATAACGAAGAGAACTGGATTAACGGTCGTATTCTAGCCGCCATTGCTCTCGATAAACCCGATGCCGATCACGAGTTACTAAATAACGCCATCGTCACTGCGGCACAACAAATGGCGAGAAAATCAGGTTCCGAATTGCATATTGTTTCTGCACTAGCAGAAGAAATGATGCTAGTAATGGGCGATAACGAAGAAGAGGAAGACGATGTTGAAGACAGTGTTTTAAGCAGCGCAAAAATTATCAGCAGTACCTTTGGTGTACCCGTGAACCAAGTTCATATTCGCCACAATGACCCCAGCGAAGCGATTTTAAAAACCGCCGCCGAGGTCGGTGCAGATCTAGTGATTATTGGTTCTATTGCAAGAAAAGGCTTAACCGGCGCTCTAATCGGTAATACCGCAGAAAAAGTGCTGGATCAGCTGCCGATGGATGTGATGACGATTAGCTAAAATTCACCAAGTCGATACGAGGCAAACGTATCGACTTGATGTATCCAACATACTTTTATCACTCAGTTTCAATTGGCTTTTGCTCATTCTTTATCTTGATTTTTTTCAGCTTCTCACCTACCTCAAACCAGTCGATATTCTTCGTGCTGATCATCATTGCACTCAATGCTGTAAACGTAAGAATACTACCCATTAACAGCGCAAAGTCTTCTGATTTAATAATGAGGTACAGTACTCCATACAATATTGAAAATACGAGACTAAATATAGCTGCATGTTTAAAACTTTGTAATATCGACGTTAGGTATATATGCAGTAATCCTATACAAGAAATTGTTGCCATTAAGTAAGCCAAAGCAAATGACAGGTGCTCAGATAACGCTAACAACAATAGGTAAAAAATAGCGACTGCAAACCCGACTAATGCATATTGCACACTATGAATTGACATGCTCTTTAAAATTTCAAAAAGAAAAAAAGTTATAAAACTAAGAGCAATAAATAAAAATCCATACTTAACAGACCGCTCAGATTGTAAATAAACATCTACTGGATCAATATGCCGTACCCCAAAATCGCTATTGGTTAAAGACTGACAGTTGTCTTGTGCGCAGCTTCTGACTTTTTCTTCGATATTGCTTGCAAAAGATGTAATCTTCCACTCTGCCTGATAACCAGAATCATCTATCGTTCTCTCTGAAGGCAGAAAGTCTCCGAGAAAAGATGGATGTGGCCATTGCGACGCCATGGAGACTTGTGCATCTTTTGAGACTGGAACAAAGCTCAATTTATCCATACCACGAATTTCAATATCAAAGGAAAATGAAACTTCATCCGTCAATATCTTCTTATCCAATTTAGTATGAATACCACTAGAGTTAAATGGTAGCAAACTCCCAGGCATAAATGATTGTTCATTACTACCTATTTTTAATTTTGGAATACTATTAATTCCTCGTGGATCACTCACACTTAGTGAAAGAATGGGCGAATGAATTTCCACAAGATCTGGTCTCTGCTCAATGTTTTCAATAACACCATCTAACAGAGACCCTTCAAAACTCAGTTTCGTGGTATATACAGGAACCTCATAGATGCCTTTATACCTTACATCGTTATCAACATGGCTTACTATGCTCAATTCATCCACAACGAACCACATCGATTTTTTGATCTTAGATGTTGTATCTTTATAAGAATTCAGATTTTTATCCCATACAGATTTAGTAGCTTCAACTGTAAAAGGAACTTGAATAATTGGGCCTATGATCTTCTGTGATCTGGTCCAACTTTTTGCGATAGCATTATAGGCTTCATGCCTGAATTCACTGCGCTCGTGGGTCTTACTAGAAATCATACTCAAAGGAATATTTAACAGTATGGCGATGAAAAATATGATTCCCAGCTTGATTGCGAAAGGCTTGTTCATTTCTAACTCCTATGTTCTTAAGATCATAGGGTTACTCTAATTAAGCCATGTGTTTAGTTTATGTGTGAAATGTGTGTTTTTTGTGTTTTCGTATTCTTTCCAAATATTCAAAGGCCGTCCGCAAGCCTATGCCTTTGGCAATATAATAGTTGCAATAACACCGCTGGGGGATCTATTTGAGACGAATATTCGGCCTTGATGCAATTGAACGGCCTGCTTTACAAAACTAAGCCCAATTCCCGAGCTCTTGAGGCCACTATTTGGCCTAGATAACGAGTAAAAGCGTTCAAAAATGCGCTCTATCGCATACTCGGGAATACCTTCCCCCTCATCAGATACTGTAATCTCAATAGTGGTACCCTTGACTTTACAAGTCACCGCAATAGTAGATCCATCGAATGAAAAATCTAATGCGTTCTGAATCAAATTATCTAAGCATTGCTTTAACAGAAAGTTATCGCCCATACAGTTAACATCATCAACATCCTGCTCCAACTGAACACTTCTATTATTCAATTGTAATCGCTTAGATTCTATGACATCACCAATGAGTTCTTTTAATGAAATCTGGTCTAAATTCTCCAAAATTTCAATTTTCTCAACTCGCACTAAGTCTAATAATCGAGTAACAAAATCATTTAGTCGAGAAGATTCTTGGCGGATATTGTTTTTAAGCTTCTGAAAATCTTGAGAATCCATTTCTTGTGATAGCAATTCACTCGCGCCTTTTATCGCTGATATCGGGCTTTTAAGCTCATGAGTCAGGCTATAAGCATACTGCTCTACATAGTTTTTCCCTTCCAACTCAGAACGCATAGCTTCCATCGACTCTCCCAGCAGCTGAAGTTCAGTATCATAGACAGGAGGAAGGCTTACAGTTTGTCCATTACTAACTGCTTTAGCATAGTTTGTCAGCTCTCTGATAGAACGCGTTAGCCAATAAGAAAGAAAAACCCCTAATACAACTGAAATAATTAGAATAATGAGCCCATTTTTTTTAAGCTTATTAATGGATCGGTCAATAAAAGGTTGAATATCTACCCCAGGTTTACCTACCGTTAATACACCAATTATTTTTTCATCATCAAGAATCGGAGCTGCAACATACATGACAGTTGACATCGGGTTACCAGTAATATCCTCTGTGCTTCTAGCGCCATATTTACCCCTTAATGTGAGGTAAACATCGTTCCATTGCGAATAATCTTTACCAATTTGCCCCCGATAATCAAGGCCCGAATGATAACGCACAATACCTTTATGGTCTGTAATATAAATTCTCAAATTACTTCGAGATTTATCAATAGAAAAAATATTCGCACTAATAGACCTATCCAGAAAATTTTCTACTTCCCTTACAAATAGACTTTGTTCAAAATCCTTTGCTTTGAATTCTGGGCCAATTATTTCTGCTAATAAATTAGCTGTATCAACTAGAATTTCCTCACTTGATTGTCTCATTGCCGGTTTAATCTCATTCACAGAAAGCGAATACAAGTAATAACCTGACAAACCCAGCAAAAGAAAATAGGCAATAAATATACGTAGATATAGCTTCATGGTTGAATGCTATACCCTAAACCACGGTGGGTTTTTATGGGAGTTACCGAGGAGTTAATATGCTTTATCTTTGCCCTTATAGTCTTAATGTGATTATCAACGGCACGCTCTAGAACTACATCCGGAAGATCTCTGACAGAAGCAATAAGCTGCTCTCTAGTAAATACTCTTTCCGGCTGCTCAAGCATTATTTTCAAAATGCCAAATTCAAAAGCGGTTAAGTTTAAAATCTCACCCTGAAAAGCAATAGATTTTTTGGAAAGATCAATGGTGAAACTTCCAGCCTTGCTAAGAGGTTCACAACTAGCATGTGTCCGTACAGAGTCCCGCAATCGGAGCTTAATTCGCGCAACCAGTTCTCGGGGACTAAAGGGTTTCGTCATATAGTCGTCGGCCCCAATTTCAAGACCGACGACTCTATCAACTTCATCGCTTCGAGCTGTAAGAAATATTATAGGCACCGGAGAAAATATTCGTATCTCTTTACAGGCCTCAAAACCACTGAAGTCTGGCAATCCTACATCTAACACCACTAAGCTTGGAGACTCACTTTTTACCGAATCTACTGCCTCTTGAGCAAGAGATACATGTTTACCGATGAAGCCTTCAGACTTCAACGAAATCATAATGTTGTCAGCAATGCTTGCTTCATCTTCTACAACGAGTATTAGATGTTCAGGTCGCATAGGGATCTCGATTTATTTTTCGTCAACATACCGATTAGCATATTTTGAATATAGTCATTTGATCAGACGAAAATAGTCATATTAGCTCAATAGACATATGATGACTGTTCAGCTCTAAGTCTTTGCTTAAATATAGTTTATGAGCTTGATGACGCCCATACCCTGTATCTAAATGCAATTCCTTACACTGTTTCTGCTTTCCATACTCGATCAGCCAATCCAATAATTTGCCAGCGTGCCCATAACCCCTTGCCTCAGGCAAAGTCGTGAGATCATCAAGGTACAAAACCTTTCCCCAGGCTAAAAACTCAGCAAAGCGAAAACCCGCCGCACTAACAACTCGTCCATCTTCCTTTACTGCAACAATTTGGTAAGCCTGTTCCTGCTGACGCACAATCTGCTCAACAAAACTCGACTTATCGATTAAGTGTGGGCGCAATGCTTTAAAAGCATCAAAGCATTGTTGGATTTCTTCTCTGGTTGATGGTTGGAAAATATTATTCATTCGTAGTTGTCTACCCTCTCAATAAGATCAGAAACTTCACTAACTGCACTCGCTAAATCTCCAACCGCTAAGCCACTAACTGTTTTTGCTTTACTCCACTTCAACGCCAAAGACTCTAAGGCATCTACAGCATTATGATTTTCAGCAAGCAGCGCCTGAACAGCAGGATCTTCAAGCGTTCCATGCTTCATACTTTTAAAAATGACTAAAATCTGTGAAATATTATCTATACCACCCAAGAGTACCTGCTCAGCAGCGCCCATATAGCGAGAAAAAGTCAACTCTCCAATATTCAACTTCTCGTTGAGCACCCAGACAACTTTTTTGTATTGATCTATCAATAAGGCCAACTGCTGTAACACAGCCTTCATATCCAAGGCCATCAAATCTGCTTCGATGAGCCTAACGCTATTTGCCAGGCCAGGATTCTCACCCAGTAGCTTTGGCCACTGCATAGATAAGTTGGCTGAGGACAACTTAGTAATCGTATTACTCTCTTGTAATTCGACAAACCGGGATTCTATTAGTGAAGTGACTTCTTTCCGTCTTAATCGCCAACCTGAATAACTTAAGGGCATGATGGCAATTCCCGCCCTGTCAAAAACCTTGTACCTCTCTAACTGACAGGATTCAAATTGACCATCGGAACAAGGAAAACCTATCAAATCCAGTGCCAGCACCTGATTGTTTTTCAATAGTACAAGATCCATTTCGACACCAGCCACAGGATAGTTTCTCAGTACCGTGATACCCATACCTGCAAGTGTCATCTCCATATCTTTGATTGCCTCGCTCATTTCAACTTGACTCGGCAAAAACTTACCTTTGAAATCAACTTGAAAATCCAAATATTGCTTTAGCATACTTTTTGCGGGCATATGTTTTTGTGGCAACGAAGTGAATACGATCTGCTTTTCTCGGCTTCGCGTCACCGCTACATTAAATACATCCGGCCTATTCATGTAGGTATACGAAGACATCGAGGAGTCTCCATCTACAGCACATGAAATCAGCATAATATCCCTTTCTTCTCCCTGAAATGAATATGGTGTTCCGGAACGCAATTTATGTAACTTAATTTCTTCCAATCCGAATTTTTCATAAATTTGGTTCTGTATGTAATCCGCCTGTGCAGAGAAGAAAGACAATACGCCAATAGATAGCTTATAGCTATCAGGGATCACTGACTGATGCTGCAGCAGTTCGTCAAGCTTATTAATAATAGCTTCAGCTTCTTTGATATTTACCCCGCTGGCTCTGTTACCACCTTCAACGAAATTTAATTCAAAGGAAGAAGCACTTTCTATATGTGGCTTCTCAGTCATTATTCGAAGCTTTGAGCCATAAAACATTTTATTACTAAAACTTATAAGCTCTACAACACTTCGATAGTGCTCATCCAATTGAACCTTATCTTTAATATCTGGAATTTTTTTCTCAGCATAGTCAATCATTGAATGATCCCGATAGCTGAATTCGACTTCCGTCAACCCACATTTATCCCGCAATTCCTCTTGGCGGCTGCGAGCTAAAAAGGAGACATGTCGCAGCTGTTTTTGATCACCAACGATTAATGCTCTACTGGCTCTTTGAAGTGCAGGATAACACGATGCAATATCGCACTGTGTTGCCTCATCAATAATAACAAGGTCAAACAAATCAGACTGTAATGGTAATGCCTTATGAAGAGCATTCAATGAACATAGCCATATCGGCATTGAGTCCAAAAGCACATCAAAATTAACACTTGAAAATATTTTCTCCTGCCTTTGAGAAGATCTCGCACCAAGGGCCTTCCTAAATTTAACAATCTCTGGACGATGTTTTTTCAGCATTTTGTTTATTTTTTTCCAATAAACATCATTAATATGCTGCGAAACTAGCTCATGCTTTTTCTTATTTAGGATTTGAATTTCTTTCAGTTTTTCGTATAAAAGACCATGTTTTTTGTTTCTTTGCTCAGCTGCTCTAAGCTTTAACTTCACATAAAAATTAGCAGTAACGTCTCCAGACTCAACACCAGACAATAGTTTTCCATCGCTGTTTGCTTGCTTCAGCAACCCCTCAAGTAGGCGTTCTTTTTTTACAATGGCTCTCTCAACCCGATTTATCTCTCCTGATTTCGAGACTCCAGGAGCTACAACACCCTCCCCGCTGATAATCCCATCATAGAATCTCTTTAAATCCCTGTGATAATCCTTAACCCCAGCCCTCATAATTGCGCTCTGCGAAAGACCAAACTGCCCTATCAGCTTATCTTTAACAACATCAACCGCATGCTCATTTTTGGATACGACAAGTACCGTTTCATTTCTCATAAAACATTCCAAGGCTAATGATGCAATAGTGTAACTCTTGCCAGTACCCGGAGGACCTTGAAGAACAGAAAACGGACTTTTTGATGACTTTTCGATTATTCTTTTTTGGGATTTGCTTAGAAGCGCTGGTATGTTATTGAAATCACAGCGATTAAAAAGCCAAGAGAAATAATTTTTTAGATTTCGATTCTTATCAAAATCAGATAATGCCTGCAATGATGTGGAATATTTACTGGCTGATTCCAACATGGAAAGCTCATCGATTATCCCCCGTGAAGAAATAGATCTATCACAAAGTGCAAGAATCGTATTATCAATCAGGGCAATATTTTCCTGACTGTTAATCATCGCCAGCTTTTCAAGCTCTCCTGAAGCAGATGCATTTAGGGATACTGTATTTTGAGTATATTTATTTAGAACAGATACAAAGCTTTCTTTTCCTTCAGCTTGCATATCCAGTATTTCACTTGAAATCTCTTGAATGGAATTCTTGTCTGAAATCAGACTAGCGATAAGAGTTTCGTTCACCCTAATTGAATCAAGATCACAGGTCAAAATCACCTTATTATTAGTTACTTTCAACTCCGCATCATAAAAAAACAAGGGTGAAAATATCTTTCTAGATGATTGTTTTCCGTAGAGATTTACGGATATTTCTCCCACAAGGAAAAAATGACAGATCTTAAGAGCCTTTTCTCTGCGATACTTTTCACTTTCTTTGTATAGTTGTTTTCCCGACTTCAGATCTAATTCAATCTTTTTGCCGGAAACCAGTCTATTTCGCTGTGTTTCAGGAATGCTATATAGGCTATCTTTTTTAATCTTAAAGATATTCCATATGGTTTGACGTCCTGTGTCTTCCTGATAGCACTCCCTGAGAAAACGTATAAGATTTTTATCCATTCGTATCTTCCGAACAGCTACTATTTCCCAGCTTACTTGATTAAAATTTCCTCACCCAGATCATGCCTTGCGTCTAGCTTTTGAAGCTTTATATCCATATCTGCAGTTATCTGGCTCATTTCACTTATTGATTTACTCATTTCAGGCAGCGCATCGCGGCGAAACTTGCTGATTTCATCCAAAGCTACGCTCACGTCCACAAAAGCAGCTTTCAGACTGTCAATATTAATTTGTGCGCTTGCTGCTTTTTTATGGATATCAGCACCCTGCTCTCTTAGGTTTTTTGCTGTATCTGCGATCAATTTATCAGTGGTTTCATTAACCGCAGTGACACTATTCAGAATGGTTTTTTGTGTCTGTAAAGCAACTGCTAGGGATGCGGCTACATTTAAAGCTGAAACCGTCACATTTAGAGCTCTTGAAACACCCCTTATTAACTCACGATTATTTCTTATAATAACCTCTGAGGTTAATACGCCTTGCTGATTGACAGCTAATTGCTGTTGTAAATCCAGAATCCGCTGCCGTAAAGGAAACAAAATTTCTTCCTCAAGAAATTCTTTTCTTGCTGGATCAATATTTTTGGAACTCTCTAATTTTGAAGCCAAATCTTGATCTAGCATAGCTCCGAGTGCTACATAGTCTTTCAACTCGAAAATTAGCTCCCTCATCACAATCTGATCATCTTTTAGTGTTCTATTGTCTCTCTCCAGCTGCCTTTTTCCATCCTCCAGGCTTTTAACTATTCCTTGGATTACACCTTCTACGGATTGGTATTTTGCAAACCACCTGGAAAGCGGTGTTCCAATAGCCGGAATTTTTGCCAGTAAGCGCCGAACTGTTCCCATACTAAAATCAATCTTACCCGGATTAATTTTGTCTGTTTGCTCTTGCAATACAATCAACGCATTTCCTACTTCACTTCCATCTTCTGCATCATTCACTAGCTTTGTCAGTGGCTGCTGTAACAATTTGCTTCGTTGCGTTAACTTTCTTTGCGTGCCTAACCCCAGCTCCCTTATCGCTGACGCTTTCTGCTGCTGCGCCTTTAAGTCTTTAATTTCAACGCTAAAAAGCTCTTCAACTAAGTGCTTTGACTTTTCTTGTAAAACCAGATCATTGCTCTTTACATCAGAGTTATCATCAAGATTTATATCTTTAGCTGTTTTCAGCGCCAATTGTTCGCTCATGATTAATCTCATTTTTTTAATAAATTATTATTTTAAACTAGCAATAAAACTATCCGCTTCTTTAATCGCCAATTCCATTTCTCTAATCAAAGAATCCACATCCTTCTCTAGATTGCGCACTTCACCTTTTAGTGACGCAATAGCCATGGCATTGAGGTTGTGTTTGAGATACAGCACATTATCGTGAAGCACCGCTAATACCGGTTCCATTTTTTCTTCTGCTGCGTGCATAGCAGAGAGAAAACGCTTGTAGCGACGTTTTGTTTCACGCAGCTTTTGTTCACTGCTACGACGTAGGGATTGATTCTTGTATTGCTTTAATTCCTGAGCCCACTCATCAAACAATGCATCTGAAACTGATTCCACTTTATCGATTCGGTTTTTCACCTCTTCAGCACCACTGACAGAGTCTTCGTACACACCGTTTAATTTTTTATACTTATCTTCCAGGTCGCCACCGGAAAAATTCAATTCGTGGCTAAACGCTTCTAAGGCTGAGGCGAATTGTTTCTGTGCTTCTTCTTGAGATTCTTTGGCAGCAGTTACGCGGCTTACCATGATATCCCGCTTGTGGAAGCCTACTTTTTCGGCAGCTTCAAAATAGACGGTTTCACAGCCGCTGAGCAGTAGAATAAGAAAGGTAATGAATAGAGGGCGGGTATGATTGAACACGGGTCGATCCTTCACAATTTTGAAGGGCTAATCCTCACACCTGAGCACCCAGGTGTCCAGCCCAAAAGACAGACTTGTGACCCGCTTAGATCTTCTTAAACAGTAAATCCCAAACCCCGTGACCTAGACGCTCACCGCGGCGTTCAAATTTGGTTTCTGGTCGATAATCAGGCTTATCAGAAAACAGGTATTCCCCGGCGACGTTTTCATAGCCTTCCGCCAAGCTCATCACTTCCATCATATGGTCGGCGTAGTTTTCCCAGTCTGTTGCCATATGGAAGACACCGCCAGGTTTTAGCTTCTGACGAATACGCTGTACAAATTCAGGCTGCACAATACGGCGCTTATGGTGCTTTTTCTTATGCCAGGGGTCAGGGAAGTACAGTTGAAAACGGTCGAGACTTTCATTGGCGATACAATCTTCCAAAACATCTACCGCATCGGCCATATAGACCCGTAAATTCTCGACGCCATCCATACCGGCACTGTTGATAATGCGCCCTACTCCCGGCGGGTGAACTTCAATCCCAATAAAACTTTTATCGGCTTCGTCCTTTGCCATCTGCAGCAAAGAATCACCCATACCAAACCCCAGCTCCAGCACCACAGGGGCTTCACGCTCAAAGGTCTGTGGGATATCTAAAGCACCATCCACTAAGCGCAAGCGATACTTAGGCCCCCAGGTTTCGAAGGCCTTGCGTTGACCAGCCGTGATACGGCCCGCGCGAATCACATAACTGCGGATATCTTTCTTTTTAAATTCGGGGCGAAAATCGATGTCGTCGGTCATGGTACTGTCGAATGTCTGGCCGTCTGAAAGGCATGTGGCTTAAGGGGTTTTGCGCGGCGCGGATACTACTAGGATCGTATGACAAATGCTACCAAGCACCCCCACCCCACAAGAAAGGCTAAACCACCAATGGGGGTAATCGCCCCCAAGATCTTCACGCCGGTGAAAGCCAATAGGTACAGGCTACCTGAAAATAACAAAATACCCGCTAAAAACGCCCATCCTGCTGCATTTAACAGCGAACTACTGCCAAACTTCAGCAAAATAGCCACTACTAGTAGTGCCAGCACATGCCAGAATTGGTATTGCACAGCGGTTTGCCACACTGCCAGCATATCTTCACCCAAGCGAGATTTCAGCCCATGAGCGCCGAAGGCTCCCAGAGCAACGCCCAGGAAGCCCAGTACCGCCGCAGATAAGGCAAACAATTTAAACATTTAGAAATCCCACAAAACAGTGTAAAAGTTGCGGCCATGATACGCAAAAAGCCGCGAAATCGCGGCTTTTTGATGGTTTTACTATTTTTTCAGACTTACCTTTAAAGCGTTAGCGAGGCAGGCAGTGCAAGGCAAAAATAGGTGAAAAAGCGGAGTTTACTGTTAGTAAATGAGCATTTTGAGCCTATTTTTAACGCCGCAATGCCAACGCAGGTAGCTTTAAGCTTCTAAAACAGCTTTTACCTTCTTCATGGCATTTTTCTCCAACTGACGAATGCGCTCAGCTGAAATGCCGTATTTATCGGCCAAGTCATGTAACGTGGCCTTATTGTCTTCATCCAACCAGCGGCTACGAATAATGTCTTGGCTGCGCTCATCCAAACCTTGAATAGCTGTGGCCAAGGTGCCGTAAGTATTGCTCTCCCAGTTATCTTTTTCTAAGCGAGCAGCTGGGTCGTGGTTTTTGTCTTCCAGGTAATAAGCCGGTGCCTGATAAGCATTGTCTTCGTCGTCGTCCTGGAAGCCATCGAACGCAGCATCGTGGGCAGACAAACGCCCTTCCATCTCGTGCACGTCTTTTAAGCTTACGCCCAGGTCGTCAGCGATAGCTTTGGCTTCGTCGTGACTCAACCAGGCCAAACGCTCTTTAGAGCTACGCAGATTAAAGAACAACTTGCGCTGTGCCTTGGTAGTGGCCACTTTCACAATACGCCAGTTTTTCAGAACAAATTCGTGAATTTCGGCCTTGATCCAGTGCACCGCAAAAGACACTAGGCGTACACCCTTCTCAGGGTTAAAGCGTTTCACCGCCTTCATCAAGCCCACGTTGCCTTCTTGGATTAAATCACCCAGGTTGAGGCCATAACCGTTGTAGCTTTTGGCGATATGCACCACGAAGCGCATATGCGCCAGAACCAGCTGACGTGCGGCTTCGAGGTTTTCGTTGTAATGGTATTCTTCAGCCAGGCGCAACTCTTCTTCCGGTGAGAGGATCGCAAAGCTGTTTACCGCCTGCAGATAAGCATTGAGATTCTGCCCTGGCGATAGTGTTTCTACGGTTTGTAGCTGCATAGTGTTTGCTTGCGTATTTGCAAGGACTACCTGTGTTGTCATTCCAATCTAACCGCTCTTCTTTTCCGTTAAACCTTTTGTAAACCTCCTTTGGATATGGGTACCAAAGAAAGTATTTCAAGGCCACAAAGGCGAGAGCTTTTAACCCCTTTCGCTTACCGCATAAAGAGGACCGCCGAGTGTAGCACCCTTTATAGGGTCTGTTAACACCCATTGAGCTACCTCTGTTTCGCCTGAAAAGTGCTAGGCAAGGCACGAGGAGAGCAGTTTGGTTCTCCAAATAAGCGACGAGTAACGATGCATAGCACTTTTCAGGCAAAACCCGAAGGGCTGGGTCTATTTTTGCCCCAGCCGCGTTATTCAGCCACTTATGTAGCTCGCTACACCACGCGGCTTCAACCTTACTGGAGCAAAAATAGCTCCCAGCAGAGGCAGCTCAATGGGTGCTAACAGACCCTTAGGTATCAAAGAGGGGGAAAGTTCCGTTTATCAAGCTTTGGTTAGCACCTAACCGAACGGCCCTGACCTTATTACCCCCCCCATTAAGAGGTAGAGTGCCCTAGACCCCTGCGGTGCTAACATAGAGCCACCTCTCCATAACGACAATACTGAAGAACCATGGCTTCCACACCTATCGACAACACCCAATTCTTCTACCGCACTGTGGTATTCACCCGTAAAGATGGTCAGGTAGCCCTAGCCGATATCCACGAACCGGCTAATACCACCCCCTTGGATGAATGGCTGGGCATAGTGGTATCGCTGGCAGATGGCCGCCACACATTAGAACAATTGCTAGAGTATCTGAGTTCCCGCTACCCCATGCCACCAAATAATCTGCAAGAAACCGTAAACTCGGTGGTGGAGCGCTTACTGGAAGGCAAGCTCATTCAATTGAGCGACAAGCCTGTGGAACTTCCCTACTACCTAGCAGAGCCGGTGGAGGAACTAAATTTGAAAGAAGCGCAGAGACTGGTTAAGGAAGATGGGTATACGGCTCACTAATTTAAAAACTTCTTTACTTAGGCTCGATATCTTTCAAATGACGCTGCACAGATAACCAGGCGCCGCCCCAGCCTAGTAAGGCTGCTAGAGCCAGTAGGCCTGCACTGCCATTGGCACCCAAGCCGTGGATACTGAAGTCACTGCCATAGAGGCCCACCAAACGAGCCACCGGGCCGGACAACCACCAGAGACCAACGCTCACCAACAGCCAGGCCAGAATGCCGCCACCAAGGCCGTACCAAAGACCCGTGTAGAGGAAAGGACGGCGAACAAAACCGTCGGTTCCGCCCACCAGCTTCACTACCACAATTTCATCACGGCGGTTTTCAATAGCCATGCGTACGGTATTACCTACAGCCAGAATCACCCCCAGTCCCAACAAGATAGCGATGGTGAGAATAGTGCGTCCCAGCAAGGCCATGATGGCATTGAGGCGCTGTACCCAGGCGAGATCCAGCCGCACGTCGTCCACTTCTGGGCGCTGACGCAGCTCTTCGGCCAAGGCAGCTGCCACCTTAGGGTCCGTGGCACCGCCATCGTGGCTGCTGAGCTTAACCACCAGAACCGGGGGCAGGGGATTGTCTTCCAATAGGCCAACCACTTCGCCCACTCCAGAAAGGGTTTGAAATTCCTCCATGGCTTCTTCTGGGGAGATGTAAATCACATCCACCACGGTATCCCGCGCTTCCAGCTCTTGCTGCAGATTGTCTTTTACCCGATCGCGAATACGGGTGTTAAGAAATACTGAGAGCTGGGCGCCACTGTCCCAACTGGCACCGAGTTTCTCCACATTGCCAATGCCCACCAATAGAGACGTGGGCAGGGCCAAAGCCACCGCTATCAGTAAGACTGTCATAAGGGTTTGCAGTGGCGTCGCTAGCAAGCGCTGTAGGCTGTCACGAGCGCTACTGCCATGGTGGCTACGCCAGGCTCTAATGCGATCTCCCAGAGCCGCTTTCTTAATCTGCACCGGGCGAGGGGTAAATTCCTGATCTTGTTCTTGATTGTGTATGTCCACGCTGCCTTTAACCCCGAGCACTACTGGTAAAGGCATCACTGCCGTCGGGAGCGCCATCGTAGCGCAGCTCGCCTTGTTCCAGTGTGAGTACGCGACGGTTCATACGCTTGAGCAGATCGTGGTCGTGACTGGCAATGAGCACGGTCACTCCCACATCGTTGAACTGCTGGAACAGGTTCATAATTTCAGCGGACAGTGCCGGGTCTAAGTTCCCGGTGGGCTCATCGGCCAATAACAGAGGAGGGCGGTTCACTACAGCACGGGCAATACCCACGCGCTGCTGTTCACCACCAGACAAGGTAATAGGGTTTTGCTTGGCTTTGTCTAGCAAGCCGACCTTATCCAAAGATGCCCGTACACGGCGGCCAATTTCGTCAGGGGTGTGGCCCGCGACGGTTAAGGGTAGGGCAACGTTGTCGTAAACCGTACGATCAAATAATAACTGGTGGTTTTGGAATACCACCCCAATCTGGCGGCGCAGGTCCGGCACCTTACGGCGACCATAACGGCCCACATTATGACCGTTGAAGATAACTTCACCGCGGGTAGGGCGCTCCATTAGGGTAATCAGCTTCAGCAGGGTACTTTTGCCGGCGCCAGAGTGGCCTGTTAGAAAGCTCATTTCTCCAGGCTCGAGATGGAAGCTGACATTTCTCAGGGCTTCCTGGCCGGATTCATAGCGTTTGCTGACGTTGTCGAATCTAAGCATTGTGACAAGTTCTTTTACTGCGTCATTCCCGCGCAAGCGGGAATCTTCTATGTTAGCGGCTGCTTGACCCTAGTAGATCCCCGCCTTCGCGGGGATGACGTCCTTTAATGGATTTCTTATTATTTGCTGTTTTATTCACTAGGGTCATCGCCGGCAAAGAGGGCACGAACAAAAGACTGCGCCTCAAAAGGTTGCAAGTCATCCACGCCTTCGCCCACACCGATAAAACGCACCGGCAGCGCATATTTCTTGGCCAGCGCGAAGATAATGCCACCCTTAGCCGTGCCATCCAACTTGGTCAGTGCCAACCCTGTTACACCCGCAGCCTCGCGGAAAATATCCACCTGATTCAAAGCATTCTGGCCAGTGCCGGCATCCAGCACCAGTAGCACTTCGTGAGGAGCCGCTTCGTCTAGTTTGGCAGATACCCGACGAACTTTTTTCAGCTCTTCCATCAAGTTGTCTTTATTGTGAAGGCGACCCGCAGTATCGCAAATCACCACATCCACGCCTTTGGCCTGACCGGACTGAATTGCATCAAAAACCACTGAGGCGCTGTCCGCACCTGTGTGCTGAGCCACTACCGGTACATTATTGCGCTCACCCCACACTTGGAGCTGCTCAACCGCTGCCGCCCGAAAGGTATCACCGGCGGCCAACATAACGCTCTTGCCTTCACTTTGCAGGCGCTTCGCCAGCTTACCAATAGTGGTGGTTTTACCCACACCATTCACACCCACTACCATGATCACATAGGGGGCCCTTTCTGCTGACACCTCGAGAGAGGCTTCACAAGGCTGGAGGAGGGTAGCCAGCTCTTCCTTCAACGCTTTGTAGAGAGCATCGCCATCCGCCAATTCTTTGCGAGAAACGCGGTCCGTCAATCGCTGGATAATCTCTTCCGTTGCATCCATACCCACATCCGCCATCAGCAGTTGGGTTTCCAGCTCCTCTAGCAGCTCATCGTCGATGGCTTTGCCTTTCAGCAGATCGACGACATCGGTATTAAGGATTTCACTGGTACGGCGCAAGCCTGCTTTAATACGCCCAAAGAAGCCTTTTTTTTCTTGTGGTGCTTTCTCTTGTGACCCAGGCTCTTGCAACTCTGATTCTTGCTGAGCGCCTACCTGAGAAACTGGCTCGGCAACTGCCGGCTGCTCAGCTGCAACCGCTGGAGCCTCTTCGGCTTTAACGTCTTTGGCTTTGTTTTTACGTGAAAAGAACTTCAAGACTGGTAATTCCCCGTTGGCAGCGGCACACTGACCGCCTCTAAAACTGCGCGTATCCTACCATTTCTCGGGAAACACTTCATACAACCAATGGCTCGTCGACAACGCCCCACAGCACCTTCCCCTCGCCAAGAAAACACCGTTCGTATTATCGGCGGGCAGTGGCGCGGTCGTAAGCTACCATTTCCCACCATTGATGGACTCCGCCCAACCGGGGATCGCATCCGCGAAACCTTGTTTAATTGGTTACAAGCTGACCTACCTGGGGCCCACTGCCTAGACGCTTTTGCTGGCGCCGGTGCCTTAGGCTTTGAAGCGTTATCGCGAGAAGTTGCCAGTGCGACTCTCTTAGATAGCTCTCCCAAAGTTACCGAACAGCTAAAAACCAATGCAAAACTGCTACAGGCTAACAACGCTACAATTCTTTGCAGCGATAGCTTAGGCTGGCTCAAGCAGCCTGCCACTCAGGCTTTTGACATTATCTTTCTCGACCCGCCTTTTGCCGCCGATTTATTGCAAGAAACCGCCGAATTATTAGAAGCCAACCACTGGCTCAGTGACAATGCGGCCATCTATGTAGAACACCCCAAGGCACAACAACCCATTTTTCCGACTACTTGGCAATTACACCGAAATAAAGCTGCCGGTGACGTTATTTATCAACTATATTATCGATAGCCTCTGTCATAAAAACTAAATCTACATCACTGCATCTATATAACTCCACCTACACAACTACATCAGTAACAAGGGAATTATTATGAAGTCTGTTCTCTATCCCGGCACTTTCGACCCCATCACCAATGGCCACGTTGAGTTAATTGAGCGAGCAACCAACATGTTCGATCACGTGATTGTTGCCATCGCCCAAAGCTCCAACAAAAACACGCTCTTTACTCTGGAACAACGGGTAGAGATGAGCCAAGAAGTGCTTGCTCACTTGGGCGATAAAGTGTCTGTAGAAGGCTTTACCAATTTACTGATTAATTTTGCTCAGGAGAAAAAGGTAAATGCCGTAGTGCGTGGCATTCGTGCTGTATCGGATTTCGAGTATGAATTTCAACTGGCGAACATGAACCGCGCCATGGCGCCAGATCTGGAAACTTTTTTCTTAACGCCATCAGAAAAGAATTCTTTTATTTCGTCTTCTCTCGTACGGGAAATTGCTCGACTGGGTGGTGATGTCACTAAGTTTGTTCATCCATCCGTGGTTGAAGCTCTGGGCAAACGTCTTCGCCCACAAAGCACTTTCCACCCGTTCTAGTTTCTTCTTGTATTCAAGTCGGCCTGAAGGCCGGCCTACATGCATTTTTTATTTCTGACACTGCCGACAAAAAACCGTTGTTCGCTGCCCCAGTCGAATTTCTTTCAAAAATTCATCGCAAGTTACACAAGGCTCACCGCCTCGCCCATACACAAATAACTGCTGCTGAAAATAACCTGGCTTACCATCACCACCCACAAAATCTTTCAGGGTAGTTCCGCCAGCCTCAATGGCTTTAGCCAAAACCGTTTTGATATGCTGAACTAACACTTCGCAACGGGCTTTACTCACTTTGCCCGCCGCAAGCTTAGGGTGGATACCACTTAAAAATAAAGATTCATTTGCATAAATATTCCCCACACCTACCACGATTTTGCTGTCCATAATAAATTGCTTAATCGGGGCTTTTCGCTTTCGCGCCTTTTGCCAAAGATACTCCCCATCAAAATCATCACTCAAGGGTTCAGGGCCCAAGTGACTAATTAACTCATGCTCCTCGTAAGGCTCGGTTGTCCATAACCAGGCACCAAAACGGCGAGGGTCATTTAAGCGAAGGGTTTTATTATTCGCCATCACCAAGTCAATATGATCATGCTTTTTCGGTTTTTCCTGACTCCCCACCAAGCTCATTGAGCCTGACATGCCCAAATGCACTAGCATGTTACCAATGAGTTCACCTTGATTTTTCCCTTTGCTTTCAAGAACCGGAATGAGCAAATATTTTCCCCGGCGAGAAATTTCTCCGATATGTTTATTTTTTACTAATCCTGGCAATACTGCTGGTACTGGCCAGCGTAAGCGCCCATCTCGTATCACTAACTGCTTTATTTTTTGATGTTCAACATGAGGGGCTATGCCCCGGCGAGTGGTTTCGACTTCGGGTAATTCAGGCATGATCTCTAGCTCTAGATGTAACCTTGTTAACGTTTCAGCTAAATTTTTAAGTAAGGTGCTAAGTTATGACTCTTCGCTAAGGTTCCATGCGCAACGCGGCATCGAGACGGATGACTTCACCATTAAGATAAGTGTTCTCAATAATGTGCTGCACCAAGAAGGCATATTCTGCTGGATCACCAAAACGTTTCGGAAATTGCACAACATCCAGTAACGGCTGGCGTACCGCACCACTCATCCCTTGCATCATGGCCGTATCAAAAATGCCTGGGGCAATAGCCATTACCCGAACACCTAAATTGGCAAGATCTCTGGCAATAGGCAATGTCATTCCTGCAACGCCTGCTTTACTGGCACTGTAGCCAGCTTGGCCTTTTTGACCATCATAAGCCGCTACCGATGCAGTATTAATAATAACTCCTCGCTCTCCATTTTCATTGGGGTCATTTTTCGCCATCTGTTCTACCGCTAATCGCAGCACATTAAAAGTGCCTATTAAATTTACGTTAATGGCTTGAGAGAAATTTTCTAAAGGCAGGACGCCCTTCTTGCCGATGGTCTTACCCGCTGGCGCAATGCCTGCACAATTCACACAAACATCAATACGACCAAATTTTTCTACGGCTGCTTCAATACCTGACTTTACAGATTCCTCTTCCGTAACATTCACTACCGCAAACTGTAAATCTTCACCGATCTCGGCCTGCAATTTCTCCCCTTGTTCTTTATTGAGGTCAAAGGCAACTATCTTTGCGCCAGATTTCACTAACTCTCTACAGGTTGTTTCTCCCAACCCTGAACAAGCGCCTGTTATTACAACCACTTTCTCTTGGATATTCATCTAACATTCCTCAAAACGCTCTAAAAAAACCATTCCTTAACGTTCAAGTATTTCACGCCTAGTGTGTGTTTTTCTAGGCAAAAAAAAGCCCCTACCAAATAGTAGGGGCTCAAGGGAGTTTAACTTTTACTGACTAGCTTAAGCTAGTACTTGCTAAAGCAGTCCTCAGACTTATGGGCAAGTGCCCACATTCCAAGTTGCACCGCCATTCAATGTGTACAGGGTATTCATGCCCCAGGTAGAACCTGGCATCGCATCACCGCTACCGTTCGCTACGTAGTCCGGCATAAAGAAGCTTCCAGAACTTGTCGCACGGCCAGCTACCTTGTGGTAGTAGTTTGCGGCACTCACTGCGTCACAAGTTTCTACCGGAATTGCACAGCCATTAGCGTCAACCTCTGTACCCGCAGGCGTGTTTGGACACAGGTCATCTGTATCAACAACACCGTCGTTGTCAGAATCTACTGGTACTGGACAACCTACAGCATCTACTTGCGTACCCGCTGGAGTGTTCGGACACTGATCAATATCGTCGTTTACACCATCGTTATCGCTGTCTCCAGGAATAACAACTGTTGGGCAACCAAACTCATCAACAGGAGTACCTACTGGCGTGTTAGGGCACTGGTCTTCGTTGTCGTACACACCGTCGTTATCGCTGTCTTGCAGAATAATCACAGTACAGCCAACAGCATTCACTGTGTCGCCTTCTGGCGTGTTCGGGCACTGATCAACATCATCGGTTACACCGTCGCCATCACTATCTGTCTGGATAGGGCAGCCAACTGCATCAACAGTGGTACCAGCAGGGGTGTTTGGACATTGATCGTTAACATCCAGTACGCCGTCGTTATCGGTGTCTTTGTTGTCGATTACAGTACAGCCAACAGTGTCTACTTCATCGCCTGCAGGAGTATTTGGACACTGGTCTACGTCGTCACTCACGCCGTCGTTGTCGCTGTCTTGTACCGGGTTTTCTTCACACGCTACGACAGGGCCCGCACAAGCCGTAGGCTCAACATCTACCCACTGACACTGGTTGTTGCCTAGGTCTTGCTTGATCATGGTGAACTCGGCACCGGCAGTTTGGTAAGCCAAGAAACAGTCAGAGTAGCCCGCTGCAAAGGTGATATGCCCTGCATCAATGTGATCTTGAACAGTGCCTTTCACACCCAGATCAACTGAGATCAATACAGCAGTGCTTGCAGAAGTTTGCTGATTTGCGCTGTCGGTAGCTGTTACCACAATGGTGTAGTCGCCTTCAGCTACTTTTGCGAAGGTGTGGCTGTAGTTGCCATCGCTGTCCAGGGTTAGCGCAACGCTATCGATAGTTGAACTACCCTGGGTCAGTGCTGCAACTACGCCCTGTACACTCAAGTCATCAGCAACCACGCCGGTTACCGCCAGGTCTTGGGCACTAGCAGAGCCTTCAGCGGTTACCGTTGGCGGCAAGTCTACAGGGTTACCCACCTTGATAGAGCCGGTCTTCTCGCTAGCAGCTCTCGCAGGAGTACCGTCGTCAGTAGCGTTCACACGAATGGTGTAGTAACCGTCTTCCAAGTCGGTGAAGTTATTTACACAGTAAGTCTGGCCTTCGAAGGTAACCGCATCAGCACTGCGGATCACGCTACTACCTTGCATCAGATCAAAAGTAATGCTCGCAATATTGTCACCGTCTGGGTCCGTCACAGAACAGCGCACCATGGCTGAAGTATCCGTATTGTCCACTTCAGTAATCACAATTTCAGGGGCTTGGTTGCGAATCTTACGTAGGTTGTTAGCTTCCAACCAATCCAAAATGTACAGCGGGTAGTTCATGTCATTTTGATCAACCCAAGTACCGCCATCGCCTTGTGTGAAACGAGGAGCACCACCCGCAGGCCATGCGTGACCTACATTTTCCAATGCACGATAGGTCAAACGAAGCTTAGTTTCACCATTCACAACACCGTAGGCATTGCCTTCGTCAGCAGCGTCTGTGCCGTAGTCATAAACCACTTTCACAGCATCTTCGCTGCTAGTGCCATAAATTTCTTTCAATGCCGCGTAATCAATCTTGTTCCACTCAACGGAAACCAGTGCAGTTTCACCCGCAGGGTTAGAACCATAAGCCTGGAATGCGTATTGTGCATTCTCGCCATCTTTATCCATCTTGCCCCATACAATGTTGGCAATTTGAGTATCAAGGCCACTCTTACCAGAAGACAGTTGACCACACATGCTGATCATCTTGCTTTTGGTGCTTTCGAAAGGAGGAGTATTCAAAGAGTCATTCTGGCTAGAGCCCAGCGAAGGTGCTGCCAATGCGCCCACACCAGCGAAAACCTCTGGGTGACGACAGGCCGTTACCAAGGTCAAACCGCCACCAGAAGAAATGCCCGTTAGGTATACAGAATTTGGATCAATATTAAGATCAGCGCGGGCTTTCAGATTTTCAGCCAAGTTTTTAACGGTGTCACTGTGACGTAGAGTCTGAGCGCTGTTGCCATCATCGTAGGCCCAGCACTCACCTGAAGTAAACTCAGACCAAGCATCTGGACGGTAAGGAACAGCCAGTACCGCATTGTGGGCTTCTGCGGCTTGCTCCAAGTTACCGAAATCTTTCAACTCGTCGTTGTCTTGAGTACAGCCGTGTAAAACCAGCATCAATGGACGCGGGGTGTCAGCAGCTTGGTTAGGGGTATAGATCCAAGTTTTCATCCCCTCAATAGAGGATTCTGTCGCGCTCCAATCGGCGAATGCCGTCGGCGCAGAAATGGCTGCTGCAGAGCATGCAACCGCCAATGATGTTTTCAGTAGTGCTTTCATCTTATGTAAACTCCCAACGAATGACTCCTCAACAAAGCTGCGGGCCAATCTTTCTTGTTTATATGTGTATCAGCTAATGCCGATCTCACGAAAAGCAAATTTCCCTCATGGCTGTTTGAACAGTTATTTTATGAAGGGCTATCCGCCTGAACTTATAGTCAGGTGCAAATTTTAACGACGAACGAATCACTGTCTAGCTGTCAAAAAGCCGATAGGGGTTTGCGTCAACAAACATGACACTTTCGTCACAATAGATTGATTCGTAAGGGTTTGAGGGATTGTTATTCCAATTCGCGATGATGAAAATCACCTTTGATATTCTCTTTGGTTATTTAAAGAGCGCCGATTAATACTACATTGGTCTGATTATGGCGTTTTTTCCTTCTTTTTCTTTTGTTGGCTATTTTTTAAACAGTTACCTTCCGTAGCAGTTGGTAACACTTGGCAACTTTTGACCCTCTAAATTGTTCCCCTGTGTACCACCTATAGAGCACCACATTAAGTCTTTCTAATTTTTGAAATATGCATTTTCTAGCGCAAGGCAGACGATACCCACGCTAACTAGAATGCCTAGGCGAATTGCAGACATAAAAAAACCGGCCATAAGGCCGGTTTTTCAAGAAGTATCAATTAAGTCTGTAACTACTTAATTTTGCCTTCTTTATACATCACGTGCTTGCGAACAACAGGATCAAACTTTTTGATCTCCATTTTCTCAGGCATGGTGCGCTTGTTTTTGGTAGTGGTGTAGAAGTGGCCAGTACCGGCGCTTGAGTTTAAACGAATCTTTTCGCGCATTTTCTTTCTCTCCGTTAATCTTTAGCTCGGATACGAGCAATTATACTTTGTCGCCACGCTTGCGAATGTCGGCTAGAACGGCGTCGATGCCTTTCTTATCGATAACGCGCAGGCCTTTCGCAGACACTTTCAAGGTTACAAAACGCTTTTCAGCTTCAACCCAGAAACGCTTGTTGTGAAGATTTGGCTCAAAACGACGCTTAGTGCGGTTTTTTGCGTGAGATACATTATTGCCAGTCATCGGACGCTTGCCGGTAACCATACATACTTTAGACATGATTCTATTCCTAACCCATGGGGTCGAGCGGGATACCCAGCTCCGACGTACAAAAATTCAGATTTCGAGGGCTGAAAATAGCGGGAAATAAACGCCGCTGGCCCTACCCTTAAAAAAAGAGGCGCGATTTATACCAGATCCCCTGCCCTAGTTCAACTTTTCTGTCGTTTTTTTAACCGCCAGGCTCTCAAAAGTCCCCTAAAAACCCTATAAGTAAAAATCTAAGCAGTAGCTCGTAAATCTCCTCGCTCAGCCAACGATACCATCTGAGAGCCCGCCACAATGATATGGTCCAAGAGCCTGATGTCAATAAGCTCTAATGCACGAACCAGCTGCTGGGTAATCTGCTGATCCGCGACGCTGGGCTCTGCCAGCCCGGAAGGGTGATTATGAGCCACAATCATAGCGACAGCATTCAATTCCAAGGCACGACGCGCCACTTCTCGAGGGTATACAGCCGCACCATCAATAGTGCCAGTAAACAGTACTTCATCTGCAATCAGGCGATGTTGATTGTCTAAGAACAAACAGAGGAACTGCTCCCGGCAGGCGGTTTTGAGCCTGAGGGACAAATACTGGTGAACGCTGCTGGGGCTATCAAAAACCGGCTGCTGGGCCATCTCCTCCCGAAAATGCCGGCGGGCCATTTCCAACACGGCTTGTAACTGCGCATATTTCGCCGGTCCCATACCTTGGGTTTGGCAAAACCGTGTTCGCGATGTTTTAAATAAGCCCCCAAGGCCACCAAATTCATGAAGCAGATCCCGAGCAAGATCAACAGCAGATTTTCCTGCACAACCCACCCGCAGGAAGATAGCTAGCAGTTCTGCATCTGTCAGCGCTTCTGCACCACGGGTCAGGAGTTTTTCTCTGGGGCGATCTTCTGCAGGCCAGTCCGTTATTGCCATCTTCTTGCTTCCTAATTGCAGTACATTCCTTTGTATTAACACCCGATATAAAGGATGTTCGCGTCGTCCTCTAAACCTTGTATCGACTTGTGGTTAATAGATATGACTTGGCGGTAATGGTATCTTAGGCCGCTCTTAACCAAAACCCGTCAAAAGTATGAGCGGTCCACAGTCCAACTCCCTTCACAATAAACGTATTCTGCTAGGCGTTACTGGTGGCATTGCTGCCTATAAAAGCGCTGATCTGGTTCGCCGCCTACAAGATGCTGGCGCCACGGTACAGGTAGCCATGACTCGCGCTGCCACAGAGTTTGTTACCCCGCTGACGTTCCAAGCGCTTTCAGGTTTTCCTGTACACCTAGATTTATTAAATGAAGAAGCCGAGCGCTCCATGGGGCATATTCAGCTGGCACGCTGGGCAGACCTCATACTTGTTGCTCCGGCCACGGCTGATTTTATTGCGCGCCTTGCCCACGGTGAAGCCAACGATTTACTCAGCGCTGTCTGCCTGGCGACCACAGCACCTATTGCTATCGCACCAGCCATGAATCAAGCCATGTGGGCAAATCCTGCCACGCAGGCAAACTTACAGACACTCAGGGATCGTAAGCATCCTATCTTTGGGCCAGCCAGCGGCAGCCAAGCCTGCGGTGATATAGGGCAAGGCCGTATGCTAGAACCCCTCGAGTTGGTGGACCTCTCCGCTGCACAATTCCAATCACAGCTTTTAGCTGGCAAGCGAGTCGTGATAACTGCTGGCCCCACCCGTGAAGCTATCGACCCTGTACGTTATATCAGCAACCACAGCTCAGGAAAAATGGGCTTTGCCTTGGCCCAAGCCTGCGTTGAAGCTGGTGCGCAAGTGACCCTGATTGCAGGCCCCGTAAATTTACCAACCCCCGAGCAAACCACTCGGGTCGATGTCGTCAGCGCTGAAGACATGCTCACAGCTTGTGAAAGCGCTGTTGAGTCAGAGGTAGATATTTTTATTGGCTCCGCGGCTGTGGCAGATTACCGCCCGCTTGTAGCCGCAGACCAAAAATTGAAAAAGCAGCACAGCGGTGATGCCATGTCCATCTCTCTGACACAAAACCCCGACATCATCGCCACCATTGCCAACCATGAAGCACCGCCGTTTATGGTGGGCTTTGCTGCGGAAACACAAAATGTGGCAGCCTACGCTCGAGATAAATTCCAACGTAAGAAGCTCGACATGGTGATTGCCAATGATGTGAGCAACCCTGACATTGGTTTTAACAGCGAGAATAACGCGGTTACCTTGGTTTGCGCCGAAGGTGACACTACACTTGGTTTACGCAGTAAATCGCAGTTGGCTCAGGATATCGTTACCGCAATCGCCTCGCGATTGAACAGATAGCGCTTAAATTAGACCTCTTTACGGAAAAAAGAATTTCAGAATGACAGACGCTACCCCCGAGAGAAATATTCCCCGTTGGGCTTTTATGATTGCCGCTGCCGCAATCGCTGCAGGCTCTTACTGGTTTAGTAGCCAAGAATTGGTTCACAAGCCCCAGCACGAAAAATTACAGCGCCTCACCCAGGAGCAAGCTGCCTTCCAAGCTAAAATCATCAACCACTATATCGATGATTTGACCACACGCCTGAATAACCTGGCCAACAGCAATATTATTCGCTCCCTAATTGCCTCATCAAATAAGGCTTTGCTTTCCGCATCAGAAAAGCAAATGCATCAATCCCTTCCCCAGATGGTGGCCTATCGCTTGATTCCCTATGGCACTGCAGAACTAGATGACAGTGGCGCGGTTCCCATTCGCTATACTGAACTCGATATGGTTCATAGGGCCGAGAAAGGTGAGGACGTTTTACCTGAAGCTGCCTTTATCGACGGCAAAACCTTTATTCAGCTAGCCATCGCCGTCATGAAAGAAGGTGAAGAGCATGCCGCAGGTACCTTGCTAATTAGCATCGAGCCCGATGAATTGTTGAAGCTACTGCTTTCGGATGGCCATGTTCAGCTGCAACAGCAGTTCGGCCAGGAATCAGGAAAAACCCTTATGGAAAATGCCGTGGCAGGTAGCGAATATCGAGCTACCGCCGCCACATCCAACCCTTATTGGAAAATGCACTATTCCATGAGCCCCCTAACCATAAAAGAGCACCCCGTAGAAAGTTGGCGCTGGCTGGTAACCTTTACCATTACCGTAGGGTTCGGCCTGATTATCTTCTTCATAGGTCTATACGTCGCCCCGCTTGTGGCCGCTCAAAAAGCCAAGCGAGCCGAGCAAGCCAAAGCCAGTGCTCAAGCTCAAAAAGAAGATTTATTGGATATCGATGTTCAGAAGGATGATGAAGAGCTGCTAGATGCCTCTCACAGTATGTCTCAGCCTTTGCCGTCTATCGAAGAAGTGGACGTCGCCGAAGGAGAAGCTGCCCTTCAAGCTGCTACACAGGCCGAGGGCTCTGCCGTTTCTATCCCAGACAATATTTTCCGTGACTATGACATCCGCGGCATTGCTAATACTGAGATTACCGAATCTTTGGCTGAACAGATTGGCCAAGCTGTTGGTAGTGAAGCCCTGGACCACGGCGAAACTCAATTGATCGTAGGCCGTGACGGCCGCAACACCAGCGACAGCTTCAGCGAACAACTCATCCAGGGCATTCTCCGCACTGGCTGTAGTGTTGTAAATATCGGCCCAGCCACCACACCCATGATGTACTTTGCCTGCCACCATTTCGATGGCATCAATTCCGGCGTGGAAGTTACTGCTAGCCACAACCCGGCGGAGTACAACGGCTTTAAGATCATGATCAATGGCGAAACCCTATTTGGTGAAGCCATTCAAAAACTCAAACAGCGTATTCAGCAGGGCAACTTCCACCAAGGCAAGGGTAGCGAGCAGCCGTTTGATGTGGCAGAAGCCTACACCCTGCGCATTCTTGAAGACATTATTCTGGATGAATTCAAGGTGGTTGTGGATGCGGGTAATGGTATCGCCGGCGCCATTGCACCTAACCTACTGGAAGAACTCGGGTGCGAAGTGACACCTCTATATTGTGATGTGGACGGCAGCTTCCCCAACCACACGCCAGATCCTTCCATTGAAGAAAACCTGTCAGACCTTGTGGCTAAGGTCTCTGAAATAGGTGCCGACCTGGGTATTGCCCTTGATGGCGACGGTGATCGCCTCTGTCTAGTCACAGCCTCAGGCCGCATTCTCTGGCCCGATGAAATTCTGATGCTGCTAGCCCGGGATGTGATCACTCGTAACCCTGGTTGCGACATCCTCTACGATGTGAAAAGTTCTCGCCATCTTGGCGAGCTCATCAGCAGCTACGGTGGCCGCCCTGTGATGTGGAAAACCGGCCACTCCCACATGAAAACTAAACTCAAACAATTGAATGCGCCTTTGGGTGGCGAGTTCAGTGGTCATATTTTCTTTAATGAACGCTGGTTCGGTTTTGATGATGGCCTTTACGCCGCCGCACGGGTGATGGAAATTATGACCTTGCGAGAACAAAGCCTCGATGACATGGCGGCAGCTATTCCCACCTCGGTTACTACACCAGAGCTAAAAATTACTGTGGATGAAAACCACAAATTCGAGTTAATACAATCACTGACAGACAGTGGCAATTTTGACGATGCCAAGCTCACAAAAATCGATGGCATACGCGCCGACTATCCTCACGGCTGGGGATTGGTTCGTGCATCCAATACTAGCCCAGCCTTAACCTTGCGCTTCGAGGCAGACTCACCGGATGCACTTAAGAATATCCAAGAGATTTTCCGCCGTGAGCTCCAAGCAGTAGATAATCAATTGTCATTGCCTTTTTAATTTTTTCGTTCGTTTTTTCAGGAATCCATTTTTCATGTCCAACAAGACTTCGGCACATCAAGTAGCCAATATTCTCACAGAAGCATTACCGTATATTCAGCGCTTTACCGGCAAGACCATTGTGGTGAAGTTTGGCGGCAACGCTATGGTAGATGAGGAATTACAAAACAGCTTCGCCCGAGATATTGTGTTAATGAAATTGGTCGGCATGAATCCTGTTGTTGTTCACGGCGGCGGCCCACAAATTGGTGATCTGTTAAAAAAATTAAATATCCACAGTGATTTTGTGGATGGCATGCGCGTCACTACCAGTGAAACCATGGATGTTGTAGAAATGGTTCTGGGTGCAACAGTTAACGGGCAAATTGTAAATTTACTAAACCACAACGGCGGAAAAGCGGTGGGTGTTACGGGTAAAGACGGTCACATGATTCGCGCCCGTAAATTAAAAGTCTCTCGTAAAACGCCTGATATGGAAGCACCAGAAATAATTGACATCGGCCACGTAGGTGAAGTGGAAAACATCGATACCGGTATTATTAACATGCTGATTCACAGTGATTTCATTCCGGTAATTGCACCTATTGGGGTCGATAGTGAAGGTAACTCCTACAATATCAATGCAGACTTAGTCGCGGGTAAAGTTGCCGAAGTTTTACAAGCGGAAAAATTAATGCTGTTAACCAATGTGGCAGGATTGCAAAACAAAGAGGGCGAAGTACTCACTGGCCTTACCACAAAGCAAGTAGATGATTTAATTGCTGACGGTACTATCTACGGTGGCATGTTGCCGAAAATTGGTTGCGCCCTAGACGCGGTAAAATCCGGTGTAAACAGCTCCCACATTATCGATGGCCGAGTCTCTCACGCCGTATTGCTCGAAATCTTCACCGACGAAGGTGTAGGTACTTTAATTACCAATAAAGTGCAAAATTAATCCCCGCAATCGCTTGTTGATTAATTTTTATTCGCCTTATTATAGTAGTGGCTTTTTCCAGATCAGAATGATCTGAAAATCTTGCCATCTTTCATTGCCGCAAGTTTTCATTCTGGTCTAGGATTAGGGGAAAAGACACGCTACACTGTTTATCGTTCAGCGCTTATATAAACGCTGATATCCGCACCTCCATTTAAGTGACTGACGACATGCCTGCTAAACGACAAAAAGGTGAACGCCGCCAACAAATTCTTGAATGTTTGGCACATATGCTTCAAGCCAACCCCGGGGAGCGTATTACTACTGCAGCACTTGCCACAGAGGTTGGGGTTTCTGAAGCCGCTCTCTATCGTCACTTTCCCAGTAAGACCAAAATGTTTGAAGGCCTTATCGAATTTATCGAAGAGGCTATCTTTTCACGAGTAGGTATTATTCTGCAGGAAGAGTCTCAAGCTATTTTACGCTGTGAAAAAATCAGCCGCCTGGTTTTGACCTTCGCGGAAAAAAATCCTGGTATCAGCCGAATTATGAATGGTGATGCTCTGGCAGGGGAAACCGAGCGCCTGCGTGTACGCATCAATCAATTGTTTGAACGCCTGGAAACCCAGCTGAAGCAAATCCTCCGTGAGGCTGAAATTCGTGAAGGGGTAAGACCTAACCTACCTGTCACCGCTGCGGCAAACTTACTCACCGCATTTCTAGAGGGGCGCATATCACAATTTGTACGCAGTGAATTTCGTATTGCTCCAACCGAGCACTGGGACGAGCAGTGGAAGACCTTGTCACACAACTTCTTCCGCGAAGCGCTGCAGACAAATTAATCGACGTTGGACGTTGGACGTTGGACGTTGGACGTTGGACGTTGGACGTTGGACGTTGGACGTTGGACGTTGGACGTTGGACGTTGGACAAATTATGTCATTCTGAACGTAGTGAAGAATCTTTTTTTAAAATACACTCTTGCCTAAAAAAGATCCTTCCTCACGCTGTTCATCAGGATGACAAGTCCGAGCAGGCTTTCCCTAGAAGGCAAAAGCGCCGATCTCTCAGCGCTTTGTGATACCCCAATCGATTAAGCTCTTGCTCGACGATCACTAGGTTTTTTACTGGTTTGCCGTCTGGCTCCTCGAGTTCAAGCACCATCCAATGCTTGAGCAATATTCTGCAATTCCTCCGAGGACTCTAAAACGTTATCAATGGCTTCGAGAGCTCGGTCATGCTCTAGGTGCAAACGCTCATAGAGGATTTCTGGTACCGGCTCTCGAGGGCCTGTGCCAATCCCTTGCTGGCGTAACAAACGCAATGCGGCAAAGGTCAGATTCGCATATTCGTGATGCTCACCTTCATAGCCAGGGTGCTGTTGATGGCGCAGAGCGGTACACACTTCCTCTGGCAAATGCCAAACACCCATCAACCAAGATACGATCTGCTCACGGGTCACGCCCAAGATGTGCCGTTCAATAAGATGAGTACTGATATGCGGGTTGGTTTCTATGTAGCGGCAAATGGTTTCGAAGTGTGGCGGGAAAACTTCCGCCAAGATGAGATACCCGAAATTGTTTAATAAGCCTGATAAATACGCCAAACCGAAACCTGGGCGATGAGCCCGTGGAATGGCCGTCACTAAAGCTTCCATGGTAGCGGCGGTGTAAACCGCTTGTTGCCAATAGGGGGTCACACCACGAGGGCCGTCCTTCGGCATATTCAGAGTTTTACCCAGGGATAGACCTAAGGACAGGTTCAGTACCATATCGAAGCCCAGTACACGAACAATAGCGTCGTGAACTGACTTGATCTTGCCTGGGGCTGAGTAATAAGGAGACGCTGCCCAGCTCACCACCTGTGCCGCCAAACTCGGATCGGTTTCCACGATAGTGGCCAAGTCCGACACATCAGCATTGGGATCAACCCGCAACTTGATAATACGCTGCGCCGTTTGCGGTAGAGGAGGTAACTCCAAGGTTTCTTCCAGGCGCTGCTGAATGCGCATGGTGGTGAAGTTCTTCACCGCGTTAGTAATCTCAGTCTCGTCGTCACCTTGGGGCTGCAAAGCTTCCAGCTCATCGATGGTGACACAAATATCCGCTACTTCTACATTTTCCATCAGTGGCTTGAAGTTATCCTTAGACAAGATAACCAGCTCGCCAATACCACCACTATCGATCTTCAGGTGTTCTTTGTCCAATAAGCGCTCATCAACCAAGGTTCTGAGGCCGGCAATATTGGGCAGGGCAGGGATAGACTGTACCCCTAGCTTGTCTTGCATTGACTGAACACTGTTAGGCTTTGCTGCAGTAAGCTGACGACCGGTCTCCAGGGAAAGACGGCGTAAGTCCAACATGCAATCCCCGGGGAATAGCACCAACAGAGTGCCATTATCATCTTCTACCAACTGAGAGCGAATGCCGCCCACCTGGCGCATATAGCGGTCAAAAGTACTCCGGCCTGCCAGGGCATCGCCAGGGGCTTGGCTTACCGTGTACTCCAATTGACGCTTTTCGAGGATTTCTTTGACGCTATTTGCTACGGGCACAACTCAAATCTCCCAGGATTGTTCTCTTTTTTGTTCTCTATGCTGACGGATGTTTTGAACATCAGTCTTTAGCTAACTAACTCTTAATTAACTTTAAATGTAGCGCTAACTAGCTGCTAAAGGCGAAAAATTCTGCGATTTTGTGAAAAAATCCCACGGATTTGCTCACCTTTACGTTCTTTTTATATCTAATGATGCCTACTTTGTCATATCTGCTTTAAAAGGCAACCACTGGGATCTTGTGATGGCAAAACACAGAATCACAGAAGCTTTTAGAACAGCACCTTTTAAGACAGGGTCTTCTAGGTTAGGGGTTACCCGCCTAACAGAATAATGCCTTACTTATAGCACGAGTGTATGCCGATGTTGAGCCTTTTCTGTTTATGCCTCAGCGTAACGCTGCCGCTCTCCTACCCAGCGCTGAATGAGCTTCCCAGCCAAACCGCTATCCCGCTGAAGAATCTCAGAGGCCAAGCGTTTGGTCTCTGGCAGTAGGTGAGCGTGATTCTGTAGGTCTGCAATACGGAACTGGATATCTCCGGTTTGACGAGTTCCTAATAGTTCTCCTGGGCCCCTCAACTTGAGATCTTCTTCAGCGATCACAAAACCATCATTGGTTTCTCGCATCACCTGTAACCGAGCTTGGCCATGCTTCGACAGCGGCCCTTGATACACCAACACACAGAAGCTTTCCACCGCACCACGGCCCACCCGACCCCGCAATTGGTGTAACTGCGCTAACCCCAAGCGTTCAGGGTTCTCGATCACCATCACACTGGCGTTGGGCACATCCACCCCCACCTCAATCACCGTGGTAGCCACCAAGAGGTGTAACTCTCCCGCCTTAAAAGCAGCCATGGTCTCGGCTTTCTCTTTGGGCTTCATACGGCCATGCACCAGGCCGACGTTGAGCTCCGGCAGCCACTGGCGCAAGTCTTCCGCTGCAGCTTCCGCAGCCTGCGCTGCAGTGTGTTCCGACTCCTCAATCAACGTACACACCCAGTAGGCCTGACGGCCCTCATTGCAGGCGGCGCGGACTCTTTCGATCACTTGCCCTCGACGCTCCTGATCAATGGCCACTGTCTGCACGGGGGTTCGCCCTGGAGGTAATTCATCGATAACAGAGCAATCCAGGTCGGCGTAGAAACTCATTGCTAGGGTCCGAGGGATGGGTGTGGCTGTCATAATCAACTGATGAGGCTGGTGACCTTTGCCTTTTTCCCTCAGCGCCAAACGTTGATGGACTCCAAAACGATGCTGCTCATCGATAATGGCCAACGCCAGGTTGTGAAAAATCACATCCTCCTGGAAGAGTGCATGGGTGCCCACCACCAACTGAGCCTCACCATTGGCGATGGCAGATAGCTCAGATTCACGGGCCTTGCCTTTGAGCTTACCCGCCAACCAGGCCACCTGGATCCCCAAGGGCTCAAGCCAGCTTTTCATATTCTGATAGTGCTGCTCTGCCAACAGTTCTGTGGGGGCCATAAAGGCCGCTTGATAGCCATTGCCCATGGCCGTAATGGCAGCCAAGGCAGCCACCACCGTTTTGCCAGAGCCTACATCCCCCTGGACCAACCGCAGCATCGGTGCCGCCACAGATAAATCATCGGCCACCTCAGCCACAACCCGTTGCTGCGCTCCCGTGAGACTAAAAGGTAACTGCTGTAAAAATTTCTCGACCAATGCCTCCTGAGGCGGTAACCCTATAGCCCCGGCCTTGCGAATCTGCTGGCGCAATTGCAATAACCCTAGGTGATGGGCCACCAGTTCTTCCAAAGCCAGGCGCAGTTGCCAGGGATGCTCTCCCAACCCGAGAAGCTGCACCATGTCTGCAGGGGGGTGATGAATGCCTTTTAAGGCCTCCTTCAAGCTGGCATCGGCGATACCACTGCCCAATTGGGGCGAGCTTATGTCTTCCCCTTTTTCGCTTAGGAAGGGCGCTAACAATTCCTCAGGCGGGTGGCGATCAAGCAGGGCAATGGCCTGCTCACTTAACTTACGTAACCGTGCTTGAGTCACCCCTTCGGTGATGGGGTACACCGGTGTGAGATTCTGTTCTACTTGTGCCGGCTTTGAACCATCCAGCCATTGGTATTCCGGGTGATACAGCTCCAGGCCAGCACTGCCTCGACGAACTTCTCCAAAGCAGCGAATCTTGCGCCCCGGAGTAAATTGCACTTGCTGGGCTTTACTGAAATGGAAAAAGCGAAGGGTGAGTAGACCAGTGTTGTCCTGCACTTTCACCATGAGACTGCGGCGGCGACCAAATACCACATCTGCCCCCCGTACTTCTCCCTCGATCAGGGTGCTGATCATGGGCTGTAAGCTACCGATAGGAGTCACACGGGTGCGATCCTCATAGCGCAGCGGCAAGTGCAGCAATAGATCTTGGCAGTTGTATATCCCCAGCTTTTCCAGCTTTATGGCCAGTTGGGAACCAACCCCTTTCAGCTCTGTAACAGGTACTGTGGCGAGATCCATATCAACGTAATCCTTTATAGCCCTGTTTCCTGATTTCTGGGCGCACATTTGAGAATCGCTTCTCTCAGTCTGTCGATAGCTTTCGGCCGAGGAAAGCTGGCTCGCCAAGCCAGGGCAACCGTACGCTTGGGTACAGGATCTGCAAAAGGCCGGGTACATAAAACCCCGGGACGATAGTCACTGGCCCCCGCAGCGGATTGGGGTAGAACGGTGATACCCAGCCCCGAGGCAACCATATGGCGCAAGGTTTCCAAGGTACTGCCATCTGCCGCCGTATGAAAATGCCCTTTATCTTTACTCTTATCAGCGCCGTTTTTGTTTGAACTTGGCACCTCCCTCAAACCGGGAAAGGCTTCCAATACCTGATCACGAAAACAATGGCCCGGCCCCAGCAGCAATACTTGCTGCTGGTAGAGATCTTCCGCGGAAATTTCTGATTTTTCACTCAACGGGTGGCTTTGCGGCATCAGCACCACGAAGGGCTCATCGTATAGAGGCTGAGTCACCACATCGGCCTCCACAAAAGGCAGGGCAATGATGATTGCATCCAAGTCGCCTTTGCGAAGGCGCTGTCGCAGCGTGGCTGTGTAGCTCTCCTCCACAAATAACGGCATGTCTGGAGACAGCTCCTGTAGGGCAGGAATAAAGTGAGGTAGCAAGTAAGGCCCAATGGTAAAGATGGCCCCAACCTTTAACGGATTATTCAGTTGGTCTCGACCCGCCTGGGCGATATCTTCAATCACAGAAGCCTGCTCCAGCACTAGCTGGGCCTGATTCACCACCTTCTCCCCAACGGGGGTGGGCTGAACCTGGGTTTTGGAGCGCTCGAACAGGGCCACACCCAGTTGCTCCTCGAGTTTTTTTACCGCAATACTCAACGTAGGCTGACTGACACAACAACGCTCAGCCGCTCGACCAAAGTGCTGCTCTTGTGCCAAAGTGACGATATAGCGGAGGTCATTGAGAGTCACAACCACGGCCTCTTAACAGTAAATAAACGATTGATAGATTATAACTATAGTTTCTATGTCAGAGATAGTTTCCAAGCAACCAACCAACGACCCGGACTCGAACCCCACCTTGCTTATCGTCGGTTGTGGCGATATCGGTTGTCGCTTAGCCCAACGCCTATCAGCTGAGCAAACATCAACCTCGAGCCAACCATTCCAAGTATTCGGCTTGCGCCGAAATATTGAAGCTCTACCTACGGGTATAGCGCCTCTGCAGGGTGATGTTACCGAGCCCGACAGCTTATCTAGCCTCGCTCAGCACGCCTTCGATTATATGGTGATGACCCTGACGCCCGGCGAATTCTCTGAAGCCGCTTACCGCCGGGCTTATATTGAAGGCACTCGCAATGTGCTGAATGCACTGACACAGCCCCCCAAACGAATCTTTTGGGTATCCAGCACCAGTGTATTCAGTGAGACCGACGGCAACTGGGTGGATGAAACTTCTCCTACAGATGCTCCAGGCTTTAGTGGCCGCTGCCTGCGAGAAGCTGAACAGTTAGTAGAAGCCTGCAGCACCCCCTATACCCTAGTGCGATTTGCCGGCATTTATGGGCCGGGCCGGCGGCGCCTGATCGAGCAAGTCAAAGCCGGTAAAGGTGCACTGGAAGAGCCAATCCAATGGACCAATCGTATTCATATCGATGACTGTGCAGGTGTACTGGCCCACCTCATTCAACTCGATCTACAGCAACAAGATTCTCGACAACAAGACTTACAACAGCAAGAGACAGGGCAACGTAAGACCCAAGAACAAACGCTAGAAAATCTCTATATCGCCTGCGATTCCCACCCAACCCCTATGCACGAGGTAAAGCAGTGGCTCGCACAAGAGCTGGGCCTAGAACTCACCAACCAAGAACCTAGCAAGATGCCCGGTAATCGCCGCTGTAATAATGCCCGTTTACTGCAGACTGGCTACGTATTTCAGTACCCAGATTTTCGTGCGGGTTACCGTGCGATTTTACAAAACTAACCTACAGTTAAAAGGAGATCTCTAACCTGTAACCCGCCATAGCAAGGAAACCGCACCCCATGACTGACACAGAATTTCTGGATGAATTTGTCGACAGTTATTTTTTGATGCATGAAGTCGATGGGGTTGGACAAATTCTCGATGCCATCTTCAACTCCATCGCCGAAGGGGTGTATCTGCGAGACCCACAGGGCCATCTCACCTATGTGAACCAACGAATGGCGGAAATGCTGGGCTATAGCCATGCGCAAGAGCTTTTGGGGAAAAAAATTAGCCAGTTCTTTTTACTCCCAGGCCAGCGGGAGGAGTTTCTCAATGAAGAGAGTAGTAACGCCCGCTACGACGTGTTGCTGCGCAAAGCCAATAACGACTCTGGCATGTTCAATGTGAAAGTCACTCGCCTGATGCAACAAGGGCAGCTCTACGCCGTATTAGGGGTCATCATGAATTGCGATGATTACGAGGCCCGTGCCACACAACTCCTGAGTACAGAAGCGCTCAGCCCCCGCTACAACGCCATGATTGATAACCATCACCACGATTACATTGGCTTATTGCACATCAAATTGCAGCACGCTGAAGTGGTGAGTGATGGCCGGGTACTCCCTATTGACCACTATATCTACCCTCCAGCCCTCGCTCGTATCACAACCCACCTCAAACCCAACGACCATTTAGTTCACCTGCAAAATAACGACTTACTGCTGCTGGTGAGCGAACCGGAAGTTGAGGATGTAGTGCGAATGATTGGCAACCGCCTGATTGCCTCTTTTGAAGATGTTATCCACACCAAAATTGAAGGTCAGTACCAAAACATCACCGTAAAGCTGTGTATTGGCAGCAGCTGGTGCAAAAAGAAAAATGCCAAGCTAAAACACTTACTCCAAGACGCCGCCGACGCCCTCAGCAAAGCCGGGCATATTGGCTATGGACAGCTAGTGGTGAAAAAACTGGGGCTGCCCAGCTATAACTAGTCGTTCATCACCTTAAAACCCCATTCCCATAAAACAGAGGATGCCGAATGCTCTAAAATAGGCCTCCTTTTAGACTTTGTTTTTATAAAATACTGGGTAACTGTGTTTCTAGCTATAACTTTACTGCCTTTCACAGGCTATTTTTTCACGCAGCCAAAAGTGGAACTTATCTACTAAGCCTTCATATTTACCCTTATTTTTGAAGATTTTCACCGATTTTAGAAACATCAACTCAATCGCCCGTTATAACCCCGTTCGATGTTCCTAAGCTTAAATCCACCACTGGGAAATAAGCTCTGCTACTCCTTGGTATCTATCCAATTTTGGCGCCTATTACTTCTTTTAAGGATTGATTACACTTAGTTCAACCCTTTAAGAGACAAATCAAAGGGAGAGGCGCTTATGACCCAATCTCGCAATACCAACACTAGCACTAAGGCAAAAGGCAATTCGTCTTCTGGAAAGCCACCTATTCGCCTGGTGAGCGACAACGGAAAAGCATTAAGTGAATTGGCCAATCAGGTGTTATTGGACAAACCCCAGCGACGACGTCATCTGCGGGTTTTGCCCAAAGCAGAAGATCCTGTGCGTATTGATATTAACGGGGGCAACTTCATTGAAATTCTCACCGCTACGGATATCAGTGAGGGCGGTTTAGGCATTCAAGTGAAACATGGCTTTCAAGGCTGCTCCATCAATGACAGTGTTTCATTTGTGATTGAGCTACCGATCAGCAGCGAGGATAGTAAAGGTAAAAACACCTTAGTCAGATTACATGGCAAAATCCGCCACGTAACTGGCGACCGCTTCGGGGTATCTTTCTCACCGGTATCGGATTCCAACCGCAAAGCCATTAAAGGCTACGTAGCTTCAAGACTCAGGGAGCAGTCATGGGTACAGTGGTTGAAGTATAAAACGGGGATGATTCGCTAATTTATTCCGAAAGATAAAAAACCGCATCTAGGTGCGGTTTTTTATGACCAGGGGTGGTCAGTAGCCTGAAAATGCAGGAGCAATTTTCAGGATTGGCTGTATCTCAATTGCCGTTCAAAGGCTAACTACTTCAATAGTAATAACTTAAATCACCATCACACCGTCGGCTTCAATTTGTGCGCCTTTAGGTAATTCTTTTACACCCACAGCCGCACGAGCAGGATAAGGCTCGTTAAAGTACTGCGCCATAATCTCATTCACTTTGGCAAAGTTACCCAAATCCGTCATAAAAATATTTAACTTAACGATATCCCCGAGAGTACCGCCAGACGCTTCCGCGACGGCTTGCAAGTTTTTAAACACTTGATGGGTGCTGGCTTCAAAGCTGTCCTCAACCATAGTCATGGTTTTTGGATCCAAGGGGATCTGCCCAGATAAATATACCGTGCCATTCACCTTTACGGCCTGGGAGTAAGTGCCAATCGCTTCGGGGGCATTTTCAGTACTGATAATTGCTTTATTCGTCATGATATTTTCTCTAATAACCGCTTCACTGCTCTCCGTTGTAAATGAGCTTTAAATGACAGAGGAACAGAGGGTTTTTGCTAATTGCGTGGGCGAGTAATTTTGATAACGGGCTTCAGCACCCTTAAACGACGAACAATATCCGCCAGGTGAACGCGATTATTCACCCCCAAGCTTAAATTGACCACACCGTTACGGGCATCTTTTTCATCAATGCTGAGCTTTTCAATACTGCCGCCTTCTTCCGCAATACGGGTTGCCAAGGTGGCAATCACGCCACGATTATTCTCGACATGTACACGTAAATCTACCAAGAACTCACCTTTAACATCAGGCGACCAATTCAACGCCATGCAACGTTCTCTTTGCTGGCGAATTTCCGCAACGTGACGACATTCTTCTCGGTGAACAATTAAGCCCCGGCCGGTACTGATATGACCCACTGCATTATCGCCGGGAATAGGGCGGCAACATTTTGCGAAGCTCACCATCATACCTTCGGAATTATCGATTAATAATGGCGAGTAAATATTGCCAGAATTGGTTTCTTCACCGGGGCAGAGTACCTTGGCTACCGCCAATGGGAAACGCTTCCCTTGTCCTACTTCTTCCAGTAGCGCTTCAAAACTTCCTAGTTTAATTTCTTTTAATAGATGCTGAATTTCTTCATCACTAATGTTTTGTAGCGAGGTACCAAACTCTGAGAGAGCTTTATTCAACATACGCTCGCCCAACTGAATAGAGTCGTGATGACGCTGGTGCTTGAGGAAGTGCTTGATGGACGCTCGGGCTTTGCCGGTAACCACAAAGTTCAACCAGTTGGGGTTTGGCTGCGCATTTTCAGAGGTAATAATAGAAACTTTTTGTCCGCTTTTTAATTTTTCTGAAAGCGGCGCCAAACGTCGATCAATTCGACAGGCCACACAGTAGTTGCCCACATGCGTATGAACGGCGTAAGCAAAATCTACCGGCGTTGAACCCGTAGGCAATTCAATAATTTGCCCTCGCGGGGTAAACACATAAATCTCATCGGGGAATAAATCAATTTTTACATTCTCGATAAATTCCATGGAGTTGCCCGCCGCCTGCTGCATTTCCAACAAGCTTTGCACCCAGCGGTGAGCACGGGATTGACTAGCTGCCGCCTTGCCTTCTTCACCACTTTTGTACAGCCAGTGGGCAGCAATACCATTACTGGCCATGGCTTCCATGTCTTCGGTGCGAATCTGTACTTCAATCGGTACACCGTGCATACCCACCAACACCGTATGCAGTGATTGATAGCCATTGGCTTTCGGAATAGCGATGTAATCTTTAAAGGCATTCGGTACAGGTTTGTAAAGCAGGTGAACAACACCCAGTGCGCGATAACAATCCGCAACATTCTTAGCCACAATGCGGAACGCAAACACATCCATAATTTCGGAAAAGGATTTATGCTGCTCCCGCATTTTTGTATAAATACTGTAGAGATGTTTTTCGCGGCCTATAACCCGAGCGTCGACACCTTCTTCTTCCAGTTGGTGAGAAATGGCTTGCTCAATGGTTTCCACCAAGGTTCGACGGTTTTTTCGTGCGCTCAATCGAGCCGCTTCCAAACGGGAACGGCGCATAGGGTAGAGCGCATTAAAGCCCAGTTCTTCAAGTTCTACGCGAATTTCGTTCATGCCCAAGCGCAAAGCGATGGGGGCATAAATTTCTAACGTCTCTTTGGCAATACGGCGGCTCTTTTGTGGCTTTAACACGCCGAGAGTACGCATGTTGTGTAAACGATCCGCTAACTTAACCAGAATCACCCGAATATCGTGAGCCATGGCCATGGCCATTTTCTGGAAGTTTTCTGCCTGCTGTTCAGCACGGGATTCGAAGGAGATATGAGCCAGCTTGGTAACACCATCTACCAATTCGGCGATTTCACTACCAAATTGAGAAGCAATGGCTTCTTTTGAGATCCCTGTGTCTTCGATAACATCGTGCAACATAGCCGCCATCAAACTCTGATGGTCCATATGCATTTCGGCAAGAATCGTCGCGACTGCGAGAGGGTGGGTAATGTAGGGTTCGCCGCTGCGGCGAATTTGCCCATCGTGCGCTTCTTGGGCGTAGTAGTAGGCCCGCAAGACTAAGCGGACCTTTTCTTCCGACAGGTAAGAGTGAAGTATTTTAGCCAGTGGCTCTAATTCGTCGACGATATGCAAAGTGTTACCTGTTTGGCTAACTTGTGGCAGATCGACCAACTCCACTCCAGTACCTTCTTTAATCGGTTTAGATTTGTTGCTGGTCTTCGATGGCTGCTTCAGATTCTGGTAGCAAGTCATCTTCTTCTGGTAGATCCAACGCCTTTGGATCGATCAAGCCACCGGCGATTTCTCGCAACGCTAAAACGGTGGGTTTATCGTTATCCCACTCAACCAGTGGCTCTTTGCCCTGAGTTGCAATTTGGCGAGCGCGCTTGCTGCCAGCCAGAACCAATTCGAAACGGTTATCTACAAACTGTAGACAATCTTCAACGGTAATACGTGCCATGGTATGAAAACCCCAAAAGAAAACTAACAAAACACCAAGGATTGTAACTACTGCCTTGACGACAAAATTTAGTTGCAGCCCTAACAAAGTCAATAACAGGTTGCAGAACACGCCAGTTTACGGCTTTGGCGCACCAATGACAAGGCATTGCAAGGGGTAGCGCTAGATCATCCCCGTGGAAAATGGCCTTTTTCAATCCCTTCAACGTACCTACAACATCAATACTCATGAAGTAGCGAACATCACTCACGAAGAGAACTCACAAGCATCACGACAGATAACCCGTATTCTAATTAGTAAGTACAGTAAGATACCCTCCATGGACACAAGCACCGCAACTCACAAATTTCTCAACAGCATCCATCAAGTAGATGCCGATGCTTGGGATAACCACAACTCACAGGCTTATCCCTTCTTGAAGCACGGCTTTCTCGCGGCTTTGGAAGACAGTCAGTCTGTGTGTGCGAATAGCGGCTGGCAGCCTTGCCATATCGTCATTGAAGAAAAAGGTGAGCTACTGGCCGCACTGCCCCTGTACCTGAAGGGACACTCCTACGGGGAATATGTGTTTGATTGGAGTTGGGCAGATGCATACGCCCGCAATGGCCTGCAGTATTACCCCAAGCTGCTTACCGCCATTCCTTTTACTCCCTGCCAAGGCCCCAGGCTATTGGGCCATCAACGCTTTTGGCCCATCATGGTTTGCGCCATCCAACAATTTGCCCAAGAGCGTGGTATCAGCGGCTGGCACTGTTTATTTACAGAAAGTGAAGACCAAACAGCCTTAGCCGCTCAATCCAGCCTGTGCAAACGACAAGATACCCAATTCCATTGGCTGAATCAGCACTTTGCCAACAAGTGCGAAAAATACCGTGATTTCGACGATTTTACCGGCACATTCCGCTCACCTAAGCGCAAAGCGCTGAAAAAAGAGCGTCGCCAAGTGGCGGAGCAAGGGCTGACAGTGCGCTGGTTCAAGGGCTCAGACATTACCGAAGCCCTGTGGGATGCCTTTTATGACTTCTATCGTGCCACCTATGCCAAGCGCAGTGGTCACGGTGGCTACTTACAGCGGGACTTTTTCTCCAAGCTGGTTCCCGCCTTGGGCGATCAAGTACTGCTCAACCTGGCCTTTCTCGACGGAGGTGTAAATAGTGAGCCTGTGGCTGGCGCCCTGTATTTCCAAGATCAAGACACCCTCTACGGCCGCTACTGGGGTTGTAGCGAAGCTTTTCAACATCTTCATTTTGAATGCTGCTATTACCAAGGCATTGAGTACGCTATTCAGCAGGGGTTAGCCTGCTTTAACGCCGGCGCCCAAGGTGAACACAAGCTGGCTCGAGGCTTTACCCCCGTAATCACCCAGTCTTTCCACTGGCTAGCCGATGACAGATTCCACCAGGCCATTGAGGATTTTGTAGAACGAGAGCAAACACTTACTAACCAATATCAGAAACAATGCCGGGATGCATTGCCCTTTAAGCGGGAGGCTACACCTTCTGTACCCTCTATTACTGCCGCAGATCTTGCAGAAAAATCGACAACTAGCCTGAGCTCCTAATGACAAAGCCTCCTACCATATCTTCAACCCAACCCCAGGTATTCGACCCGCAAGACACTGCCACCTCTACTGATATGAAAATCACCATGGATGCCAGCTGCTGCCCGCTTTGTGGAGGTGGTAATCGCTGTTTACCCAGTAAGATGGGAGTAAGTGGGAAAGATATTCCGGAAGGCGCTTGCTGGTGTGCCGACCCAAATTTGAGATTTCCAGAAGCCTTACTAAAACAGGTACCCGAGCACCTCAGGCGAAAGGCCTGTATTTGTAAAACCTGTGTGGAAAATTATTGGCGGGAAAACAAGTGCGAGAAAATAGGTGACTAACCAAGGTAGCACTCAATCCGTCTCCCGTCGTTCATCTTACGGGTTAGGCCCTGGCTACTGCCTTTTGCGGCTATTCTTTAATGGCTTTGTTAAGGTTGCTTGCTACCGTACCTTCGCACACCATCATTTATTGTTTCAGCAACCTCTTCGCTAGTTAACAACCCTTCAAACCTAAGCTCAGGTATTGGCCTCATTTTAGCTCCTAGACCTTGACCCATGCTTGAAGTGCCTGGGGTGAATAAATTTATTGTAGATAATTTTAGTATTTGTTCGGCGATATTTTGAGAACGCTCCACATCAGTAATTTTAATATAAGACGCTGAGTGTTCTACCTTCCTGAGAATACCCCCAGTCCAAATACATCTCCTATCAGTCACGTAAAATGTAATGCTATTTATAAGTGCCCTGACATATAAATAAGATAATGCAGACCCTGCACCAAATAAAAATAAGCCGACTGTTAAAAAAAAGCCATATTCGTCAATAATTATCCCTTTGTTAAGGCTTGAGAATGTCGCATATCCCCACCAGATAAAAGCTGGAAAGAAAGCCGTAGCTAATCCATGGGTTATACATTTGGTGAAAAACCAAATGTATATTAATTTAGCATCGGGCTTTATTTTGTGAAGAATATTTTCATCACTAGAAAATTTCATGACACTCTCTTTTGGTAGAGCCTTAACCCGTAAACTGAACCCCGGTGCCTCGGGCGAGGATCTTGGAAAGGGCCATCATTTTTTCCGGGTCTGCATCCACAAACTGTAAGGTGATGTTAACTGCCTTAGCATCGGATACCGCAGAAGCCGCTTCCATACTGTGTATGTAAGCATTGATTTGGGTAACCTCTTCACCAGGGCGTGTGCCCTCAATGTCGATAACCGCAGGATCGAATAAACGAGGGAGCACTTCAGGACGCTGCATTTGCCCCTTCATTACACGTAAAGAGGCTTCGTATACATCACAGCTGGTTTGAGAGTCTGGAAATCTCAAACGAGCTTTAGCCCTAACAATTTTTTCTTTGCCGCCACCGCTATCTGATGAAGCCGCCGATTTTGCTGCGGCTTGCTTGCTACCCAGCTTGGCATCCACCGCTGTGTTCATACGTGCAGCGTTGGTGGTCGCTTTACTCACGCGGCCCAACGTTGCGTCAGTAAGCGCTCCCAAACTATCACCGCTTGATACAGCGGGCTTTTTGGTAGCTGTAGGCTTAGCCCCTCCACCGACTAATGCACCCACACTGGCATTGGCGACACCTTGTGTTTGTCCACGCTTCGGAAGCTCCGGTAATTTATTGATACGCTTTAACTGCTTAAAAACTTTCTTGAACAGCTCATCGGCACTGAAAGGCTTGGCAATATAATCGTTCACCCCCGCCTGAATCGCTTGCACCACATAATCTTTGTCACCACGACTGGTGACCATAATAAAAGGGGTGTCTTTATATTCTGGGGTTTCACGCACCCAGCGCAGGAACTCTTCGCCGCTCACTTCTGGCATTTCCCAATCGCTAAGAATAAGGTCGATATCTTTCTCTCTCTTCAAGACAGACTGGGCTTTGCGGCCATCCGTTGCATCAAGGATGTCGACCCCAGGAAATTTCTGCCACAGGGTCTTCTTCACCAGGTCTCGAATAAAGGTCGCATCATCAACCACTAAAATGCGTGTTGTCATAGGTTCTCGCTAACTATAAAAGCTTAAAAGACGCGGTAATTAGAGGGCTAACTCTTGTTGCCGGGAGAGGCTCTTGCTTCTGCGGGCAACGTCAACGGCTGTCTGTATAACGTGCATCAGGGTTTCAGAATCAGAAAATACAGACTCTGATATTTCATAATAGATCAAACCGTCGCAACTGACGGGATTATTTTCCATTTGAACCAGGCCTAGGCGATCAAACGCCTCTCTGCAGCTGCTATCTGCTTTGATATAGAGGACATCATCGGTGATTAGCCCTACTAAGGTATCATCACAGCACACCAGTGCTTCGCCAAATAAAGGGCGAATAGAAACCGGCAGATCTGCACTAAGCTGTTGCTTAACGTTATCAATAAAGGCCTGTGATACAGCCATCCCTGTATTCCTATTATTATTGGCCAGTTTGCAAAAGGCTGTACGCAAAAAACTCTGCGCCAAACGCGAAAAAAGGATCCCGATAGTAGCAAGGCTCCCACACCGACAACAGCACCCTTTCGGGTGGTTTAGCAGTGGCTAATCTTCGGCTTCATCCCGGGTAAACACCCACTCTTTCGCAGAAGACATCTCTGGATTGAATGCGTATCCCGCCACATCAAACCCCTTCAGATCTTCAGCTTTGGTAATGCGATTGTCGATGGCATAACGCACCATCATGCCCCGAGCTTTTTTTGCAAAGAAGCTAATAACCTTATAACGGCCGCTTTTGAAGTCTTTAAAGACCGGGGTGATAATTTCGCCTTCAAATAGCTTGGTATCCACTGCTTTGAAGTATTCATTGGAGGCTAAATTTACCAATTCCTTACTTTTTAGCGATTTTAGCTGCTCGTTTATGGCTGTTACTGGCGTATCGCCCCAAAATTCGTATAGGTCTTTACCCTTTGGGTTCTTCAGCTTGGTGCCCATTTCCAGGCGGTAGGGCTGCATTAAGTCCAGAGGGCGTAACAAGCCATAGAGCCCCGACAAGAGTCGCAAATGCTTTTGGGCAAATTTAAGATCATTTTTGTTGAACTCTTCCGCTGCTAACCCGGTATACACATCCCCTTTAAAGGCCATCAGAGCTGGGCGTGCATTTTTTTCAGTAAAAGGGCGCTTCCATTCTTGATAGCGACCCACATTCAAGTCCGCCAACTTATCGCTCAACTTCATTAACTTAGCCATTTGGGGTGGCTTATAGCCCTTCAGCACATCCACCAGTGCTTGGGACTGCTTGAGAAAGTCCGGCTGGGTGGGAGGAGGGGTATTAATATCTGACTCGTAATCTAACGTTTTCGCGGGGGAGATAACCATCAACATATCTTGTGACCTTCAAATCTTGTGCATCTAAACTGTCATTCTGACGACCGTAGGGAGGACTCGCCAGAGCAGCGCAGCTCATAATCTTCTTATCTAATATCACGGAGGCTCAAAAAGATCTTTTGCATCGCTCAGGATGACAAAAACTATCGTTATTCTGGCTTTAAGAATTCTTGCCACCAATTGAGTGGCGTTTCACCATCGGTAGGGTCATACACATTACCGTACAACCAGGTAGCATCATTACCGGAAATGGCTTCTCTGAGGGTTTTTTCGATTTCATCAAAGCCACAACTCACATGAATGCTATAAACCAAGATGCGTGGCGTATTGATGTCTAAGGCACCCCCTAGCTTTTCTAACTTGGACGTCAGCTGCTGCTCCAAGTTATCCAAACCTTCGCGGCTGATCACCCGAATACACAAATTACCACTGCGCTTTTCCAGTTCTGGGCTACCATCTGCAGCCAGTACAATTTTGTCCCCACGGGCTAAATCTCTGGCAAAGGCAGGGGATTGCAATAATCGATACCGGCCTTCTCCCATATTTTCGGCGGGAACGCTTTCCATCACTTTTTGTCCATCAGGAGACTGACCGGCAAAAAGTTTTATAATCTCTTGTGGATACTCACTCACAGAACTAACTCGCACAGTTATGACTTTGGTTATGACTTCGATGTAGCGGCACATTATAACCACCCAGAAGCTTATTTATGAAAATTAAGTCCCTCGTTATCATCGCCCTGCTGGGCAGCCTTGCTCTACAAATAGGCTGTTCCGTAAACCCCGTTACGGGAGAACAAAATTTCAATGTTTTAGGCACCCAACAAGAGATTGCGTTGGGTGAACGGCAATATCAACCTGGGCAACAAAGCCAAGGCGGTGCCTATGATCTCGACCCAGATCTCACCAGCTATGTACGCGATATGGGCCTCACTCTCGCCTCCGTGAGTGATAACCGCGCATTGGCTTACGACTTTGTGGTGCTGAATAACGATGTGCCCAACGCCTGGGCGCTTCCCGGCGGCAAGATCGCCATCAATCGTGGCCTGCTGTACTTACTGGAAGATGAATCTGAACTGGCCGCGGTCTTAGCTCATGAGATTGTGCACGCCGCAGCGTCACACGGTGCCCAACAACTGAGCCAAGGCATCTTGCTGCAAGCCGGTATGGAGATTGTTCAACACAATACCGATCATGCCTCACATACCGCCTTGGCAGGGCTAGGTGCTGCCCTTTGGCAAGCCCGCTATAGCCGCGAACATGAATTTCAAAGTGATGAATATGGTATGCAATACATGGCCTTTGCGGGCTACGATCCACAGGGTGCCGTGCGATTACAGCAAAAACTTCTAGCCTTGGCTAAAGAAAAAAACGCTTCTGGTTTATCGACGCTCTTTGCCTCACATCCTCCGTCTCAAGCCCGTATCACCGCAAATCAGCAACACGCATTATCGCTACCTCCCGGCAAGCGCTATAAAGATCGTTTTCAAAAAGCCACCGCAAAAATTCGAAGAGACAAACCTGCTTACGATCTTTTTACCAAGGCACAACAAGCTCACGCTAAGAAAAATTACTCAAGTGCCCTAGAGCTAGTGAACAGCGCCATTCAAAAACGTCCCCAAGAAGCCCATTTCTACTTATTACGTGGCGATATTTATCAGAAGCGCAATCAAAAAAGCCAAGCGCTGATTAACTACAACCGCGCTATTGAAGCCAATCCCAGTTATTTCCGCTCGTGGTTGTTGAGAGGTTTGTTACATCAAGAGATGGGTAAAAATAGCTTTGCTGAAAAAGATCTTGAACGCAGTCAATCTTTACTACCCACGAAAGCAGCTACTGAGGCTCTCAGACAGCTTCGAAGCAATACTCCTCAATAAGATAAATCTGCTCCTATTTAAGACAATAGGAGCAGATCAAATTTCTTGGTTTGCGCCTTTAAAATTTCTGCCCAAGTAAGCTGTCAGCACTCAAACTACCCGCACCACGTATGAATAAAGTAATCGACAATGCCAGTAGTACCAAACCAAACTCATAACCATTGTTAGACATAAACAAGCCGTTTTCTAAATGCACCGTTACAATTGCCACAACCATCGTTATCCCTAGCATCAGCGCAGCAGGCCTTACCAAAAGCCCAATAATCAACATTAAGCCTCCAAAAAATTCTGCACCGCCCGCCAACGCTGCCATCAACACCCCGGGGGCTAAACCTATAGATTCCATCCAACCTCCTGTGCCTTCCAGTCCATAGCCACCAAACCAGCCAAATAGCTTTTGCGCACCATGAGCCATAAAAATCACACCGGCAGCCAGCCGAATAGCCAGAGTGTCAAAACCTGCGTTTGTGCCCGTTATTTTCTCAACCAATGCTTTCATAATCACTGTCTCCAATTCAGTATTTTCATTACGTTGAAGACATTGTAAGCCTGCCTGATTCGCTGAATAACCGCCAAAAAATGAACGATATATTCAAAATATTTGACCTTTTATTTAGCCTAAGATATTGATATAAAATAAATTATATTTTCCTGGCCTGTTATTTATTATATTAGATTCAGTAAATTTGAATTTAACAGTCTGATATTTAACTGGTTCTTCTTGCTATTATCACCCCATGTTTCTCCGTATCTCCCCAATTGCACTAACTGTGTTCGCAACAGTGCTATTAACATCACTCCCAGCCTATTCCGACACTCTCAAGCCTTTTATCAGTGACGGCTGCAGTGCTTTTCCCGAAGGTACCTTGGAAGAAAACCAACTGTGGCTGACATGCTGCACACAACACGATTACGATTATTGGAAGGGCGGCACCTATGAACAACGGCTTGATTCCGATAACCGGTTACGACAATGCGTTTCCGGTTTAGGAGAGCCATTTATTGGGGCTTTGATGCAAGCTGGAGTGTTTGTCGGCGGTTCTGCATTTTGGCCCACAGATTTTCGCTGGGGGTATGGCTGGCCGTATCCACGACTTTATGGCGAGTTAACAGCAGAAGAGAAAAAACAAGTGGAATTATATTCGTCGCAGGGTAAGTAATTTTATTTTTGTTTTTGGGTAGCCCGCGTAGAGCAAAGCGGCACGCGGGACAGTTTACGCAGAAGAGAGCAATTGAAAAACAGAAATTCCCGCGTGCCGCTGCGCTCTTGCCTTCCATGGATGAAAGGTACATAAAAAATGCAGGAGCAATTTTTAATCGCGGGCTACGGTTGCTTCGGCGTTACCTCCGACTCCTTCGGCACAGCAACAACACAAACCTCTTTTCCCTGTTCTGTTTCCCGCATCTCACATTCCCGCTCAATATTGCCACAGGCAGTAACATAGGCAGGCGTTGTGGGCTTTGCGGTCACACAGTGATGATACCGCTGGAGTAATTCTTCTTGCGACATCGTTGCCATGGGGCCGCCGCGACTACAGGCGGCCAAGAAACAGCAAAGCAGGAAAAAAGAAAAACGGTAAAATTGCTTAGGCATTATTTGCCAACGATTTCGTTGACTTCTTCCAGAGAGCTATGACGAACGTCCTTGCCTTTCACAATATAGATAACGTGCTCTGCAATATTTTGTGCATGGTCGCCAATACGTTCTAATGAACGCAAGGCCCATAAAATACGCATCACTCGTTTAATACTGCGAGGGTCTTCCATCATGTAAGTCATGAGTTCACGCAAGGCGGACGTGTATTCACGGTCGATAATTTGATCTTGTTCAACCACGGTTAATGCAAGTTCCGCATCAAAGCGGGCAAAAGAATCCAAAGACTCGTTAACCATACGGCTAACGCCAGCGGCAATATGGCGTATCTCGGTGTAACCTTGTGGTGCTTCTTCGCCTGCTTCTCCTAATTTCATAGACATCTTGGCAATTTTTTTGGCTTCGTCGCCCATACGCTCTAAATCGTGAGCAGCGCGCATCACTGCCACCACAAAACGCATATCGCCAGCTGCTGGCTGACGCTTTACCAGAATTTTGGTGCAGTCTTCATCCAAACGCATTTCACGCTGGTTAACTTTATCATCACTAATAATGACTTTTTCTGCCAATTCTTTATCGGCTTTTTCCAGGGCATTAACAGCATCGATAACTTGCTTTTCTACACGACCACCCAACTCCATCAAACTGGATTTAATCGCTTGCAAGTCTTCATCGAAACGCTGACTGGTGTGTTTTGCTTGAGTGAAATCCATCATTCTCTCCTATTCTTTTATTAAGCTGGCGCTTAGCGGTTCTTAGCCGAAGCGGCCAGTAATATAATCTTCAGTCAACTTGTGATCCGGATTAGTAAAGACTTTTTCCGTATCATTCACTTCAATTAATTTACCCATGTGAAAATAAGCCGTGCGATTTGAAACCCGTGCTGCCTGTTGCATGGAGTGCGTCACAATAGCAATGGTGTAGTTTGCGCTGAGCTCATCGATCAATTCTTCAATTTTTGCCGTCGCAATCGGGTCCAATGCAGAACAGGGTTCGTCCATCAGAATCACTTCCGGGTTTACGGCAATAGTACGCGCAATACACAAACGCTGTTGCTGACCACCAGAAAGGCCGGTACCCGGTTGATGCAAACGATCTTTTACTTCATTCCAAAGACCTGCACGCTGCAAACTCTTTTCTACAATCTCATCTAACTCAGAGCGTCGGCTCGCCAAACCATGTAATTTCGGACCATAAGCAACATTGTCGTATATGGATTTCGGGAAGGGGTTTGGTTTTTGGAATACCATGCCCACCGTTGCCCGCAACTCAACCACATCCAAAGACTTTGTATAAATATCTTGGCCTTCCAAGGTGATATCGCCTTTTACACGACAGATGTCGATAGTGTCATTCATACGATTTAAACAACGCAGGAAAGTAGATTTACCACAACCCGACGGACCAATCATCGCGATCACTTGGTTTCGAGCGATATCAATATTCGCATTGAAGATGGCCTGTTTATCACCATAAAAAACGTTGCAGTTACGTACGGAAATTGCCGCATTGTCACTGAATGGTTGGCCTACGGTCTCTGAAGCCGCTGAAGTATCATTTTCCATCATAGGAGTTACTGTCTGTTTAGAAGTTTGTTCTGTATTTGTTTCGTTACTGTTCGACGTCGTGGTCGCTGCGTTATCTGCCACTGTATTCATCACTGTTACCTACCGTCACTAAATTGTAGTTCAATACGGATTTTTAACCTTACCAACGACGCTCAAGGCGTTTACGCAATACCACCGCAATGGTGTTCATAGTGATTAATACACCCACCAAAATCATAATGGCAGCGGAGGTACGTTCAACGAATGCACGCTCAGGACTGTCCGCCCACAAGAAAATTTGTACAGGTAATACGGTTGCCGGATCAGTGACACCACCTGGAATATCTACAATAAAGGCCACCATACCAATCATTAGCAGGGGGGCTGTTTCACCCAGCGCTTGCGCCATACCGATAATGGTACCGGTAAGCATACCTGGCATAGCCAATGGCAAAACATGATGCATCACCATTTGCATTTTGGACGCACCAATACCCAATGCCGCTTCGCGAATACTCGGCGGTACGGCTTTAATAGCAGCACGACTAGAAATAATAATGGTAGGCAAAGTCATTAAGGTGAGTACCAAACCACCCACTAGCGGAGCGGAACGAGGCATCTCGAAAAAATTGAGGAAGATTGCCAAACCCAAGAGGCCGAAAATAATAGAAGGTACCGCAGCCAGGTTATTAATGTTCACTTCGATAATGTCGGTAAATTTATTTTTCGGCGCAAATTCTTCCAGATAGATTGCCGCTGCCACACCAATAGGGAATGACAACGCCAGGGTAACCATCAAGGTTAGCAATGAACCCACCACTGCGCCTTTAATACCGGCTTCTTCAGGGTTACGAGATGCACCATTGCTAAAGAAGTTAGTGTTAAAGCTTTTCCGAAGTTCGCCCTTTGCTGTCATTTCATCCAGCCAATCTAGCTGCATGTTATTGAGTGGACGCTCGGCTTCTGGAATATCTCGGCCTAACTTGCCTTTCATCACGGTATCAACGCTGTCGTCTGCCCACACCCAAATGGTTTGAGTAGTGCCCAACCATTGAGGATTTGCCTTCAACATATCTCGCAATTGATATTCAGCACCGTCACTAATAAGTTGATACAAACGTTTCTTGTTTTTTCGACCGCTGACATCGGGAAAACGCTTTCGCAACGTTTTCTTTAACAGCCCCATATAATTTGCAGACATTAACTGCTGCTCATCCGTGATATCTGAAATATCTAAGGTGTCGCTATCAAAGTTCACCGTTAGCTGCATTTCTGCCTGCAAAAACGCACCGTGGCCTTTACCAATAATATCGGTGAACAAAATTACCAAACACAGCATGCCAAAACCCACAGAGGCAATGCCAAACAATTGAAAACGTTTTTCTGCGCTATAGCGCTTTTTCAAACTCGCCTGCACTTTGGCACGGGTAGAACCAACGGAAGCTTGCTGGTTTTGATCGGACTGATTCATAACGTCACTCATGGTTTTAACCTCTCCCTAGTCATACTGCTCGCGGTATTTTTTCACCACGTGCAGCGCAATAAAGTTGAGGGTTAAGGTCACAACAAATAGTAATAACCCTAAAGCGAAAGCTGCTAATGTTTTCGGACTATCAAATTCTTGGTCACCCACTAGTAAAGTCACAATCTGCACCGTTACAGTGGTTACAGAATCCAGTGGATTGGCGGTAAGGTTTGCAGCAAGACCTGCAGCCATCACCACAATCATGGTTTCACCAATGGCTCGAGATACCGCCAGCATAATGCCGCCCACAATACCGGGTAGGGCAGCTGGAATAATGACTTGGCGTACCGTTTCAGATTTAGTGGCACCCAAACCGTAGGAGCCATCCCGCAGGGATTGAGGGACTGCGGTAATTACATCGTCGGAAAGCGAAGACACGAACGGGATAATCATAATACCCATGACCATACCTGCCGCTAACGCACTCTCGGAAGAAGCCGCCAACGCGCCTCCCATACCCAAGGTTTCATCGATGGCTGTGGTTAAGTCGCGCACCCAGGGGGCAACGGTTAAAGCGGCAAAGAATCCGTAAACAACCGTTGGGATACCGGCGAGAATTTCCAAAATCGGCTTGGCTACACTGCGGAAACGCTTGTTGGCATATTCAGCTAGATAAATAGCCGACATCAAACCCACAGGTACCGCAATCATCATGGCCAATACCGTGATCATCATGGTGCCTGCAAACAGAGGAATTGCACCGAAGGCACCAGAAGCACCCGCTTGGTCAGCGCGGATAGCCATTTGTGGGCTCCACTCTGGACTAAATAAAAATTCCAGCGGACTCACATGCTGGAAGAATTGCAGAGACTCAAACAATACGGAAAAAACGATACCCACGGTGGTGAGGATCGCGATCATAGAACAGCCCATCAACAACCAGGTGAATACCTTCTCTACTTGGGTACGGGCATGGAGAGTCGGGGACACACGCATCCAGCCCCAAATGGCGCCAACACAAGCCACACTTAAACACACCGCCCCTAGAGCCAAGCTGCTGGTATTTTTCAAAGCATTCAGGGTATCAGCGGCTTGCTGGTATTCCGCAGTCACGTCACCCATGGCGGCGCCGGCAGCAATGTTACCAATACTGTTCATCACCAAACCCAGCTCATTGGCGGGAAGGGCCTGGATATCAACCGGTAACTGGGCCAACACCATGGCATTGATAATGGAGTCGTCGAAAATAAGCCACAGCAGTAAGACACCAATTGCTGGTAGACAGCTCATTAAGGCGGCTTGCATACCATAGTAAAACGGCAGGGAATTGAGGTAGCGTACACCACCCACTTCTGGAGCCAGTGCATAGGAACGGGATTGAGCCCGATAGTAGGTTACGGCAACAACAACTATCAGGGCCAACAGTAGGGTAGAGATATCCATGCTTTTACAACACTAAAAGTAGGTGATTAACCGTAGTCGTCATAATAACTACGGGGCGTAATTTAACTGTCACAATGACAAAACGGCCGCAATTATAAACAAACAAAGGCCGAGCTTCACGCTCAGCCTTTGCCTGTCAATTTGCAGTGAAAATAGTGCGATTAGAGAGCCAAATTTTTCTTCTCTTTCACTGCTGCGCCGATTTCCTTGCGCTTAGCTTCACCCATTGGGATCATGCCGCGGTCGGCTAGGTAACCCTCTTCGCCCCAAGCTTTTTCGCTAGTGAACTCAGTGAGGTACTGCTCGATACCTGGAATCACACCCATATGTGCCTTCTTAACATAGAAGTACAGTGGACGAGATACCGGGTAAGACTTGTCAGCGATGGTCTCGAAAGTCGGCAGCTGGCCTTCAATCTTGGAACCTTGAACCTTGTCGCTGTTTTCTTCCAGGAAGCTGAAGCCGAATACACCCAGAGCGTTAGGGTTAGCGACTAGCTTTTGAACGATCAAATTATCGTTCTCACCTGCTTCGATGTAAGCGCCGTCTTCACGTACAGAGTGGCAGATCGCCTTGTACTTGCTCTTCAACTGCTTAGCTGTGGCTTTGTCACCAGCTTTCTTGGCTTTCTTAGACGCTTTCTTGATACCTTTGATCCAGCCAAACTTCTTACAACCACCTTCCAGGCCTAACTCAGCGAATGCGTCGCGAGTACCAGAGGTTGGTGGTGGGCCCAGCACTTCAATCTTAGTGGCAGGCAATGCTGGATTTACGTCTTTCCAAGTCTTGTTCGGGTTAGGAACCAGAGTCTCAGAGCCGTCTGGGTTGGGGATATCTTTTGCTAAAGCCAAGAACAGGTCTTTGCGGGTTAACGCCATCAACTTAGTTTTCTTGGAGTTAGCCAATACGATTCCGTCGTAACCGATTAGTACTTCAACGATATCTTTAACCCCGTTGTTCTGGCACTTGTCGAACTCAGACTTCTTGATACGGCGAGAAGCGTTAGTAATGTCTGGGTGCTCAACACCAACACCAGAACAGAACAGCTTCATGCCACCACCTGAACCGGTAGATTCAATTTTTGGGGTTTTGAAACTAGAGCTCTTACCAAATTTTTCGGCAACAACCGTCGCGAATGGGTAAACCGTAGAAGAACCTACGATGCTGATGTAGTCACGTGCAGCAGCAGCGTATTGCGCTGAAGCCATAGTCGTTGCAGCCAGTGCTGCGGTTAAAATCGTCTTTTTCATGGTCATGGTCACTCCGACAAATGATGTCCAATTCGTGGCTGAAATTTGAAATAGCATCTTTATTTGATGGGAGCATAGTAGGGGGGCTTTGTTACACCTATATGACAACTCTATGTCATATTGTCACTTATCCTTCATGATGTATTTTGTGTCATAGGGGCTCAGAATCTGCCTTCTCCCTGTTTTATCAATTTAGAAACCGGTAAGCTTGCCTAAAATCACTAGAAATCAATAACTTATGGATACCTTAATCAAAGGCATCGACGGCTTGACCCGGTCTATCGGCAACAAATTAGGTTGGCTGGTGCTGGTGGTTATGGCCCTCCAGTGCCTCACCCTAGTCCTTAATATTGCTACCGTGAATGCCACCGCACTCCAAGAAGCTACCCTCTACTGTCACAGTGCCGTATTCCTGTTAGCCATGGGCTTCAACCTGTATAAGGATGAGCATGTCCGTGTAGACGTGTTCTATCGCCGCAGACCCATTCGCACCAAAGCCTGGGTTAATGCTCTCGGCAGTCTGGTGTTAACCCTACCTATCGCCGTGTTTATCTTGCTTATTAGCCTCGACTTCGTGGAAACCTCCTGGGCCATTCGCGAGGTCAGTGTTCAACCTGGGGGGCTTCCCACGGTGTTTCTCTTTAAAACCTTGATTCCTATTATGGCGGTGCTGCTGGCACTGCAAGCCATTGCGGAATGTCTTCGCAATATGAAGATATTGGGGTATGAACAATGATCGAGTGGATTCCCTTAGTTCTCTTCGCCGCTATTTGTGCCCTGTTAATGCTGGGCTACCCCGTAGCCTTTACCCTGGGCGGAGTGTCATTGATTTTTGCCGGTATCGGCATCGTCATAGGGCAGTTCGACCCCAGCCTATTGAAGGCCTTCCCCGACCGCCTCTACGGCATCATGAGCAACTTTACTCTGCTGGCAGTACCGTTGTTTGTCCTCATGGGGGTCTTATTGGAGAAATCCCGTTTAGCGGAAGAACTATTGGATACCATGGGTAGGCTCTGTGGCCGACTTCCCGGTGGTTTGGGTATTTCGGTGATTCTAGTGGGTATGCTGCTGGCGGCCAGCACTGGTATTGTGGGCGCCACCGTGGTCACCATGGGATTGATGTCCCTCCCTGCCATGCTCAAGCGTGGCTACGACCCTGCTCTGGCCTGCGGCACCATCTGTGCCACCGGCACTTTGGGGCAGATTATCCCGCCATCTCTTGCCTTGGTACTGCTGGGGGATGTGTTATCTCACGCCTACCAGAAGGCCATGTTGTCCAAGGGTATTTTCGACGCAACTCCGGTATCTGTAGGCGACTTATTTATCGGGGCCATTATCCCTGGCGTCTTACTGGTGTTGGCATACCTCATCTACATGCTCACCGTTGCCTGGTTGCAGCCACACCGCGCCCCAGCCATTGAGAATGTGGAAACCCCTGATCGCCGTGAAATCTTCAGTAGTTTAATTCCCCCGCTAGGGTTAATCGTGGTTGTGCTGGGCTCCATCCTTATGGGCATTGCCACGCCAACAGAAGCCGCGGCAGTGGGCGCCCTAGGGGCCGCTGTGCTTACTTGGCAAAAGGGTAAGCTCACCAAAACCAATCTACGAGAAGCCCTTACCTCCACCACTCATATCACCACCATGGTATTTGGCATTCTCATCGGTGCGTCTTTATTCTCGTTAGTGTTCCGTGGCTTTGGCGGTGAACACTTAATTGAACAATTTCTCAGTGACTTACCTGGCGGTATCGTAGGTGCCATGTTGGTGGTGATGCTGCTGATCTTCTTACTGGGCTTTATCCTCGACTTTATTGAAATCACTTTTGTCGTCGTGCCCATTGTTGGCCCAATTTTATTGGCTATGGGGCTAAACCCCATTTGGTTGGGAGTCATGCTGGCGGTGAATTTACAGTGTTCATTCCTAACACCGCCCTTTGGCTTTTCGCTGTTTTATTTGCGCGGCGTAGCGCCAGATTCTGTACCCACCAGTGCAATTTATCGTGGCGTTATTCCCTTTATCGTGATTCAATTACTAGCGTTACTTGTGCTGGCGCTGTGGCCCAATATCGCCACGGTTCTTCCACAGACCCTAAATTAGTTTTGCTGGGTTGCTATTTTCATCCTTATTTAACGCCACTAACAAAATCTTCAGAGTAAAACATGAGCACTGATTTTGATGATGACATTCCGGAACCAACCGGCGAGTTAACACTGCAAACTTTGGCTATGCCTGCAGATACCAACCCCAATGGCGATATTTTTGGTGGCTGGCTGTTGGCACAAATGGATTTAGCTGGTGCCATGATGGCACGACGTTTAACAAAAGGCCGCATTACCACCGTAGCGGTAGGGGATATGACTTTCCTTCGTCCTATTCCTGTTGGCTCTATCGTTAGCTGTTATTGCGATATTGTAGAATCAGGTCGAACCTCTGTTCGCGTGTTGGTTGATGTATGGATTTCTCTCGCAGACAACCCAGAAAAAATTAAAGTGACCGAAGGTGAATTTGTCTTCGTTGCCATTGACGATAAAGGCAATACCCGCTCCTTCGATGCCAGCTAATAGCGTTTAGCTGTAAATTAAAAACACGCATAAAAAAAGCCCGCACTCTTACCAGTAGCGGGCTTTTTTATGGCAAACAAACCGGATAGGGGAACCCGGTTTGTTCTGTTAAAAGGTTAGGGCTAAATTCTAATAACAAAAAGTTTAGAACTTATAACCAACCATTACACTGTAAACCATTGGGTCGATATCAATATCAGCAGAAACTTTATCACCACTATCAAAAGTAATCGTGGCTTCCGTATCAATATCAATCCAACGTACTGATGTGTTAATTGACCACTTATCATTAAGTTTAAAATCTACACCGGCTTGCAGCGCCAAACCAAAAGAATCATCAATATCTACACTACCACCCGTTAAACCCAAACCTGCAAATGCAGCATCAGCATCAGTGGTGGTATCTTCGCTAAAGAATACGGTGTAATTTAAACCGGCACCGACATACGGCTGAACATCGGCATTACCAGAACCAAAACGATAAATAGCGCTAACAGTTGGGGGTAAGTGCTTAGTATCCGCAACATCTAAGCCATTTAGCAGGTTTGCCAATTCTCCGGTCGCAGCAGCTGTATGGCTAAACGGAGTTGCAGCTAAGACTTCAATACTCCAATTGCTATCCAAAGCATATTCCAGCGTCAAACCTAACTGCGTATTACTATCTAAACCTAAGCCCGTTGTATCACCAGCCAAATTTAAAGCCGTGCCATTTAGTGCAACATCGCTACTACTTTCCTGAGGGTCAACAGTCGTTGCACCAACCCTTACACTAATATCACCGGCATTTTGCGCCAGAGTTTGTTGTGCAGAGAATACAGCAGCCGCAACGGCCACAGCTAAGCCCAGTTTTTTCATGCCCATGATTTATGTCCTCATCAATTTCTTAACAACTGTAAATTTGATGGGGCTATTAAATAGAAAAACCCAGACCAATAAATTGATCTGGGTTAAGGGATATTCACAAAGGGATAGAAAAGGGGTAGGTCGGCCTTCAGGCCGACTATTCACAGCGAGCTTAGAATATTACTCCCGCAATTCGTAATAAGCTTGTTCCGAAATCTTATGATAATCCTGCATGCTATCTTTAAAGCTTCTATAGGATTTATATACTCGAGCAAAATCTTCATCTTCCGCCGCCAGTTCATCGTACATAGTGAAAGCAATTTCTTTTAAGCGGTCTATAACATCATCCGGTAAGCGTCTCAACTCTACCTTATGAACATTCACTAATTCCTTCAGCGCACGGTTATTGGCAGCGGTATACTCATCCAGCATCATCTGATTTGCGCTACGAGCAGCCTGCTGCACAATAGTTTTAAGATCGCCAGGTAATTGATTATAAGCATCTTTGTTAACGATCACTTCCATGGTTGAACCAGGTTCGTGCCAACCGGGGTAATAGTAGTACTTGGCAATTTGGTGGAAACCAAAGGTTAAATCATTGTAAGGACCCACCCACTCTGTAGCATCAATACGTCCCGTTTGAAGCGCGGTATATAATTCAGCGCCGGGAATATTCACTGGCGTACCACCGGCTCGACTAAAAACTTCTCCTCCCAAACCCGGAATGCGCATATTCAAACCTTGGATATCTTCCAGAGAATTAATTTCCTTATTAAACCAACCCGCCATTTGCACACCGGTATTACCTGCGGGAAAAGGAATTAAATTGAAGGGCGCATACATTTCACGCCACAGAGTCATGCCTTCCCCTTCATATAACCAGGCATTCATTTCTTGCGCGTTCATGCCAAAAGGGATGGTCGTAAAAAAGGGCGCCGCTGGAATTTTTCCTTTCCAGTAATAGGCAGAACTGTGGCCCATTTCAACAGTACCTGCGGACACTGCCCCAAACACACCAAACGCAGGAACAATTTCACCAGCACCGTAAACTTGCACTTGTAATCGTCCATCGCTGAGCTTATTTACCGCTTCAGCGAAATTTTCTGCTCCCATTCCCACACCGGGAAAATTCTTCGGCCAAGTGGTCACCATGCGCCAGCGAAATTGCTTTTCACTCTGCTGTGTACTCTCAACCGTATTCACCGCGCCTTGATAATCTTCAGCGCGATCCATCACTAAAAGAGAAAAAACAAATACCAGTACAGCCACTAAGCCAATAATGATTGGGGGGTAGGGGTTTTTCATTTTTTTCTATCCTTAAACTTTATTCTATTTCTACGTCATACCCGCAACTCGTAAGAGCAGCGAAGCTCAGGCGGGTATCTACTTAAATAATGGGATAGATTCCCGCCTCGGCTTTGGCGTCCTGCGCCGCTCTACTACCTCCATCCATGGAGGCATGCGCGGGAATGACGGATATTAAATTTCTCAATATTACAAAGCTTCCAATTTAGCGTAAGCCATCACCAGCCACTTACTGCCTTCATCATCGAAGTTAATTTGCACGCGCGCATGGGCACCAGAGCCTTCAAAGTGTAATACCGTGCCTTCACCAAAGATACTGTGTCTCACTCGTTGACCCAAGCCAATACCTGTACCTTCTCCTGAATCACTCAGTGCTGGTTTAGATTTTTTTTGTGCCAAAAAATCTTCTGCAGATCGACCAAATTTTGACTGACCAAAACTGCCAGCGCCAGGTCGAGTGACTTCACTTTTAATACGCACTTCATCAACTAACTGATCGGGAATTTCTCGAATAAAACGGGAAATGCTGTTGTAGTTATCACTGCCATATAAGCGACGTGCTTCTGCATGAGTGAGGAATAATTTTTCCATGGCGCGAGTAATACCCACATAAGCTAAGCGACGCTCTTCGGCTAGACCACTGGCATCATTCATAGACATTTTATGGGGGAATAATTGCTCTTCCATCCCCGCAAGAAACACGATGGGAAATTCCAAACCTTTTGCAGAATGTAAAGTCATCATTTGGATAGCGTCTTCGTAGGGATCCGCTTGGGTTTCCCCGGCATCTAACGCTGCTTGATCTAAAAACGCCTGTAAATCCGCAATCTCTTCGTCTTCATTCTCAAAACTGGCAAACGCATTAACCAATTCTTTTAAGTTTTCGACCCGTGCCTGACCTTTCTCGCCTTTTTCCGCGCCGTGATACACCAGTAAACCAGTTTGTTGTAAAACCTGTTCTGCGATCTCTTCTAGCTCTTGTTCACTGCCTTGAGCAAGATCGTCAATTAACGATAAAAAAGTTTGCAGGGAATTTAAGGCTCTAGCCGTTAAGGCTTTATGTTCAATACTGTGCTTGGCCGCTTCCCACAATGAAAAACCTTGATCGCGAGCAATAAAGCGCAGTTGCTCAATAGTTTTATTGCCAATACCTCTTGGGGGCACGTTGACCACACGCTCAAAGGCGGCATCATTATTAGGATGTAACATCAAGCGTAAATAGGCGAGAGCGTTTTTAATTTCTAAACGCTCATAGAATCGCTGACCACCATAAATCCGATAGGGAACATTCGCTCTCAATAAGGCTTCTTCTAAAATCCGCGACTGTGCATTGGAGCGATAAAGAATCGCCATATCAATCCGTTGATAACTATTATCACCGCTATTCAACTTACTTTGAATGGTGTCCACAATAAAGCGAGCTTCATCCTGCTCGTTATAGGCGCTGTATAAGCTAATGGGCTCGCCTTCTTCACCGGTAGTCCAAAGATTTTTCCCTAAACGATCACTGTTGTTGGCGATCACTGCATTGGCGGCATCGAGAATGGTACTGGTAGAACGATAATTTTGTTCAAGCCTCACCGTATGGCAATGAGGGAAATCCTTGCCATAACGCTGGATGTTTTCAATTTTGGCACCGCGCCAGCCATAAATGGATTGGTCATCATCACCGACTGCTGTAACCGGTACTAAACCACCACTGAGAACACGCAGCCAAGCGTATTGAATAGTATTAGTATCTTGGAACTCGTCCACCAAAATATGGCGGAAACGCTCTTGATAATGCTGTAATAGCTCCGGGTTATCACGTAATAACTCATGGGCCCGAAGTAGAAGCTCACCAAAATCTACCAATCCACCGCGCTGACATTCTTCCTCATAGGCACTGTAAATCTGGTGCATGGTGCGCTGATAAGGATCAGGACCATCGCTGGTATATTGTGCTCGAACACCTTCATCTTTTTGTGCGTTGATAAAACTCTGCGCTTGTTTCGGCGGCCAACGAGTATCGTCAATATTCAAGCCCTGATAAATACGCTTGATAATTCGCAGCTGATCATCGCTATCAAGTATCTGAAAATTCTGCGGCAATTTTGCCTGCATAAAATGCTGTTTCAAAAAGCGATGGGCTAAACCATGAAAAGTGCCTACCCACATACCGCGAGTATTCACCTGTAGGGTTTCTTCCAAACGGCCACGCATTTCTCTAGCCGCTTTATTGGTAAAGGTCACCGCCATAATGGCATGTGGACTAACACCATGCTCTTGTATCAACCAAGCAATGCGATGCACTAACACCCTGGTCTTTCCAGAACCCGCACCCGCTAACACGAGCAGGTTAGGGCTATCGGCGGTCACGGCTTCATATTGGGCTTCGTTTAAGCCCTGTAAGATGGTGTCTACGGCAGTATTCATGATTAAGAGTGTGCTGAAATTCGAGCCGGTTATTCTATCCCATATCCCGTTTTTGTTCGCCTTCTCCTAGTGGGTGTTATCGGCATTAAAATTCCTTCATTCCAGTCAGCTTTCTGCTGTCGTGCTATTCAGCTAATGGAAAAAACAAGGTAGAGTACGGCCATGAGTAATTTATCCATTCTACAACGCATTACCGCCATCGGGCCGGATCTGCGCAAGTCTGAAAAGAAGGTTGCCGACTTTGTCAGTGCCAATCCTCAAGATATTGTGCATATGCGTATTGTGGATCTCGCTAGCCAAGCAACGGTAAGTGAACCCACGGTTGTGCGCTTTTGTCGCGCTTTGGGTTTTGATGGCTTCCAGAGCTTTAAACTGGCCCTGGCTCAAGAGATGGCCTCTAATCCACGTATCTCTGCGGATGATGTGTACGAATGGGACTCCTTAGAGGACACTACTCGTAAGGTGTTTGATTCCACCATTGAGCAGCTGATGCGTATGCGAGATCAGCTGGTGCCCCACGGCTCAATCAATTTGGCGGTAACAACCTTAACTACTGCCAAACGAGTAGACTTCTACGGCTTTGGTGCATCTGCTGCTGTTGCTGCCGATGCCCAGCACAAGTTCTTCCGTTTGATGATTCCTACAGCTTATTACTCTGACCCACACCTACAGACCATGGCGGCACTGTCCCTAAATGAAGGGGATGTAGTGGTAGCGATTTCCCATTCTGGCCGCACACGGGCGTTAATCAAGTCGTTGGATAAAGTTCACGTCTCTGGAGCAACCTCTATCGCTATTGCACCTCAGGATTCACCGGTAGCGAAATCTGCCTCGATTTGTATTCCAATTGATACCACCGACGATACTCGCATTTATGCGCCAGTGACGTCTCGTATTACACAGATGGTATTAATTGATGCCCTAGCTATTGGCGTAGCTCAACATCGCGGCGATAAGCTAGAACGCCACTTGGCTGAGATTCATACCAATTTGGAAAACTTGCGGGTAGATACTTCAGATGACTAAGGCATCTACCGCTTAAGCTACTTACAGCCTTTCAGCTACTAGCTGACCATTCTTAATCCAGTTTTCACCTTTATCGAAACTTAGTGAGCTCTTCCAGCTAAAGCTGTCGGTTCCAATCTCGTGAAACTGAATTTTATTGATAAAGTCTTTACCATCTGGCGTTACTCCCTTTGCCGTTAGCACCATTTCTTTACCATCCATATTGCCATACCACTCACTCAAGGTATGTGCAGGCATCAATGCTGCCAGGCCCGTTAGCTCCCAACGCTGACTCAGTGGCGAATAGCTGCGTAATGTCACATAGGAAGAAACTGGCTGACCAGTAGGCGAATGAATCTTGAACTCATCCATGATCATTCTTTTGTCATTTATGTAGTCAGCCTTCCACTCACCTTCATAATCCATACTCTGGCCATTAGGTAATAGGCGATTACCCTTAACCTTCCATTCACCAATCAAAAAATCAAATTCTTGGTGTTCCGGTAAGGTTGCACCTGAGATGTATGCTAATACTTCTGCGGGTATTTCTTGCTTATCATTCATTACTTTCTTCACTCCATCGTCAGCATAAGAATTTATCGATAGCACCAGCAGCAGTAGTAGCAGTGGGTTCATTGTTAGCCTCTCAATTGCTTCAATTATTCCACCGTAACCGATTTCGCCAAGTTACGCGGCTGATCCACATCCGTACCCCGCATCACAGCTACGTGATAAGACAATAGCTGCAGCGGTAGGGTATAGACGATCGGTGCCAAGCTTTCCGGAACCTTCGGAATCGCCATGGCTGTCATACCGTTACCACTTTCAAAGCCGGTTTTTTCTTCGGCAAACACAAATAGCTTTCCGCCACGGGCGTGAACTTCTTCCAGGTTGGATTTCAATTTATCCAGCAGCTCATCACCGGGCGCCACAGCCACTACAGGCATATCATCGTCTACCAGGGCGAGTGGACCGTGTTTCAACTCACCAGACGGATAGGCTTCTGCATGAATATAAGAAATCTCTTTTAACTTCAGAGCACCTTCCATGGCGACTGGATATTGAACTCCGCGACCTAAGAACAAGGTATGGTGTTTATCCACAAAAGCTTCAGACACTTTTTCAATATCCACATCTAGCTTCAGAACCGCATCACAAATGTCTGGTAACTGATGTAACGCTTGTACAATAGCAGCATGTTTTTCCTTCTCTAAGCCGTGATGAGAACCCAAGGCCAAAGCCAAAATCTGCAAGGCAACCAACTGGGTGGTAAAGGCTTTAGTGCTAGCAACACCGATTTCGGCACCGGCCAACGTCATCAAGCAAAGATCACTTTCACGTACCAATGAACTGTTAGGTACATTACAAATACAAAGGCTACCGAGATAACCAAGCTCTTTAGATTTTCGCAAAGCTGCCAAGGTATCTGCGGTTTCACCTGACTGGGAAATAGTGATAAACAAGGTATCAGGGGCAACAACGACTTTGCGATAACGATATTCCGAGGCCACTTCAATATTGCAAGGAATACCCGCCCAGTCTTCTAACCAATACTTGGCTACATAACCAGCGTGATAGCTGGTACCACAGGCAATAATCTGTACATTCTTAACTTTCGAAAAAATCTCTTGGGCTTCTGTACCAAAGGATTGAGTTAAAACCTGGCTATCACTAATGCGGCCTTCAATAGTTTGCTTAATCACGCGAGGCTGCTCAAAAATTTCTTTAAGCATGTAGTGGCGATAGTGGCCCTTGTCTGCACTATCTGCCTGATCTTTCAAATGCTCGATTTCACGGGCAACGTTTTCACCACTTTTATCGTAGATGGTGATTTCGTCGCAGGTTAAATTGGCCACATCACCTTCTTCTAAAAAGATAATACGATCGGTGACTTGGCGCAGGGCCAGTTGGTCTGAAGCAATAAAATTTTCTTCAATACCCACGCCGATTACCAGTGGGCTACCACTGCGCGCAACCACCATGCGCTTTGAATTGTGCTGTTGAATCGCCGCAATGGAATAGGCACCTTCTAAATGAGGAATAATATTCTGAAGAGCAACTAATAAGTCGGTACCGTCTTTGGTGGCTTTGTGGAGCAAGTGAACAATAACTTCTGTGTCTGTATCCGACAGAAATTCATAGCCTTCTGCTTTCAATTCATTGCGGAGAGACTGGTGATTTTCGATAATGCCATTGTGAACAATGGCGATATCACTACCTGATAGGTGAGGGTGGGAGTTTCGATCACTGGGCTTACCATGAGTTGCCCAGCGAGTATGAGCAATACCCAAAGTACCCTGAGCAGGTTGTTGACCTAGTAACTCTTCAAGGTTAGCAACTTTTCCTTCTTTTTTACGACACAATAACTGCTCGCCATCGTTAACACAGATACCCGCAGAATCGTAACCGCGATACTCTAAACGCTTTAAACCTTCGATCAGAATTTTTGTTACATTCCGTTGCGCAACCGCGCCAACAATGCCACACATAGTGTTTTCCTTTCGCTATTTCTTTACAGGTCGTTTCCAACCACTAATATTTCTTTGCTTACCACGAGCTACCGCTAAATCTTCATTACCCACTTCACTGGTGATGGTTGAACCAGCGCCTACAGTGCCTTTTTCACCAACTTTTACCGGCGCAACAAGCGAAGTATTAGAGCCAATAAAAGCTTCATCACCAATTTCGGTTTTAAATTTATTTACGCCATCATAATTACAGGTAATGGTGCCTGCGCCTACATTCACATTTTTACCGAGAATCGCATCACCCACATAACTTAGATGATTAATCTTGCTACCTTCACCTACAGTGGTTTTTTTGGTTTCAACAAAATTGCCGACTTTAGCGTTGGCTTTTAATTCGGTATTGGGACGCAAGCGAGCAAAGGGGCCAATTTGGCAGCTCTCTGCAACGAGTGAGTCTTCCAAAATAGAATTGGCATGGATCTCCGTATATTCGCCCACTGTACTATTTTTAATACAGCAATTAGGACCAATACGAACACCATCTTTCAATTCTACGCGGCCTTCAAATACGGCATTAATATCGATAACCACATCGTTACCCACAATTAATTCACCGCGAATATCGATACGGGCAGGGTCAAGAATGGTTAAACCATTTTCCATAAGGCGCTGTGCTTGTTCGCCTTGATAAATACGCTCTAATTCTGCTTGCTGGGACCGATTATTTACACCCAATACTTCCCACTCATGTTGTGGTTGTGGCGTATTAATAGTTTTGCCTTCATCACAGGCCATGGCGATAACATCGGTTAAGTAGTATTCGCCCTGAGCATTTTCATTGTTCAGTTCAGGCAGCCAACAAAGAAAATCATCTGCCATACCCGCCATCACACCGGTGTTAACTTCATTAATGGCTAACTGCTCACTGTTGGCATCTTTCTGCTCCACAATGGCAATCACATCACCATTTTTATCGCGCACGATACGACCGTAACCCTGAGGGTTCTCCAGATCTACCGTCAGCAAGGCAAAATCATTACTACCCACATTGTCTAGCATGGCTTCCAGTGTGTGCGTTTGAATCAGTGGCACATCACCATAGAGCACCATTAATTTGTTTCCGGCGGTTACTGCAGGAAGGGCTTGAGCAACGGCGTGCCCTGTACCTAACTGTTCTTCCTGCATCAGCCAATTAATATCGCCGTTAATGGTTTCCCGTACCGCTTCTGCGCCGTGGCCAATCACAACGTGTAAATTAATATCAGGAAGAGTATTAACGGTATCGATCACATGCTGGAGCATAGGGCGACCAGCAATGGGGTGGAGGACTTTAGGGAGGGCGGATTTCATCCTTGTTCCCTTGCCCGCAGCAAGAATCACAACATCAACAGCCATGGTTTTCTCTTTATATCCGTTAGTCTTTAAGTGGCTTAGTTTAAAGGGAAAGCCAGCATAACAAAACTTCAATGTCGCGCTTATTAATTCCCTATTTCCTAGCAGAAAGAAAAAAGGCAGCTAATAAATAGCTGCCTTTTTCGGATGCCAAGTTGGGTTTGTACTTACTTACCCATCTTTCTCCGCAATTGCTGAAGCGTACGCAGTTGCGCTGCGGCTTCTGCCAATTGGCTAGCGGCCTTAGAGTATTCAAACTCACCGGTTTGATTAGCCAGTTCTTGCTCGGCTTCTTTCTTCGCTGCCAATGCTGCGGCTTCATCCATGTCGTCGGCGCGCAGAGCGGTGTCTGCCAGAACATTTACCACGTTTGGTTGTACCTCTAGGTAACCACCAGATACGTAATAAACTTCTTCTTCACCGCCTTGCTTGATGATTCTCACCGGGCCAGGGTTCAATGCAGTTAGCAGGGGAGCATGACCATAGTTAATACCTAGGTCACCTTCAGTCCCTGCTGCTACCAGCATCTCTACCAGGCCGGAGAAAATCTCTTCTTCGGCGCTAACGATGTCACAATGTACAGTCATAGCTGACATAGTCTCTTGCCTCGCTCAGGCCAATTACATGCTCTTGGCTTTTTCGACTGCTTCCTCGATGGAACCAACCATGTAGAAAGCCTGTTCTGGCATATCGTCGTACTCACCCTCAAGGATACCTTTGAAACTAGCAATGGTTTCCTTCATAGGAACGTACTTACCAGGAGAACCGGTGAAGATTTCCGCAACATGGAAAGGCTGAGACAAGAAACGCTCAATCTTACGTGCGCGAGCAACAGTTTGCTTATCTTCTTCAGACAGTTCGTCCATACCCAGAATCGCGATAATGTCTTTCAGCTCTTTGTAGCGCTGAAGCACAGTTTGTACGCCACGGGCAACTTCGTAATGGTCCTGACCAATTACCAATGGGTCCAACTGACGAGAGGTGGAGTCCAATGGGTCGATCGCAGGGTAAATACCTTTCGAAGCAATGTCACGAGACAGTACAACGGTCGCATCCAAGTGAGAGAAGGTTGTTGCTGGAGACGGGTCAGTCAAGTCATCCGCAGGCACGTATACCGCTTGTACAGAAGTAATAGAACCTACTTTTGTAGACGTAATACGCTCTTGTAGTACACCCATTTCCTCAGCCAGAGTCGGCTGATAACCTACCGCTGAAGGCATACGACCCAACAGTGCAGATACTTCTGTACCCGCCAGGGTGTAACGGTAAATGTTGTCTACGAACAACAGTACGTCTTTACCTTCGTCACGGAATTTTTCCGCCATGGTCAAACCAGTCAGTGCTACGCGCAGACGGTTTCCAGGAGGTTCATTCATCTGACCGTATACCATGGCAACTTTATCCAATACATTGGATTCTTCCATCTCATGGTAGAAGTCGTTACCTTCACGGGTACGCTCACCAACACCAGCGAATACAGATAAACCACTATGCTCTTTCGCGATGTTGTTAATCAATTCCATCATGTTTACGGTTTTACCAACACCGGCACCACCGAACAGACCAATTTTACCACCCTTAGCAAACGGACAAACTAGGTCGATAACCTTGATGCCTGTTTCCAATAGTTCAGTAGTTGGGGTCTGCTCATCGTAACCTGGCGCGTCGCGGTGAATTGGCATCCGAACTTGTTCGCCAATTTCACCCGCTTCGTCGATTGGGTTACCCAAAACATCCATAATACGGCCCAGAGTTTCAGTACCAACAGGTACAGAAATAGGGGCCTTCGTGTTTACAACACTCAGTCCGCGAGAAATACCTTCTGAAGCACCCATAGCAATGGTGCGAACGATACCGTCGCCCAATTGCTGCTGCACTTCCAGCGTTAGGTTTTCTTTTTCTACGGTCAGTGCGTCATAGACGTTCGGTACAGCATCACGTGGGAATTCCACGTCGATTACCGCACCGATTACTTGTACGATATGTCCGCTACTCATTTCCGGTTCCTCACAAATATAAATATCTTTGTCGTTTCCGCTTTGATCTCTTAGAGAAGCCTCTTAAGAGATCGCCGCAGCACCACCAACAATCTCAGAAATTTCCTGGGTAATCGCAGCCTGACGGGCTTTGTTATACACCATGTTCAATTCGTCGATAATTTCACCCGCGTTGTCGGTTGCACTTTTCATTGCAATCATACGTGCAGCTTGTTCACAGGCTTTGTTTTCAACAACAGCCTGGTATACCTGAGACTCTAAGTAACGAGTCAACAAGCCATCCAACAATTCGCGAGCATCGGGCTCGTAAATATAATCCCAGTGGTGCTTGAAGCTATCGTCCGCGTCAGCTGCTAGAGGTAGCAACTGATTAACGGTAGGTTGCTGGGTCATGGTGTTCACAAATGCATTGCTCACCAAATCCAAGCGGTCGATACGACCTTCCGCGAAAGCATCCAACATAACCTTTACAGAGCCAATCAAATCTGCGGCTGAAGGCTCATCACCCAAGTCGCGAACAGCTGCAACTACATTGCCACCGTATGAATTGAAAAACGCTGCTGCTTTGGCACCAACTACGCAGAGATCAATCTCTACGTTTTCGTCGTGCCATTGCTTCATGTCTTTAATCAAAGATTTGAATACATTGATATTCAAACCACCACAAAGACCACGGTCACTGGAAACCACAATATAGCCAACACGTTTTACCGGGCGCTCCGTCATAAATTGATGACGGTATTCCGGAGTCGCGTTAGCGATATGCCCTACAACGTTGCGAATACGCTGCGCGTAGGGACGACCGACAGCCATGCGATCTTGAGCACGACGCATTTTAGATGCAGCTACCATTTCCATGGCACTGGTAATCTTTTGCGTGCTCTTCACACTGCCGATCTTCGTTTTAATTTCTGCTCCGACTGCCATAAGTCTCTCTACCTATGTTCTTTAAACCTGTTCATAAAGTGGCTGTGTTGTTAAAACATTTGTTAAAACAAAAGCCACTTTATTCACACTTACCAGGTTTGTGTCGCCTTAAAGTTTTCAAGAGCACTGGTGAAGCTAGCTTCGATTTCCTTATCGTATGCGCCAGTTTCATTTACATTCTTCATTAGATCAGCGTGTTGGCTGTTCATATAAGAAATCAATGCGTCTTCGAAAGCACCAATCTTGGCAACGTCGATGTCGTCCAAGAAGCCTTTATCTGCCGCGAAGATAGAAATAGCGATTTCACCCGTGGTCATAGGAGCATATTGCTTCTGCTTCATCAGCTCAGTTACGCGCTGACCGTGCTCCAATTGCTTACGAGTTGCTTCATCAAGGTCAGATGCGAACTGTGCGAAAGCCGCCAATTCACGATACTGAGCCAGTGCCAGACGAATACCACCGCCCAACTTCTTGATCACTTTAGTTTGCGCTGCACCACCTACACGAGATACCGAAATACCGGCGTTCATCGCAGGACGGATACCGGCGTTGAACAAGTCAGTTTCCAAGAAGATCTGACCGTCTGTAATCGAAATTACGTTAGTTGGTACGAATGCAGATACGTCACCACCTTGGGTTTCAATAATTGGCAGAGCAGTCAAAGAACCTGTCTGACCTTTTACTTCACCGTTAGTGAATTTTTCAACGTAGTCAGCATTTACGCGAGAGGCGCGCTCTAACAGACGAGAGTGCAAGTAGAAAACGTCACCTGGGTACGCTTCACGTCCTGGAGGACGACGTAACAACAGAGAAGTTTGACGATATGCCCAAGCTTGCTTGGTCAAGTCATCATAAATTATCAAAGCGTCTTCACCGCGATCGCGGAAGTATTCACCCATAGTACAACCAGAATAGGCTGACAAGAACTGCATAGAAGCAGGGTCAGCAGCACCAGCGGCAACAACCGTGGTGTATTCCATTGCACCGTGCTCTTCCAGCTTACGTACAACGTTAGCAATAGAAGATTGCTTTTGACCGATAGCAACGTAAATACACTTAATGCCTGAATGCTTCTGGTTGATGATGGCATCAATAGCCACCGCTGTTTTACCGGTTTGACGGTCGCCAATGATCAACTCACGTTGACCACGACCAATTGGCACCATGGAGTCAACGGCTTTATAACCAGTTTCAACGGGCTCATCAACAGACTTACGCTCAATCACGCCCGGGGCAACTTTTTCAATTGCATCGGTTAACTTCGCGTCGATAGGGCCTTTTCCGTCAATTGGGTTACCTAATGCGTCTACAACGCGACCCAATAATTCAGGGCCTATAGGTACTTCCAAAATACGACCGGTACAAGTAGCTTTCTGACCTTCAGCCAGACCCTGGGCGCTGCCCAGAACTACCGCACCTACAGAATCGCGCTCAAGGTTAAGTGCCATACCATAGACACCACCTTCGAACTCGATCATTTCACCATACATCACATCGGCCAAGCCGTGGATGCGAACAATACCGTCAGATACAGATACTACCGAGCCTTCATTTTTGGCTTCAGTAGCGACATCAAGCGACTCAATACGCTGCTTGATGATCTCACTGATTTCAGAGGGGTTCAGTTGCTGCATTGCTCTGTTTCCTCAAAATCCTGATTTAAGCGGCTAAAGTTTCCGCCAATTTTGCCAAACGACCACGAATGGAGCCGTCAATTACTGTGTCGCCTGCACGTACTAACACACCACCAAGTAATGATTTATCAACTGAAGCTTGCAGATTTACGCTGCGCTCCAACTTGGTTTGTAAAGCTTGTGCCAGTTTTTGCTCTTGCTCACTACTTAATTCGAATGCAGTTGTCAGCTCAACATCAACTGACTTTTCCTGATTCGCTTTAAAAATATCGAACAAGCCACATACCTGAGGCAACAGTGCCAAGCGGTTATTGCTCGCCATATTGCGAACAAAGTTGCCGGCTTCTTTAGACAATTCGTCACCGCACACATCGATCAAAGCTTGAGCTTTTTGCTCTGCAGTTTTCGCTGGGGCCGACAACAGTTTTTGAACTGTGTCTTCCACACTTAATACTGCTAACAAACCCAATTGCTTCGACCAATCTTGCAATTTGCCACCCGCCGCTGCAAATTCAAAAGCTGCTTTTGCGTAGGGGCGAGCCAAGGTAGTCAATTCAGCCATCATCTACCTCGCTTTAGAGCTGTGCGGACAGTTTATCTACCAACTGCGCGTGAGCCTGAGCATCAACAGAAGATTCGAGCACTTGCTCGGCACCAGTCAGAACCAGAGTAGCTACTTTGCTACGCAGTTCTTCTTTAGCGCGATTCACTTCTTGTTCAATGTCTGCCTGTGCGGCAGCTTTCAGGCGGTCACCTTCTTCGCGGGCTTTTTCTTTAGCTTCGTCCACGATTTGGTTAGCGCGTTTGTTGGCTTGATCGATAATGCCTGCCGCTTGCTCTTTAGCTTCGCGCATTTGCTCAGACGCTTTTTGCTGGGCCAGTTCCAAATCGCGCTCTGCACGATCGGCGGCTTCCAAACCTTCAGCAATCTTCTTTTGGCGCTCAGCCATGGCAGTGACGATAGGTGGCCACACATACTTCATACAAAAAATGATGAAGACGATAAATGCTATTGTTTGGCCGATTAGAGTTGCGTTGAAGTTCACGCTTGTACCCTCTCGTCAGTTAATCGAAAAATTCACTAATATTAAATTGCGGTCTGATCTTATTGACCCAGAGCAGCAACGTAAGGGTTAGCGAAGGTGAACCACATGCCGATACCAATACCGATCATAGTTACGGCGTCGATCAGACCAGCTACTAGGAACATTTTAACTTGCAGCATAGGCGCCAATTCTGGTTGACGAGCAGAACCTTCTAGGAACTTACCACCCAACAGACCAAAGCCGATCGCGGTGCCCAGTGCACCCATACCCAGAACCAGCAATACGCCTAGAGCGGTGAAAGCCAGAATAGTTTCCATGATTTCCTCCAAAAGAGTTAGTTAAGTTAAAGTTTAAAGTTAAGTTTTTATTAAAAAACTGGTTAAAAAATTCTTAGTGATCTTCGTGCGCCATGCTTAAGTAAACAATGGTTAACATCATAAAGATGAAAGCCTGCAGTACGATTACCAGAATATGATATACAGCCCAAATAAAGTGGGCAGGCAACTGCCAGTAGCCAATTAATGCGATAAGAATAAAGATCAACTCACCCGCATACAGGTTACCGAATAAACGCAGTGCCAATGAAACAGGTTTTGCCAACAGCTGAATGGTTTCCAGCAGTAGGTTAAATGGCAGCATCCACTTACCGAAAGGCTGGAAAGCTAATTCTTTAAAGAAGCCACCGAAACCTTTTACTTTAATGCTGTAGTAAATAATGAGAGCGAATACCGTCAGAGACATAGCAAAAGTAGTATTCGGATCCGTTGTTGGAACAACCTTGAAGTAGAAATGCGGGTCGCCAGCAATGATCGCTGCCAATGTTGGCAACCAATCAACAGGGATCAAATCCATCAAGTTCATGAGGAAGATCCAGACAAAGATCGTCAATGATAAGGGGGCGATTAAATTGTTTTTACCGTGGAAAGTGTCTTTAACGTTTTTATCGACAAACTCGACAACAGTTTCGATAAAGTTAACCAAACCGCTTGGTACGCCGGTAGTAGCCAGCTTCGCAGCCTTACCAAAGAAATAACAAAATACCAAACCCAGGAAAACAGACCAACCAATGGTGTCTAGGTGAAATGCCCAGAAGCCCATATCTATGGCTTCAACAGAACTGTGAGCTAATGTCCAAGTATCCGCTTCTAGCACAGTCACGCTACCATCAGCGTTAACACGCTCATAACCAGCAGGGAGCTTTCCGTAAGTTAAATTTTGAAGGTGGTGTTGAATATAGGAAGTGGGGGTTCCTGCAGCCATTTTGAATTCTCTAACGCCTTTGCTTAACAGTTAAATCTGTTGTGGTTAGCTTTGCGCATTTCGATTAAAGCCTGCTGCAACACGCAACTGAACCACAATCAAAATGCCGTAAATTCCAAATAATGCGGCGACATCCACATGGGGCATGTATTTGAACACCAGGGCAAAACCCAAGATGGTCACAACCAGTTTGATCCCTTCACCGAGGTAAAAAGATTTGGCGACATCTGCAGCCTGACTGGCTCCCATGTATCGAAACGCATAACGGGCAAATAACAGCGAGGGCACTAGCGCGATGGCGCCGCCAAAGATACCGGAAATCACTGCCGTTTCACCGCGAAAGACCAGAGCAATTAGGAGAACACACCAAACTGCAAACTGAACAAAAAATATACGGTGAATGGGAGGCCGCTTAATGCCCGCCATAAGGATTACCCTTTTTGGCCGACACTCTGGTTCACTTTCTAGGGTTATTTCCTAACGCCAACCAGGCCGACTATCTCTCAACTGATTTTTACCTATAGCACTTACGCCTGTTTTGGGCAGGCAGTAAGCGACGCGGATTATAGGTCTAACAAGTACGATAAGCAATGCAAATATAGGATGAATCAAGATGGTGCATTGCTTGTTTTTTATACAATTTATTTTATGTGATTAAGGATGCCATCCAGCTCATCCAAGCTGCTGTATTTTAAAACTAACTTACCTTTGCCTTTGGCTCCGTGCTGAATTTGAACCGGCACACCGATGGTTTCTGATAACTTATCTTGAAGGGCTTTAATATCGGGATCGAGCTTCTGAGGGGCTGCCGTCGGTGACTCTTTTTCTTGTTGTAATCGACGCACTAACGCTTCTGTTTGACGAACGGATAAACCGCGAGAAACAACCTGGCGAGCAGCATTGCGAGCTTGGTCTGCATCCAGTGTTAGCAAGCAGCGGGCGTGACCCATTTCCAAGTCACCGTGCTCCAACATTGTGCGTACATCATCCGGCAGATTCATCAGACGCAGTAGGTTTGTCACCGTGGTTCTGGACTTGCCAACAGCCTCAGCTACTTCTTGGTGAGTAAGTTCAAACTCACGCTGTAGCCTTTGCAATGCCATGGCTTCTTCAATGGGGTTAAGGTCTTCCCGCTGAATATTCTCGATGAGTGCCATAGCCACGGCAGCTTCATCCGGTACATCACGAATAACACAGGGAACCTTCTCTAGCTCCGCTAATTGTGAAGCTCGCCAGCGACGTTCACCGGCAATAATTTCGTATTTTTCTTCGCCACTGCCCTTGTTAATTGGGCGGACCACAATGGGCTGCATCACCCCTTGGGCGCGGATAGATTCCGCTAATTCTTCCAACGCTTCTGGGTGCATATCGCGACGGGGTTGATACTTACCCCGCTGCAAAAATTCTACCGGCAAATCACGTAAGCGGTCGTTACTGGTCACTGCTTCTACGGCCTGGCCAACACTGATGTCTTCGGCGGCTTCCGCCTGTAAAGTGTTGGTATTTTCCTGTGCTGATGCGGCCACCGACGCGCCTTTCATCAGCGCGCCTAACCCTTTCCCCAAGCCTTTACGCTTTGCCATTATTCATCTCGTTTATAATAAAAATTGTGACACTTGTTCCGTTTTAATCTTTAAGCAGGCTCTGCCAAGGGCTCTTGCTTTTCTGCTCTGCGCAAAATTTCACCCGTCCAGGCCAGGTAGGCAGTAGCCCCTTTGCAGGTTTTATCGTACTGAAGTACAGGAGTGCCGTGACTGGGTGCTTCTGCCAAGCGGACATTGCGCGGGATACAGGTGCGATAGAGCTTGTCACCGAAGAATTCCGTTAGCTGCTCTGTAACATCTGCCGTCAAACTATTCCTAGGGTCGTACATGGTTCTCAAAATGCCTTCGATCTGAGCCTCTGGATTCAATACGTCAGCCACCTGTTGAATGGTTTCTAACAGGGCAGACAAACCCTCCAGGGCATAGTACTCACACTGCATAGGCACGATGACACCGTTACAGGCAGACAGTCCGTTTACCGTGAGCATATTCAAAGAGGGTGGGCAGTCGATCACAATGTAGTCGTAATCATTTTTCACTTGATTCAGTGCATCCCGAAGACGGCGCTCACGGTTATCCAATTCCAGCAATTCCACTTCTGCAGCGGTTAAATCGCCATTGGCAGGCAATACATCGAAACCGGATTCTTCAACACTGACAATGGCATCTTCAATGCCGCATTCGCCCACCAACACATCGTAAACCGAGAAATTCAATTCGTGCTTATCAACGCCGCTGCCCATAGTGGCATTTCCTTGAGGATCGAGATCCACTAACAACGCGCGTTTTTTGGTGGCAGCCAGGGAGGCGGACAGATTAATACTGGTGGTAGTTTTACCCACCCCGCCTTTTTGGTTTGCGATGGTTAGAATTTTGGTCATAAATAACTGCCTCGTGTGCACCGGTTCAGTGCTTGATCAATCCCGTTCGATCTCTACCAGATGCCTTTCGCCTTCTTCGCCGGGAACCGGAAGAGGGTAAGTTTGGGCGACTTTGACCCCTTTTGGCAACTGAGAAATCTCTTCTTCAGGGAATTTCCCTTTCATGGCCAAGAAACAGCCGTTTTCATGGGGGAGGTGGTGGCACCAGTTCACCATATCTTCTAAGGTGGCAAAAGCTCGACTCAACACCCCATCGAAACCACCTTTTGCCAAATGGGCAGGGGGCTGAAATTTTTCTACCCGGCTATGCACAACTTCAATATTGTCCAATTTCAGTTCAGTTTTTGCCTGAAATAAAAACCGGGTTTTCTTACTGTTGCTGTCTAGCAGGGTAAAGTGCTTTTCGGAAAATAAAATGGCTAAAGGGATACCAGGTAAACCTGGACCTGTTCCCACATCGATATAATTTTCGGATTTTATAAATTTTGCGACGGCCAAACTGTCTAACAAGTGACGAGAAACCATTTCCTCAATATCGCGAATCGCGGTGAGGTTATAGGCTTTATTCCATTTATTTAACAGTTGTAAATAATTCAGTAGTAATCGTTTTTGTTCTTCCGTGGGAGTGAGTTCCAATGTTTCACAACCACGGTTTAATTCTTTTTGTAATTTTTCTATTTGCTGTGAATTAATCGCCTGCATCAGGAAGCATCCGCCTCTTGGGTTAAGCAATTGTTACCATATTTTTTAAGATAAATTAACACCAGTGAAACAGCTGCCGGTGTTACACCAGGAATACGACTAGCGCGACCCAAGGTTTCCGGTTTGGCATCTTTCAACTTTTGTTTCACTTCGTTAGAAAGGCCTTTTACTTTTTCGTAGTCAAAGTTGTGTGGAATCTTAGTATTTTCACTGCGACGCAAGCGCTCAACTTCTTCTTGCTGACGATCAATATAACCCGCGTACTTTGCTGAAATTTCTACTTGCTCAGCCACTTGAGGGTCAGAGACTTTCTCACCTTTAAGGTCAGAGATTTTTTCATAACTCAGCTGTGGACGTTTTAATAAATCTGCCAAACTGTATTCCCGACTCAATGGCGAGTCGATCATGGCGTTTACTTTTTCTGCCTCGGGTGTGTTGGGCACAATCCAGGTAGAAGCTAAACGCTGCTGTTCTTGCTCAATGGCTTCACGTTTTTCACAGAATGCTTGCCAGCGAATATCGTCAATTAGCCCAAGTTCACGACCTTTTTCCGTTAAACGCAAATCCGCATTGTCTTCTCGCAACAACAAGCGGTATTCCGCACGACTGGTAAACATACGGTAAGGTTCTTGTGTACCTAAGGTAATTAGATCATCTACCAATACACCGATGTAGGCTTCGTCGCGACGTGGGCACCAAGGGTCTTTTTGCTGAACCAGTAATGCTGCGTTTAAACCCGCCAATAAACCTTGAGCACCGGCTTCTTCGTAACCGGTGGTGCCGTTAATTTGCCCTGCAAAAAATAAACCGGAAATAAATTTGGTTTCCAGTGAATATTTTAAATCTTGCGGGTTAAAAAAATCGTACTCAATGGCATAACCTGGACGGGTTATGTGTGCATTTTCAAAACCTTTAATGGAGTGAACAAGATCTAACTGCACATCAAACGGCAAGCTGGTGGAAATGCCATTAGGGTACAGCTCATGTGTGGTTAAACCTTCAGGCTCGATAAATACCTGATGGCTATCTTTGTCTGCAAAACGGTGAATTTTATCTTCGATGGATGGGCAATAACGGGGGCCAATACCTTCAATCACGCCTGTGTACATGGGAGAGCGATCCAAACCACCTTGAATAATTTCATGGGTACGGGCATTGGTGTGAGTAATCCAACAACTGATTTGTTGCGGATGATCTTCCTGCTTGCCTAAAAATGACATCACCGGCGTTGGCGTATCGCCTGGTTGCTCGTCTAAACCGTCGAAATTCACAGAGCGGGCATCAATACGCGGAGGGGTTCCCGTTTTTAAACGCTCGATACGGAAGGGCATTTCCCGTAAGCGGTGAGCCAGTGATCTGGCAGGTGGATCACCGGCACGACCACCTGCATAGTTCTCTAAACCAATATGAATTTGTCCTGCCAGGAAGGTGCCTGCGGTTAACACCACAGAAGGGGCATAGAACTTAACTCCCATCTGGGTCACAGCACCTTTTACGGTTTCGCCTTCCACCATAAGGTCTACAACAGGTTGTTGGAAGATATCCAAATTTGGCTGGTTTTCCAAAATCTCCCGAATGGCGGCTTTGTAAAGAATACGATCCGCCTGTGCCCGAGTCGCCCTCACTGCAGGGCCTTTGCGGCTGTTCAGTACCCGAAATTGAATACCGCCTTTATCGGTAGCCGTTGCCATCGCACCACCTAAGGCATCGATCTCTTTTACCAGGTGGCTCTTACCAATACCGCCAATGGCTGGATTACAGGACATTTGCCCTAAAGTTTCGATGTTGTGGGTCAGCAATAGGGTACGAACACCCATGCGGGCTGCTGCCAGTGCAGCTTCGGTACCAGCGTGGCCACCGCCAATCACAATCACATCGTAGTTCTTTGGGTAATCCATGAAAGGGTCTCAAGTCATGCTAAAGCTTGTGAGAAACACAAGGTATTAGAAAAAAGGGCGCACATTATAGCGGCGGTTTTTCAGGTGATCAAAAAGTAAACGGGGTAATTTAGGATGGGATTTAAGAGGCTCTTGAGAAGGGTTTAAATAAAGAAAATATGTATATATAGATAATGTATATATATGTATTTATTTAGAAGTTATTATTATTAAAGGGGCTGATTTCTGTTAGTAACTCAATTAACCTATTGATTTATAAAGAAAATATTCGGTTGATAATGCCTGTGTATCCCTTGCTTTTATACTCAATTTAGCTGGTGATTAATCTTGGATGAAAATAACTCTTCTCATTTCTCGTCATTGCTCTGTGATTAAGTGGCTGATTTATCCGGAGCTAATCAGCCTGCAATTCACACCTTATTCTTCTTAGGCTATTTTCTGCTGATTCTTTAAGCAAGCTGTGGGTAAGTCATTGAATAAGATTTGGGTAAGCGGGGAATAGTCTGGTAATTTGTTGTTAAGTGGACATCTGTCATCCCGTCTATGGACGAATTGAGGGATCTTTTGAAAAGTCCGGAGTAGCCTTTAAGAGATCCTTCACTGCGCTCAGGATGACAAAATTTGTGGTATTTAATTATTTCCCAATACAAAAACTAGAAAAGATTCTGCCAAGCAATTCATCAGCACTGAATTCACCGGTAATCTCTCCTAAAAACTGTTGAGCTTGTCGTAAGTCTTCGGCCAGTAGTTCGCCTGCACCACTCCCCAGTAATTGTTCTTCACCGGTTTTTAATAATTGCAGTGCTTGTTCCAAGGCTTGGATATGGCGGCGGCGTGCCGTAAAGCCGCCTTCAGTGGCTCCTTGATATCCCATGGCTTGTTTTAAATGGGATTCTAATTGCGCTAAGCCTTCGCCACTTTTGGCGCTGATATGTATTACAGGTGTTTGTTCTTTATTCTGTGAAGCCTCTGTGACTTGTAAACCACCATTATGTAAGCCAATGCTGTGACCGGACAAATCTGCTTTATTAGCAACGACAGTGATAGGCATACCTTCAGGTAAACGATCCACAAATTCCGGCCAGATAGTGTGAGGGTCAAAGTTATCAGTGGTGGTGGCATCTACGACCAGTATCACCTTGTCAGCTTGCTCGATTTCTTTCCAGGCGCGTTCAATACCGATGCGTTCAACTTCATCTGGAGCATCGCGAAGTCCCGCTGTATCGATAATGTGTACTGGTAGGCCGTCTAGCTGAATATATTCCCTTAGCACGTCGCGCGTGGTGCCTGCGATATCCGTGACAATGGCACTGTCTCTTCCTGAAAGGGCGTTGAGTAAACTGGATTTACCCGCATTGGGTCGACCGGCAATTACGACGGACATACCTTCTTGTAAAATTACCCCTTGTTTTGCCGTATTAAAGACACTTTGCAATTGTTGCAGGGTGTTTTTTAAGTCTGTGGCTACCTTGCCATCGGTGAGAAAATCAATTTCTTCTTCAGGGAAATCGATGGCGGCTTCTACGTAGATTCGCAGTTGAATCAGCTGTTCTTCTAATTGATGAATTTGTTTGGAGAAATTTCCCTGTAGTGATCGCACAGCATTTCGTGCGGCTTGTTCTGAACTGGCATCAATCAAATCTGCAATGGCTTCAGCTTGAGTGAGATCTAACTTATCGTTTAAGAATGCCCGCTCAGAAAATTCACCCGGGTTAGCAGGTCGTGCTCCCAAGTTTAGGGTTTCTCGTAAAAGGCAATCGAGAATCACAGGGCCACCGTGACCTTGTAGTTCAACCACATCTTCACCGGTAAATGAATTGGGATTCTGAAAATAAATGGCTAGGCCTTCATCCAGGGCTTCATCATTACTATCAATAAATTCACTGAAATGTGCGTAACGATTTTTTAAGCTTTGCCGACAAATTTTTTCGCCAATGGTTAAAGCTTTGGGGCCAGAAATTCTCACAATACCAACACCGCCACGACCTGGTGGTGTGGCAATAGCGGCAATTGTATCGGTATTTATAGTGTTATTTGCGTTCATCAATATTTAAGAAATTATTTTGCATATAAAAAAGGGGAGCAAATTTTTGCTCCCCTTTTGTTTTTTTATCAACCTTGCGCTTCAATTTTTTTCGTAATGTACCACTGTTGCGCAATGGAGAGGACGTTATTCACCACCCAGTAAACCACCAAGCCTGATGGGAACCAGAGGAAGAAAAAGGTAAAGGCGACAGGCATCCACTTCATAATGGCGGCTTGTGTTGGATCAGGAGGAACAGGGTTCAAACGTTGTTGGAAGATCATGGTAGCACCCATGATAATCGGCAAAATAAAGTAAGGGTCTTTTACCGACAAATCCGCTAAGTATAAGAAAGGCGTATGGCGTAGTTCAACGGCTTCCATCAGTACCCAGTACAAGGCAATAAACACAGGCATCTGTACCAAGATTGGTAAACAACCACCCATGGGGTTTACCTTTTCTTTTTGATACATCTTCATCAACTCTTGAGACATGCGCTGGCGGTCGTCACCATACTGATCTTTTAGCGACATCAGTTTTGGTTGCAGCTTACGCATTTTCGCCATGGATTTATAACTGGCGGCAGACAGCGGGAAGAAGACTAGCTTAATACATACAGTCAGCAAAATAATGGATAGACCCCAGTTAGAGACCATGTTTTGGATAAAACTGAGGAATAAAAACAGGGGTTTAGCTACCCACCATAACCAACCGTAATCTACAGTGAGGTCTAAGTACTCAGCAATATCTTCCAAGGTTTTTACATCTTTCGGCCCCACATAAAAACGTGCACTTAAACGGCCTTGAGCACTGGGCTCAATGGTCACTGCAGGGCTGGTAAAGGTAAGCAGGTTAATGGTGTAACCTTCGCTGTTACTGCGACTCTTAATGGTGTAGTTATGGGTTTGGTCTGCATTGGGCACCCAGGCACTGATAAAGTAGTGTTGAACTAAGGCTAACCAACCGCCCTGTACTTTTTCTTTAATAGGGCCGTCTTCTGCAAGATCAGCGAAATCTGTTTTTTTATAGCGCTCCTCTGATGTGGTTAACGCAGCACCCAAAAACGGTGCCATACCCATAGCACCACCTTCGATAGGTACCAGGCTACTGTCTCGTTTAATTTGACCGTAGAAGTTACCTTTCCAAGTTTCATTGCCGTTGTTATTGACGATGTAATTTACATCGATCAAATAGCTGTCGCGTGTAAAGCTGAAAGTTTTTACTATGGTTGTGCTGCCTTCAATCAGAGACAGTTTTACTTCCAAGGTATCCTGGTTATCTGTCATGTCGAAATGGCTTTGCTCAACACTAAAGGTTGGTCGTTCACCATTGGCTTTATCTGTTGCGTTTTTACCGATAATTCCGCTTTGGGCCACGTAGGTAAATTGCTCGCCGGTTACCGCATCTTCAACACGATTTAATAAGACGAATGACTCTCCCTTCTCTCCTTTATCCATTAACTTCGCATTGTGTTGTGGCAGTGCAACGCGAACGATATCGCCACCCAAGGTATCGATGGTAACTTCCAGTGTATTGGTGCTTACAGTCACTAGTTGGCGATTAATCACCACAGGCTCTGGAATTTCCACTTCTTCGGTTTCAACTTGTGGAATATCACTGTTGGTTTCAGCAGTTATTGTTGCTGGCGTTGTTGAAAGTGCACCGGGTAGGGTAGGAGCACTGGCACTGAGAGCAGGTTTATCTGCCTGGCGTTCAGCTTGGAAAGTGTTCCACTCTCCTAATAAAAGAAGCAGTATCACGAGAATACCACCGCCGAGTAAAGTACGTTGCCAATCCATAAGAGATGTCGTCTTTTTAGAGTTAATGGAGCTATTGATGGGTTAGTGCGCGAAAGGGGGCCATTTTACTGAGAGTTCAGTGGTTTTTCTGCCCTTTCAGTGAATTTTCTTGGGGTTTTTCTCCATAGCCGTAAATCGGCGAGTCTATTTCAGTCTTAGCCTTTGTATCTGTATTGTGAGGAGGAACAGGATCACAACCCCCTGAGTGCCAAGGGTGGCATTTCAGGAGTCGTCGAACCGTTAAATAGCTTCCTTTTATTAATCCATGCTTATCGATTGCTTCCATAGAATATTCTGAGCAACTGGGGTAAAAACGGCAGTTGTTGCCAAGAAACGGGCTAATCAGTAGTTGATAGCCGCGGAGTATCACAAGGACGATTTTCTTCATTAAGCGACAAAGTATATTCACGATTGGCCACCAGGCTGCTTCGCTGCTTTACCCTTGTTCTTATCTTTGCCACGGTGCTTTTTCCGAGGGCTAGGTTTGAAATTAGGGTCTGAAACCTTGTTGAGCCTTTTCCAACTTTTTTCCAATAGTCCGCTTACTTGCGGGTTTTCCAGCGATCCAAGCCCTGGACGGGCTAACACAATGATGTCCGCTTTTGGCAGGGTGTGTTGATTGAGGCGGAAAGACTCTCGAATCAAGCGTTTCAATCGATTGCGGTCTGTGGCCAGTTTGACGTGTTTTTTGGCAATAATCAGCCCTAAGCGAGGTTGCTCCAACGGGTTGGGGCGGGATAACACCAACAACTGGGGGAGTGCCGATCGCCAGGGGGCATCATCGAATACGGCTTTAAAATCAGCGGCATTCAATAATCGAAGTTGTTTACCAAAGGAGAGGTCGCTCACGGGGAGGTGCATTCTCTTGCTAAGTGAATAGCTATATAAATGAAGGAAGACTTAAATCTAGAGTTATCAGATACAGGCCAGATACAAAAAAGCCGCAGTGAGTATGATCAGCTGCGGCTTTTTGAGCATATTAAGCGAAAAGCTTAATTATGCGCACAATTCCTTACGGCCTTTTGCACGACGGCGAGCCAGGATCTTACGGCCATTCTTGGTGGCCATACGAGCACGGAAGCCGTGAGTGCGCTTACGCTTCAGGTTACTTGGTTGAAAAGTGCGTTTCATGGTTCTGACCCTGCCATCGGTTAAACGGTAAACACTAACTAAAAACTTAAACTATGACGGTTAAAATGAGTAACGCCATATAAGGGTCGCGAATTCTAGAGGCTTTGGGCCGTAAAATCAATGGAATTTGTAGGTTAATTTTTGCAGCTTGATGACAGTGGTTTTAGGGAATGACTCAATAGTTGGGAGTTTGCCGAAAATCACGGTTTAGACACTGGGTATTAACAGGATATCCACAACTATTGACTAATAATTAATCTCTCAAAGTTTGATTTCTGTGTATATGTGACTAATTCTCTAGCATCTAACCTATTGATTCACAATAAAAAAATTTACATTTTTTTCAACAAATCTGCCACGGCCAATGTGGATAACTAGAATTTAAAGGCGTAAACTTAGCCCTCTTCAAATACATCTTCTTTTAGTCTTTATTCGCTTCTTCGGGGGATCGATCGTTGCCAGCGCAAATGGTTTGGGATAAGTGCGTGAGTTCTTTACAGCACGAGCTATCTCAGCAGCAATTCAATACTTGGATTCGCCCCTTGAAGGTGGAAGACTTTACTGAATCCAATCAGTGCCTTACGTTATCGGCACCGAATCGCTTCGTTCGTGATTGGGTATCGTCGAAGTTTTTAAATCGCATTATTGAGCTGGTTCGTGAATATGCCGGTGGCACCATTGATAATGTGGAGCTACAAGTTTCTAATCCAGGCGCCAAGGCGGTATCTCAAGGTGTGAGCTCAGCGCCTGTATCTACGGTTGCTAATGTTTCTCCGCCTAGTGAAGCTTCTGAAAACCTCTATTCTGTATCCGTTGGCGATAATAGAAGAAATTTGCCACCAATTTCTGCTTTTTCGCCACAAGTTGAGCCTTCTTCTCATTCTCCTAACCCTATAGTACAAGGGCAGCCTGTCTCAGATGTAAGAAATGGCGGTGGATTGGCACAAACCTCAACGACGCTTTCGGAGTTATCGGCACCGGGCACTGAAACGATTCAGGTAGAAGGGGGCCTCAAGCATCAAAGTTCTTTGAACAGTAACTTTACCTTTGAAACCTTTGTTCAGGGTAAATCTAACCAGCTGGCTTTAGCGGCAGCTAACCAGGTAGCGGATAACCCCGGCGGTGCTTACAACCCGCTCTTTATTTACGGTGGTGTTGGTCTAGGTAAAACTCATTTGATGCATGCAGTGGGTAATGCCTTATTGGAGAAAAACCCAGAGGCTAAAATTGTTTACCTGCACTCTGAGCGTTTTGTGGCAGATATGGTTAAAGCGTTACAGTTGAATGCCATTAACGATTTCAAACGTTTTTACCGTTCAGTGGATGCATTACTCATTGATGACATTCAATTCTTTGCCAATAAAGAACGCTCACAAGAAGAATTTTTCCATACCTTCAATTCTTTATTAGAAGGTGGCAAGCAGATGATTCTTACCAGTGATCGCTATCCCAAAGAAATTGATGGTATGGAAGAGCGGTTAAAGTCTCGTTTCGGCTGGGGTTTACCTGTTGCGGTCGAACCCCCTGAGCTGGAAACCCGTGTTGCTATTTTGAAAAAGAAAGCAGCATTGGATTGGGTGGAGCTGGATGATCAATCGGCATTTTTTATCGCTCAGCGTATTCGTTCTAATGTACGTGAGTTAGAAGGTGCTTTAAAACGAGTGGTGGCTCATGCTCGTTTCTTGGGGCGTCGTATTGATATCGAATTAATTCGCGATGCGCTAAAAGATTTATTAGCACTTCAAGATAAACAAGTGAGTATCGACAATATTCAAAAAGTTGTTGCTGAATACTACAAAATTAAGGTGAGCGATATTCATTCCAAACGTCGTAGCCGTTCCGTTGCACGCCCCAGGCAAGTGGCCATGTTTCTTGCGAAAGAACTCACAAATCACAGCTTGCCGGAAATTGGTGATGCATTTGGTGGACGGGATCACACCACAGTTTTGCACGCTTGTCGTAAGATTAAAGAATTGCGTGATACCAGTGCTGATATTGCAGAAGATGTGAAAAACCTCTTACGTTTGCTCACAACCTAAGACATAATAAATCGTCTTTTTCGGAGCACTTTTTTAGCCCAAATTGATGGCTAATTTTTTCGAAATACGAGAATAATAATTTCATTCAATTCGGTAGTTAAACCCGGTAATTACAACCGGCAGTTAAGTCGATAACTCAAAGTATCAATTAGAGAAGCAATCATGAAATTTGCCCTGCAGCGTGAAGATCTTTTAAAACCTTTGCAGATGGTGGCTGGTGTTGTTGAGCGCCGCCAAACACTTCCAGTTCTGGCTAATGTGTTAATGGTTTTGCAAGACGGTAACTTGTCGCTGACAGGTACTGACTTGGAAGTGGAAATTACGGCGCGTACCACGGCGCAGCCCGGGGCAGAAGATGGTGAAATCACTGTACCTGCTCGTAAGCTTTTCGACATTGTTCGCAGCTTGCCGGATGAAGCTAATATTGAAATTATTGAAGAAAATCAACGGGTTATCGTTAAAAGTGGGCGTTCTCGCTTTACCCTTTCAACCCTGCCAGCCAATGAGTTTCCATCCGTAGAAGAATCTACAACCGCATTAAAATTCGCGCTACCGGGTAAAGATCTACATCACCTGATTCATTGCACGGCTTTTGCTATGGCTCAGCAAGATGTGCGCTATTACCTTAACGGTATGCTGTGGGAAATTAATCCAGAAAGTTTACGCTTAGTGGCAACAGACGGTCATCGTCTTGCACTGTGTACTCGTGAACAAGCTATTGAAACTGATGCGTCTATGCAGGCAATTTTACCTCGCAAAGGTGTTGTTGAATTGTCTCGCTTAGTGAATGACATCGTAGAAGATATTCAAATTTCAGTGGGCAGTAACCACCTGCGTATTACCAGCGGTGACTTCACTTTCACCAGTAAGTTGGTGGATGGTAAGTTCCCTGATTATGAGCGTGTATTACCTCGCGGTGGTGACAAGTTGGTATTCGGTAACCGTGCAGAATTGAAGTCTGCCTTTAACCGTACTGCGATTCTCTCTAATGAAAAATACCGTGGTGTACGTTTCGGTTTATCGGCGGGGACCCTAACCATTCAAGCCAATAACCCTGAGCAAGAAGAAGCGGTAGAAGAAGTGACCGTAGATTACGGCGGCTCAGAGTTGGAAATTGGTTTTAACGTTAGTTACCTGTTGGATGTACTGAATGTGTTGGAATCCGAGACGGTGAAGATTACCTTGGCAGACTCCAATAGTTCTGCCTTGATTGAAGAGCCGGAAGGTTCAGATGCGGTGTATGTTGTTATGCCTATGAGGCTTTAATAGCAGCGCATTGTGAAGGGGGCAGATTTGATCTGCCCTTTTTTATTTCTACTGATGATTTTCTATCCTTCTGCTTTTAACCCCTTAATTCAAAATACACACTGAATGCCTCTGCACGAACTTTCATTCTCTGGCTTTCGAAATCTTGGCCCTTCCAAGCTAACTCCTGCTTTGCGTACTAATTTGTTTTATGGGGAAAACGGGGCAGGGAAAACGTCAGTCTTAGAGGCCATTCATACCCTTTCTTTGGGGCGATCCTTCCGTACCACCAGCTTTCAAAAAGTCATCAATTATGAATTATCCGATGCTGTAGTTTCGGGTGTTTTCTCTGGCTTTGCGTCATCTAATAGTTCTCCAATACGAATCGGTGTACAGCGTACGAAATTAGGTGAAGTTACCGCGAAGGCAGGGGGAGAAAACCTCGCTACCGTAGGGGAGCTTGCTCGCTATATTCCTTTACAGCTGCTGGAACCCCATAGCTTTCAGTTGCTAGAAGGCTCACCAAAGCTACGTCGAAGTTTCATGGATTGGGGTGTGTTTCACGTGAAACATGAGTTCCACAGCCTGTGGATTCGGTATCAAAGATGCCTGAAACAGCGCAATACCGTGCTTAAGCGTGGTAAAATGGGGGGCTTGTCCGCAGTGTCTCAGCTGGAAGTTTGGGATACAGAACTGGTTACACTGGCTGAACAGATAGATCAGGTCCGACAGGAATACCTGGCAGCTTTCCGGCCGCATTTCGATAAAGTTTGTGAACAGCTGATTGATTTTGGGTCTGTGGAATTGGGTTACTTTAAGGGTTGGGCTAAAGATCAGCCCTTTGCTGAAGTACTTAAAGAAGATCAGTATAAAGACCAAGAGATAGGTTATACCCGTAAAGGCCCACACCGCGCAGACTTACGGTTAAAGCTAGAGGGGCGGGCAGTACAGGAAATTTTGTCTCGAGGGCAAACCAAGATGTTGGTGTTTGCTCTGAAGCTTGCCCAGATTGAGACGGTGTCTGCTTTAGCTGAGCGTAAGCCTTTGGTTTTGATCGATGATCTACCATCAGAGCTAGATGGAGATCATAGGCAGAAGGTAGCTGATCTTCTCTATCACAGTGGGGTGCAGTTATTTGTAACTGGCGTTGCACGGGATAGCTTGGAAGATCATTGGCCAGAAGGAGAGTGCAAGGTGTTTCACGTGGAACATGGAGCGGTTAGTGAAGTGTTTCACCGCACTGAATAGAGCGGCTAAGGTTGAGACTCAGTGTGAAAGGCCGTTGAAGGTCAGGATAAAGAGAAAGATTGTTAGTAATCCTAAGGGTTGAGGGAAAAGTTTCAGTAGCCTTTAGGATTAATAACAGTACAGATAAGAAAAGGTATGGCGCAAACCCTTGTGCCGCCTGCAATTGACGGGGTTAGGACATGTCCGAAGAAAATAACTACGACGGGTCGAGTATTAAGGTACTGAAAGGTCTGGATGCGGTGCGTAAGCGTCCGGGTATGTACATTGGCGATACCGACGATGGTACAGGCCTCCACCATATGGTGTTTGAGATTGTCGATAACTCTATCGACGAAGCCCTGGCCGGACATTGTTCCGAAATCAAGATTGTTATCCACCCAGATGAATCTGTAAGCGTTTCTGATAACGGCCGCGGTATTCCGACGGAAATGCATGATGAAGGTGTTTCTGCTGCAGAAGTGATTATGACCGTACTTCACGCCGGTGGTAAGTTCGACGATAACACCTATAAGGTATCCGGCGGCCTCCATGGTGTGGGGGTTTCCGTAGTAAACGCCCTGTCCTCTGAGCTGAAACTGACTATTCGCCGTGAGGGTAAAATTCACGAACAGGTATATCATCACGGTGTGCCGCAGGCACCATTAACCATTGTGGGTGATACCGAAGTTAGCGGTACGGAAGTGACCTTCCACCCCTCTGGAGATACCTTTACTAATATCGAATTCCACTTTGATCAATTGGCCAAGCGCCTACGGGAGCTAAGCTTCCTTAATTCCGGCGTGCGTATCGTGCTGAAAGACGAACGCAGTGGTAAAGAAGAGATCTATGAATACGAAGGTGGTCTGAGTGCTTTCGTTGAATACCTAAACCAGAATAAGAACCCCATTAACAAGGTGTTGCACTTCACGAGTCAGGGTAAAGATGGTATTGGTGTTGAAGTAGCCCTGCAGTGGAACGATTCTTTCCAAGAAAATATCTTCTGCTACACCAACAATATTCCTCAGCGTGACGGCGGTACTCACCTGGCAGGTTTCCGTGCGGCACTGACTCGTGGCTTAAACAGCTATATTGAGCAGGAAGGCATGGGTAAAAATGCCAAAGTTGCTACTACGGGTGATGATGCCCGTGAAGGCTTAACAGCCATTGTTTCGGTAAAAGTACCTGATCCTAAGTTCTCTTCTCAGACTAAAGACAAGCTGGTGTCTTCAGAAGTGAAGCCTGCGGTAGAGCAGGAGATGGGCAAAAACTTCAATGAATACTTATTGGAAAACCCTGGTGAAGCCAAATCTATTGTAGGCAAGATGATCGATGCAGCTCGCGCCCGTGAAGCGGCTCGTAAAGCTCGTGAAATGACTCGCCGTAAAGGTGCTTTGGATATTGCGGGCTTGCCCGGTAAGTTGGCAGACTGCCAAGAAAAAGATCCCGGCCTTTCTGAACTTTACCTAGTGGAGGGTGACTCGGCCGGTGGATCTGCCAAGCAGGGTCGTGACCGTCGTACTCAGGCAATTTTGCCGTTGAAAGGTAAAATCCTGAACGTAGAAAAAGCCCGCTTCGATAAGATGTTGTCTTCAGCAGAGGTTGGTACCTTGATTACGGCGTTGGGCTGTGGCATCGGCAAAGATGATTACAACTTAGAAAAGCTGCGTTATCACTACATCATTATCATGACCGATGCGGATGTGGATGGTTCTCACATTCGTACCCTGTTGCTGACCTTCTTCTTCCGTCAAATGCCAGAGCTGATTGAAAACGGCTATGTGTATATTGCGCAACCACCACTGTACAAAATTGCCAAGGGCAAACAGGAGCAATATTTAAAAGACGATGAAGCGTTGACTGAATTCTTGATTCAGGCAGCACTGGAAGGTTCGAGCCTGCACGTCAGTGAAGATGCTCCAGGTATCAGCGGTGAAGGCCTCAATAAATTAGTGCATCAATACAATGCGACCCTGGCCAATATCGAACGCTTGGCTCGCGTGTATCCAAAAGAAGTGCTGGAGCAGATGATCTATATTCCAGCGGTAACCATGGACGACCTTAAAGATCAGGCCACCATGGAAAACTGGGGTGAGCAGCTAAAAGGCCGTTTTACTTTTGGCAATGGTGGTTCACATCGCTACAAGGTGATTATCGAAGAAGACAGTGAGCGTCACTTGTTCCTGCCCACCATTGAAATCACAGCTCACGGTGTACCACACCAGCATCGTATCAATCATGACTTCTTTGAATCCGGTGACTACCGCAAGATCGTTGAGTTGGGCAACGAACTTAATGGACTGCTTGAAGTAAGTGCTTACATATCACGAGGGGAACGCCAGCAGCCGGTTCAAACTTTTAAAGAAGCGTTAGAGTGGCTGATGCACGAATCCAAGCGTGGCTACAATATCCAGCGCTATAAAGGATTGGGTGAGATGAACCCTGAGCAGTTGTGGGAAACCACCATGGATAAAGAAAACCGCCGTATGCTGCAAGTGACCATTGAAGATGCCATCGGAGCGGATCAAATGTTCACTACGCTAATGGGTGACCAAGTTGAGCCACGTCGTGAGTTCATCGAAACGAATGCATTGTCGGTTGCTAACTTAGACGTGTAATTTTTGGAGGAGGGTTAAGTAAGAAGCATCTACATAGGGACACCTCAATAAAAAGGACCCTGTGATGAAACGTTTCTTACTCCCTCTTTTCTGCCTGTGCCTGATATCTTGCGGTGGCAATAATAGTGGTGAGGCTACTCCTTCAGTCTCACCATCAGCTTTTGATACAAATATAAAAAGTATTGATATTACTACCAGCGAAGGCGTCTTCGATGGGTTAACGGCCGGCCCAACGGATGGCACTCCAGTTATTCTGCTCCATGGCTTTCCTACCACAGCCGATCAATATACCGACATTATCAAAACTTTGGCCGCAGAAGGCTACTATGTGATTGCGCCTAATCAGCGGGGTTTTGCACCCGAGATGCGCCCCTCTAATCCGGAAGCCTATCATCCGAGTTTACGGACTCAAGATGTTATCGATATGGCTAACACTTTGGGCATTTATCGGTTCCACTTAGCAGGCCATGATTCCGGTGCGTTGACTGCCTGGATTCTTGCGGCTATGTATCCGGATAGGGTGATCACTCTAACCGCCATGTCTGTTCCTCATCCGCAAGCTATTATCGATAACTTCTTTGCTAATAATGATGTGGTCGAAATTGAGCGTGAGGGTTATGTGGCAGATTTTACCTCTGAAGGTTTTGAAGAAACCTTTGTGGCGAATGATCATGAATACATGCGCTGGATTTATGAGGACACCCCGCAAGATTCCATTGATTTGTATGTTGAAAAACTGGGTGATGTAGAAACCGTTGATGCCATCCTTAACTATTATCGCACTAGAGATTGGACCTGGATTCTGACCTATGGTGCCAGCGCGATCACAGTGCCTACCTTACAAATCTGGGGTGACGCCGATAGCTACGTGAGTATTTCTTCAATGGAGCGTTCAGAGGGTTATGTTGTTGCCGAATACCATTTTGAAATTTTAGAGGGGGTTAGTCACTGGGTAACCGAGACAGCAGCCGATGACGTCTCAGCTTTAATGTTGGTACACTTACAGGATCGCTATTGAGTAGTAAGTACTTACATTATGCAGTGCTCTTAATGCTGAAATAGGCTACTGGTTTTGATTTAAGCATCTGGCATAAAGAGTTAAATAGAGAGTAATATAGACCGCCTGTAGCGATTTCAGGTGGTCATCTATAACAATAATAAATATCAAGGAGTGATGGATTGTCTTTATTTTCACTAGTTATACCTTCTCACACCTGGTTTTTCTTGAGTAAACAGTCCCTGATTTGTTCATTTATATAGCTGCACAAATGCTGAAGAGAATAAGCAAGGGTAGTTACATGTAAAATCATTACATGTAATTTATTGACATCATTACATGTGATTAACTATAGTGGACCCATGAACAAAAAATCATCAGCACACTACCAACGGGAATACCGGCGACGGCTGCGGGAACAGGGACTTGTAAAGAAAGAAGTATGGATACTGCCCGAAAATGCCAGGCGTCTGGCCGAGGTGGAAAAGTCACTGCGGCTACCTATTTCAGGAAATATGTTAGAAGGAGAAAGCCTTATGGTTGATACGGCAAATCATTGGACAACAACGAGTTTATTGAAGGCATTGCAGGAAACAGATTTAGTTACCAGTGGATCAGTGACTATTGAGTTGATTGATGGTGTCGAATCGTCGCTACACATAGTAATGAATAACTATGGTGAGCTACCGATTTTTCTTACGGTGTCAGGAGAGCAGATTATTGCTGAGTCTGTACTTTGGTCGGTGACTGAAGTGACAGATGTGACACTGTTTAATGAAACTGTGTTACGTACACATAAGTACTTCCCGCTTTCCACAATTAGCTTGGATAAAACGGGTAAAGATGAAGATTATTACCATATGTTTGGTGCGTTGAGCTCAACATCAAAATTGTCGAATGTGATATTTGAAATTGAAGTGCTAGCAAATAATGTAATTCAAGCTACGGAAGCTTATGCAGAATTTTTAGAATTTCCAGTAGAGATAGCCAGTTAGATAAACAGAGATAGATTTAATTAGGAGATTACACAATGAACATTTGGGCAAAAATGATGACCGCCCTCAAGGGTGGTGTAAATGAAGCAGGCGAAGCTATTGTGGATAGCCAAGCACTTAGAATCTTGGATCAAGAAGTGCGAGAAGCTGGTGAAGAACTAAAGCAATCGAAAGATGCATTGGCAGAAATCATTGCGCGACAAAAGCTGTCCCAAGAAAAATCTAAAAATTTGAAAAAAAATATTTCAGAAAATGAAGGTTATGCAATTAAAGCACTAGAAAAAGGCGATGAAGATTTAGCCCGTGAAGTAGCACAAAAAATTGCAAACCTGGAAAACCAGCTAGCTCAAGAAGAAGAGGCAGGTAAAGGTTACGAGGCTAGTGCAGAACAGTTACGTACAGCGATCAAGCAAACAGAAAGTAACTTAAAGCGAATCAAGCAGCAGATTGATACTGTAAAAGCCACTGAAAGTGTTCAGCGAGCACAAGCCGCAGTCGCGGAAAGGCATAGTGGATCTAATTCAAAAATGCGTACTGCTATGGATTCTTTGGAGCGTATTAAAGAGAAGCAGTCGTTAAAGTCAGCACAAATGGCAGCGGCTAATGAGTTAGCGGAAGAAAGTTATGGGGATTCTTTACAGGAAAAACTGGAGAAAGCAGGTATTGCCCCACAGGGTAAAAGCGCTGATGATATTCTCGAAAGACTGAAGAATAAGAAATAAGTCTGATCATAAAAAAAGAAAAGGAGTAGGAAATGTTTGCAATATTGTTATCGGAAAATATGAACCCGTTTTACCAAAATATTTCATCATTTCCTACAGCCTTCTTTACCTTCTTTTTAGCAATCACAGTTTTGTACTGGTTGGTGGCAGTTTTAGGGTTTGTGGAAATTGATGCATTAGATTTCGATATCCCCGATGCTGATGGCGCTTTAGATGTAAATCCAGATTCCGGTTTAAGCAATGCCAATGTACTAGCTGGTTTAATGTTGCGCTTTGGTCTTCAGGGTGTGCCTGTTACTGTCATTATTTCGTTTGTTTCTTTGTTTGGTTGGTTTATCTGCTATTACATCGTTCACTTCTTCTTTGGCTTTATACCCGGGAATTTATTGAAGTTTATAGCAGGTATTCCCGTATTAGTGGGTGTGTTGTATATCGCAGTGATGATTACGGCGTTTTTAATCAAGCCACTAAGGCCTTTATTTCAAAAAGCACAGCAGCAAACGATAAAACATATTCTGGGTCAAACAGCTATTGTGAAAACCAGTAAGGTTGATAACAACTTTGGCGAAGCCATATTAGAAGATGGTGGTGCTGGACTTATTTTGAAAGTGAGATCGACAGACCAAGAGACTTTTAGCAAAGGTGATCGTGTAGTGTTATTTGAGCGACTAGAAGCGGAGAATGCCTATCGCGTTATCTCAGAAAATGAATTCGCAGGAAAATAAAAGAATCAGAAATTCCCTGATTAATATTAATAGCCTTTATAACGTTAAAAAACGGAAACGGAGTAACCATTATGGCTGATTTATCTGTATTAATGCCTATCGCAACTGGAATTGGCATTACCTTTATTATATTGATGGGCTTTGCGGCTTTGTTTAAAGCTTTCTATGTGAAAGTAGAGCAAGGCACAGCTTTGATTGTCAATGATATGACAGCTCGTCCGAAAGTACATTTCACCGGTGCTTTGGTGTATCCGATTATCTATAAAAGGGAATTAATGAAAATTTCATTGATTACTTTGGAGGTAGATCGCCGTGGTAAAGATGGTTTGATTTGTGCAGATAACATGCGGGCAGATATCACAGTTGCTTTCTATTTACGAGTTAATGAGACTGCTGATGATGTATTAAAAGTAGCAAAATCCATTGGTGCAGGGCGGGCCTCGGATAAAGATGCAGTAAATCAGCTATTTAATGCAAAATTTTCAGAAGCTCTGAAGACTGTCGGTAAACAAATCGAATTTGTGAAATTGTTTGAAAACCGTCAGGAATTTAGAGACAAGATTGTTCAGGTTATTGGCGATGATTTAAACGGCTATGTGTTGGAAGACGTTGCTATTGATTATTTGGAGCAGACGCCTAAAGCTTCATTGGATCCTTCAAATATTCTCGATGCAGAAGGTATTCGAAAAATTACTGAACTAACGGCTAATCAAAATGTTAAAACCAATATTTTCGAACGTGATGAAGAATTAGCCATTAAGAAGAAAAATGTTGAAACCGTAGAGGCTATGTTAGAGCTTGAACGCCAACAAGCTGATGCAGAAGCTAAGCAAGAGCGAGAAATTGCCACTATTCGAGCACGAGAAGAAGCGGAAACCAAAAAGGTTCAGGAAGAAGAGCGCCGTAAAGCCGAAGCGACGACTATTCAAGTTGAGCAGGATTTGTCTGTACAAACTGAAAATCAGAAGCGAGAAATTGAAGTAGCGGAACAGAATCGCCAACGTGCTGTTGCTATTGAAGTGGAAAAAGTGACAAGGGCACGCGATTTAGAAATTGTTTCTCGTGAGCGAGAAGTTGAATTACAACGTATTGAAGCTGAAAAAGCCGTTGAAGTAGAGAAGAAAGAAATTGCAAATGTAATTCGCGAGCGTGTTGCGGTTGATAAAACGGTAGCCATTGAAGAAGAACGTATTAAAGAAGTACGTGAAGTTTCTGAAGCGGATCGGGCTAAGCAGACTCAAGTATTGGCTGCGGAAGCACAAGCAGATGAAGAAAAGGTTAAGCAAGTAAAAGCTGCGGAAGCAGAAGAGCTTTCTGCAAAACATAAAGCTATTGAAATCACCACGCTTGCCCAAGCGCAACTGGAAGCTGCTGCAAAAGAAGCTGACTCTAAGAAGAAATTGGCAGAAGGTGTTCAAGCAGAAAGAGCTGCTCCAGGTTTGGCCGATGCGAAAGTACAGGAAGCCAAAGCTTACTCCTTGGAAAAAGAAGGTGTTGCTGAAGCCAATGTTATTAAAGCAAAAGGCGATGCAGAAGCTGATGCACACTTGGGTACAGGTAAAGCAGAAGCCGATGTAATTGCGGCGAAGGGTCTTGCGCAAGCTCAGTCTGAGAAAGAAATTGGTATGGCGGGTGCTGACGTGACTCGCGAACAATTTAAGGCTGAAGCAGATGGTTTGGTAGAGAAGTTTGATGCTATGAATAGCATGAGCACTGATGCCCGTGCCCACGAAGAATTCCGCATGAGCTTGGAAACTGCATTGAAAGAAGCCATGGCCTCTATCGAAGCGGGTAAAGACATTGCCAAAGAAAATGCAGAAGTATTGGCGGTGGCTCTGCAGAAAGCCAATATCGATATTGTGGGTGGTGAAGATCACTTCTTTAACAACTTTGCGAAATCTCTCTCCATCGGTAAAGCCGTGGATGGTTTAGCAGATAAAAGCGATACCATTTCAACCTTGATCGAGAAGTTTGTTGGCCCTAAAGCCACAACCACCTCTGTTAGTGAAGAAACCAACAGCTAAGTTGCTGTTGGAAATTGCGGGGCAGGGCCCCGCTTTTCACAAACATTGATGAGAGAGTGATATGGAAGAGAAAAATAAGGGTGTTGAATCTGCTGAATTAGTGGATAACGCTGTGGCTGAAGGCGGCGCTTATGAAATTATTCGCAAGCGTTTGGAAGAGCAGGGCAATAAACTTCAGGAAAAAATTAACGGATTAAATCGTGCACGCTTGGAGGAGTTTGGTAGCTCCGATATGGACGTGCTTTCCCGTGTGCGGGTGCGTACAGAAAATAATTGCGTCGCTCGTGATATTGTCCAGGTAGGTAGTCACCTTTTATTTGGCTATAACGTCTTTATTGGGTTAAAGAAAGAAACCAAGATAGAAGATGTTTTTGCCCTCTTCGATATCAAGGAAGAGAATGGTCACCATGAAATGGTACCTGTGTCACTGGATGGTAGTTTTCTCAAGCAAGCCAGTTTCGTTAATGATTTTGAAGAGCTGTATCGCTATTACAAGCATACTAAGTTAATAGAGCTCACCATTAAAAATGGAAAATTGCTTGCTGGATTTCAAATTGGTGAGCGCCTAGATGATATTCGCGTGTTTCGTTGGTCGGTTTCTGCAAACGGCCAAACTATTCAATATATTGATAATCGAGGTGAGCGAGATATCCAACTCCCACCTAAGCATGATTTTGAATGGATCGAAACAAGTCGAGAAGACAGTATTCATGGCCGCCATCCCCATATCAATATTCTCGATACGGTGTTTGTAGAAACTGTTGGCGGTGATTTAACGGTAAAGATTGAGAATAATACAGAAGATGGACTGGGCATTTACCGAGAGCCCGTAGAAGATAAAACACAATCTTTAGACGACGGTCAAATCAGTTACGCTGCTGTTGGAAGCCTGATTCTATTAAAGATTCGTCCTTATCGAGAAGAAAATTGGCGGTATCTTATTTATAACACTCTCACAGAGAGTGTTATCCGTGTAGATGCTATTGGTGAGTCTTGTGTGCAATTACCGGAAGACCACGGATTAATTTTTCCTGGGGGCTATTATTTACAAACGGGTGAATGTAAGACCTTCGATGAAAATACAGGTGGGCTTAAATTCAAGCGTGTAATTCGTTCCCCTAATGGTGAAGATGTTCTCTATGTATTTTATGAGCAAGAAGAGGGCATTGTTGGTTTATTTGCTTATAACCTGATTGAAAAGGAATTACAAAATCCTATCTATGGACATGGTTATGCACTGGCCGAAAATGGCCGCTTAGTTATTTTTTCAGCGGAACAAGAACCTACACGTGTTCATCCTATGCAAATCTGGCAAACCCCTTATGAAAGTACAGAATTTGCTAGCAAGGCGCCCGCCAGTAAAAGTTTCTATGGCCGAATTGGTAATTCGGAATTAGTCCGTGGTGTTTCAGATTTATACGGTATTTACCGTATGATCTCCAATCAGTCAGTTTCGTTACGCTTATACGAAGAGTTAAGTAAAGCTGCAAGAAAGATTTTCGATGACCATTACTGGTTAGACGATAAAGAAACTGCAACCATTGCCAGTACCCTGAAAGAGATTTCAGAAACCTCTGAGCTGGTTATTGATGAGTTTGAGAAAGTTGAAAGTATTCGTCAGCAGTCTGCCAAAACCATGGTGGAAGCCGAGCGAGATCAGGAGCAATTAGTTCAGTCGATTCGCCCGGAAAGTTGGCAGACGGTGGAAGAGTATGTGGAAGCCTTGGCTAAGCTTAGACATCAGCGTGGCCATTTAACTACGATTAAAGAATATCGTTATATCAATGTTTCAAGAATTGAAGAGCTAAGCGAAGCCTTACGAGGCTTAGAAGAAAATCTCAGTGGAGAAACCATTTCCTTCCTCTCAGAGGATAAAGCGCTAGAACCGTACACATTAAAAATTGACAGTATCAATAAAGATGTCGGAGAAGCTACTACTATTGCGCAATTGAAGCCCATTGTAGAGGTTATCGAATCAACCGCTATGGGGTTGGATTTATTGTCTGAGCTGATGGGTACGTTAAAGGTGGATGATGCCACTGTGCGTACTCGCATTATTGATGCGATTTCTCAAGTTTACTCAAAGCTTAATCAAAGCAAGGCCACAGCAAAACACAAGCAAAAGAACCTTGGCTCAGAGGAAGCCATTGCGCAGTTTGGAGCACAATTCAAATTGTTCTCTCAGAGCATCACTAATGCGTTGAGTTTGGCGACAACACCGGAAAAATGTGATGAGCAGCTGTCACGTTTACTGGTGCAACTTGAAGAGCTGGAAAGTCAGTTCAGTGAGTATGATCAGTTTCTCGCAGATATTATGGATAAACGTGAGGAAATCTATGAGTCCTTCGAAAGCCATAAACAGCAGTTACTGGATGAAAGGCAGCGTAAGGCGCAGTCGGTTACTGATGCTGCAGGGCGTATATTATCCAGTATTGAAAAACGCTCCTTAAAGTTTACCGACGCTGATGATTTGAATACTTACTTTGCCTCGGATGCTTTGGTTATTAAGATCCGAGAGCAGGTAGAGAAGTTACGAGAATTAGACAGTGCTGTAAAAGCAGATGATATTGAATCCCGCTTCAAAGCCATTAAAGAGCAAGCATTGCGCTCACTGCGTGATAAAAGCGATATTTTTGAAGAGGGTGGCAATGTTATTAAATTGGGTCCGCGTCATCGATTCTCTGTGAATAACCAAGAGTTGGATTTGACTATTATTCCCCGGAATCATGAGTTGAATTTCCATCTAACAGGAACTAACTATTACGAGAGCATTAACCATGACAGCTTGCAATCTATGGAAGCCTATTGGGAAATGCCATTGGAATCTGAAAGTAATGAAGTCTATCGAGCAGAATATTTAGCTTCGTTAGTTCTGGAAGCTGCAGAGAAACAACAAAATTCACTATCGTTGCAAACTCTAAAAACAGCCTCATTGGAAGAAGATGGCATTGCTAATGTAGTAAAACAATTTGCGGCTCCCCGTTATAAAGAAGGTTATGAAAAAGGTATTCATGATCACGATGCTAGCCTGTTAATTCAAGCTATTCTGCCGGTAATGGAAAGTGCCGATCTATTGCGTTTTGATCCTAAAAGCCGAGCGCTAGCGCAAGTTTTCTGGGCCAATATAAAAAGTGTATTTCCGACTGATAAAGGAAATATTTCTTACGAATCTTGGCAAGAGCGAGCGCAATCCGCAGCGCAATTGCAGGCGGTGTTTTCTAGCAGTACAGCACTGAATTTATTAAAAGAAGAAGTTTCAGCAGAGATGCAGCGCTTTATTGATATTCATCCAATAAAGGTTTCAAGCTTAGATATCCAGCGAGCCACTCAGTATCTAGTAGCCGAGCTATCCCAAGAGCGCCTTGAATTTATTGGAAGTAAATATGCACAAGAACTTGTGGAAGAGTTGAAACGCTCCATGGATGATGCTACTTGGCGTCGCTATCAACAAAGCTTGGAGAAATTGTTGGGTTGGCCTGCGGAGCGTTGGAAGCTTTCCATTGCTTGGTTACAGGCTATGGTAGAAGAGAAAGGCATGGAAATTTACGCTCGGTATATTCCAGAAGCCGCAGCATTGATCAATGCGGATGAGCGTATTGATCGTCGCAGTACTGAAGTGGATTTGCAAATTAGCGTTGAGGGTTTGTTGGGAGATCACCCCACTATTCAAAATCGCCAACTGAGCTTTGCGCTGGATGATTTTTTACTGCGATTACAGAAGCACCACAATGAAGTAGTACCGAGTTTTCATCGTTATCACCAGCTACGTCAGGATGTTATCAGTGAACGAAGAGAAGCTTTACGCCTAGAAGAGTTTAAACCAAGGCCCCTCAGTTCTTTTGTTCGGAACCGATTGATTAATGAATCTTATTTAGCGTTGATAGGGGATAACTTGGCTAAACAAATGGGGACGGTGGGAGAAAACAAGCGTACGGATTTGATGGGCTTGTTAATGATGATCTCGCCCCCTGGTTATGGTAAAACGACCTTGATGGAATATGTGGCGAATCGATTAGGATTGATCTTTATGAAGATCAACTGTCCATCACTTGGACACGATGTGCTATCCCTTGATCCACAACAAGCACCGAACGCGACTGCACGCCAGGAGCTGAAAAAGCTGAACCTCGCTCTAGAAATGGGCAATAACGTGATGCTCTATCTGGATGATATTCAGCATACGCATCCGGAGTTTTTACAGAAATTTATTTCTCTGTGTGATGGAACGCGTCGTATTGAAGGTGTGTGGAAGGGGAAAACAAAAACCTATGATATGCGTGGTCGGAAGTTCTGTGTGATTATGGCCGGTAACCCTTATACCGAATCCGGGGAGGCATTCAAAATACCAGACATGCTGGCAAACCGTGCCGACATCTACAATTTGGGTGATATCTTGGGTGGCATGGATGAGCAGTTTGCATTGAGTTATGTGGAAAACGCCCTCACTTCTAACCCAGTTCTTGCACCGTTGGCGGTGAGAGAAATGGCCGATGTTTATAAACTGATTGATATGGCTAAAGGCGGGGACGCAGTAACCACAGATCTTAGTCACCAATACAGTGGTGCTGAGATTAATGAAATCACTGAAATTTTAAAGAAAATGTTTGTAGTCCAAGATGTGGTATTGAAAATCAATCAGCAATATATCGCATCTGCCGCACAGAACGATCAATACCGTACTGAACCGGCCTTTAAGCTGCAGGGTAGTTATCGCAACATGAACAAGATGACTGAAAAAATCTCTGCGGTTATGAATGAGAAAGAATTAATGCAAATGATCCAAGATCATTACTTGGGTGAGGCACAGTTACTGACAACCGGGGCCGAGGATAACTTACTGAAATTAGCGGAATTAAGAGGCAATATCACAGAGGAAGAAAACCAGCGCTGGGAGCAAATAAAGAAGGACTTTTTACGTAATAAAGCTATGGGTGGTGACAGTGCAGACACCGGTGGAAAAATCGTTGCGCAATTGATGGATCTAGTAAATGGTGTTGATGAACTATCCGCGATGGTAAAAACTAGCGCTGATAAACCCCAAGACAGTAAAGATGAAGATAGCAATGATGCCTTGCTCTATGTCGTGGATAAACTCACGTCAGCAGTAGAGGCGAGTAAGGCAAATGTACAAGTAGTGAATGAGCCTGTTCCAGGTATCGATAAAATACTCAGAGTATTGGCCGATACCATTGAACATACCATTTCACCCCTAGTACGAACCATGGATAAAAAGCTGGAGATTGATCTTCGTACTCATGACCGTATGGGTGACATATCTCAGCAGTTAAGAATTTTGGAAGCTGATATTAAAAAAGAAGAGACAAAACCAATCACAAGTCGTAAAGAATGACAAAATTTCTTGCCGGAAGAATAAAACTACTCTCGGTTTTAATCACTGTCATAGTGGTAGTGCATATCATTAAGACTTTAGCGATTTGGCCTATAGAATACCTCGGCGTTATTCCCAGATCATTCGAGCGTTGGTATCACATATTTACGGCACCTTTTATACACAATAGTCATTCTCATCTAATAAATAATCTTGCGGGACTAAGTTTATTAAGTGCATTGTGTTTATTAAAACCCATACGTTTCTATTGTTATGCCAGTCTTTTTATTATTGTGAGCAGTGGTATTTTGGTGTTGTTATTTGGTAGGCCTGCTATTCACATCGGAGCTAGTGGTTGGATATTTGGACTTTGGGGATTATTGATAGCTTTGGCATGGGTTGATAAGAGTTTAAAGCATTTCTTTATGGCAACTGTCGTGCTGGTATTTTATGGGGGAATGGCACTCGGCTTGTTACCTCTAAAGAATGGTGTTTCTTTTGAATACCATATTTTTGGCGTACTCAGTGGTATTTTATATGCTGTGCTTCATACAAAAATAAAACGGCTTCGGGAAATAAAGCATGCTTAGCTGGATAAAGGGCGTTTGGGAAATATTTTATAAACCAGAATTGCAAGAGTCAGGATTATGGAAATCTGAATGGAGTCAATTTTTAGAAGATAAGGTACAGTTTTATCGGAAGCTTTCCTTTAAAGACAAGCTTATTTTTCAAAAACGAGCTTTGCTATTTTTACAAACGACAGATATTGAATCTGGTCAATTCTCTGTTACTGATGAAGATAGGTTACTAGTTGCTGCCAGTGCCATTATTCCGGTATGGGGCTTTCCAAAGTGGCACTACTTGAATTTAAAGGGCGTTTATCTATTACCAGCGGCTTTTAATGAAAATTTTGAATGCCAACAACCGGATTCTATGATAACTGGTATGGTGGGCTCAGGACCTATGGCTGGAAAAATGGCCTTGAGTAAGCCTGACCTTTACGCAGGTTTTGAAAATATTCGCGATAAGCGGAATGTGGGTATTCACGAGTTTGCCCATTTAGTGGATATGGCTGATGGTGATACAGATGGATTTCCTGAAAGATTGAAAGAGTATGCTTTTGCGATTCCTTGGTTTTCATTTATTGAGGGAAAAATACAAGATATTGATAAGGGAAAAAGCAATATTCGAGCGTATGGTGGAACGAGTAAAGTTGAATTCTTTGCTGTAGCTTCAGAATACTTTTTTGAGCGCCCAAAAATGTTAAAGAAAAAACATCCAAAACTATTTCAGCGGCTATCAGATTTTTACAAGCAAGACGTTCTCAGTATAGAGGATGACATTCGACAGAGAAAAAAAGGCCCCTGTCCATGTGGTAGTGGTAAGCGTTACAAGCGCTGTTGTTTACCAGAGTAATAATAAACGGAGTAAATGTGGATTGCCCACAATGCAAAGGTTATCAACTAGAGCCCAAAGAGATATCTCCAGGACTACTGGCAGCCGTATGTCCAAAATGTGATGGTTCTTTGTTATCGCTAATGAATTATCGGTACTGGATTGATCAGCATGCTGAAAACAGTGTTGCTGAAATAGCTGAAGATGTGATTACTGAAGATAGCAGTGAAGCAAAGTTGTGCCCGAAGTGTTCTAAATTTATGAGTCGCTTTCAAATAGGAAGAGATATTAATCATCGTCTAGAGCTTTGCACAAGTTGTGATGAAGCCTGGCTAGATAAAGGTGAGTGGAAGTTGCTTCAGCAGTTAGATATACATAATAAACTTCCAAAAATATTTACCGATGCTTGGCAGCGAAACATTCGCTTAGAACGACAAGAAGAAACACTGAAAGCCCGTTATCGTAAAAAGTTAGGGGATGATTTTACAAAAGTCGACGAATTTAAGCAGTGGCTGGATCAGCATGTTGAAAAACGCGATATTCGGCAATACTTAAATACAACTCTTAAATAATGAATGAGGGATATAACAATGACAGAAAGTAGAGACTATCTAGAAATGACCTTTCACTCCATCAATTGCTTTGCCAATGATGGTAAGTTAGATGAGAAGGAGCTAGATGAAATTATTGATATCGCAACCCGTGATGGAGTCATTGATGATAATGAAAAGCGGGTACTGAATAATATTGTAAATCGCTTGCGAGCAGATGAAATAACTTCAGCTATGCAAGAAAGAATTGAGGCGCTCTCAGAAGTGTTAGAGAAACATTAACGTATCATTACAACGCCAGACGCCTTGTTCAACGCGTCTGGCGTTGTAATGTTTGTTTAACAAAACTGTCATATGAGTTTTTTACCCTATAAATCCTAACAATATTAGGATTTATGCATGTCAGCTTTAACTCTGTTTATAACTCGATCTACCCGTATTATTCTTGGCAGCCTATTGTCTTGGGCGTTACCAATAAACGCGTCGACGTTGCCAGCTCTTCATTTAACTATTCACGGTTCCAATACTTTAGGGGCCAAATTAATTCCCCATTGCGCAAAAGCGTATCTTGAAAGTAAAAATATTCCCAGTGTACGGATTGATATTACTGGCGAGAATAAATTTCGCATTCAAGGTGAAAGCCCGAATGCGCTTATTTGGGTAGCGGCTCACGGCTCTAGTACAGGGTACCGTTCTTTAGATGCTGGTGTAGCGGATATTGGTATGTCGTCTCGCCCCATTAAAGAGAAGGAAGTTAGCTTACTGGAAAGATTTGGTTACATGCGTTCCACAGCGTCGGAGCACACTGTTGCTATTGATGGCTTAGCCATTTTGGTTAACAAAACCAATAATATTGGCAGTTTAACCACTACTCAGATTGCGCAAATTTTTTCTGGTGAAATCAATAATTGGCAGCAATTAGGTGGGGTTAATGCAGCCATTAGTCTCCATGCCCGAGACAATAACTCAGGTACTTGGGATACATTTAAAAGTCTTATCTTGAAAAAGACTTATCAACTAGATGATAGCGCTAAGCGCTACGAATCTAACGATGAGCTTTCAGATACTGTGGCACGAGATCCCTATGCTATAGGATTCTCTGGCATTGCCTCAATTCGAAATGCGAAAGCGTTAGCTGTTTCCGATGAAGGAACCCAGGCCATAGCGCCAAGTCATTTATCTGTTGCCACGGAAGACTACCCTCTCACTCGCCGCTTATACCTTTATACCCCGGAACGTAATGTTACGGATGACATTCGTGAATTTGTGAGTTTTTGCCAAAGCGAAAAAGGTCAGGAAGTTGTGGCTCAGGTGGGTTACATCTCACAAAATATTCAGGCGGTGAAGCAAGAAGATTTTGTGAATGCACCACAAGCCTATCGTGAGTTGATGTATAACGGCGATCGCTTATCGGTAAACTTTCGATTTAATCGTGGCAGTTCGCGGTTAGATAATAAAGCCCTGATGGATGTTAGCCGTTTACAGAATTTTATGGCAAAGCCTGAAAATCAGCATAAAAAGTTAGTGTTGGTGGGTTTTAATGATGAAGTAAAAAGCCAAACCGGTAAGCGTTCGGATGTGCTGTCTAAATTAAGAGCCACCGCTGTGAGATCAGCGCTGTTTAAAAGTGGTATACCGGTTAATAAAACCTTGGGGTTGGGAACGGTAATGCCATTGGCGGCGGTAGGTCAGAAAATTTCCAATACCAAAAATGGCCGTGTGGAAGTGTGGCTGTTACCAGACAGTGTTGCCGGCGAGCCCGTGGAAAAATCTGCATCGATGGCTTATCAAGAATAAGCCACTTAGCTTAGCATTTGGCATCGATACAGATATCAGTTCATTAAGGCCCGTTGTTCGGCAACCCAATTCTGTGCTTCTTCTGTTAAACTTTTACTGTCTCTATTTTGAGAGGGAATGGGTTTACCGATAACAAAGGTAATAGTGCCTGGTTTTTTCGCGATAGCATCGTAAGGCCAGTAATCACCACAGTTATGAGCAACCGGTAATATTGCGGCGCCAGATTCAATAGCGATTGTGGCACCGCCTCTGGCCCATTTATTGGGTTTGTTTGTTGGATTTCGGGTGCCTTCCGGAAACACTAACAGACTATGCTGCTTTTCCGTAATGCGATAAATGCCTTTACCGGAAAGCTGACGAATCGCTTCTCGTGGCGACGCGCGATCGATGGCGATGGGAAGCAAGGCTGCTAGTGCCCAGCCAAAAAATGGAATTCGCAGCAGTTCTCTTTTTAACACCGTACACAGAGGATTAAACAAGGTTTGTAATACGATGGTTTCCAGTGTGGAGTCGTGATTGCTGAGCACCACGCAAGGCTTGTCTGGAATATTTTCTTTCCCTTGAATATTCACCTTCACACCGCAGATTACACGTAGCAAAAAAATCACTAAACGGTTCCATGAAACCAGCATAGGGAAACGAACTTTAAAGGGTAGTAATCGACAGACCGTGGGGCCAAAAATACCGTAAGGCACAACGGTAAAGTAAATAATAAAATAAAAAAATGCGCCGCGAAACGTATTCATAAATAGTTGTAATCACTCGCAGAAAATAAAATCCCGCCTCATAATGTGAGGCGGGATAAAGAGAGAAAAATTTACTTTGCTGGTACAAGCAGAGAAATATCAGCGACTTCCAAGAATAAATTTCTCAACTGACTTAGCAACGCGATACGGTTATTGCGTAGAGCTTCGTCATCGGCCATTACCATCACATCGTCGAAGAAGCTGTCTACAACTTCGCGGAGGGAAGCCAGAGACGATAATGCCTCTGCATAGTTGCGTGCTTGGAACAGAGGCGCTACCTGCTGTGCCTTGTCACTGACCTGCAGTGCCAGCGCTTTTTCTGCGTCTTCTTGTAGAAGATCTGGGTTTACGGTGGCAATGCTGTTACCACCACTCTTTTCCAAAATATTGGAAACACGCTTGTTGGCAGCAGCCAGTGCCTGAGCTTCTGGCAACTGGCTGAATTGCGAAACCGCATGAACACGCTTATTGATATCCAATGGCTCAGAAAGATTTTTAGCGGCAACCGCCATGAAAATTTCCGGGGCGATATTCTCGTCTTCATACCAGGCGCGGAAGCGTTCCAGCATATAGTTAAGAGCGTTGTCCACGACCTTCTCATCAGAGAGGTTGCTGTGTAGATTTGCCGCTTCGGTTAAGAGTTCACGAAGATCCAAGTTAAGATCTTTTTCAACCAGCAGACGCAATACCGCGAGAGAGGCGCGGCGTAATGCGAAAGGATCTTTTGAACCACTTGGCTTTTGGCCAATGCCGAAAATACCACTCAAAGTGTCGAGGCGATCGGCAAGGGCGATAATGGTACCGGTTGTGGTTTCAGGAAGGGCATCGCCAGCAAAACGCGGTAAGTATTGTTCATTTAATGCCTTGGCCACTTCTTCGTTTTCGCCATCGTTAATGGCGTAGTAGTAACCGGCAATGCCTTGCATTTTATCGAACTCTCCCACCATGTCGGTGATCAAGTCAGATTTACACAATACCCCTGCCCGTTGAGCTTTTTCTGAATCGGCATCAAGCTTGTTAGCAATAGAGGTTGCCAGTTTTGAAACGCGCTCGGTTTTTTCAAATACGGTTCCTAGCTGCGCTTGGAAAACAATATTTTTTAAACGCTCACGTTGCTGTTCCAAGGTGATTTTCTTATCGGTCTCGAAGAAGAAAGCGGCATCGGATAAACGGGGGCGAATCACGCGCTCGTTACCGTCAATCACCTGGGCAGGGTCCGTACTTTCAATATTGGACACTGTAATAAACTTCGGCAGCAATTGATTGTTGCCATCCACAACGTGGAAATATTTTTGGTGTTCTTTCATGGAAGAGATCAAAGCTTCTGCAGGAACCTCCAAGAAGCGTTCTTCGAAATTACCGGTTAGTGCAACCGGCCATTCAACCAAAGCGGTTACTTCATTTAATAGGTCATCACCAATAACGGCAGCGCCACCGGCTTTTTCACCTTCGGCGGCTACTTGTTCTTTTACCAGTGCTTGGCGTTCTTCGAAGTCGGCAATCACATAACCAGGACTTTTTAGCTTCTCGGCATATTCAGCCGGGGCATCCAGGAAAATGGTTTGGTTGTAATGGAAGCGATGGCCGCGGGTTTCACGATTTGCTCGTAAACCCATAATGGTGGCATCCACCACTTCGCGACCGAATAGCATGACGATCCAATGAACCGGGCGAACAAATTCAGTGCGACGAGCGCCCCAACGCATACGCTTAGGAATGGGTAACTTGTCGAGAGAGGTTTGAACAATAGACTCAAAATTTTCAATGGCGGCTTCGCCACCGGCTTGAGTACGATGAACTAGCTTCTCAACTTTACCGTCGCTCTCTGCTTTTAATTCGGAAACCGCAATGCCGTTTTTCTTGGCAAAAGCTTCAGCAGCTTTGGTTGGATTGCCGTCGGCATCAAAAGCGATTTTTGCTGGAGGGCCCCAAACTTCTACATCTTTCTGTGGGGTTTGTTCTTCCAGTGCTTCAATAAAAACGGCTAAACGGCGAGGCGCTGCGTAACTTTTTACCGCACCGTGAGATAACTCAACCGCTTTTAAACCGTCAACAATACCTTGGGTAAAGGCTTGTGACAGCTGCTTTAATGCTTTAGGTGGCAGCTCTTCAGTGCCAATTTCAACGAGAAAATCTTGAGCCATTACGCATTTTCTCCTGCTTGTTCGGTTTCAGCTTTTTCTTTGGCTTTCTGTAACAACTCTTCACGCAGTGCTTCGGGGGCTAGCGGGAAACCCAATTGTTCGCGGGCATCGTAATAAGCTTGAGCCACTGCGCGAGCCAATGTGCGTACACGCAAAATAAAACGTTGGCGCTCTGTGACGGAAATAGCATGGCGTGCGTCTAACAAGTTAAACGCGTGGGAGGCTTTCATCACCATTTCGTAAGCGGGAAGGGGCAAGCCTTGTTCCATTAAACGCTGGGAATCTGCTTCGCACTGATCGAATTGCTTAAACAAGGCATCCACATCGGCGTGTTCAAAGTTGAAGTGAGACATTTCAACTTCGTTTTGATGGAATACATCGCCGTAAGTGACGGGTTTGCCACCTGGGCCAACGGTCCAAACCAAATCGAAAATGGAATCGACGCCTTGCAAGTACATGGCGATACGCTCAAGGCCATAGGTGATTTCACCGGTAATGGGGTAACACTCCAAACCGCCTACTTGTTGGAAGTAGGTAAACTGAGTGACTTCCATACCGTTGAGCCATACTTCCCAGCCTAAGCCCCAGGCCCCCAGTGTTGGTGATTCCCAGTTGTCTTCCACAAAGCGGATATCGTGAATAGCGGGGTCGATGCCCAATTCACGGAGAGAATCTAAGTAGAGTTCTTGGATATTATCCGGGGAAGGTTTCATCACTACCTGATACTGATAGTAGTGCTGCAGACGATTGGGATTTGTTCCGTAGCGGCCATCGGTTGGGCGGCGGCATGGTTGCACGTAGGCACTGTTCCAAGTTTCAGGGCCGATGGAACGGAGGAAAGTGGCAGGATGGAAAGTTCCCGCTCCCACTTCCATGTCTAAGGGTTGTAAAATGACACACCCTTGGCGGGCCCAGTAGTTTTGTAGGGCAAGGATCAGGCCCTGGAATGTGCTGACATCGGGTTTGGCTGTTTCAGTCACCGACTTGTGCCTCCAAATCGACTAATACGAGTATTTGTGTGTTGTGTCTGGCAAATGCTGCCGAGACAAAGCCGAGCATTATAAGGTTTGATGGCCTTCATTTATATGGCTAGCGCAGCCCTAAAAAGAGAAAAAACGTTGAAAAGTACCCTAAAAGTTCTGTTTTTCCGGTTATTTTCCCGATTACCCTTCTTTTGGGCTCGTTGGATTGGCGGGCAACTGGGAAAATTAGCCTATGTGTTAAAAACCCGTGAGTACCGCACAACCCTGAAAAACCTGGAAGTGTGCTATCCGGAGATGGCCGAATCGGAGCGTGTGGATTTCGCTAAGCGCAGCCTGCAAGAGACGGGTAAAACAGCACTAGAGATTCCTGTGATTTGGCGGTTGAGAGAACGGGCCGGTTACTTAGTGAAACAGGTCGAAAATGAAGCACTGTTTACATCTGCGATAAATAATCCAGATGGGCTTATCGTGGTGGCGCCTCATCATTGCAATTGGGAGCTAGTAGGGGTTTATTTATCAAGCATCACGGAGGTGGTTTATTTATATCAGCCTCATGAAGATCCAGAAGTTGATAATTTTGTGAAAAGAGGGAGGTGTTATCCGCAATCCAGCCTTGCACCTACCAGTAAGCGGGGGGTTTTGCAGATAATCAAAACTTTAAAAGCTGGCGGTACTACGGGCATTCTCCCAGATCAAATTCCAGAAGAAAGCAGTGGCGGTGAATTCTCAACTTTCTTTGGTCAGCCCGCGTTCACTATGACCCTTGTACACAGCTTGATCCAGCGTAGTGGTTGCCAGGTGATTGTGTGTTCCACCAAAAGAGTGGAAGAAGGGTTTGAGGTGATTTTTCAAAAGCCTGACGATGACATCTATAGTGAAGATGTGAATAAATCATTGGTAGCAATGAACAAAACCGTTGAAGCGTGTATTGAAAACTCCCCCGCTGAATACAGCTGGGAATATAAGCGTTTTCGTGTGCGTAGTGGTAATCAAAAAGCGAAAGCGCAGGGAGTAGAAGGCGTTAAATATTAAGTTTACAGAGGAGTATCTATTGGGCTGATAATACCCCGGCCTCCTTTATTCAGTACATGGGTATAAATCTCTGTTTTGATACTGTAGTGCATTCGCGCGAATGCTGTCTCGAACAAGGTTGTTCAAATTAAATTTCATTTACCTGTATTTATGGCCAGTATTGTAAAAAATGTGGTGCTCGTCAAGAATGGGTTAGAAAGTGACGTAATTAAACATGTCGCTGTATTTTTCTCCTGTAACCTTCTGATTTTTAAAAAGAAATTTTTAAGCTAGGTTAAAGGGTTGTGGATATACGTCAAAGTGACGTAATTAAACGCGTCATCGCGACGTATAATAAGCTGTTATGAGGCTCTACCAAATTTGTAAGTAAATCTTACAAATGCCCTAGAAATTGGCAGTAGCCAAAGTGCCTGTAGTTGGCACATAATTGAACGATAATAAATTGCTTGTAGTAAGCAATCGTAGCAACAGGGAATGTGCAGTTTCCTATTTCAACTTCCTCGTTCCTGTTGCCAACCTGAGAGTTTATTCATTCGCCTAGCTTGTCTATTTCGGCGGTGGGTAGTTCTTAGTGAAATTTAGCTAATCTGAAAGGGCGGTGTTCTTTCGGGTTAAATTTTTAACTATGGTGGCATCGCGTCTTATTCAGTATCACGGTTCGCCATCATAACCAGGCAATCAAAATGGACGTTTTTTACTCCGCCGGTTTTTGGGTGCTTCGCACTTTACCCAAAAACCAGCTCCATAAAAAACGCCCTTTATTGCGGCGTTATGAGGCTCTGCTAAATTTGTAAGTAAACTCTTACAAATGTCCGAGAAATTGGCTGTAGCCAAAGTGCCTATAGTTGGCCCATAATCAAACAATAATAAATTGCTTGTAGTAAGCAATCTAAGCAACAGGGAATGTGCTAATTCCTATCTAAAACCATCCGTTCCTGTTGCCAATCTGAGAGTTTATTCATTCGCCTAGTTTATCTATTTCGGCGGTGGGTAGTTCTTAGTAAAATTTGGCTAATCTGAAAAGACAGTATTTTTTCGGGTTAAATTTTTAACTATGGTGGCAACGTGTCTTGTTTGGTATCACGGTTCGCCATCATAACAAGTAGCTGCATTGGACATTTGGTATTCCGCGCCTTTTGTGTAAAAACACAAAAGCCACTCCATACCAAATGCCACTGAGCTGGGCGTTATGAGTAAACTTAATGGATTCATCTGAAAATATACAAGTAGCCTTAACATTTTTAGCTGATTTTATATTTATTTTTTGTGCTATTAGATACTTGAAAGTTATTGGATATATTGCAAGTGTCGCAATATTCTCATATGCGGTTCTTGATTTATTAATTTGGGCAGGAATTGTTGGTATACCCTTAGGGTTTAATTTATTTACTGTGCTAACGGAGTCTACTGTAAATGAGAATGGTGAGTGGGTTAGTACAATATCCTCCCAAGCTTTGGAAATAATCATTGGTGCAACAAAGGTATTTGCTGCATGTGCTTTAATTCATATATCAAAAAAACTCATAACAAGCACCTGCAGTTGACCCTGAACCTCCCCCGATAAAGTAGACACCTCCACTAACAAAGGAGGTGGCTTATGCCAAAATATAATCATCCAAGAAAAACCTGGCAATATACAAAAGACTTTAAAGTAAAAGCCGTAAAGC
>JAILXX010000005.1:0-317936 GCA_045430295.1 Cellvibrionaceae bacterium | reverse complement strand
GTTTTTAACCAACAATTTTAAATTGGCCGCATCAACCATTGCGGCGATTTACAAAGACCGCTGGCGTGTTGAAATTTTCTTCAAAACGATTAAGCAAAATATAAAAATTCAGCACTTTGTTGGACGATCTAAGAACGCCATTTTGACTCAAATATGGATAGCAATGATCGCTTATCTACTTGCATCATTTACTCGCTTTTGCGCAAAAGTGGGCTGGACGGTACAGAGGATAATGCGAGTATTACAGGTTAGCTTGTTTGAACGTATATCTTTGCGGCAGCTACTTAATCCAGCTCCGCCGAACAGGCAAAAAAGCCACCCTCAGATGAGGATGGCTTTATGATCAATATTTATGGGACAGCAATGGCCATCCTGGCTGCCTTTATTTTTACTACGACACACTCTGAACTAATTTCTTATCAAACTTTAACAACTAACATTCATTGCTAATACTCTTCATCTTCGTAAGGCTCATAGCGGTCCACAATTTCTTTTACTAAGCCGCTGCGAACAATATCTTGGTATTCAAATTCGTGTACGTGCACGCCTTTTAGTCCGCACAGTTTATCTACTGCATCAGCCAAGCCGTTAGGGCCTTTGATATCGCTTTGGCGAACATCGCCGTTCACCACTACTTTAGAATTTTCGCCGATACGGGTTAGAAACATTTTCATTTGTGCAACAGAGGTATTTTGCGCTTCATCCAATACCACAAACGTATTCTGGTCGAAAGTTTTACCACGCATATAAGCCAGAGGGGCTGCGACAATGCGGCCATGGCGCAGACAGTAATCTACGGTTCCTCCGCCTAAGCGTTCATTGAGGATATCCCGAAAGGCATCGATATAGACTGAGAACTTCTCATCCAAGTTTCCGGGCAAAAAACCTAAGCTTTCACCGGTTTCTACCGCCGGGCGCGTGAGAATAATTCGTTCGATTTTACCGCTCTCTAAGGCTTCTGCCGCTAGTGCACCCGCACAGTAGCTCTTACCAGTACCGGCAGGGCCTAAACCGAAGGTGAGGTTGTGGTGGCGGATAGCGTTGATATATTTACGTTGAGCAGCGTTTTGCGGGGAAAGGGGGGCGGGATTACGTTTGGGGGAATAGGCTTTCTGAAGGTGTTGCAGTCGCGGGCTTATTTCGACGACGTCGGCAGTCGTTCGTTTGCCCTTTCTCGACGGTCGTCCGATATCCTCCCCGAACATCGTCTCATTATGCTGGTAATGTTTGTTGGATTTACGTTTCGCCTGTGACCTTTTCGCCATGGGTTCCCCCTAGTGTGGACTTTTATGTAGCACTTAAAATTAGCTTCAGTGAAAACAGCGTAAACCATCACTTCTGATACATGAGACCGGTATTCGGCGGACCAGGTCCAGAACGTCAGTATACCGAATCGAGGCGCATCAATAGCTCAGTGTGACTTAGATAAAACTTGAAGAGACCTCCCTATATTGCTGTGATTGTTGAAGTTTTGCTGTTTATTTAACTGCTTACCTTACTACTTTTGACGCAGTTTATAAGGTTCCGATACTTCCGCTTTCGAGCTTCTAGATTTTACTTTTTATTAGCTATCGGTAACTTCACTTTCGGCTGGCTACTGCTCATATCGAGCTGACTATTCCGGAGGTGGAGAAATGAATAGCCGTTTCAGTACTGCCAACTTTCAATGTGCCGTGAAATCTTTTCAGTTTTGTAATTTTTTCAGAGGGAGTCCAAGCCCTCCAGCAATTTACATTGCCGTTAATTACTACCTGTTAAGTCACAACACATTAACAATCTTGTGCTAACAAACTTGTATTAGATGACCCTTTTGTTTTCAGGCCATCTTTTCTTACAACTTTCTCTAAACACTACTCCAAAAACAAAAAAAATAAAATACTTTTTTTGAAATTATTTACTCTGTTTTACGAGCCATTTATCCAGTTCATTGGCAAACGCCTGTCGGTCTGCCTGATTCAAAGCCGGAGGCCCGCCAGTCTCGACGCCACTTGAACGCAGAGTTTCCATAAAGTCCCGCATATTTAGCCGCGCTCTAATATTGGCTTTAGTATAGAGCTCACCGCGAGGATTCAGTGCAATACCATCGTTATCGATAGTTTCTGAAGCCAGCGGAATATCTTGAGTGATCACTAAATCCCCCGCCTCCATGCGTCTTACAATTTCGTTGTCCGCGATATCAAAACCTTTTTCTACCTGAATAAAGCTGATCACAGTAGAGGGCGGCGTTTTAATAAAGTGGTTTGCCACAAAGGTGGTTTGTGTTTTTGTTCGCTCTGCCGCACGAAGAATAATTTCTTTTATCACCACAGGGCAAGCATCGGCATCGACCCAAATTGGCATAGTTGTTCCCCCTAATCTTTTAACCGGATTTTATCTCTATTCAATCTTTATACTTTTAGCCTTTGTGCCTTTAACCTTTATATAAGGTCCAAGCGCCAATAGCGATAAACGCCACACCGGCAATCGTGTTTAACAATTTTTCGTTAAGATACTGACTCAACAGACTGCCTACCAACACTCCCAGCCCCGCCGCAGCAATTAGTGCTACAGACGCACCAGCAAACACGACCCATTTATTAACCGCTTTATCGGCAGCGAACAACATAGTGGCCAATTGGGTTTTATCACCGAGTTCAGCGATAAAAACCGTGACGATAACCGTACTAAATATTTTCCAGTCCATACTTATCTCGCAGGTATTTTTCTATGAGATCCTTCACTCTCTTACGATCGCCCAGGATGACAGTGATTTTATTTTGCCACAAAAAAGCCCTGCACATGGCAGGGCTTTTTTAAACAGCATTAACGCTATGGAATTAAGCAGCGTAAACAGGGAACTTTTTACACAGCTCTAATACTTGCGCTTTAACTGCTGGAACCACGTCTTCGCTGTTGCCGTTTTCTAAACTATCCAACACATCGCAGATCCAGTTCGTTAGCTGTACACACTCTTCTTCGCCGAAACCACGGGTCGTAATCGCTGGAGTACCCACACGAAGACCAGAGGTTACAAACGGAGAACGCGGGTCGTTTGGTACCGAGTTTTTGTTAACCGTAATGTAGGCTTCGCCCAGTGCCGCATCGGCATCTTTACCGGTGTACTCTTTACCAATCAGGTCCACCAACATCAGGTGGTTTTCAGTACCGCCAGAAACGATATTGATACCGCGCTCAATAAAGGTAGCGGCCATGGCTTTTGCGTTTTTAACCACTTGCTTTTGGTAAGCCTTGAAGTCGTCGCTCATGGCTTCTTTGAACGCAATAGCTTTTGCCGCAATTACGTGCATCAATGGGCCACCTTGACCACCCGGGAATACCGCAGAGTTCAGTTTCTTTTCGATCTCTTCGTTGGCGCGAGCGATAATCAAACCGCCACGTGGGCCACGTAGGGTTTTGTGAGTCGTGGTCGTAACTACGTCTGCATAAGGCACTGGGTTCGGATATTCGCCAGCGGCAATCAAACCAGCAACGTGAGCCATATCGACCATCAGGTAGGCACCCACTTTATCGGCAATCTCGCGGAAGCGCGCCCAGTCCATTACCTGAGAGTAGGCCGAGAAACCCGCTACGATCATTTTTGGCTTGTGCTCAACCGCCAAAGCTTCGATCTCGTCGTAGTCGATCTTGCCTGTTTCAGGGTTCAGGCCGTACTGAACCGCGTTGTAGATCTTGCCAGAGAAGTTTACAGAGGCACCGTGGGTCAGGTGACCACCGTGAGCCAAGCTCATACCCAATACTGTGTCACCAGGGGCGCACAGAGCCGCGTATACGGCTGTATTAGCTTGAGAGCCTGAGTGTGGCTGCACGTTAGCGTAGTCCGCACCAAACAGCTCTTTCGCACGTTCAATAGCCAAAGCTTCGGCTTTATCCACATACTCACAACCGCCGTAGTAGCGCTTGCTTGGGTAGCCTTCAGCGTACTTGTTAGTCAACTTGGTACCCTGAGCCACCATCACCATTGGGCTGGTGTAGTTTTCAGAGGCGATCAGCTCGATATGCTCTTCCTGGCGCTGCTCTTCGTTCTGGATAGCTTCCCACAATTCGGGATCGAAATCGGCAATAGTCTGGGATTGGTCAAACATGAGATAACCCTGTAGATGCGTGAAAAAGAGGGGGTAAACCCACCGAAACCAAGGGGCTCGGAAGGCCTAAAAATCAGGCTGCGCATTGTACACAAAACCACCGCCGAAGGCAGCTTTTTGTCTACCGGTTATGGAATCCGAAAATTAGGGAAACAAAGGGCTACTGAGGGGGTGGAATTAAGCCACAGGCAGGTAAAAGCGAGCCGTAAAATCTGACTCGGTTTGCTGGATCTCTAGCTCTGAGCCATGGGCCACCAAGAGGTCTCGAATAATGTCTAAGCCAAAGCCCACAGACTTATAAAGCACTCTTTCTTCGCCACCGCCATCACTCACAACAAGCTCGATTTGATTGGTAATGGTTATCTCACAACGGGTCTGTTCACTTGAGATAGCGCTGGACACATGGATGGTTGAAGCCCCCGGAGCATATTTCACCGCATTAGTGAGCAAATTAACTAAACTCTGCAAAATACGATTCCGGTCACAGTGTAATCTCACCCCAATATCCGTAGAAATATTAAGGGATATGTCTTTTTCTTCAGCCAATTGCTGCACGGATTGAGCAGCGCTACTGAATAACCCCTTGAGTTCCACATCTTGAAAATTTAAAGATATTTTACCGATTTTGATGGCAGCGTTATCCAAAATGGTTGAGACAATATCTAACGCATATTCTGCAGAATGCTGAATATTTTCATTGGCTTTCAGAGCGCGCTCTGGGTCCACATTAGGCCGACTCAATACTCTCGACAGCGCAATAATAGAACCGATGGGGTTGCGTAAATCATGAGCCACGTAACCCACAAAGCGTTTCATCTTTTCATTCAGCTCGAGGAGTTTCTCCTCATTCTGGCGAAGGGCAATATAGTTGCCGATAGCATTGGCCATAAGCAGTATCAAATCGTGCTCATGAGTGGAAAAGCCGTATTCTCGTTTACTCACGGAAGTAAAATTTAACGTGCCGAACAGAACATCATTCACGTAAATAGGGGCCGATAGATAGGCTTCTAGCTTTAGGTTCTGATAAACCGGATGACAGTTCATATAGTCCAGTTTTCCCACTTCAGGAAAACCTAATACCGATTGGCTTTTCACCACTTCACGACAATAAGTATCCTCAAGGGCAAACTCCTGATCTTTCTCCAGCACATCCAATGGGCTTACCACATCACACACATGATAAACCTCTTGTTTATCGATACGACTAACAATCCCGGTTTCCATACCAAAAATCGCCACACCGGATTCCAAATACGTGCGGATTAGTTCATCAAAGCTGGAAAAGGTTTTGGTAGTGAGTAGGTGAATACGGGTGATATTGGCCATCATGGCCTTGTATTGGTCCAACTCAGGCACGGAGTCGTTCATTGCCAAATAGCGACTGCTATCTAGGAATTCTGGGTAGTTCATAAGAATTAGTCGTATTATCGAAAATGCATACTAGTAAGAAAAAGAGTATAGACGAGCATCCGATAATTACTAACGCTACAGCAAGGTAAGCGCCACTAAGCTGCCGGGTATTTCTCGGCCTTTCTTAAGCGCCCAAGACCCCTGGAGAAAAAAGTTTGATAGCTCGCTTTCTTATTCTCCGTATAGGTACTAAGAAGTAAAATACTCAAAGGAATCAAGAGCCAGCAACTTACGATATTCAGAATAGGATTACTGTCGTAAGGCACCACTGCCGACACGAAGTACAACATTGGCATATGATAAAGATAGAGAGAAAAGGTATGAGCGGAAAAATAGCGAATCACTTTCTCCCACCACTCAGAGAAATGATACTTTTGGCTAATCACATGGTATCCCGCATACAGGTGCAAGGTGACAAAGACAGCTAATAAATAATCCGCAGCAAATTTATCCGCTGGCTCTAGTAACCAACCATAAACAGACTCGCCTAAAAGATCCTTGGCATAGAGATTCACTATATTTTGTACATCTTCTCGTACAAAAACAAAAATACCGAAGATAGATACCACGTAAAGTAACACCGACCGACGCAAACTTAGCTGGAAACGATTTAAATTTCTAAAACACCAAACGCCTGTCAACCAAATGGGTAGGTACAGCAAGATACTTGGCCCCATTACACCAACAACCCCTAAAAGAAGCAGCAGCCTCAACCAGCCTTTTGTAAATACGAAGACACCGAAAAAACAGTAATAAAGGACTTCATAGCCCAATGACCAATAAGGCAAGTTTGAAAGCATGGGCGTTCCCACCCAGCTTTGATTGATAAAAAACAATCCTGAAAATAGGGTCCAAACTGGATCTAGCAAGCGCTTATCAAGATCTTGAAAAGCTTCGGGGCTTATTGCGTGACCACCATAATAGAGAATAATGGTTAGCAATAGCGCAGGAATAGTCACAGAATAAATACGGGATAACCGGTTAACCGTGTACTTAAATGCTTTTTCTTCACGCTCATATACAACATAAGCAATCACAAAACCCGACAACACAAAGAAAAAGACAACTGCTTCATGACCAAAAGCCGCTAACTGCCACAACCAACCACCGGCAAACATGGTTACATGAGAAAGAAAAACAAAGCCTGCTGCGACAAAACGCAACAAATCGAGATAAATAGAAAATTGCTTATTCAAGATCGACAATCCAAAAAGAAAAGGCCGATAAATCGGCCTTTATTATATGCTAATGCAGCGCCTCTTAACGCTTAAAAGCCAGATCAAACATCACTGGCACTGCAGTACTGATAGAAGGTAAGCCAGCAACCTCACGAAGTTTTTCAATCCCCGCATCCAAACCAAACTGACCGGCATTAATCACAATTGGCTGCACCGAAGAGGCCAAGATTTTACCTTCTTTCAACTTAACCACTTTGATTTTGCTTGTCAGATATTGGCTAAGGCCGTGCAGTGATACCGTAAAAGCTACGGTATCAACATAAGCCTCACCAACTGCAAGCGCATCCAACTTTTGCTTATCTACATTCGCTGTAACATGCGCCTTGGCAAATTTAGCCACATTAAACAACATGGCTTTCATACGGTCATTGCGAATACCAATGCCTGTTTCCACACTAGACAAATCAATCTCAATAGCGATTTCACCTTTCTCACTCACAGTACCATTAATGGACTTAAAGTGATGAACCTCACCCACTGCGGATTTCTTTGTAGAAACAAAGCTCAACGTCGATTCACTATTTTCTAAACTCCAGTTAGCAAACGCCGACGAAGAGAATAAAACACTAACTAAAAGAGCAATGTACTTCATTGTTATTTTCCCTGGTTAACAATTTTATAAATTAATGAGGGCCCTCAAAAACACGAACCGAAGTCTATTCCAGGTTTGCCTCCCCCACAAATGAAAAAAGCGACAAATTAAGGCGCACTTTTCATCTTTACGGAATGAAAAAGAACAATTTCCTCTATAAAATGCGCCCGGCGCAGGGATCATCCTGCTTAATAAAACAAGGAAAATTAACATGATGTTAAAGAAGGCAATTACCCTAATCGGCCTAACTGCAGTTGCAGCTTTCTCTTCAACCCTGGCACAGGCCACTGTTCTTACGTTCGATGATACGAGCTTCCAGTCAACTGCAAGCATCTACAACGGAGATCCAATTGAAGACACCTACACTATGATCAATGCCACAGATCCTAATTATGGTGGTTTGAACTGGTCTGATAACTTTGGCATCTACTACGGTCCAGGGCTCAGCCCAGGATATGATGCAGGTACCGTATCCGGAGATTACGCTTCATTTAATGGTCGTGGTGTTACCGCTAGCCTCGAAGGTGGTACCTTCGATTGGGTTGGCGCATGGTTTAACGATCCACACGACTACAACACTGACACCTTCCTCACTATTGAAGGTTTTACTAACGGAATCCGCACCAACTCAACCAGTTTTGAGTTGGGCTATGCAGCTCCTATTTGGTTCCAAGCAGACTGGGCGGGTATCGATTCTTTAACATTCAATGTTACTGAAGGCTCTTGGTTCACCATGGATGACTTTACGTTTAACACTGCCACAGTGCCAGAACCTAGCTCCATCGCACTGCTCGCACTGGGCTTAGCCGGTTTAGGGGCGACCAGAAGGAAAGCGTAATTCCAACATACTGACGCCAATAAAAAAGCCAAGAATATTCTTGGCTTTTTTATTGCGGGTAGTAATTGAAAGCATCTCAGCCTAAATCGTTTTACACATGCCGGTCATTAACACCCAACAAATACAGCACACCATCTAACCCCAACTGAGAAATAGCGTGATCCGCTTTTTCCCGCACCAAAGGCTTCGCTCGGAACGCCACACCTAAACCAGCCAGCCCGAGCATAGGCAAATCATTTGCCCCGTCGCCTACAGCAATCACTTGCTCCAAGCTTAAACCTTCTTTCTCAGCGATCTCTTGCAGTAATTTAGCCTTACGTGCGCCATCAACCACCTCACCAGTTACACGGCCAGTGACCTTGCCATCCTCAATTTCCAGCTCATTGGCAAAAATATAATCCACCCCTAATTTTTGCTGTAGGTGGCGAGCGAAGTAGTTGAAGCCCCCTGACAAGATGGCAGTTTTGTAACCCAGCTTTTTCAGGGTGGCGAAGAGGCGCTCAGCACCTTCCATAATAGGCAGGTTATTGGCGATATCTTCCAGTACGGTTTCGCTTAAGCCATTTAACAGTGCCATGCGCTTGGCAAAACTCTCTTTAAAATCAATTTCACCGCGCATGGCAGATTCCGTGATTTCTGCCACTTTTTCGCCAATACCGGCTCGGTAGGCCAGCTCATCGATAACTTCGGCTTCAATCAGGGTGGAATCCATATCGAAGCACACCAAACGGCGGGTACGACGGTAGATATTGTCTTCCTGTACAGCAACATCTACATCTAACTCATTGGAAATGGCCATCAAATCCTGGCGTAACTGAGAGAGATCTTTCGGGGTACCGCGAACAGACAGCTCCATACAGGAACGGCTCAACTCCTCAGAGGCCCCGCCCCCAGCCAAAGACAGATCAACGCGGCCAGAAAGACGCTGCACACCATCCACCTGCAAACCATGATCTGCTGCCACTCGGGTCACAGCAGCAATATGCTGGGCCTGCACAACACGAGCTAGCAAGGTGACGATATGACGAGACTGCCCCTGCTCTGCGACCCACTGTTGATAGCTGCCAGCAGTGACCGCTTCAAAATTTACCGACAAATCCTGCCCCACAATGGCCTCTCCGAGGCTCTTCTGGAGATCATCCTGTTCAACACCGTCTGGCAGGGCTACCAAAATCCCCAGGGACAGATGGTTATGAATCACCGACTGCCCCATATCCAATACATTCAAATCCCGCGCTGCCAGCTCGGCGAATACACCCGGCAAAGCGTTGGGGCCATCGGCACCGTAAATATTGATTAGAAGAACATCGGCCATGGTTTTACCTGTCGAAAAAGGAGGTGAGTTACGAAAAGGCGGCAATTATACGGGGAAAGCACACATCCTGGCAGGGGCAGATAGTCGTTTCTTTCAAGGAGCGCAGGCTTTAAACTCACCTGGCAGTCTCGAGAAGAATAACGACACCTATGAAACCCGTACAAAAGCTGCTTTCTGCTTTTTCTGCCTCCACGGTACTCTTTGCCAGCCTTGCCGCCGCCCTTGCCCTATGGAGTTTTATCAGCTTGAAGAGCTGGCAAGAGGACAGTCGCACCCTCAGCGACGATACCGGTAGAGCCCTCGCCTCTAGCAACGCCTTACAATTTTCAGCCTCGCTGATGTCCGGCGACCGCCTCAGCATGCAGGCGGCACTGAAAGAGCTGGCCAGCCTCCCCATTGTGCTCAAAGCCCAAATTCACGACGTGGAAAATCGCCTGCTGGCTCAAGCCCAACAAACCAATACCAGCAAACTGCAACCCCGTGTGTTTTCTGCCCCCATTACGGTACAGGACACGATCGCCGGCTACCTCACCATTGAACTCCGTGACGACATTACACCCATGGCCCGCGACCACCAGGTGCGCTGGCTCACCCTTACCCTATTGCTCTTTATTCTCACCACAGGCATTGCATTAACCCGCAGCCGCAACACGGCTTCCGGTTCAGCTCATTCCACAACTGATGACTCCACAGACGATTACTCCTTTACGTCTACGTCCACTGAAATAACGGAAGCCCAATCAATAGAAGAGTGCGATGAAGGAGAACAACTCCAACTGCTGATTCACTGCAAAAATTTCTCAGCCCTACAACAGCAGTTGGATCACAACAGCTACCAGCTTTTACTGGAAAAATTTGAGCTCTGGTTACAGAAACTCGGTCAACTTTATCACTTCGATATTGATGACATGCAAGGGGACATCGTCACCCTAAATTTCGAGCCTCACACAGACCAAGATGCACAACGCTTTCACTGCCTCTGTGCCGTTCAATTGATTTTCACCTTCAGCAGAAGCTGTGAGCAACGCTGGCTTGCCGGTGTCGCCCCGCAGTTTAGTGCGCTACTAAAAGAAGCCGGCGGCAACTTTTCTGAGCAACGCAATGCCAGCCAGCAGGTGCAACAAGTGCCCGCTGAAGTTTCCATGCTCAGTGAAACCTTAAGTGAAAACGCCAACGACGACGAGCGCCTGGAGTGTCATTTAAACGATAGCAACATAGCCTTTATCAGTAGCCTAGCTTCTCGCTATACAGATTTATTGGCGGGGCAAACCCAGCAGTTGAATAATGCGATTAATTGATTTTTGATTTCGTCATTCCCGCGCAGGTGGGAATCTATTATGACAAGCAAAGATCCCCGCCTTCGCGGGGATGACAGACAAGTTGCTATGAAACTCGGCATACTCGAAACCGGCAGACCTCCAGAATTACTCATGGCAAAGCATGGCAGCTATGCGGATATGTTTAAGGCTGGACTTGAACGTATTCGTGCTGGGTTTCAGTTTACGGTTTACCCGGTTCTGGAAAACCAATTTCCTAAAAGCATTCACGAGCAAGATGGCTGGTTAATTACCGGCTCAAAATGCAGCGCTTATGAAAAACAAAGCTGGATTCTAACCCTTGAAGAATTTATCCGTGAGCTTGATGAGCATCGTATTCCCACCACCGGCATTTGCTTTGGGCATCAAATTATCGCCCAAGCCCTTGGGGGCAAGGTAGAAAAATACTCTGGGGGCTGGGGTGTTGGCTTACACACGTATTCCTTACAGAAGAAAGCGGATAAGAAAGTAATCACGCTCAATGCCATGCACCAGGATCAGGTAACGATAAAGCCGAGTGCAGCCTCCTGTATCGCCAGTTCAGAGTTTTGTAATCATGCGGGACTACAATACGGCGACCACATCCTTACCTTTCAACCTCATCCTGAATTTTCCATGGAATTTGAAAAAGCGCTTTTAGAACTTCGCAGAGGCGACATCATTCCAGAAAGCACTTGCGACGCTGCACTGTCCACGTTAACGGGAAGCAAGATTAAAACTGATGGCGAAACTGTTTTAGCGTGGATTGCAAACTTCTTAAAACAGAAATCAACCCAATAGAAAAATTTGCGCTCGAAATTCGAGAATAAAGGATTGAGAATAATGGCAAGGCTATCGCAATTAACTATCTACCCTATTAAATCTACCTCGGGCATTCATCTTGAATCTGCCCAGGTGGAAACTCAGGGGCTAGCGTTCGACCGTCGATTCTTAATTGCTGACAGCAGCGGCGCTATGATCACTGGCCGTGCATCCCCCGAATTATTACGCATCACCTCAGCCCTTAACCATAATGGCTTAACACTTCACTATCCCAATAAGCCATCTCTAGATTTAGTCTATTCAGCATTTGATATGAGAAATGCCCACAGCCAAGTTTGGAGCGATCAATTTCAGTCTTACACCACTATCGATACTGCGAACACTTGGATATCTGAAATCCTCAAGGCCCCTGCGCAATTATTGTATTGCGGAGAACAATCGCGGCGGGTTGGCGGTGAAATTCAAACCCCACTGAGTTTTGCGGATGCCTATCCCGCCCTATTGATTAGTGAAGCTTCACTGGAAGAATTAAATCGTCGCAGCCCACGACAAAACACCATGGCACAATTTCGTCCGAACTTGGTAGTCACAGACTGTGAGCTTTTCGCAGAAGATGGCTGGAAGAAAATCAAAATCGGTGAAGTGATTTTTGAAGTTAGCAAACCCTGTGAACGCTGTGTTATGACAACGGTGCGTTCAGATGGAGCCTACAATACCTTTGACGAGCAACAGGAACCATTGGCAACGCTTGCCAAGTTCCGCGCCAACAACGATGGTGGTGTATTTTTTGGACAGAACTTAAAGCCACTGAATGAAGGAACCATCTCAGTGACAGACTCTATTGAGGTTCTGGAAACACAGAAAAAAGCAGCGTACTACAACATGAGCAGTAACATGTACGATAACCGGCCTAACCAAAAGGAAGCCTCTCAATCGTCTTCGGCATCAATAAAAGAACTCACTATCACCCTCAATGGCAAACAATTCACTGGCAACAATCAAGAGACTCTACTTTCTCAAGCAGAAGCAGCCGGTATTAACCTGCCTTTTAAATGCCGCGCAGGCACCTGTGGCACCTGCAAATCCACCTTAATCAATGGTGAGGTTCACCAAACTGAAAGCCGCGCGCTAGCCCGTCATAACGCTTCTGAAAACAAGGCAGAAAACAAAATCTTACCCTGTTGCTGTATTCCCCTATCAGATATTGAACTCTCAACCCCCTAGTTCTGACTCCTCTGTATTCCCTCACAAATAGCCCTCTGAAATAACAGTAATTTTGCTTATAACTCTTAAGCCTTTTAGAAGAAAAGCTCATTTTATATTTTGGCGCTTTTTGCACTAACCTTTATATCGATAAGCCCTCAAAAGGGCATTCACAGAAAAACAAACATCAACGTTCAACGCCATAAGCGGGGGAAATAGATGATACAAGCCACCTACCCCACTCTAAATTTCGGCCACAGCGAAGAGATCGATATGCTTCGCGATACGGTTTTTCAATTCTCACAAAATGAGATTGCTCCGCGTGCTGCACAAATCGATGAAGACAACGAGTTCCCTGCAGATTTATGGCAGAAATTCGGAGATCTCGGCTTATTGGGCATTACCATTAGCGAAGAATTCGGTGGCTCCAATATAAATTACCTAGCTCATGCCATTGCCATGGAAGAAATTTCTCGAGCATCTGCCGCAGTTGCGCTTTCCTACGGCGCTCACTCAAACCTCTGTGTGAATCAAATTTTTCGCAACGGCAGCCAACAGCAAAAAGAAAAGTATTTACCCAAACTCTGCAGCGGTGAACATGTGGGCGCACTGGCCATGTCCGAACCCAACGCAGGTTCAGATGTTGTCAGCATGAAATTGCGAGCCGATAAAAAAGGCGATCGCTATATATTTAACGGCAACAAAATGTGGATCACCAACGGTCCCGATGCCAACACCTATGTGATCTACGCCAAAACGGATACCAAGGCCGGCTCACGGGGTATTACCGCTTTTATTGTGGAGCGAGACTTCCCGGGTTTTTCTCGCCATCAAAAGTTAGACAAACTGGGCATGCGCGGCTCCAATACCTGCGAATTAGTTTTTCAAGATTGTGAAGTACCCGAAGAAAACATTCTCGGCAAAGAAGGAGACGGCGTTGCTGTACTCATGAGCGGCTTAGATTACGAGCGCACCATTTTATCCGGCGGCCCTGTAGGAATTATGCAAGCCTGCCTTGATATTGTTGTTCCCTACATTCACGAGCGAAACCAATTTGGCCAACCCATTGGTGAATTTCAGTTGGTACAAGGAAAAATGGCTGACATGTATGCCGAGCTAAACGCTAGCCGCGCTTATCTCTATGCGGTTGCACAAGCCTGTGATCGCGGAGAAGCCAGCCGCAAAGATGCCGCCGGAGTCATTCTGTATACCGCAGAGCGAGCCACACAAAAAGCCCTAGATGCCATTCAATTATTAGGCGGTAATGGTTACGTCAACGAATTTGCCACAGGCCGTTTATTGCGTGATGCAAAACTTTATGAAATCGGCGCAGGCACTTCAGAAATTCGCCGCATGTTAATTGGCCGCGAACTGTTTATTGAAAGCGCTTAGCTCAGTTGAAAGAATCATTTATTCGGTGCATCCATGCCTGTCATCTATTCCAAAGCCAATGTAAACAGTGAAGACTTCACAGAAAATGCCAAGCTAATGCAAGCCTTGGTAGATGATCTAACCACCCTAAAAAAATCTATATACCAAGGTGGCGGCGACGCCGCTCGACAAAAGCACAGTGAACGAGGAAAGCTATTCCCCCGTGAGCGCATTCAAGCCTTAATCGATCCCGACAGCCATTTCTTCGAATTTTCTGAACTGGCAGCCTACAATCTTTATGATGACAGCGTACCCGCTGCAGGAATCATTACAGGCATTGGGCAAGTCCATGGCCATGAGTGTGTGATTATCGCTAACGACGCCACAGTCAAAGGCGGCACCTACTACCCAATCACCGTAAAGAAACACCTCCGCGCGCAAGCCATTGCCGAGGATAATCATCTCCCTTGTATTTGCCTGGTAGATTCCGGCGGTGCAAACCTGCCACATCAAGATGAAGTATTCCCCGATCGCGATCACTTTGGTCGAATCTTTTTCAACCAAGCCAATATGTCGGCTAAAGGTATTCCACAAATTGCTGTGGTGATGGGTTCCTGTACTGCAGGGGGCGCCTACATTCCAGCCATGGCAGATGAATCTATTATTGTACGCAACCAGGCCACCATTTTTCTCGCAGGCCCGCCACTGGTAAAGGCCGCTACTGGCGAAGAAGTAACGGCTGAAAACCTAGGGGGCGCTGAAGTGCATTGCCGCACATCAGGAGTTACCGACCACCTTGCCAACGACGATCATCACGCACTACAACAGGCAAGAGCAGCCATTAGCAATTTAAACCGAATTAAACCGGTTTCTCTCAGTGTGCGAGAAAGCAAAGACCCGGTTTACGATGCAAAAGAAATCTACGGCTTAATTCCAAAAGACACTCGCCAACCCTACGACGTTCGAGAAATATTAGCTCGCATTACCGATAATTCTGAATTCGACGAGTTCAAAGCGCTTTACGGCAACACCCTAGTCTGTGGCTTTGCACATATTTACGGTTACCCCGTGGGCATAGTGTCCAATAACGGCATCCTCTTTAGTGAATCTGCACAAAAAGGCGCGCACTTTATTGAGCTCTGCGCCCAGCGAAAAATACCCTTGGTATTTCTACAAAACATCACCGGGTTTATGGTGGGGAAGAAAGTCGAAAACGAAGGTATCAGTAAGCACGGCGCTAAAATGGTAACTGCGGTTTCCTGCGCAAAGGTGCCTAAATTTACAGTGATTATCGGCGGCTCATTTGGTGCAGGTAATTACGGCATGTGCGGCCGAGCTTACGATCCACGCTTTTTATTTATGTGGCCCAACGCACGAATTTCAGTGATGGGCGGCTTACAAGCTGCCGGCGTGCTAGCCCAAGTAAAACGGGAACAACTGGAAAAAGAAGGAAAAACTTGGCCACAAAAAGAAGAGCAAGCTTTTAAGCAACCTATTCTCGATAAGTATGAAGAGCAAGGCCACCCCTACTATGCCTCTGCTCGACTGTGGGACGACGGCATTATTGATCCTGCAGACACCCGCAATGTGCTCGGCATGGCCATTTCTGCCAGTTTAAATAAACCCATCGAAGATACACGCTTTGGTGTATTTCGAATGTAAAAAATGGAAAATAAATAATGAAAATGGAACTAGCAGAGGTGGCAAACCCATGAGCAATATTCTTTACAGCAGCGCTAATGGCGTTGCCATTATCACACTTAACAGGCCGGAAAAGCACAATGCTTTTGACGATGCCACCTTAGCGGAATTAAAGAAAAACTTATTGCAAGCCGAACAAGACGAAACTGTGCGGGTCGTTATTCTCGATGCCAAAGGAAAAAGCTTTTCAGCGGGGGCGGACCTCGCCTGGATGCAGCGAATGGTGGATTATAGCCACGATGAAAACCTACAGGATGCACAAATCCTCTCAACCACTCTTAAAACCCTGAACAATCTCAGCAAACCCACCATCGCTAAAGTACAAGGCAATGCCTACGGCGGCGCTCTGGGATTAATCAGTTGCTGTGATATCGCAATCGCCTGCCATCACACCCACTTTTGCTTTAGTGAAGTCAAACTAGGATTGATTCCTGCGACCATCAGCCCCTACGTCATTCACGCTATTGGCCCGCGGGCGGCCAGGCGCTATTTTCTCACCGGCGAAACCTTTGATGCCGCCACCGCTCTCAACCTGCATCTTATTCAAGAAACTGCCGCCCCCGATGAGCTGGACAGCCTCACCCAAGCCATTGCCAATGATATTTTACAAAACTGCCCAAGTGCCACAGCACTTTGTAAAAAGCTAATCTCTGACGTTCAGGACAAACCCATTGACGATCAGCTGATTAACGACACCTGCCAACGTATTGCCAGCATACGCACCTCCGACACAGCTCAGGAAAGGTTGCGAGATTTTCTAAACAAGAAAGGATAAACTTGCCGAAAGCACGTTATTCACTTGGAAGCCGCCATGCCTTTCCCCCAAAAAGCCCGCATCGTTGAAGTAGGCCCTCGCGATGGCCTACAAAATGAGAAACAACCCATCTCGGCTGAGACAAAAATTCAATTAATTGAAAAACTGGCAGATGCCGGCGTGAGCTATATCGAAGCCGGCAGTTTTGTGAACCCTAAATGGGTTCCACAAATGGCAGGCAGCGAAGAAGTTTTTGAACAAATGCACCGCATTCCCGGTGTGACCTATGCTGCCCTTACCCCAAATCTAAAAGGTGCCGAGCGCGCACTCAGTGTCAACGCATCCGAGCTGGCAATTTTCGCCGCTGCCTCCGAAGCCTTCTCGCAAAAAAATATCAATTGTTCAATCAGTGAAAGTATCGAGCGCTTTGCATCCATTATGGACTTAGCAAAGGAAAGTAATATTCCTGTTCGCGGTTATGTGTCCTGCGTGGTGGGCTGCCCTTACGAAGGCAACGTCGCCCCAGAAAAAACGGCTGACGTCGCACAGCAACTTTTCGACATGGGCTGCTATGAAGTATCCCTCGGCGATACCATTGGTGTAGGCACGCCGGCAAGCACCGTCGCTATGCTAGAAGCTACACTCAAAAAAATCCCTGCCGAAAAACTTGCGGTACACCTTCACGATACCTACGGCCAAGCCTTAGCGAATATCTACGCATCGCTACAGATGGGTATTAGTGTTATCGATACCTCAGTGGCAGGACTTGGCGGCTGCCCTTACGCCAAAGGCGCATCAGGCAATGCGGCCACAGAAGATGTGGTATACATGCTTAACGGTTTGGGGATTGAACACGGCATAGATTTGAATAAATTAATTGATGCAGGTGACTTTATCTGCAAGCAACTAAACCGTGAGAATGGTTCCAAGGTAGCCACAGCCCGATTAAATTCGAATAGCAACTAATCATGATTAAAATAAAGCAGGCTCACGCAAGTGATGCGTCAACAATTAGCTCACTAACAAAGTCACTGCTAATCGAGATAGAGCCAAATCACACTAGGAAAATCGAATCTACAAACTATGAAGCAGTGGTAACCTCGCTATTAGAAGACAAGGTTATACATATTTTTTTAGCCTACATGAATGCTACCCCAGCAGGGTTTATCACTATCAACCAATGCGCTTCTCTATATGCTGAAGGCTACTTTGGTGAAATTTCTGAGCTCTATATAAAGCCAGAATGGCGAAATATGAAATTCGGTCGCCAGCTTGTTGCAAGAGCTAAGAGCCTTGCGGTCGAAAAAAACTGGAAATCCCTTGAAGTGGGAACACCGCCAGATGAGAATTCAGAAGCAGCACGAAGGTTTTATACGCAAAATGGCTTCAGCTATATGGGAAGCCGAATGGGCTGCTATTTACAGAACAGCTAGCCCAAACAGATTGCTTGATCGATGCGCTTAAGCTCTCGCTTAAACAACGGCTGCGCAATGGGGGGTTGATTTGGGCTTCGCAACAAACGGATATAGTAATCCTTCAAGCGAATCAGCTCGTCATCTGACAGGCAACGGTAACCGCCGTTTAGGGCCTTTCCTGTTAACTCTTGAATATCTTTATCCACCATAAGCTGTACTCCTATTTCTCTTAGCTGCCTTTCCCTAAAAGCAAACCGAAATATGATCTGGACTTAAAATATTAATCGGCCAGAAAACGAATCGGCATAGGAAGAATAGTGCATAGACTCCAAGAGTAACCGTAGCAAAAGGATATAAAAGCTGTAAGAGATATCCTACAAAAGGCTTAACAGGCTGATATATGGACCTCTTGCCAAGCTAAAGGTCTACCTATAGACTCGCCACCCGTTCAAAATTCATCCAGCCCCTACCCTTTCTATGTCAGACTCAAGCCCAAGCAACAGCTCCATTAACACGTCCAGTAACACCCCCATTGTGGTTGCCGCCCTCTATAAGTTCGTAACTCTCGACAACTATAAAGAGCTGCAACAGCCCCTACTGGAGCACTGTAAAGCCCAAGGCGTGAAGGGCAGCCTACTACTGGCCAATGAAGGTATTAACGGCACTATCGCCGGTAGCCGAGAAGGCATCGATAGCGTACTGGCCTATTTAAAAGCCGATCCACGTTTAGAAACCCTTGATCACAAAGAATCTTTCGATGAGGCCCAGCCTTTTTACCGTATGAAGGTAAAGCTGAAGAAAGAAATCGTGACCATGGGCGCTGGCGATATCGACCCCAATAAAGTGGTAGGCACCTACGTCAAACCCAAAGACTGGAATGAGATTATCTCTGACCCCGAAGTGGTTTTGCTGGATACCCGCAACGATTACGAAGTGGCCATCGGTACCTTTAAAGATGCCGTAGATCCCAAAACCGATACCTTCCGTGAATTCCCCGAATACGTTCGAGAAAATTACGATCCAGAAAAACACAAAAAAGTCGCTATGTTTTGCACCGGCGGTATTCGCTGTGAAAAAGCCTCTGCCTTTATGCTGCAAGAAGGCTTTGAAGAAGTGTATCACCTTGAAGGCGGCATTTTAAAATACTTAGAAGAAGTTCCCAAAGAAGAAAGCTTGTGGGAAGGGGAATGTTTTGTATTCGATAATCGCGTCGCAGTGGATCACGACTTAGAAAAAGGCCACTACGACATGTGTCACGGTTGCCGCTACCCTATTAGCGAAGAGGATATGCAATCTCCACACTATGAAGCGGGTGTAAGTTGCCCACACTGCTATGACAAGTTGACTGAAGATCAATTAAAACGTTTCCGTGATCGCCAAAAACAAATTCAGTTAGCAAAGCAGCGTGGTGAAAAACATATTGGAGATTTAGACGCTTAATTCCCCAGGACTATTAACACTAACAGTGTCATTCTGAGCGCAGCGAAGAATCTCTTTTCGTATTACCAGATATATCCAGAAGATTGTGAGCTTCGCTGCTCTGACGAGTCACCATGCTCAGAATGACAAACGTTAGCGGATCATATCTTCCATTTTTTTTTAATAAAGCCAGAAGCACCCCAACTGTACTGCTCATCTTGAGACGCAATCACATCTGCCACCACCACTAATCGCTTATCCTTGCGATCCCCTCCCATGGTAAAGGGGTAACAAGTAATGAGTGTTAACTGCATAGCATTGGTGGCATGCAAAAAAGATTCATCAAGCTCATCCACTACCGTGATCTCTTGCACTTGGTAACGAACTTTTACTCGCATTTTATCTTCCAAGCTCACCACATCTCCCACTTCAATATTTTCTAGCCCTGAAAAATGGGTGTCGTTATGAGCAGTCACTACGGTGTTGCCATGATGGTTAGGCGGCGCCGTATGCTGAAGCCAGCCAGGGCCAAACGCCATGGTTCGCCCATCGCCTCCGGCCAACACAATGTACTCTTCACCAGTGTGTGAAAAACCCAACTTGGCCACAGGAAAGGTATCTGCCCAATACCAAGGTTTTTGCTTGGCATAATTAGATAAAGTTTTATCCCACGCATTTGCCAGCAGCACCTGAGCCAATTCCGCTTTCGCCAACATATACAGGGGGCCTGCGGCAAACCAAGCCAGTACTAACATGGTCAGTAGCAAAATAGCGTTACGCATGTGTGCTCCTCATACTCTCAGGAACACTCTCCATACCCTCAAGAACACTCGCCTTACTCTCATCATGACGTTTAGAAAAATACTGAGAAAGCGGCAGCAGCAACAGCGTCAGCAGTGCGGCTAAAACCGCTACCAATAATTCGTATTGCCAATTCAAAGACGTTTGAGGAAGTTTTTGTCCTTTGGGTAAAGTATTGGACACGGTTTTATTTTTTGCTGGCACGCCTTGAGGGCGACTAACTATTTGCTCTACAGCCACAAAACTCGTGAACGGCGACACCAAGGAATAGCGCAAGGCGATATCCACAATGGAATCCTTGAGAGCCATATTACGATTTAGCATGAGGTCATCGTACAAGTCTGCAATCTTTCGTCTTGCCCATAAGGCTGCCAGAGCGGGAACTTGCTCTTTTTTATCAGCAGCCCATTTCTTTTCCACATAGTTTTCCTGAGAAAATACGTTTTGACTAAAGAGTGTTTCTCCCACTGTATTAATAAAACTTTTTTCCAATGAGGAACCGACAACCTCCATCCAGGGAAAGCCGTTAAATTCTCCTAATAGTTGCCCACTGAAATATTCGTCGTCTGTGCGGTAGCTCAGTACAACCGGCTGACCTTCATACACATCAGGCAGAACTTCAGGTGTGAACTCTACAGGCTGCCCACTTAACTGCTGATTTAACTGATCTGGCTTGAAAGAGATATTAACCAGGGCCGGCGTCCGCAGCTGAGTAAACAAGCGATCCATTACCGGTTGAATTTCATTACTGCTATTCACCACCTGATAACTTCCACGACCAATCTTCGCCGCTTTCGCCATAAAGTAGCGGTTAGGCGCACTCCCTAAGCCCACGGTAAAGATGCGCTTATTTCCGAGGTTTTTCTGAATTTTTCTAAAGACTTCTGCTTCATTGCCTACTGCACCGTCGGTAAAAAATACCACTTGCTGCAGGCGCTTAACTTTATCTTTTCCTTCAACGTCAATTTCATCCGTATTTTTACCACCAACTGCCAAGGCCATATCAAAGGCCAGGCCTATTTCCGTACCACCACTTGCATAGAGCGCCCCCACCCAACTGAGTGCTTTTCGGATATTGCTAATATTGGCTTGCTGCGGTTTTGAAAATAACGCCCGAGGCTGATTATCAAATTCAATGACCTGAAAGGTATCTCGCTCACTTAGACTAGACATGGCCTGAGCAAATGCTTGCTTCGCTTGATCCATAGAGTTGCCAGACATAGAACCCGAGGTATCCAGCACTAAAATGAGTTCTCTAGGGCTTGTTGACGTTTCAAGGCCAGGTATTTTTTCTTCTGGTGGCAACAACAGCATCAAACCATATTGCTGATCTTTGTAGCTCTCTGAAAAGTGCAACGCTCTGGGTAAACCCGCAGGCTCATAGCGCCAGCTTAATTCAAAATCTTTATCTCGCTGATGATGGTTTAAATTAATTTGGTATTCTCCAAGCTGAGCATCCTGATTACTCATCACCACAGAGTGATTTAAGCTCTTCACATATTCTAAGGCGGCACCGGCTTTAAGACTCACCTCAATATCAACCATGGAAGAGAATGTTGATTTAGTACCGCCTGATTTTTCTTCATCTGATGAGCCTTCAAAGTGCACATCCACAAACTTCATTTCCGGAAGCCCTTCCGGGCGATAACGGGGAGTAATGGTTAAGGGAAAATCTAATAGAAATTCACCACTCTCATGGCGAGCGGTTTGAAAGTATGTCAGCGTTACCTCGATAGATTCGCCAGGGGGAATATTGGCAACCTTTGACGTGAACATATTGGGGCGAAGCTGTGTCAGCAATGCGGCTTTCTTCCCGACTTTTTTCGCCTGGTTATAAATCTTTTTCGCTTGCTGCTTTTCTTTAATCTCGCCTTCAATTAAACGTTCTCCCACCTTCATTGAAAACGCATTGATGGCAGAGTCATGAGGCAATGGAAAAACATAGGTACCGTGCTGCCAATCTGAGGTGGTATTGGAAAACGCCTGACTCACCTCTACTTTTGCCACCACACCTGCAATATCCATCTGTACATTCGTCGACAGTGTAGGCGCTAATGAAAACTGGCCGCCACTTTTCTCTGGGTTAAATAGCAGCTGCCCTGTTTGAACCTTATCTAAATCGATGGTTTGTAACTCATCGCTGGCTAACGGTGACTCTGCAAACACCAAAACACACAGAAACGTACCCCAAATAATCAACATAAATCTCATGACATCATCCTCTGGTTTTTCTTAGGGGCTGCTGATACTAGAACCAAAGCCCTCTGCTCGAGATAAGGGCCGAACTCCCGTTCGGCCTATTTCTCCTTTTTTGCGCTAAGAATTAGTTAGTGCCTGCGGTGAGGCTCATAGGTGATTGGAATTGCACTTCCACACGGCGGTCGTAGAAGTCTCCCTGGAAATCTTGCTGAGCTTGCAAAGGTGCACTCTCGCCAAAGGCATAGGTGGAGACACTGTTTTCCGAAACGCCCATGGCAATGAGTTTTTCTTTCACGGCTGCCGCGCGTTTTTCCGAGAGATCCATATTGAATTGATCTTCACCGTGGCGATCTGCAAACCCTGACAGATGAATGGTTAAATCCGGGCGCTGCTTCAACAAGGCCGCAAGCTGTTTAAGCTGCCCTTCATAAATTGTCTCGATTTCGTCGGAGTTAGTTTTGAATTGCAGATTCACTTTCAATTGCTCAAGCTGCTGCGGCTGAACACCTGATTGTGCTAGCACCAATGGATCAGCCATGGGATCAGTTAGCGAGTCGCCAAAGGCCTCCACCTGGGCAAGCAAGCGCTTGTTTTCAGCTTCCAAAGATTGCTTCTCTGCCTGATAAGCGGCCAAAGCCTCTTCTAGCTCATCCGATGTCGACGCCTTTTTCTTCCAGTCGCCAAACAGGCCTCCTATAGCCGCACCCACAATGGCACCCACAGGACCACCGGCAGCAGCACCCACTGTCGCGCCACTGAAGACACCAATGTTGACCTCTTTACTGGCCGCCTCATCGGCATGAACGTGAACTGGAGCAGCAATAACGGTTGAAGCGATAGCGAAAGCGATAAGTTGTTTTTTCATGATTCAATCCTCGTCGTAGAGTTGATTTGTTGTTTCGACGGGATTGATTAAACAAAACGGAGGTGGCAATACCGGGGATGAAAAAGGGCAATCTGGAGGGCAATAATGACGAAAAATGGCAATCGCGCTGGCGGCCTTTTTTCAGGCCTGAGTTTCTGTATAGTGAAGGCTCAAGCACACCCACAATGTAACCAAAGTAAACCCGGAGAGCCCTGGCAGACATGCAAAGACGCGTAGCCATTGTTGAAGACGAACCCGCCATCCGCGAGAACTATGCCGATGTATTGCGTAAACAAGGCTATGAGGTAGCTACCTACCCCAACCGCCCCTTAGCCGAACAGGCCTTCGCCCAGCAACTGCCAGATTTGGCCATTATCGACATAGGCCTGGAAGATGAGATCGACGGCGGCTTTCACCTTTGCCAATACCTGCGAGGACTCTCCAGCTCTTTACCCATCATCTTTCTTACTGCACGAGATAACGATTTCGATACCGTAAGCGGCTTGCGCATGGGCGCCGATGACTACCTCACCAAGGACATAAGCCTGCCCCATATGACTGCTCGTATCGCAGCGCTTTTCCGCCGACTGGATGCCATGAATCAGCCAGCCCAAGTGGAAGACAAGGTGACCTGTGGCTACCTCACCTTACTGGTAGAACGTATGGAAGCGGCCTGGAAAAGCACACCCATCGATTTGACCATTACAGAATTCTGGATGATCCACTCCTTGGCCAAACACCCCGGTCATGTAAAAAACAGACAACAATTAATGGCCGATGCCAAAGTCTTTGTAGACGACAGCACCATCACTACCCATATCAAGCGAGTGAGAAAAAAGTTTCTCGCCGTGGATAACGACTTCGATTGCATCGATACGGTTTACGGCATGGGCTACCGCTGGAAAGACAGCGGAAAAGAGAGTTAACACCCAATGTCTCTTTTAAACCTTCGTATTGGCCTGCGCACAAAGCTGCTTTTCTTATCTGCTTTTCTATTTGTAATTCCCTTACTGGGATACCAGTACGTGTGGGAAATGGAAAAATATTTGCGAGTGGGCCAAGAAAAAACCCTGGTAGGCACTGTACGTGCCGTGGCCACGGCACTGCACGAACGCCCCAAATTATTTGATAAGCAAGCCAGCTTTTTACCCTCCGTACAAACTGGTAGAGACCTTTACGCACATCCCGTAGTCGACCCCATTCGCTTAGACGGCAAACTCAACGACTGGCGCCACAAAAACCGCGCGGTGCTCTACGGTGAAAACTATGTCATGGAAGGCCACAGTCATTACTCATCCGACAGCATTACCTTTACCCACATGGTGGGTAAGTATCGCAACTATCTTTATGCGTTTTTTGAAGTCACAGACGATCAAATTGTTTATCGCCCTAGCAATAGCCGACTCATCGATCGAAACGACTTATTGCAAATTGCCTTTGTAACACCTGCTGGAGATTTTCGTCGCTACCTCGTTGCCACACAAAAACCTGGCTGGATCAACGCCTTCGAATTGGACACTAACGAAAATAACAACTCCCCCCTCGGACCTGAATCTCGTATTCAAGGTAGCTGGCGAGAAACAAACACCGGCTACACCATAGAGATTCGTATCCCCTTGGATTTATTGGGGGACCAACTGAGTTTTGCCATCACAGATGTGGATCACAACAAGCCTCCAGTGACATTGGGCACAGCCCCTTTTAATAAACAAGAAAAGTTGGGTACCGTATTAGTTCCCTCCCCAGAAATTGAAAGTATTATTAAAGGGCTCGGTCACAGCCAATCAAAAATCTGGGTAGTTGATCAACACGGCCGGGTACTGGCAACAGCGGGAGATATTAAAGATTCCAGTGGCGTCTGGAGTGCACTGGCAAACAAAGCTCGCAATGGCAATGACAGCAATGGTTGGTTTTCCAAGCTTGAAAAGCAGTTAAGTAAACTCTACGCCTACGCACTTACCACACCACCGAAAGATTTCGTGGACGAACTAAAAGATGCAATTCAGCTTACCGGCACTCATCTCGATACCGCCCTATCAGGCAAAGGCGCGGCTAACTGGCGCTTAAGTCCAGATAAAAAAGCCGTCATTCTTTCGGCTGCGCACCCCATTTTTGTAGACGGCAAAGTTCTCGGCGCAGTAATCGCCGAAGAAACCACTCACGGCATTCGCTCTTTAAGAAATCGTGCATTGCAGCAGTGGTTTAACATTATTCTAGCGGTCATGGTAATAGGCACTGCAGCGCTATTTTTATTCGCTTCACGGATTTCTTCTCGTATCAGTGCGCTAAGAAATCAAACGGAACAAGCCATTGATGATCAAGGGCGAATTATAGGCGCTATCGCCCCGGAAAATAATCGCGATGAAATTGGTGATTTACAGCGGAGCTTCGTCAACATGATGGCTCGCCTGGATCAATACAACCAATATCTACAAGGTATGTCTGCGCGACTGTCACACGAACTACGCACACCTGTTGCAGTGGTTCGCTCATCCCTAGAATCTTTAGAGTTAGATTCACCGGAAATTAAAGACAACGTTTATTTGGAACGAGCTACCGAAGGTGTTGAAAGGCTTTCCGCCATTCTGACATTAATGAGTGAAGCCACTCGGTTAGAACAAGGCTTACAAACCACGGACAAAACCACCTACCCCATTGCCGAAGTGGTGAAAGGGTGCGTACAGGGCTATCAACTCACACAACCCCAGCAAGCGTTCAACTTAAACACTCAATTTGATGAAACTTATTTAGTAGAAGGCAGCCCAGAATTACTGGCTCAAATGCTAGATAAACTACTGGCTAACGCCGTGGAATTTTCGTCTGCCGATTCAACCATTACTCTCACTCTAGAAATTAGCAATAACAACGCCATACTTTCCGTGGCCAATCACGGCCCATGCCTACCGGAAGAAATGCGCGAGAGATTATTCGATTCGATGGTATCTGTTAGAAAGAACGACAGCCAAGACCAAACCCCACACCTAGGCTTTGGTCTTTATATCGCGCGATTGATTGCCGAATTCCACAAAGGCAATATAGAAATGAAAAACTTGGAAGGTGATTCTGGAGTGGAAGTACTGGTGAAACTACCGCTGATTTCTGAGAAATTAACTTAGCACTTCTAACTTAATACTTCCCATTGCTCAGGCAAGGTTACCCAAGCGCACTGCTTGCTGCTGGACACCACCGCCGTAGGCTCATTGAGTGGCTGCTGTATAAAACAACCACCGGCAATGCCAATACGATCCGGCATGGTCGATATCATCCAATACAGAGTTGTACCACAGTTCGCACAGAAGCAACGTTCTTGGTCGTGATTTAATTGCTCGTGATGCAAGCGATAACGCCCAGTAGTGCCCTCGCTTTTTACCACTTGCTCTTTAGTGAAATAAGTAGAGATTCCAAATGCACTCCCCGTACGTTTCTTACAGTTATCGCAGTGACACACCCCGTGAAATAACGGCTCACCTTCTACGGTAATGGTGGACTGCCCACAGCAGCATTCAGCGGTTCTTTGCATTAATCACTCTTATTATCAAATAATATCAACGGGCATATTGCTTGCCCTCTGCTTCGTACTGCGCCAGTAAATCGCGATAGTACTTTAAGGCTTTTGCGTTCTCTCTTTCAAGAAGCTCAGCTTTTTCTACGGAGCCTAGTTTATCCCATTTCAAAAGAGGATGCTCCTTAATCAAGGAGGAGTCATCCAACCCCTCTAATGCAGCTTTTTGCTGCGCTCTGGCTACCGGTGATAACTCAACCTCAATACTGTCGATAATATTATCTATCAATTCCAGCATGGGCTTTTCATCAACACGCTCATCGAGAATTTCTCGTGGGAGATTATTCAAGCGATTAGGGCGAAATACCATCGTAACCATCAAGTTATCAGTCAGTGGGGAAATTACCCAGTGCTCAGTTCGATAGGTAGAAAAGCCTTGTGATGCCACTTTGAAGCGCACAGCATTCACCGACAAATGGGTTAACGGCTGCCAGTCTACTGGCGCCTCAAATTCCTGGATATTACCAGCAAACTCAAAAATATGATGCGAATATCCATAAGTCAGATAATCATCAATCACCGACTCCAATGCCCGCGGATGAAACAGTGAAAAATCCTTGGGATACTTGATGGCCTTGATTATATTAATATGACACTGCAACTCGGAGAACGCACCGGTAAACCACGGACCATTAAAGGCCCAGGAGTGATAAAAGTATTCAAATTGACACCAGCGATTGGTCAAACCACGCTTTGCTTTATCTTTACGAAAAGACAACTCCTCGACTGAAGAGTATACACCTGCACAAGACCGAGATTTCTCATGCAATCTCATCGGACTATGCTTAGGCGCTTTAAAAATAAGTTTCGTTCCACCAAATTCACCAGCCACCTTGCCAGCCCTGTTAAAATTTGGCCCTTTCGGCACTACCAGACCTTTTGGCGCTGGCAAGTTAACATCAAGCTCTATCAATACGTATAGAATTATCAGAGTTAAAATACAGGACCAAGCTATGCTCTGCTGTAAATACCATGCACTTAAGTCGTTTATAATATTCCATGATGATTCAGATAGGATTAACTCTCTAATATAACTGCCTCCAGCTAAATCATTCAGCATTACAAGTGGCGTTACAGACAACCAATTATCGTAATAATAAAAGCCAGCTAAACCTATGGGAACAATAAGAAAAGATGTAAATACTAACACGGACATATAAGCGTAAAGCACTCTAGCGGACACGCCAGTTATACAGTTTTCTTGACCAGACCAATGCCTCCTTGCAGGCAAAATAAATATCAACCCAAAACCAATCAAGATAGCTAAAAATAATAGACCCACACCACATTCCCTTTTGTTCACACCCCGAACGCAGTGAGAGATCTCGTTGGAGTTTGTGCATCCTTTCCCTCCCTGCGCTCGGGAGGACAAGTTTTTTTACAAACTATTATCGCGCGTACTGCTTCCCTTGCGCCTCGTAATCCGCCAATAAATCTCGGTAATATTTCAAGGCCTTTGCATTTTCTCGTTCAAGTAGTTCTGCCTTTTCAATCGGGTCCAAGTTATCCCACTTCAACAAGGGATATTCTTTTACCAGAGATACATCTTCCATACCGGCCAGCGCTTTTTCTTGTTGCGCTTGAGCTTCTGGTGATAACTCCACTTCTATGCTGTTAATAATACTATCCATTAATTCCAGCATGGGCTTTTCATCGACGCGCTCGTCGAGGATTTCTCGGGGAAGGTTTTTTAGGCGGCTGGGGCGGAATAAAACGCTCACCAACAAATTATCTGAGATAGGAAAAAGTACCCAGTGCTTTTTCGTACGAAAGGGAGAAAACCCCTGAGATACCACCTTAAAACGTACCGCATTTACCGGCAAATGGGTTAATGGCTGCCAATTCAAAGGAGCCTCAAATTCTTGCACGTATTGACGAGTAAAATCTAAATGATCCCCTTGCATAAAGGTTATGTAATCGCCAATCACTGCCTCTAAAGCCCTAGGATGAAATAATGACATTCCATCAGGGTAGTTAATCACCTTGATAATACTCATGCGGCATTCTAGCTCCGCAACCGCACCGGTAAACCACGGACCATTAAACGCCCAAGAGTGATAAAGGTACTCTGCCTTTCTCCAGTGATCCGTCAATCCGCGCTCGAAATCTTCTGGACTAAACGCTTCGCGATAAATGGGCCGATATTCTTTAGAAGGAATTACGGGCTTGTCGTTAGAGCGTATAGCGCTATGTTTAGGCAGCGTAAAGCTCAACAATGTCCCACCCAAGGTTCTTGTGAGCTTGCGGGCACGCTTAAAATTTGGGCCTTTAGGGACAACTAGTCCCTTCGGTTCGCGCAATCTAAAAGGAACATGAAACATACTTCGGTTCTCTTATCGGTATTTTTTGCCAGAAAAGTTTTTCTTGCCATCTTTAATAATCTTTACCACGCCAGCTAGTGCTCCACCCAAACCAACGATCTGAGCGACACCCAAGCTCGCACCTACTACACCAAAATACGCACCGGATGCACTTAAGCCAAACAATCCCGCCTTGCCGGCACTCTGCCACGTGACATCGGCATTAATATGATTACCTCTCAACTCACTGGGGCGCAAGCCAGTGCGCGTACCTTCTTTACCAGCCAGTGAAAGCTCCAATCTTTCAGCAAGCGCCAAGGCCCTGGTACTGTTTGTGGTGGGGCGATTTAAAAACACCGCATGATTTTTAAAGCTGCTCTTATTCTCGCTCTGCAATATATCTAAAGCCCGCGTCAATATGGCCGAACCGCCCCAATCGGAAAACCACAGCACGCCCTCAATATTGCGTGCCCGATACATGGTGTTAGCCAACAGCAGAGCCGATTCATTAATGTCTTTTTGCTTGCCAAAAGCCTTTCGAATAGGCTTTAGCCCAACAATTCCACCATCCCCCGGTGTATGGTGTAAGTCAAAACCGGAGGATTTCACCATGCGATCAATGGTTGTATCCAAGCTGGTAAGGTCATCCACCATCTTACGTGCAATATCTACAGGATCATCGGGAGAGCGGTCGGAGATCACCACTGGACGATTTTTTTCACGCCAAATCTCACAGTTCTTATGTAGCTTGGCATCTTGATCTAAATTTTTATTAATTTTCCACAACCCCGGCCTGGCCTTATCCTTCTGCATCTGAATATAGTTAGCATCAGCCTTGATATCGGTAAGCACAAAGGAACTATCTTGCCGTGATTCAATAGTAGCTGTCACACCCGGCAGCACCACGTAGAATACGCCTTCGCCACTGATAAGATTTTTCTCTTTTTGAATATAGACGTTATCCATATTCAGATAACCAGAAGTGAGGCCTTTTATGCCTTTCACCACCAGTCCCGCCCAATAGTTACCTTTATTGGCGAGTGCGACTAATTCATTAAACTTTGACAGGGAAGAGTTGGAGCAGAGTACCCGGCGACCTGCAGATTCTCCGGCAATGGTGGTAAGTTGGCCTTCGGTAGCTTTTAAACGACTTGCCTGCAGCATGGATCACACTCCCTTTGATTCGCAGGCTGAAATTGGATAACTGAGAATTGAAGGACTCTATTACAGTTCCTAAGCTCCGTAAATGGCACTAAATCATGAGAGAAAAGCTAGAACACCTCTGAAAAATAACACTCAAAATATCTAGAGGCGAGCAACGGCGGCAGAAGATCCTTCATTCCACTCAGGGTGACAATGTTTATTTATTTCCTCGACTTTTTTTAATCAAGTCATAAGCCGTTTGTACTTCCTGAGATCGTTCAGTAGCCACCTTAATCATATCCTCAGGAACACCCTGCCCCATCAGTTTATCTGGATGGTATTGACTCATTAATTTGCGGTAAGCCTTTTTAATTTCTGCATCGGTGGCGGTTTCCGTTACACCAAGCGCTTCGTAAGCTGCCTGTAAATCGTCTTTTGAACTGGCATTGTAACTTCCACCCTGCTGATGAAAATGGCTTTGGTTGCGAATCATCTGTACTAGGTGCTCGAAGCTTCGACCATCAAAACCTAAACTTTGGGCTATTTGGCGCAAGAGATTTTCTTCTGCAGGATCAAACACTCCATCCGCCAGAGAAATTCCCACCAAATGCACTAAGAGCATTTGTTTTACATTGGCCTGAATACAAACCTCATTGAATTCTTTTAGTAGGCTCTCTAAATCGGCATTGGCACCCGTTTTAAACAAACTAATGGCTTCGCGACGATGCTCCGGGGTTAAACCCAGTTGCGTCATGTAATTTTCGGTATGGGCAATTTCTTCTTCGGAGATACGGCCATCGCTTTTAGCAATCATCCCCATCAAGGTAAATGTGGTTTCGAAGAAGACTTTCTGGCGACGAGCAAGCCCATCAGGAGAAAAAACCTGGAAGGTACCAGACAACCCCTTGTCGAACATATTCCCGATAATCACACCGATAATGGCACCGAAGATATTAAAAGTGGCAAAGCCGATCAGGCCGCCAAGGAGTTTTCCGATCCACATAATGGGTTCACTTTATAAAGAGTTAAGTTGTTCTATATAAGGGCATAGTTTGATTTTTAAATATTCTGTCATCCTGAGCGTAGCTACTCGCCAGAGCAACTAAGCTCACGATCTCTATGAAAATCGAGTATGCTGCATGAGATCCTTCGCATTCACTCAGAATGACACTATTTAGGAAGCCACCCCATAATACTCCCGCAATACCGACACCATTTCTTCCCCGACCCGGGATAAGGGATGACGTTTACGAGTGAGTATACCCACACTCCGAGTGATTTCAGGAGAAATCAAAGGCCTATGCTCAACCCCCATTTCCACCATTTGCTGCTTGCACAGTGCGGGAACGGCACTCACCCCCAAACCTTCAGCCACCATCCGATTTAAAGTCACAATCTGATTGGCTTCCAAGCCCACAGGCAAAGACAGCTTCTCCCGGGCCAAATGCCTGTCCAGCAATAAGCGAACACTGGAAGGCAGCTGCAGTGCAATAAAGGGAGATTCGATTAACTCCGTCCAACTCACCTCAGGCTTTTCCAATAGGTTATGCCCCTGAGGCAAAGCCGCCACGAAAGAGTCGCTAAACAGTGGCTCGAACACCAAGTCATCGGAACTACCCGGATCGAAAGTGAGGCCAATTTCTGCACGGCCGGAGCGCACCATTTCCAGCACATCTTCGGCAATTACGTCGTGAAGGGTGATATTGATAGAAGGGTGCCGACGGGTAAAACGGGCGAAAACTCGCGGTAGCTCTGTACCCGCATAGGAAGGCATGGCCGCAATCGCCAAGCGACCACGCTGCAAGGCAAAGCGCTGATGCAAATCCCCAATGGCGCCGCTCCAGTCCCGCAACAAGCGCTGAGCGACTGGCAGGAAAGCCTCACCTTCAGGCGTGAGCGATAGGCTGCGAGTTGTACGGGACAACAAGCGCCCACCCACAATTTCTTCCAAGTTCTTAATGGCAATACTTAATGCCGGCTGACTCAAGTGTACCTGTTCACTGGCTTCCGCAAAGCTACGGGTGCGCGCCACCGCCACAAAAGCTCGCAACTGCTTGATGGTAACACTGAGCCCCGCGGCTTTAATGGCCTCGTCATTATCAAAGGCCAGAGAGTGAGCTTCAGCCCCAGAAGATTGCTCTATGCCTTTTCCTGACCTACCTCCTGAGCCTTCATTCTCCCTTTGATCAGCTTCTTGATGATCATCACTCGCCATACTGCCCCCACACCCCTTATCAGGTGTAGCCTCACGCCATTTATTTAAATAATTTATCAATTGTTCAATTTTTTAAACTTGCCTTATATAAGCATTTCATCCACCCTTTGTCACCCTAAAAATTCCATCACAAAAAAGACTTAAGAGGAGAAGCCTATGTCCGGTTTCGACAAAGTCGTAGGTAGCTATGAAGAAGCAATGGCTGGCCTAGAAGACGACATGACCATTATTGCAGGCGGTTTTGGCCTGTGCGGTATCCCCGAAAACCTGATCACCGAGATCAAGCGTAAAGGCACCAAAGGCCTCACCGTTGTTTCCAACAACGCCGGTGTTGACGGCTTTGGCTTGGGCGTACTGCTGGAAGACCGCCAAATCAAGAAAATGGTTGCCTCTTACGTTGGTGAGAACAAGCTGTTCATGGAGCAAATGATGGACGGCTCTTTGGAAGTTGAATTGACTCCACAAGGTACCCTGGCAGAAAAAATGCGCGCTGCTGGCGCTGGCATCCCTGCCTTCTACACTGCCACTGGTTACGGTACTGCCGTTGCTGAAGGCAAAGACGTTAAAGAATACGACGGCCGCAAGTACGTTTTGGAAGAATCCATCAAAGGTGACTTCGCCATTGTTAAAGCGTGGAAAGCCGACCGCTACGGTAACGCCATCTACCGCAACACTGCCATGAACTTCAACCCAGGTGCTGCCACTGCTGGCAAGATCACTGTCATGGAAGTGGAAGAAATCGTAGAGCCAGGTGAGATTGCGCCAAGCGAGATTCACACTCCAGGTATCTATGTTGACCGCCTGATTCAGGGCACTTTTGAGAAGCGCATCGAACAGCGCACTGTACGGGAGGGTTAATCACATGGCTTTAACACGCGAACAATTAGCACAGCGCGTAGCCCGCGAACTTCAAGACGGCTACTACGTAAACCTAGGCATTGGTATTCCTACTCTGGTTGCGAACTACGTTCCAGAAGGCATGGAAGTAATGCTGCAATCTGAAAACGGCCTGCTAGGCATGGGTCAGTTCCCTACCGAAGCCGAAGTTGACGCCGACATGATCAATGCCGGCAAGCAAACCGTTACTGCTGCCACTGGCGCTTCTATCTTCTCTTCTGCAGAGTCTTTCGCCATGATCCGTGGCGGCCACGTTGACCTGACTGTACTGGGCGCCTTCGAAGTAGACGTTGAAGGTAACATCGCTTCTTACATGATCCCCGGCAAGCTTATCAAAGGGATGGGTGGCGCAATGGACTTGGTAGCCGGTGCTGACAATATCATCGTAACCATGACTCACGCATCTAAGCATGGCGAATCAAAGCTGCTAACCAAATGCTCTCTGCCCCTGACTGGCGCAGGCTGCATTAAGAAGGTTGTGACTGACTTGGCTTACATCGAAATTGCCGACGGCAAGTTCTGGCTGAAAGAACGCGCCCCTGGCGTTAGCGTTGACGAGATCATTAAGCTAACTGCTGGCGAACTAGTTGTACCAGACGTTGTTCCAGAGATGGAATTTTAAAAACAACGGAATGGTAAGCGGGAATCCTCACAAGGGGTTCCACAAGGCTAAGATCAACACGTCTTACAGCCTGTAAAATTTGGAAAGTACCTTTGGGGTTGGATGTTGATTATAATCAAACGTCCAGCCCCAAATGTCTTTTAGGGGCCTCCAAAATAGGGAACTCAAAGGAACACTGAGTTACTCAGTAAATTACCCAGTGAAAAGGCACCGCCAGAATGACCACCTACGACTTCAACGTATCAGCCCCCATCGAAGCCGGCACGGATAAAAAAACCACCTGGCAGTCTCTAGGCCGCGCTCGCTACAACCAAAACAATGAAGTCATTCATATTGAATTAGATGCTATGCCCCTCGGCAACCGTATGATTTTGTTTGCCCAAAACAAACAGCCCGAACCACTACCCTTTGATGCTTATACTGTACAAGTCACTTTGGATACTGCCGGCGCTGAAACCAAGTTCCTCACCATTGGCCATGGCAATCGTGCAAAAAAGAATGCGGCGAATTTGAATATCACTCTGAATGCATTGCCATTTGAAAAACAGCTAACGCTGTTTCCAGTGAAGGATTAATTGGAAAGACGTTAGACGTTAGACGTTAGACGTTAGACGTTAGACGTTAGACGTTAGACGTTAATATCGTCACTCCAGCGAACGCTGGAGTCCAGTGCAAAAAAATCGAAAACCCCCAGAATTTTACTTTCGAAATAATCATTGTAGGTCGGCCTTTAGGCCGACATTATCACTACAAAACACAAGAGTAGCTTTCGAAACTCGGCTACACAGCCTCAGCCGCCACCTCACTTTTTGCCAATTCTCGTCGAATAAAAACCTCTACCAAAATAAAGGCAAAAGGCACAATTGCTGCAAAAAACACCAACAACCACACAATCACCGGCCAACCTTGCTTATGTGATATCTGTAAAGAGAGAACGAGATAGGCAAGAAATAAAACACCATGAGCCATGCCTAACGCATACACAAACTCACGACTGATAAGACCTATCGATACACTTAAAATAACTAAATAGGAAAGGCCTTCTAAAAGGCTAGCGATTCTGAAGTACTGCACAATTTTTACCTTCTGGAAATTACCTGGGGCTTAACATACTAATAAACCGCTGTGGATTCCAGTAGGGTGTCGGCCTAAAGGCCGACCTATGGAGATGATCGATGAGCTTTGCTGGTCTTACGACTCCCACCTCGGCTTTGGCATCCTGAGTCGCTCTACTACCTACACCCCTGTAGGCATACATGGGAATGACGATATTTTTGGATACGTCTAACGTCTAACGTCTACCGTCTACCATCTACCGTCTACCGTCTACCGTCTACCGTCTACCGTCTACCGTCTACCGTCTACCGTCTACCGTCTACCGTCTACCCAATTATTACCCCATAGACGCCAGAGTTGAACCACTACCATTAACCGCTTTTAGCACAGTTTCTGAAATAGAAATAACCAGCGTATTGGGAATAGCGTGGTGTTTATCTTGCTCTTCGACAATGCCTTTAAGGCCTTCTTTGTTTCCGCGATCGCGAACTACAATGTGAGCACGGTCGAATAGTTCTTCCACCGGGGTAGAAGCTTCGAATAGCCCAGAACAAGAACCTGGAAGAGTGAAACGAATACGCTGGGTATCGTCAAAAATGGATACCACTTCGTCGTTTACCGCAGGCAGCACAGTCAGACGAAAACGGCCAAACAGTTTTCCTTTGCCGCCAGTTTCATAAAGCACGCCGATGTCATTTACCAAACGGGTACGAGAGTTTTCTCGCCAGCTTACGCTGTCGTCGTGAGCAAACCACAAATAAAAAGCGATCCAGGCGGGGTAAGATAATCCGAGGTTACCGAGAATATTTTCCGAACCGGGAATTTCGCCAGTCTTGTCATAATTTATCACCCCAAACACACCCGCAGTTTGCAGTGCATTACGCAGATAATCTTTCGACCAGCTCTTTAGTGCAGACTGATAGTCGCAAGCGAGAGCATCTTCCAAACGGTAATCGGCAGGTCGGGCTTCAGGGTTTTGTAGCAACCACCCCAAGGCCACCAACCGCTCAAAAGGCGGGTAGCTCTCGAAGGTTTTCTGCCAGCTGGCGGCGCAGCTTTCGGTTGCCATCAACATACTCCTGAATGCTCCTAGATAGTGTTAGGACTGCGCCCTAAGCCCCATCATTGGCTGCATCGCCATTGACGTATTTCAAGCCCATACCAAACTCTTCCACTCGCACAATGCGCATGGCTACTTCTGGGGCTTCCATAGGTAAATCTTGAACTTGACCGGTAACGATATCGCCCACATCTAGAGGCAGGTTCTGAGCGAGAATATAGACCCCGTCTTCAGAGATATCACGGGTGTAAGTCATGACTTCGCCAACACGATCGTGGCATACACGGATTCGAACCCGTGTTTCCATACGTTGTGTACCGCGTTTTTCAGAATCTTCCGACATAAACAGGTCTCTCCCATATTTGCCTGACGCCAGTTTTCATTATTCTTATATTCTAGTCGCTTTAACGGTCTTTTAGACACACCCTGCGTCTACCGTTTGTCGCCGGTCGTCTATTCTACGGCGTTTAATTGACGGCGCGCAAATCAACAATCCTGAGTTTCGTGAATTTCGTGTCATTTAAGGGCTGTTTTCTTTATAAATATGGCGTGTTTATGTGCTGGCGTACTAAGTGCCACACACCGGCACCGCACGCCGCAACACAGAGGCAACCAGAGTGAAGTGGCTTACTTAAACTCCACCTCAACCCGGTCAACCTTCTGGAAACCGCGAGGGAGTTTATTCCCACGGCGGCCACGCTCACCGAGGTAGTGCTCGAGATCAGCAGGCTTCATACCTAGATGGCGCTTGCCGGCATAGATTTTCAATTCTCGACCAGCTCCCATCACACATAAGCCAATAAGGTATTCCTCGCGGGCCTGCACACGAGCAGAAGGGATATTCATGATCTTATTACCCTTACCCCGCGCCAACTCTGGCAGCTCGGAAATTGGGAACACCAACATACGGCCTTCGTTACTCACAGCTACCACCATGTCATCCTCTTGGAACGGAATGGCTTGTGGCGGCATCACGCGGCCACCTTTCGGCAGCGTTAATAAGGCCTTACCGGAGCGGTTCTTAGTGTAGAGATCACCCAACTTAGCCACAAAGCCGTAGCCAGCATCAGATGCCACTAGCAGCTTATCGCTGTCGCCGCCCATCAACACGCCTTCAAAGGTAGCGCCACTGGGAGCGTTCAAGCGGCCTGTGACAGGCTCACCCTGGCCCCGTGCTGACGGCAAGGTGTGGGCCGCAATGGCATAGCTGCGGCCAGTGGAATCCAGTAACAGGACGTTTTGATTACTCTTGCCACGAGCAGAAAACTTATAACCATCGCCAGATTTAAAGTTCAGAGAGCTAGGATCAACTTCGTGACCCTTGGCTGCACGAACCCAGCCTTTTTCAGACATCACCACGGTAATGGGGTCGCTGGATAGCAAGTCGGTTTCAGATAGCGCCTGAGCCTCTTCACGAGCGACTAATGGCGAACGACGGTCATCGCCGTATTCTTCCGCCGCAGCCAGCATCTCTTTTTTCACCAGGGTTTTCAGGCGGCGTTCGGAACCCAATAGGGTTTGTAATTCGTCACGCTCTTTCTCCAAGTCCGATTGCTCGGAGCGGATTTTCATTTCTTCCAATCGCGCTAACTGGCGTAACTTGGTATCGAGAATGTAATCCGCCTGAACATCCGTAAGACCAAAGCGCTCCATCAGCTTTTCTTTCGGGTTTTCTTCAGTACGGATAATATGAATCACTTCGTCGATATTGAGGAAGGCAATCAACAAACCATCTAAGAGGTGCAGACGCTTCTCAACTTTACCCAAACGGTATTCCAAGCGACGACGTACCGTATCGGTACGGAAGGTGATCCACTCTTTTAACAGCGTATTAATGGGCTTCACGCCCGGCAAACCGTCGATACCGATCACGTTCATATTAATACGGTAAGAACGCTCTAAATCGGTGGTAGCAAACAGGTGGCTCATCAACTGCTCAACGTCGATACGGTTGGAGCGGGGCACAATCACAAAGCGCGTTGGATTTTCGTGGTCCGATTCATCCCGAAGGTCCGCCACCATAGGCAGTTTCTTCGCCTGCATTTGCGCGGCAATCTGCTCGAGAATTTTGTTACCCGATACCTGATAAGGCAGCGCCGTAATCACCACATCGCCGTTTTCAGTATTCCACAGGGCGCGCATTTTTACGGAGCCGCGACCGGTCTCATACACCTTCAGTAAGTCTTCTTTCGGCGTAATAATTTCCGCATCCGTTGGGAAGTCCGGCGCTGGTAGAATCTCGCAAACGTCTTCTACAGTCGCTTTGGGGTTTTCTAACACATGCACTGCAGCAGTGACCACTTCCCGCAGGTTGTGTGGTGGAATGTCTGTAGCCATGCCCACAGCGATGCCGGTACCACCATTTAGCAATACGTTAGGGACACGTGCTGGCAATACTTCAGGCTCGTCCATAGTGCCGTCAAAATTGGGAGTCCAATTAACCGTACCCTGCCCCAGCTCACTCAGTAGTACTTCCGCATATTTGGCCAAGCGGGATTCGGTGTAACGCATTGCCGCGAAGGATTTCGGGTCGTCCGCAGAACCCCAGTTACCCTGACCATCCACCAGTGGATAGCGGTAGGAAAATGGCTGCGCCATCAACACCATGGCTTCGTAGGCGGCAGAATCACCGTGCGGGTGGAATTTACCGATCACATCACCCACGGTACGAGCCGATTTCTTATATTTGGCGCTGGCCTTCAAACCCAGCTCGCTCATGGCGTACACAATGCGACGCTGCACCGGCTTAAGGCCGTCTCCCACATGGGGGAGTGCACGATCGAGAATCACGTACATGGAGTAATCCAAGTAAGCCTTCTCGGTAAACTGGCTCAACGGGATAGCTTCATCCGCCGGTACAAGGAGATCTGTGGTCATAGATAGGTACTTCTATTTTGGCTAACAGCTTTTACGGGCTGTATAGAGATTAACCAGCGGGCTGGTTTTTATATTTGATGAAGGCTTATACCAAATGGGGGGCTTGGCTTCAAATGGGGAATTGGATTCCCCTTTACCCCTTCTTGGCCTTATTCGCACCATTTGCTGGTGTTTGCTCAGCCCCCTAGATAGGATTTTTTCTCCCTTCATTTTCTTTGAACAGCAAAGAAAACGAAGCAAAAGAAACTGCCCCAACCCACTGCCCTACGGGTCCCTTCACTCCAAGTAAATTTCCCCGGTCGTCAGGATGCGCCCTCCATGGCGCAGCCTGACTCAAGTGCGCGTCCTGCGCACTTGACCGCAAAAATTCACTTTCCGTTCAGCAGTGGCCAAGGGGAGCATGCCTCCGACAAGTTTTATATTTCCCAAGCTACTAAAAAACGAGGCTTCCTAAAGTTCGAAGTTAATAAATCAAGATTTTATTCAGGTGCCTTTCGAAGGGAACGCCCCTTATGTGTTGCTGAGTGAGAGTGGTTTTTTAGGGGAAAACGCGCAGGACGCGCGTTTTAGTCAGACTGGACCATGGAAGGCCCATCCTGACGACCCTAAAAAATTGCTTGTAGCGAAGGCTCCCGAAGAGCAACACATTTGGGGTGGTTTGACGTGAAGGGATCCACTAATACCGCGGGCGCATGGATGCGCAGGAGCGGCCTTTGCTTCGTTTTCTTTGCTGCTCAAAGAAAATGAAGAGAGAAGAAAACAACCCTCTAAGCCTCCCCCTAAAAACAAAAAGAAAACCCAAGCAAAAAAAAATGCAGTAGTGATAGACTAAGGTGATACACACCTCCAAAAAAAGATAGCCCGCTATGCGTAAAACCAAAATCATCTGCACCATTGGCCCTGTCACGGAATCCTACGAAATGCTGGAGAAACTGGCAGAAACTGGCATGAACGTGGCTCGCCTAAATATGTCTCATGGTTCCCATGAGTCTCACGCAGAAGTCATTAAACGCATTCAAACCCTGAATACAAAATTAGCCCATCCTGTTGCCATCTTGTTAGACACCCAAGGGCCAGAAATTCGCACCGGTGAAATGGATAGCAACCTGGACTTAAAAGAAGGCGATATGATTTCAGTTGTCGCTCGGGGCGCAGAGGATGTGGAAGAGCATTCACTGATGGTGAACTATGAAGATTTAATCACCGACATGAGCGTGGGTGACAAGCTTACTGTGGATAACGGCTTGATCAATTTAGAAATCATGGCGAAAGATCACCGCGTGATGCAGTGTAAAGTGATCGATGGTGGTGTATTAAAAAGTAAGCGCCACGTAAACCTGCCTGGTATTCGTGTAAATCTGCCAGCCATTACTGAAAAAGATCGCAAAGACATTGAGTTCGCCAAAGAGATGGATGTGGATTACATCGCCCTGTCTTTTGTGCGCGAAGCCAGTGACATTGAACAGCTCAACGAAATCCTCGATGAAAAAGCGGGTAAAACCAAAGTCATCGCAAAAATTGAAGACCAAGAAGGCATGCGCAATATCGATGAGATTATCGAAGCCGCCGACGGCATTATGGTGGCCCGAGGCGATTTGGGTGTGGAAGTGGATTTTTGGGAGCTGCCAAATATTCAGCGCAGCATCGTTCGCAAGTGTGCCCAGCGGGGCAAGCGTGTGATTGTGGCAACTCACTTACTGGAATCCATGATCGACAACCCCATGCCCACCCGCGCCGAGGTAACCGACGTTGCGAATGCGGTTTATGAAGAAGCGGATGCGATTATGCTCTCTGGTGAAACCACTGTGGGTAAGTATCCCATCAAGTGTGTAGAAAACCTCGCCCGTATTGCCACCTCCATCGAACGTCATCGAGGCTTAAACTTCACCGATGACCTGGAGATTAATCATCAAAAACAAAATCTCGCAGCCAGTACGGTACATTTAGCAGAGTCACTGCCAGCAAGGGCTATCATTGTCATCACCCGTCGTGGCCGTATGGCGAATTACGTCACTAACTGCCACCCTCAGCATTCCGCCATTCACGCCTTTACTAACGATGGCCGCACCCGCCGCCAGATGGCACTGAACCGCAACGTAGCCTGCCATAAAATCACTTTCAGTAATGATCCAGAGAAAACCCTAGATCACGCCTTTGCAGCTCTAAAGCAAAATGGTGATTTCAAATCTGGAGATCAGGTGGTCGTGATTTCCGACACCCTGAGTGGCTTTGGCGTAGATGCTATCCAGGTGCGGGAACTTCCCTAACCTACTGTTTTTTACCAGCTAAACAGTCTAATTCACTAATTCGCCCTATTGGTGGCGCGAATATCCTCCAGAAGGCCCGCCTCCCGGGCCTTCAATCCTTTTCACCTAAAAGCTCCCTCAAAGCCTTGGCAGCCAAAGCATGGGGAATTTGTTATTATCTCCCCTCAGCTATATTGAGACCTTCTAGCCGTGCAGCCAGGTAGTAACACCGATAAAAACACCAACAACAAGCCCACAGAAGCATTGAGCACAGAGCTTTCCGAGTTAAAGAAAAACTTCGAAGCACTTCTCACCTATGCTGTCGATGCCATGGTGCGCGTTGATACGGTGCCGCCTATCGATATCCGCAACCCTCGCGATCAAATTATCGAGCACTTGGTTGAGCACAACTATATTGGACTTTGTAACGATACTTTTGCACAAAGTTACGGCTATAAACACCACAAAGAAGTCGTTGGCATGAACGCCAAGGACCTGGTGGGAGAAGACGGCTATCGTGAGCGAATGACCCTCTATGTGGATAGTGGTTTTGCCTTCGACCAGGCCCTACTACAGCGCCCCAACCGAGAAGGAAAGGATGTCTACGGGGTATACAACGCAGCAGCCATTCTGGAAGACGAACATAATTTCTGCGGACTGTGGGCATCGTTTACGGATGTCTCTGCGGCCATCAAGCAACAAGAAGAATTTACTCAGCTAGCGCAGCGCTACCGCCGCTTTGTTTCCAACAGCTTTTATCCTATGGCACGGATTGCAGTTTCACCTCCCATGCCTATGAACTTAAGTCCGGCGGACCAAGTTGCTTATTTAGTGAAACATATGGTGTATGCAGACGTGAATGACGCCTACGCCGACTGGGTGAGTTACCAAGAGCGCAGTAGCAGCTCTTTCGATGACGAAACCGTGCTCGTTAACCCGCTGGAAAAACAAATTTTTAGCACCATTGTTGAAGCCTTCGTTGAGCAACACTGCCAGCTAGCTCCCAGCGAGTGGCATTTTGTAAATGCTGATACCGGCCGCACCTTTCGCTTTAACGCCAACTGCCAAGGCATGGTAGAGAGTGATCACCTAGTAGAAATTTGGGCATCGTTCCGCGACACCAGTGTAGAAGCCCAATACCTGCAAGAAATTGAATACCAAGCCAGGCACGATCTACTCACCGGATTACCTAACCGGAAAAAACTTTACGAAGCTTTGGAAGAATATTTAAAAATCGAAAAGCCTTTTACATTGATGCTGATCGATCTGGATTTATTCAAAGAAATTAACGACAACCTTGGGCATCACAGCGGCGATTTGTTATTACAAAAACTCGGCCCCCGGTTAAAAGATTTACTCGACGGCTTAAACATGGAAGGTATCGTCGCTCGGTTAGGGGGCGATGAATTTGCCATTGCGGTGTGCGGTACATTCACCCCTGTAGAAACAAAAGTTCTGGCAAACAAAACGTCCGCTACCATTAACAAAGCCGCAGACCTCGATGGTGTAATCGTGCATATCGGCAGCAGTATTGGTATTTGCGCTTATCCAGATAACGCCATTGATGTTCAGGGGTTAATGCGTAGTGCAGATACCGCCATGTATCGCTCCAAGAAGGAGCGTCAGCCATTTGCCGTATTCACCCCAGAGAAAGACCAGCAAGATAGCCGCCAGCTACGCCTAATGTCGGAGCTGCGCATGGCTCTGGAAAACGACCACCTCTCTGTGCACTATCAGCCGAAAATTGATATTAAAAGCCGCCGCATTGTTGGGATGGAAGCACTACTGCGCTGGTATCACCCCACTCATGGTTATATTCCTCCCGGAGAATTTATTCCCGCCGCGGAAACCACCAATATTATTCAAACACTTACGCAATTTGTTTTACGAAGAGCGCTATTGGATTGCAAAAGCTGGCAGTCCTTAGGAAAAATCCCTGTAGCGGTGAATATTTCCGGCAGCAATATGACTCACGCGAAATTTATTACCTTTATTGAGTCTATTCTCAGAGCGAACAACTTACCGCCCGCCATGCTGGAATTGGAGCTTACTGAAAGCGCACTGATGAGCAATCCGGATTACGTGCTGATGCTGCTGGAAAAACTGAAAAAGCTCGGCGTGTATTTATCCATCGACGATTTCGGTACCGGTTACTCATCCCTGGCTTATCTACGTAACTTCCCGGTCGACATTCTAAAAGTAGACTTCACCTTTGTACGCAATATGCTCAGCAACCCACAAGATCGTATTATTGTGGATTCGGTGATTAAGCTGGGGCACAACTTAGGGTTAGAAGTGGTCGCGGAAGGCGTTGAGAACGTGGAAATTCTGAATGAATTACAAACCCTGGGCTGCGACAAAGCCCAAGGTTACTATTTCGAAAAAGCCATGGATATTGATGAACTGCTAATCTGGATTAAAGACTACAACCAAAAGTTATTCAGTATTGGTTAAAGCTAAAAAACGCTTCACTTATACCGGCCTGGGTACCGTTTCGCCCCCTCCTAACATACCATAATCATCCCCACCTAAGCGCATAATTGGGTTTAACTTTTGAGCATCAACACTCACGAATCCTTTTTCATTTTGTTGCGCGACAGCATCGGAAATATAAAGGGTTTTAATCTCCGCAAAAATGAGCTGCTGCGGCGTTGTCCCCAACTCTTTAATTTCAAACAATTCACAACCCATAGCAACAGGCGCATTTTCCAAACGGGGAAGTGAAAAACCGTCGAACTCTACGAGCGAGCAATCCACACTAGACAACTCTGACTGCCCCCAAGGCAAACTGCGAGAGGTTTCTGTCACCAAGTGAGCCTGCTCTATAGAGGGAATATGAATCACCATTTTCTTGCGTTCAGCAACATTCACAGCCGTATCCTTTCGGCTACCATCTGGCTTTTTCCCAATAGAAAACATCACTAAAGGCGGCGCACTACAGACCGCATTAAAATAGGAAAATGGCGCTAGATTAAAAGCATCTTTACTGAAAGCATCTTGATTTGCAGACACATTCGCCGAGACATCATCACTATTTTTTGTGAGCACCCACGCCACAGGCCTTGGAACAATCACCTGCGTCATCAAACGATAAATTCGATTGCCGGATAATTCAGAAAAATCAATTTGCATGTAGGCCACCCGTCTTAGCTATGTAGCTATTTATTAGGTATTTATATTTTAGGTGCTTCGCCATGTACTCATAGGAAGGATATAATGGCCTCACTATACCGCCGCATGAACTAAGATGCACTGCATGCTTCCACCTCTAACATTCCCCTGCCATCTCTGAAGAGATAGCCATGACGTAACCATGAATCTACCTAAAGCCAGCACTCAATCGTCTCTTGTGATAGGCGCATTATTTATGCTCGCCATGGCTGTCTTTTTTGCGCTGGGTGCCGCCATGGTACGAGAAGCCTCTGAAACCGTAGATCACAGCATCACGGTATTTTTCCGCTATCTCATTGGCATTGCTTTTCTACTACCGGTGATTCACGGAGACTCTCGCCCGACGAACCAGCTCTTATTTCAATCTCAAGCCTGGCGCTGGCATATAGCTCGAGGGTTATTTGGTTTTAGTGCCATGTACTGCTACTTCTACACCCTGGCCCATATCCCTCTAGCTGAAGCGGTGTTATTTATTTACGCCTCACCGGTTTTTGTACCCTTGCTGGCGAAAGTCTTACTGCAAGAAACACTAAACACGAAGGCGATCTATTCCGCCCTATTAGGGCTTGCAGGATTACTACTACTGGCGAATCCGGAGCGAACTGAACTGTCTCACGCTCACTTTGTAGGGCTACTTTCTACATTTTTTGGTGCACTCGCTTTTGTCAGTGTACGAAGGCTCTCCATCACTGACCCACCCATTCGAACGGTCTTTTTCTTTACCGCCATTGGGACTTTGCTTTCCATTGCTGTGAGCTTGGGGACAGATATCAAACAATTTAGCGGTATCCCTCAGCTCAGTCTTTACGATCTCACACTCCTGGTTGGCATCGGTTTAGTGACCACCTTGGCGCAGTGGCTTATGTCAAAGGGCTACAGCTATGGGCCTGCCGCTGCACTAGCTCCGTTTAGTTATTTCACGATTGTTTTTGGGGGCTTACTGGGCTGGCTACTTTGGCAAGAAGCCCCTAGTCTACCTTTTATACTCGGCACCACATTCGTACTGGCTGCCGCTGCGGTTAACTTCAGACCGCCAACACTTAAATAAGGCAGCTCTTCCTATGCGACTGGATAAATTCATTAGTAACAGCACAGGTATTTCTCGCAGCAATGTAAAAAAACTTTTAAAAGCTGGGGCTATCACCATTAACCGAGATGAAGCTAAAGATCCCGCTTATCATGTGCAAGACTATGACGAAGTACTATTAGATGGAGAACCAGTACAAACTCCTGCACCCCGGTATTTTATGCTCAATAAACCCGTGGGATATGTTTCCGCATTAAAAGATGGCAATCATGCAACTGTCATGGAATTAATTGACGAGCCATTAAAAGATAAATTACGAATTGTTGGTCGATTAGATATCGACACTACGGGGCTCTTATTGATCACCGATGATGGCCAGTGGCTTCATCGCATTACTTCTCCAAAACACGATTGCAGTAAACGTTACTACGCTCTCACTGCCAATGATATCGACCCTAATGCAGTGGACAAGTTTGCAAAAGGGATATTGCTAGAAGGGGAAAGAAATTCCACCAAACCTGCCTCACTGGAAATCATCTACAGTAACGAAGCTCGACTGACCATTAGTGAGGGAAAATACCACCAGGTAAAACGCATGTTTGCCGCAACAGGCAATCGAGTAGAAGAATTACACCGAGAGGCTATTGGAGCCATCGAACTGGATCCTGAGTTAGAACCCGGAGAGTACCGCCCTTTAACACAAGCAGAAATAGAATCGGTATAGGTGAGCGTGAAGAAAAGAACTAGCGCGCTGCAGTCTTATTTATAGGCTGTTTTGTTTTTTCGTCCCACAAGAGAAACCACACCATAAATAACGCGCTCAAGGGGTATCATCTGCTTTTGCTTTTCCACCAAAGCAAGAAATTTTTCATGTTCAGCCACTGGCATTTCACCCAACTCTCGCTCACTTACCAGCACTAAATGCTCAGTCTGATACTGTAGCCGATGTATGATTGCCCAAGGGTAATAAAACCCGAGAGAAAAAAAGGTAAATAAGGTATTTAATAAAAACTTTTCAGCAAAGGCCACATCCTGATAGTTCGCCTCGAAGGTCACCTCTCCCTCACAAAGAGCCACATGGTTATACATCATATTAACGGCTCTCACGGAGTAAAACACAAAACCTCCGAAATACGCCGCCATCAATAAAAATGATCCTAGAGATGGCGATAAAACCAAAACTACACCATAAGAAATAGCACCACCAACCAATACAAAGCCCATGGCTTTTAAGAACATTAAGAAATAGTCTTTCAGAAAGGGCTTCATCTGAAAACGCAAATTGCCGTAATAGCTATTGCAGACCACATACTCGATTTGCTTATAGCGAGCCAAAGGAATTAATAAGCCTAAGGTTAGCAAGGCTGCCAATGGCCAAAAGAGAAAGGCTTTATAAGCCCCTAACAGATCACCGTCAAAGCCAAACCTAAGCCCTTTCCACATAGTGACAGACTCGCTGTACTGAATGGATTTTCGAATAACAAAGGGAATAGAGGAAATTACGACCAACCACAGCACGGCATCAAAATATACGGAATGGCCAGATAAGATCATAAAACTCAGAAAGCCAAGCACCATCAATAATCGACTTTGCAAGATAACAACTGGATTCCCTAAATACGCAAAAGGCGAATCGTTTAACCGAGTATTTCGATACAAATATTGTTTATTCCTCACGCTCGCCCAAGCGGAATAAACCCCCAGAGACAGAATCGAAAAAATAAGATTCACTATCCAAATTTTGAAATACTCTACACCATCTCCCATAAAGGAAAGCGTGTAGCGTTCTACAGATTGCTTTCGATGAAAACCTGAGCAGGAATCACTATCTTCTCTCGAAGGCTCATTTTCTTGAAAGAAACTATCTTGCAGCCCATCTTCACCCGCCGGCGCAACCACCACAGGCTGATCAAAAAAAGAGGGTGATTCAGATATTGGCTCAGATACAGGCTCTGCTAGCGGGGCAAAATCTGCTTCCGAATTCTCAGACAAGAAACTTCTTTCTTCAGCTTCGCCCCCTAAATCATCAACAGGTTTTTCTTCGGGCTCAAAAGGATCAACCTCAACTTCGTCTTCCTCTACAAGGCTTTTCTCGTTAAAATTTTCTTCAAGACCTTCCTCTGTAACACCTCCCTCTATTAGAGCCTCTTCAGCAAAAAGCTCTTCTTCAACCTGACACTCAGCCTCTACCAGTGAGTCCATTTCAGCCAATACACCGATGGTGTCTTCAGAGCGTTCGTGTTCTGAGCACTCTTCTACAGAATACTGTTTTTCCGAATTACTGTGTTCGCTATTCACTGGCTCAATATCATCCAGTAACCAAGCCACTTCTTTTTCCATCTCTTGTTTCGAGAGATCCGGTTCCACTAAAGCAAAAGACTCTAGTTCACTATATTCGTCGCGAATTTCTTCTTGATGAGTACTCTCTATCGCTTTGGTTTCCGGCTCTGCAGAAAAAAACTGAAACTCCCAGTGTTCAAATTCTTCCGAATTATCGGAGAGGGAAATCACCTCAGGAATAATGCCGATAGCCTCTAGCTGAGACGCCAGCTCACGAGCATCCGCCTCACTAATATCATTCTTAACAACAGCATTATCCGCTCGCAAAAAGGCCTTGGCCTTTTTCTCCGGGATATTGAACAGGCTAGCGAATGCTGCCTGTATCTGAGCTAAGTCATACCCTTCTTGAATAGCTCCACTCAGTACTACTCTGTAACCTTCTTCAGACACACACAAATTCCTGTTATAGAGACAGAAAACCTACTCAAATATAGCATGGAGCAATTACCTCACCGGCAATCATCCAAAGAGCAGGTATGAAAAAAGCCGCATACATGCCTGTACGCGGCTTTTTAGAATTTGATGCGCTTGTCGCTTCCTTTGCATCCGGCCCAATCCTGTGCCGATATCCTTTTACCCTGCTGATACGTTAGGTTTCCCCGTACCGTAGCTAACCTTGCTACTCAGCCTTCCTGCTTACGACATCCTTGCCGACTGCTTCCTGCTATTTTCTAACTATGCTTTAACAACATAGCTCCCTGAAAATCTCGTCCCTGCTACTTTCAACTACAGGTACTACCTAGATACTGTGATTCTTCATCCTATAGCCAATATTTCAATCCCTCGTGCTTCCTGCAAGCCTCCTGGCCTTCCAAATCCACACCCCGCTTTCCTGCGCCCCTGGTGATTCCCTGCCCTACTCCTGTAAGGCTTCTCTCCATGAAATTCCGTTCCTATCCTGCCCTCAAATAAGAGTTCCTAACCCTAGTTCCTTGTGCTCCATCATCCTTAGCCCCGTGACTTATAACTACAACTACGGGTTCCCTGAACACAAGAAACATTATGCTGATTTGAATGCCAAAGAAATAGTGGTAGATCTCCCCCATGCATGTGAGAGATATCTCACAATATTAGGAGTACCTTATATTTTAAACTACTGGCTATGAGCGTGACTTGATTCAACTAGGTCGGCATCAACCAAAAAAGCCCTGACCCTATCTTCTGTCATAGGGTGGGTAGAGAGGTAGCGCATCCACTGAATACCGTCACTGCCCTCATCAGCCATATCACTGCTTATCTGCCCTTCGGGCATCCCCGAGGTTTTAGCCGCTTCAAAAGCTGCATCCTCAGCGGAGACCAAACAAGCCTCTTTTTCTAGATCCTCTAACTCATCACAAGCGGCTCCCTTTCTCATTCGCTCTAACCCATAAGTTTCGAAACGCAGCATGAGATCGGCGAAATGATGTAGAGGAATCTGGTTACTTTCCATATAAACCCGCGCATAGTTATCGGATTCCAACTCATAGCTCCGAGAGTAAGACAGCTCCGCAAACGCTACCGGCAAGGTCAGTACCAAGTCTGCAACACCGGAGACATCACCTGTGATCATGGCCAGCACAAAGAGAAAGATCGAGCCCTGCAACATGCTACGAAGGCTGTGCCGATACTTCACATGGCCAATTTCATGAGCCAGCACAGAAACAAGTTCTTGATCATTCTTCGCCAATTTTACGATAGCATCGGTAAAGACAATTTGCCCATTGGGTAAGGCAAAGGCGTTTGGCCCCATATCGCTATAACGGAAGCCCACTTTAATACGCAAATGCTCGTGCTGCTGAATAACCGGGGCAAAACTTTTCAAGAGAGATGCCTGACGATCTTCACTTAGGCGAGAAGGTTCAAGCATTTTTTTATCTAACAGCATCAGGGTTTCTTTCGATGCCTGATCTAAGACTTCAGCAGGAAGAGTATGAGCAATTGCTAGAGATGCCGTAGGCACAACATAGGTAACTGTTCCCCAAACCACTCCGATCACCATCACTAAGGTCAGCGCAACAAAATGGTAATTGGTTTCAAGCCGATGCACCCAATTTGAAAAAACACTGGGCCTAAAATGTTTCACCCATTGATCCACAAGATCATTGTCATGGGTTTCAAAGGATTGCCCTTCTGCAAAATTCAAATACCGGGGACTATCGCCTAAACGGGAAGAGATTTCAGCAGCATCTTGTTCACCACTGAAAAACTCCATGTGAGTTTCTTTTGAAACAACAACAAAATTCCCCTGACTATCCAGGTGAAGCTCAGCAACCCGCTTTGCTGAGCTATTTCCGTCAAACCAAAAACCGTCTATGGAAATCATCTTCTCTACGCCCTACTATTCCCAAGGAGAAAATCACAACCCGACACCCAAATCGAATACATCTCCTAGCTCTTCACCAAGAGCAGAAACATTTTCTTGTTCTGTGGCTGCAATAGAGTCTAAGCCACCCGCGCTGAGAATTTGCAAGTGATCGGCCTTATAGTGTGCAACCCGTACCATAGCCCATGGCAGGTATAGGCCTAATGTTAAAGCGGTCAATAACGAATTCATAAACAACATTTTGCCGTAGGACCAATCCTGATAGCTTGATTCAAAGCTACTAAATCCGTCAGAAAAAGTAGTCTGACTAAACATCATATTCACGGAGCGAACCGTAAAGAAAATAAATCCATAGAAGTAACCCAGCATCAGTAAAACAATACCAATAGGCGCTAATAGTGGCGTAATAACCGCAGAGAAAATACCCGCTACAAGCACTAACCCACCCGCTTTAAGACATATAATGTAGTAATCCCCCATAAAGTTTTGCATATCAAACTTACTGGTACCGTAGTATGTATTACGGACGATATATTCCATCTGTTTGTAAATAGCTAAGGGAAACAATAGACCAAGACTAATAATGGCAAAAAATGGCCACGCTAAATAAGCCATGGCCGCATCGCCTATAGAACCATTGAAATCAAAACGGACGTTACGCCATGCCGTCATACGCATATTGAATTTTAAAGAACGTACAACAATCCAAGGAACCACAATCATAAACGCAAGCGCAATAACAACACCGGCAATGGGGTATAAATTGGAAATTGCCATATAAATCACAAAGGCAATCACCGCTATGATTCGCCCCTTTAAAATTGTGAGTGGCTTTGCTAAATAGGCAAAACGGTTTCCATCAAGCTCCGTATTACCATAGAAGTACTGCGCATTACGCACTTTCGCCCAGGCAGAATAAATCCCTAGAGTCAAGATGGTCAGCAGGATATTTACAATCCAAATTCTGAAATATTCACCCCCATTTCCATAGAAACGAAAGGGGAATATATTTCTTTCTTCTGTATCGGTTGCGGCTTCTTCTGCGACAGCGCCACCATCATTGCCACCGCTATTAGAAACGGAAGACTCTTCTTCAAAAAGCTCGTTTGGATTTTTATGAGCTTCATCATCAATCTTTTCAGGCGCTTCGGAAACCTCATGGTGTAGCGCTTGTAAACTCGCAACAGCACCGATCCTCTCAAGAACCGCTAGAATCTTCTGCGCGGCCTCTTCCGTTGCATCTTTTTTAATAACTGCATCTCCCGATGCAAAAATGGCCTCGACTTTTTCTTCAGTCAATTTAAATATGCGCGCAAACTCTGCTTGTACTTGCTCTAGGTGAAATCCTTCTTGAACAGCGCCGCTCAGCACCACATTATAACGGGCATCAGCCATAGAAAACTCCTTATAAAAGAAAAGCCGCCACTCACGAAACGTGGTGGTCAATATTATTTTAGAAAGGGGATAAAAAGTCCCTTTTTCATGAAACGATAAAATGTAGAGCCATACGCTCTACAAGCTCACAAACTATATCATAGGGGAAGCGACAAAACGGAATCACAGTAATATCAAAACGTCTGCTTCAGGGCAATGTACCCTTTCAGAACGGGATAACACCAAAGAAAAAGCCGCGCACAAAACTGTACGCGGCTTTTTTTGGAATTGATGCCTAAGTCGCTTCCCTTGCATCCGGCAATACCTTTTGCCGATATCCTTCTGCTCTTACTCGCTGGAGTGTCCGAGTGATACCTTGCGTATCATGGCAACCTTGCCGTTGAGCTATCCTTCGAGTGACATCCCTTCAGTTGCGTCCTGCTAACCTCCTTGGTTTTCCATTCCTTTGAGTCCTTTTATCATCCTTTTGATAGTCCTTTTATTCCCTGCTCTTCTCCATAAGAGCTAACGTCCCTGCCGAGTCCTATCCTTTATCCTTCTTACCGCAGCATCCTTGATACGGCTTCGTCCTAGATCCTTGTGTTCGAAATCCTTTATCCCTGAACACAATTCCATTATGCAAACATCACTGGTATCAGAATAGTCGCAAACGGCTATTTGGCATGTAAGACATCTCCTACAACCATCGTGCTAACTACGGCAGGCCATTCTTTAGCCCTTATCTACCAAGGCCTGTAGGGTAATAGCCTAAACTAAGGTAAGATGCGGCATAAGCAAATAACCACTTGATCTAGTCTTTTTCCAATTATGGCTGCAGACCGCTCCCTTCAACGCCTCCACCCCCTATTGGCTAGCGCCGAACCTAACAGTTTATGGCTTGTGGATGAGCATGCATTCGACGCCCAAACACCCAGATTCCCAGGCAGAGCAATCAGCAATCGAGTGGATATCGCTAAGCAGCTACAACAGTCTGGAGTCAGCTCTAAGTTCAGTGACTTTGATTTTTCTGATATTGACGAAAACTCTCAATCGGCCATTTTCTATCGGGTCTCGAAGGAAAAGCCTGTGGTTCATTGGATCATCAACAATGCTGCCCGCTTACTTGCTAGCGGCGGAAGTCTGTACCTCAGCGGGGAAAAGAACGACGGCATTAAAACCTATATCGACAAAGCTGCAAAACTACTGGGAACCAAAATTAGCGCTGAAAAGGACGGTAACAGCTACCTAGGCATTATTGAGAAAACCAGCGTAAATACAGAAAAACAGCTGGATGATCACCAATACCCAAAAATGCGTGACATAGGCGAATTCCAAGGCAAGCCTCTGCGCAGTAAGCCTGGGCAATTTGGCTGGGAAAAGCTCGATAAAGGCAGTGAGCTGCTGATCAACTATTTACCCTCCTTACTGGATACACTTCCCTCCCCACCCAAGAACCTATTGGATTTAGGCTGTGGCTACGGCTATATCAGCCTCCATGCTCACGCCCTATTGCCCAACAGCCATTTTATAGCCACTGACAACAATGCTGCGGCCATTGCAGCCTGCGAGGAAAATTTCCGCCTCAGAGGTATTCAAGGTGAAGTCATTGCCGACAATTGCGCCCAAAGCCTAGAAGAAAAATTTGACCTTATCTTGTGCAATCCGCCCTTTCATCAAGGCTTTGATGTTGAAGGCGGATTAACACAGCGCTTTCTCAACACCTGCCACCGACGCCTTAAACCCCGAGGCTGCGGCCTGTTTGTGGTAAACCAATTTATTCCTCTGGAACGGCTAGCGAACCCTATTTTCTCTCGGGTAACCCTGCTGGAAAACAATGGCAGCTTTAAACTCGTGCTGCTCAACCTCTAATTTCACTACAAGCCCCACGCTAGCCCTCAGTCCGAATATAAGCCTTTGCTGAAAAATCCCTAAGCCCGACTATACTTGGTACGTCTATACTCATAATAACCATACAAAAATAAGAGCCTGCAGTGATAACAGCCCCCTCAACTCCCACAGCATTAATTCTTTCTGGCGGTGGCGCCCGTGGCGCTTATCAGGTGGGTGTGATTAAGGCGGTTTCCGAACTCTTCCCCAAGCACGCACACAATCCCTTTTCTATTATCTGCGGCACCTCCGCGGGGGCCATTAACGCGGTAGGCATTGCGGCATCAGCCAACAACTTCCGCCTAGCCAGTAAAAAGCTGGAATACATGTGGCTCGGCCTCCATGTTAATCACGTATACAAGGCCGGTGGTTGGGACATTTTGAAAAGCTTGGGGAGGCTAGGGCTGTCTTTTCTCCATCAAGGCATTGCCACTGACGATAGGCCACTGTCCCTGCTGGATAACGCCCCTCTTCGAGAGCTGCTCCACAGTAATATACAATTTCGGAATATTCAAAAGCGAATCAATGCCGGCTACCTAGACGCTTTGGCCATTACCGCAGCGGGCTATACCAATGGCGAGTCCGTGTGTTTTTATCAGGGGCGTAACGACCTAGAACCCTGGCAGCGGGGCCACCGAGTAGGCCGCCCTGCCAACATTACCCCGGCTCACTTACTCGCTTCATCAGCCATTCCCATGGTATTGCCCGCAGAAAAAATTGGCGATGAATATTTTGGCGATGGCGCACTTCGCCAACTTTCTCCCATCAGCCCCGCACTTCATTTAGGCGCTGATCGATTATTTGTGATTGGTGTAAGTGGTAACGCAAGCCATAAAAACAAACACGAGGTGGAAGCTCACACCCCATCACTCGCTCAAATGGCCGGACATATTTATAACAGTGCTTTTATCGACAGTTTAGAAGCAGACTTGGAACATTTTATTCGTATTAACGACCTGATCGGCATGCTGGAAAATGAAAACCCTTCTTTTGATCACCACGAATTGCGAAGAGCTGAAGCCTTATTAATTCAGCCTTCGATTGAATTTGATGAAGTGGCTGCAAAGCATCACGGCGATTTACCCTTTGCCATGCGAACGCTACTGCGCACCACTGGCGCCACCAAGCAGGGTGGCGGCTCCAGTATGTCCAGTTACTTATTGTTTGAGAGTAATTTCTGCAAAGACTTGATTCAACACGGCTACGAAGACGGCATGAATCAAGAAGACGATATCCGCTATTTTTTCGAAGAAAAAGTTTAGGGAAACTCTGATTAAAGCTTTTTAAAATTCACTTGCAAGGGACAGGATTTTCTACGTTGATCTAAGGATGGATACCTCTGCATCACTGAATGAGCATTCTTCAACGACAGCGGTTTCCGAGAAAATACCCCGATGGCATTCTCATAAAGCGGATGCCTCAAACTGTACCCCCCAGCCATCTTTGATTTTAGTGCACTCTTATTCAATTCTTTTGGCGAGCCGAAGTTAACGGCAACAACACCTGCAGGCTTTAATACTCTTAACAGCTGCCTGGCCCAGGCATCATCAACGTCAATTGCACGCTCGGCTTCGCCTTTGGAGTGGCAGAATAAATCATCGATCACCAGATCAAATTTTTCGCCCGAATAAGTCTTCAACCAACCAATGGCATCCGCCCATACCAAGTCGCAGCTCTTCACGCCAAAATATTTCTTCGCCACCTGAATATGGAGTGGTTCTAATTCAACCGCAACAATTTCTGCATCAGGAAAAAAGTGCTGCAACTGACGAATAACGGCCCCGCCACCAACACCCAATAATAAAACACGGATATTGTCAGATGTGGATAAGGAGCAAGCCGGTAAAAAACACGCAGGCAAAAACAATAGATCCCACAAATTTCCCGCGATAGGCTTTTTCGGATTCCATTGACTGTGAAAAACACCATTACTATACAAACGAACACTGCTTCCAGCGGCGCGCACTTCGTAAAGCTGACCGTGTTTTACTTTTTGCCACAAGACAGCCACTATTTTTTACCGCCTGCTACTCTTTCACGACCCAGATTTAATTTTGGCCAGTTCAGGGATTGTAAATCCGGCACCTGCTGAGGCCAATGCTTACCCTCTTCAGGTAGTGCACGCCAACAAAAATCTTCACCACGAAATTTAAAGGCCAACTCATAGGCATGGAGATAACCACGGTCGGCATCGCTACCACCGTAGCGCTTATCTCCTAGAATAGATGCACCTAAACTTTTCATCACGACACGGAGCTGATGGGTTTTTCCTGTAGAGGGCTTCAGCACACATAGCCTGACTCCAGACTCTGCAGGAAAACTGAAAAATTGCGTGATGGAAGGGTTATCGACCGAGCGGGAGAGTTTCCAACTCCCATTGCGAGACTTCTCCAAATCGCCCTTCACTAAGCCCTGCTTTTTCTTAGGTTTAACATCCGACAGCGCCAAGTATATTTTCGACACTTCACGAGCTTGAAACAACTGAGACAATTCACTATTCGCCTCAGGGGTTTTCGCAACCACAGTGATACCAGACGTGATTTTATCCAGTCGATGCACGGGATAAAGTTCACATTGTAGCTGTTGTTTTAATTGTGAAAGGAAGGAGTTTTCTTCGCCCTGAAAAGAAATGCCAGCGGGCTTATTGATAACGAGGAAGGAATTATTTTGAAAGATAATCATGTTTATCCCCTACGTCATCCCCGCGCAGGCGGGGATGACGAGAATGGGGAGTTTATTCAAACGGGCTACGAAGAATCATCGTTTGAACGCGATCCGGGCCAGTAGAAATAATATCGATAGGCGCACCCACTAACTCTTCTATACGCTTAATGTAAGCCACAGCATTTTCAGGCAGGGCATCGTAAGACTGTAGACCAAACGTATTTTCAGACCAGCCAGGCATTTCCTCATACACGGGTGTCATACCTTCGAAATCATCACAGTCGTTTGGCATACCGGTAATTTCGTTACCTTGAGCATCTTTATAGCCCACACATACCTTAACCGTTTCCAAACCATCCAAGACGTCCAGCTTGGTTAAACACAAGCCTGACACACTGTTAATACGAATAGACTGCTTCAGTGCAATGGCATCCAACCAACCAGTGCGGCGCTGACGACCCGTGGTAGCACCAAACTCGTGGCCTTTCTCACCCAAGTGCTGACCGACTTCACAATCCAACTCCGTAGGGAATGGACCAGAACCCACACGAGTGGTGTAAGCCTTGGTAATACCCAATACGTAATCCAAATACAGAGGACCAAAACCAGAGCCCGTTGAAGTACCACCAGCGGTGGTATTCGAAGAGGTTACGAACGGGTAGGTACCGTGATCGATATCCAACAGTGAACCCTGTGCACCCTCGAACAGAATATTGTCACCAGCCTCACGATGACCGTGAAGCATTTCTGTGACATCGGCAATCATTGGCTTTAACTGCTCAGCCAACTCCAAGGTTTCTGCCAAAGTTTTTTCAAAATCGACAGGCTCCGCTTTAAAGAAATTCTGTAGAACGAAGTTGTGATACTCCATCACTTCCTTCAAGCGCGCAGCAAAACGATCCTTATTCAATACATCGCCTAAGCGCACACCGCGACGGGCCACTTTATCTTCATAAGCAGGGCCAATACCGCGACCCGTAGTACCAATCTTGGCATTGCCACGGGCGGCTTCACGCGCGTGATCCAATGCAACGTGATAAGGCAGGATCAACGGACAGGCTGGCGACAAACGCAGACGTTCGCGTACAGGTACACCGTTTTCTTCCAGACCAATAATTTCTTTCATCAAGGCGTCTGGCGCTAGCACCACGCCGTTACCAATAACACAGGTTACATTCTCGCGAAGAATACCCGACGGGATCAAATGCAGAACGGTTTTTTTACCGTCGATAACCAATGTGTGACCGGCATTGTGACCGCCCTGAAAGCGAGCTACGGTTGCTACCTGATCGGTTAGCAGATCAACGATTTTACCTTTACCTTCATCACCCCATTGGGTGCCAAGTACTACGACGTTCTTGCCCATTTCGCGCTTGAACCTTTGTTGCTGTCTAAAAAATATTTTAAAAAGTGAAATCACTTTTTAAATTCGAATTCATGACAGTGGCTTTATTTCAAATCCACTCTCTGTTTTTACCAGTTGGCGATCACAACCGTCGGAGGACACATCCTCACCCAGTGCAAAAATCACACGCTCGCCTTGTACGCGAAGCTTTTGTGCTTCTGCCCATAACTCAGCATCTTCACCGCTGACAAAAATACCACCTCTCTGGCTTTCGTCATCAGAGCCCAAACGCATCAATTGCTGAAGATCCGCGCTAAAACCCGTTGCTGGGCGACCACGACCAAACACTTCCCCGATGTAATCGTAACGACCACCGTTGGCAACAGCTTCACCATGACCAGGCACATAGGCCGCAAACACAATTCCACTGTGGTAGTGATAACCACGAACTTCACTGAGATCGAAATACAGCTCCGTATTGGGATAACGCTGCGCCAGAACCTCAGCCACAACGTCCAACTCATCAATGGCCGCTGCAATTTCAGCTGGAGCTTCTGCAAACTGCTCTCGAGCCTTCTCCAACACCTCGCGACCACCAGACAACTGAGCCAACGACTGGAACCAAGCCAAAGATTCTGTACCCGCAAGATTGTTGCTCAACCATTGCTGAACTTCCGTGGACGCTTTCAGCTGTAGCAAATCAAACAACTCATTTTGCTGAGAGTCACTTAACCCTGCCTCTTCCACCAAACAACGATAAATTCCCACATGACCCAAATCTAAGTGGCCTTGCTCAATACCAACCTGTGCCAAGGTATCCAGCAGCAAGGAGGTGATTTCAATATCACCATCAAGACCGGCAACGCCATATAACTCCACACCTACCTGCACCGGCGTACGATTCGCCATCAGGCTACGAGGACGGGCGTGAAGCACATTACCGGCATAACTGAAACGAGAAGGACCCTCTTGGCACCAGCTGTGGGCGTCCATACGGGCAATCTGCGGGGTCATATCTGCTCTCAGGCCCATCAAGCGGCCTGTGAGCTGGTCAGTCACCTTTAAGGTTAGCTTTTCCAGATCTCGCTCAGTACCAATCAGCAGAGAGTCTGTGTACTCCACCAAGGGAGGAGTCACCTGCTCATAGCCCCAGCTATGAAACAGATCTAAGACCTTGCGACGCAGTTGCTCCAGGCGGCGTGCGTCGCCGGGTAGGATTTCCTCAACCCCTTCCGGTAATTGCCAGCGATCAGCTTGTGACATGCGAAACCTTCTTCTGCCCCATCTCTGTGGAGCACTTGAATTTAGTTAACCGAATAAACGGTCTCAATTAACGACGTAGAGTAAAGCGACCCCTATCAGCATGCTGACAAGCCCCATAATCCGGAGGCTACGGTCATCTACGGTGGCTAGCGTCTGCACTAGGCTGCGCCAGCGGTTGGGATAGAGAAAGGGAATTATCCCCTCCAAAATGAACATCAAGCAGCAGGCGCGGAGTAAATCATCCCACATATCCATGGTTATTCCTTCCTCGCCTATTCTCGTTTCAACACGGCTTCTGCCGCCGCGCCCAGCATCCACGCGACTGTGATCAGGGGCTCTATCGCCAAACACAAGAAAGGGCAACGCTAGCGCTGCCCCGAAAGGTGCGAATTCTACTCTCTTTTGAGTGGTTATTGAACTGTTTTGGCCCATCAAACTGAATATCCACTCAAGCCACTAGAGCGCCTATTGGGATCCCGCCAAAGGCATAGAGCGGTCCCTGGGAGCGACTACCTTATGACTCGCTAGCAAGGCGCTCTTCTAAAACACCCTGGATAAACTTAAAGTCAAAGGGCTTTGGTATGACCTTCTGAAAGTGATACTTTGGCGTAAACGCATGATCCCCTGTCACCAATATTTTGGGGATCTCATCAGAGACTGAAAATGCCACATCGTCTCCCGTCGCGCCATGTAAACGATAATCAATGAAAAACAGTGATGGCGGCCTTTCCACACAAGCCTTAATCGCCGACTCAGACTCTGAAAAAGTTACGATCTCAATAACATCACTCTGAAAAAAAGAAGAAAAAATATCACAAAGCGCTTCTTCATCGTCTAGGTAATATACGAGAATCGCCATTTACAGCCCCTTATGAATTTTAAAGTTAACGACAAAACATGTATTCGGTGATGCCGTATCTACCTCAATACTCGCACCGTGCTCGTCAAGGATTCCCTTCGAAATCGAAAGCCCTAGCCCAGTCCCTTCCCCGGTGTCTTTAGTGGTAAAGAAAGGATCAAACAATTTATCCAATACGTCACCGTCAATACCAGACCCAGAATCTTCAACTTTCAGCATCAACTCCTCTCCATTCTCCAGGATAGAAACTTTAATCCACTTTTCTTCCAAACCCTTAACCGCATCAATAGCATTATTAATCAAGTTAACAATAACCTGCTCAACTTCAATTTCATTACAGAGAATATAACTATCGGATTGAAAATCTTTATTAACAACCACCAGCTCCCTAATGGATTTATTACTGGTTAGGGCAATAGATTCAAAGGCTATATCAACGAGCTTACAGGGAGAAAACTCGGCTTTATCATTCGCTCGAGAAAACTTTTTCAAGCTACTGACAATTTCTGAAATTCTGACACAAGATTTAGTGATTTCTTGAGTAAAATGAGACATCTCTTTTGATTCAGAAAAATTGCGCTCCATCAACAGCGCATAGCCATGAATAATGGCAAGTGGATTATTAATCTCATGCGCCACACCCGCTGAAAGTTCACCCAAAGACGCTAATCTTGAGCTCTGAATACTTTTTTGCCGCTCAAGTTCATAGTTCTTCTCAGCGATTTTCTTTGCATCAACATCCTGTATGGTGCCAGACAGTGTCACAACCTTTCCGTCTTGATAATTTGCCTTACCATTGGTGTAAACCCACAGTACATTGCCTTTTGCGGTTTTGGCCTGTAGCTCTAGGCTATAGGGCTCTCCACACTCAATCGCCTGAGTTACTGCCCTATCGATAATCGGCGTGCTTTCAGGTGTAAAAAGGCTGAGCCCCTCGGGCAAAGTTGGCTTTTGATTCTCTCTCTTTTCTACCTCAAGAATATTAAAGGTTTCATCGGTCCAAGTAAGCTCCCCCGTAGCAACCTCCAACTCCCAACCACCCACTTTTGCAATAGCGCTGGTTTCGTTCAGAATATCGAGGGTTTTTTCTAGCTCGCTCTTTATCTGTGCATGCTCACTAATATCAAACCGGACAGCCATATAATTCAATATAGTTCCTTGAGAATCTATAATAGGGATAATAATGGTGTGAACTATATAATCTTCACCATTCTTTCGGCGATTAACAATCTGCCCGGACCAAACTGTTCCTGACGAAATCGTTCGCCATAACTTACTGAAAAACTCATCCGAATGCCTCCCTGAATTAACCACTTTATGAGTTCGTCCAATTAACTCTTCTCTCGCATAACCACTAATCTCACAAAACCGATCATTGGCTTCGACAATCACACCATCGACATCCGTCACAGCAACGATAGTTTCACTTCTCAATGCCTTTTCTAACTGCAATAACTTATTACTAGTATTTCTTTCTTCAGTCACATCTCGCGCAATGGCATACAGAAAACCTTTCTCTTTATTGGGGGAGGAAGACCAAGATAGAACTCGATAAGAACCGTCGCGATGACGATATCGATTTTCAAAATTTACGGCAAAATTGCCCTCTTTTAATTTTTCGACTTCACGCAATGTATCGTCAATGTCTTCAGGGTGAATAAACTCATAGAATGGTTTTTCTAATAGCTCTTTTTCTTCATACCCCAGTACACGAGAAAAGGACAAATTAACTTTCTTAAAATAACCATCCGTACTGGCAATACAAATCATATCCCTCGATATATTAAATAACGTCTCATATTCGCTATATTCAAGACTATGATCATTCATTCGGGAATTATCTCTATATTAATATTAAATCAGCTATTCTTATTCTAGTCGGCTTTAGCTCTCTGCCAACGATATAACACCACTGCCAAAACGTGAATAACAAACCGTACCAAACTACATATGCACTCTGCACCCTCATTTGCGACAACTTCAATCAAAAAAAAACGGCGACCCTAAGGCCGCCGCTTTATCCACTAATGAGAACTGCAACTTATTCAGCAGCAGTCTCTTCAGTAGCGCTTTCCGGATTTTCATCGCGGTTAGCTTCTTTGATAGACAACTTGGTGCGACCGCGCTGGTCAATATCCAGCAGCTTCACGCGTACGTCTTGGCCTTCTTCCAGATGGTCGGCAACGCTCTCGATACGTTCGTCCTTAATCTGAGAGATATGAACCAGACCTTCGCGACCCGGCATAAAGGCTACGAATGCGCCGAAGTCTACGATACGAACTACTTTACCGTCATAGATAGTGCCAATTTCTGGCTCAGCTACCACTTCCTCAACGCGGTTAGTGGCCGCAGCCAGAGCAGCGGCATCTTCAGCATAGATGCTAACGGTACCGTTGTCGTCGATATCAATAGACGCGCCAGTCTCTTCACAGATAGAGCGGATAGTCGCGCCGCCTTTACCAATAACATCGCGGATCTTGTCTGAATCGATCTTCATGGTTCCATAGCGAGGAGCCGTTTCAGCCACTTCAGAGCGTGCAGTACTGATAACCTTATTCATTTCACCCAAGATGTGCAGACGTGCTTTCAACGCCTGCTCAAGAGCGATCTCCATGATCTCTTCGTTGATACCTTCGATCTTGATATCCATCTGCAATGCAGTGATACCGTCTGCTGTACCGGCTACTTTAAAGTCCATGTCACCCAGGTGGTCTTCATCACCCAAAATATCGGTCAGAACCGCAAAACCAGCGTCTTCTTTCACAAGACCCATAGCGATACCTGCAACAGGGGCCTTCACAGGAACACCTGCGTTCATCAGCGCCAAAGAAGCACCACAAACAGAGGCCATAGAAGAAGAACCGTTAGATTCAGTAATTTCAGACACTACGCGAACCGCGTATGGGAAATCTTCAGGCTTAGGTAATACCGCTGCAACACCGCGACGCGCTAAACGGCCATGGCCAATTTCACGACGACCAGTAGCGCCCATACGACCACATTCACCGACCGAGTAAGGAGGGAAATTGTAGTGCAACATAAAGTGGTCAGTGTGCTCACCTTCCAGTGCGTCAATACGCTGAGCGTCACGAGTAGAACCCAAGGTTGCCGCAACAATGGCCTGAGTCTCACCACGAGTAAACAAGGCAGAACCGTGAGCACTGTCCAACACATCAACCTCAACGGCAATACCGCGAACCGTTTGATTGTCACGGCCATCGATACGCGGCTCACCAGCAATAACGCGGCTACGAACCGTGTTTTTCTCTAACTTGGCGAACGCACCCCGTACATCATCAGTACTAATACCGGCTTCTTCGCTGACTAACTGCTCGATTGCTTGATCACGCAACTCCCCCAAACGGGTATAACGGGCTTGCTTATCTGTGATTTGGTAAGCTTCGGTGATAGCCCCAGCGAAAGCCGCAGACACAGCGTCTTTCAGCTCTGTATTTTCTGCTTCTGGCTGCCAGTCCCAACGAGGCTTACCAACTTCCGCCACTAGACCATTAATCACCTGAATAACAGCTTGCATCTCTTGGTGAGCAAACAGCACCGCGCCCAACATCAAGTCTTCGGACAATTCGCTCGCCTCAGACTCAACCATAAGCACAGCATCTTTTGTGCCGGCGACAACCATGTCCAAATCTGAACTTTCTAGAGCAGCGTAACCCGGATTCAGCAGGTAGCCATCCCCATCGGTGTAACCCACTCGAGCACAGCCGATAGGACCATTAAAAGGAATACCGGAAATAGACAGAGCCGCAGAGGTGCCAATCATGGCCGGGATATCAGGATCAATATCTTTTTCTGCAGACATTACCGTACAAACTACCTGCACCTCATTCATGTAACCATTCGGGAATAGAGGGCGAATTGGACGGTCGATCAAGCGGCTAGTCAGAGTTTCTTTCTCTGACGGGCGACCTTCGCGCTTGAAGAAGCTGCCTGGAATCTTACCCGCAGCGTAGGATTTCTCTTGATAGTGTACAGACAGTGGGAAAAAGTCCTGCCCCGGCCTAGCTTCTTTTGCACCAACAACGGTACACAGCACAGAGGTTTTTCCCATGGTTACCATTACAGCACCGGTAGCCTGACGAGCAATACGACCTGTCTCGAGGGTTACGGTTTGGTTGCCATATTGGAATGTTTTTGTAATTGGATTCACGTTTATATTTTCCTTCGTTCTTTCAAATATAGTGGTTCGACAAAACACCCTTCGAACCGGAGGGCTCGGAGCTTGACCCGGTAAATCAACACCCAGACCTAACCCCTAAAAAGAGCTGTGCCCGCATAAAGCGGGCACATAAGAAGAACTTAGCGACGCAGACCTAGCTTCGCGATTAGCTCAGCATAACGACTTGCATCTTTCTTCTTCAGGTAGTCCAACAACTTACGACGCTGGTTTACCATGCGGATCAGACCGCGGCGAGAATGGTGATCTTGCTTGTGGTCTGAAAAGTGACCTTGCAACTTGTTAATGTTGGCTGTTAGCAGGGCTACCTGAACTTCAGGAGAACCGGTATCGCCTTCGCCGCGAGCGTGTTCACTAACAATTGTCGCCTTTTCTTGAGCACTTAATGCCATGGTGTAATACCTCATTTCAAACATGCGATCATTGAGTTCAGCCTAGCCGTGCATGCTTACAGATAGGCTAATTTGCACCCTTCGGTGCATTAGACGCAACCGGAGCAAAGCCCCAATCACAACTAATTCTTTTCCACCACCAATCTTCTCGGGGCAACAGTGCCCTCATCGGTGACTTCTGCGACGCCTAAAAATTGACCATCGTCGACAAAAACGCGGACTTTATCATGTTCTGCGGCAATCTGGTATATCCCGGAGACCATTACTGGCTGACCATTGCGCAAATAGTGGGCGCTATCGGCATCCAACTCTACCCGGGGCAAGTCATCCACGGCTGCATCCACAGGGAACAAATTGTGGTCCAGCACCTCAGCCAAGCCCTCTCCTCGCTCTTCGGACAACTCTTCCAGAGTGAACATCTGGGCCTCATCGAAGGGCCCTGCACCTGAACGATAAAGTGCTGAAACATGGGCTCCACAGCCAAGAACTTGCCCTAAGTCCTCAGCGATACTGCGGATATAGGTGCCTTTAGAGCAGTGAACCTCGACATCTACCTCAGGGTAGTCGCCAGTTCGAAAACCCAATAAATCTATACGGAAAATAGTAACTTTACGGGGCTCTCGCTCCACAGTAATACCCTTCCGAGCCAGCTTATACAGTGGCTGACCATTGTGCTTAATGGCCGAATACATGGAAGGAATCTGCTCAATATCCCCTTCAAACTGGCTTAGGGCTTTTTCAACCTGCTCGCGAGTAATGGCCGGCGCAGGCTTCCGCTCTATCACTTCCCCGTCACTATCGCTGGTTTCTGTCTTGACACCTAAAGTGAAGGTACTGCGGTATTCCTTGTCGGACTCGAGCACAAACTGGGAAAACTTCGTAGCTTCACCAAAGCAGATGGGCAGTACACCCGTCGCAAGAGGATCTAGACTCCCGGTATGACCGGCTTTTGCCGCAAAGAAAAGTCGCTTGGCTTTTTGCAGGGCATCGTTAGAACTCATACCTGCCGGCTTATTTAGAATCAATACACCGTTAACATCACGGCCCTTTGGACGACGTCGACCCACAGAGTTATTCCTCGTCTGCGCCCGGAGTTGCGGCGTCATCCTGGCGGGATTCGTCTTCTTTAACCGCTTTATTGATCAAAGCTGACAGTTCCTGACCTCGACGTACACTAGTGTCGTATACGAAACGAATCTTAGGGGTAATTCGCATTTGAATATTTTTTGAAATCAAACCACGTAAAAAACCTGTCGCATTATTGAGTGCAGCCAAGGCTTCTTTCGCATCTTCTTCATTATCCCTATCGACAAAAGTCACGAACACTTTTGCATAAGACAAATCACGAGTGACCTCTACCTCATTGATATTCACCATACCAACGCGAGGATCGCGGATTTCAAACTGAATCAACGACGACAGCTCACGCAAAAGCGCATCACCAACTCGTTGATTTCGGGTAAATTCTCTAGCCATAACGCTTACAAAAACAAACGGGAAATGTATTAATGCGAAATCGCATCAGCCACATTTCCCGCTCTTCAGTATTTAAAAATTACAGTTCGCGAGCGACCTTAATGATATCGAACACTTCGATTTGGTCACCAGCTTTCACATCGTTGTAATCCTTCACACCGATACCACATTCCATACCGTTACGCACATCGGCAACGTCATCTTTAAAGCGGCGCAGAGATTCCAGCTCGCCTTCATAAATTACAACGTTATCACGGAGTACACGGATAGGCTTATTACGGTAAACCGTACCTTCGGTAACCATACAACCAGCAATTGCACCCAGCTTCGGCGAGCGGAATACATCGCGCACTTCAGCAATACCCACAATTTCTTCGCGAAGCTCTGGATCCAGCATGCCAGACAGTGCGGCTTTCACATCATCAATCAATTGATAAATGATGCTGTAGTAGCGGATTTCTACACTCTCTTTCTCAGCTACCTTACGAGCACCACCATCAGCACGCACATTAAAGCCGATCACGATAGCGCCAGAAGTCATAGCCAAGTTGATGTCACTTTCGGTAATACCGCCAACACCAGTACCAATAATATTCACACCCACTTCGTCTGTACCTAGATCCAGAAGCGAAGCTTGAATTGCTTCAAGAGAGCCACGCACATCGGTTTTCACAACTACTGGCAAAATTTTCTTCTCGCCAGAACCCATGTTGGCAAACATATTTTCCAATTTAACCGCTTGCTGACGCTTGAGTTTTTCCTCACGCTCTCTTTCTGCACGGTGCTCCGCAACATCACGGGCTTTACGCTCATCCGGCACAACCATGAATTCATCACCCGCATTCGGCGCAGAATCCAAACCGAGAATTTCAACAGGCGTTGATGGACCGGCTTCTTTTACTTGCTGACCAAATTCATTGGTCATCGCACGAACACGACCATAAGACTGACCCGCCAAGATAATGGAACCACGCTCCAACTCACCTTGTTGAATCAATACCGTAGTAACTGCACCGCGACCTTTTTCCATTCGAGACTCAACCACAACACCTTGCGCAGGCACATTGCGAGCGGCTTTTAGCTCCAACAACTCTGCCTGCAGTGAAACAGCTTCGAGCAGCTCTTCAACACCTTGACCAGTCAAGGCAGACACGTGAATAAATTGTGTATCGCCACCCCAGTCTTCAGGGATAACATCTTTTGCCGCCAGTTCGTTTTTCACTCGATCCGGATCAGCGGTTTCTTTATCACACTTGTTCACAGCAACAACGATAGGAACACCCGCTGCACGAGCGTGCTGCACTGCTTCTTCGGTTTGTGGCATCACGCCATCGTCAGCAGCGACTACCAAAATAACAACGTCTGTACACTGAGCTCCACGTGCACGCATTGCTGTAAATGCCGCGTGGCCTGGAGTATCCAGGAATGCGATTTCACCGTGACTGGTTTTAACGCGGTAAGCGCCAATATGCTGGGTAATGCCGCCGGCTTCCCCTGAAGTTACCTTTGTCTCACGAATGTAATCCAACAACGAGGTCTTACCGTGGTCAACGTGACCCATTACGGTTACTACCGGCGCGCGAGATTCCATATCACCCTCAACAGCTTTCACAACCTGCTCCAACTGCTCCTCTACTGCATTCTCAGAAACCGCTACAGTTTTATGACCCATCTCTTCAATAATTAATACTGCAGTATCGTGATCAATGGATTGATTAATCGTTACCATTTCGCCCATTTTCATCAGGCGCTTGATCACTTCTCCGGATTTAACGGCCATTTTTTGTGCGAGCTCGGAAACGACAATGCTTTCACCCACTTCCACATCGTGAACAATTTTTCCTGTGGGGCGCTTAAACCCATGCCTATTCTTCAATTTAAGCACCGGGCCGGCAGACTTCAGCTTACGCTTACGATCTTCTTCCAATCGCTCCGCTTCGGCTTGAGCAATAAGATCTTTCTGGCTCTGTTTTTTCGTACCTTGAGGCTTTTTAACACCGGCTTTTTTCTTCGGCTTATCGAGAATTTTATCTAGATCAACATCCTCTTCTTCATCACCATCTTCATGCTTTGCATGCTTATCATGTTTTTTGTGATGACTCTTCGCTTCTTCCTGAGCAAGCCGGGCTTCTTTATCCGCGATACTTTCTTCTTTATTCTCAGAAGGCTTTTCTTTCTTTTTATCTGCGGCTTTTTTACTCGCTGCTTCCTCTTCGCGCTTAGCTAATAATGCGGCTTGACGCTTGCTTTCAGCATCATCCACCAGCTCAGAACGGGCAGGGGCTTCCACTTCTGACTCTGGCGCTGATACTGGTTCAGCAATAGCTTCTTCAGTAGCTACAGTTTCCTCTACTGGTTCTTCACGCTTAACAAAAGTACGTTTTTTACGAACCTCGACAACGGTTTTCTTACCACCACTCTTAATGGTGCTAATGGTTTTACGTTTCAGCGTAATTTTCTTAGGCTGAGCTTCCGCAGTGTCACCGTGGCTGTTTTTCAAAAAAGCCAATAGCGTTTGCTTCTCTTCATCACTTACAGTGTCGCCTTCGGATGAGTGAGGCAGACCCGCTTCCTTCATCTGAGTTAACAGACGATCAACTGAAGCTCCTACCACGTCGGCCAGTTCTTTTACTGTCACCTGAGCCATGTATCTTTCCCCAAAATTTCTTTAGCTTTTGTGCAGCTTATTAATGCAAGCGCACAGTTTTATCTGGTGTATCAACAATCAACTTACGTAACATTTACAAAAATCGTTACGCTTCGTCGCTGCCGGCAAACCACGGTTCACGCGCTTTCATAATCAATGCGGCAGCACGTTCCTCATCCAACTCTTCAAAATCAATCAAGAGATCATCTACGGCCTGCTCAGCCAGATCTTCCATGGTAACAATGCCTTTACTGGCCATTTGATAAGCCAGCTGCTTATCCATGCCTTCCATCGTTAATAAGTCTTCCGCTGGCTCTGTATCTAATTTCTCTTCAGAAACCAACGCACGAGTTAGTAGCGCGTCTTTCGCACGCGCGCGCAACTCAGTCGCAATATCTTCGTCGAAACCGTCGATTTCCAACATTTCTTCCAAAGGCACGTAGGCAACTTCTTCCAGCGTAGTGAAGCCTTCTTCAATCAGGAATTCCGCCATGTCTTCATCTACGTCTAGAGCATCCATAAACAGCTTCAGGTACTGACCTGATTCTTCACGCTGCTTTTCTTCAGCGTCTTCAACGCTCATGACGTTGATATTCCAACCAGTAAGATCACTAGCCAAACGCACATTCTGACCGCTGCGGCCAATAGCTTGCGCCAAGTTATCTTGAGCAACTGCAACATCCATAGAGGAATTGTCTTCATCGACAACAATGGATTCGACCTCTGCAGGAGACATCGCATTGATCACTAGCTGCGCGGGGTTATCATCCCACAGCACGATATCGATACGCTCATTCCCCAACTCATTTGAAACCGCCTGTACACGCGCTCCACGCATACCTACACAAGCACCTACCGGGTCTATACGGCCATCATTCGTGTGAACTGCAATTTTTGCGCGAGAACCAGGATCACGAGCTGCCGCTTTAATGGCAATCACTTCTTCTGAAATTTCTGGCACTTCAATTTTGAAAAGTTCAATTAGCATTTCTTCACAAGCACGGCTCAAGAAAAGCTGAGGGCCGCGACTGTCTGGCAATACCGCAATCAAGATTGCACGAATACGATCACCAACACGGAAAATTTCACGACCAACCAATTCTTCACGAGGCAACATAGCTTCAGCGTTGTTGCCTAGGTCAACAATTACCGCATCGCGAGTCACTTTCTTCACCGAACCGCTTACCAGCTCACGAACTTTATCGCGGTACTCATCTGCTACCAGCGCACGCTCTGCCTCACGGACTTTTTGTACAATAACCTGCTTAGCAGTTTGCGCGGCGATACGACCGAAGCCAACATTTTCAACCTGCTCTTCATGAATAGAACCAGGCTGCAAAGACTTATCAATGTCTTCGGCTTCTTCCATGGTCAATTCGGTACCCAGAGCAGGAACAGCTTCGTTATCAACAACCAACCAACTGCGGAATGTTTCGTAATCGCCTGTCTCTCGATCAATTACTACGCGAATGGTTGATTCTTCGTCGTAACGCTTTTTGGTGGCCGTAGCCAAAGCCTGCTCAATGGCTTCAAAGATAATGTCTTTATCTACGCCTTTTTCATTGGAAACAGCTTCAGCTACCAATAAGATTTCTTTACTCATGGGAATGCCTCATTTATCCCTATTTTCAAACAATATGTTTCTTTACTCTCGACTAAAACACTCTTTTGTTTCAGTCATTAATTTTCAGGTTCCGCTATAGTTTCGTATTTTCACAACTACATTTTTGGAACTACATTGGCCTTATCGATTGTTTCGATAGGCAACAAGAACTCTTCATCATCCACTTGAACAACCACTTCATCCCCTTCAACTCCATTCAGTCTTCCACTGAAATTGCGGCGACCTTCCATGGGTACTTTCAAACGCACCTTCACCTGCTCCCCCACAAAACGCTGGAACTGCTCCAAGGTGTAAAGCGGACGATCCCAGCCGGGAGAGGATACTTCTAAGCGATACTCGCCTGTAATTGGGTCTTCAACATCGAGAATGGCACTAACCTGGCGACTAACCTGCTCACAGTGCTCAACACCCACACCGTCTTCGCGTTCAATAAAAATCACCAAACTTGATTTATTGCCTTGAGTAAAATATTCCAAGCCCCATAGCTCGCAGTCCAACGCTTCAATAGCGGGTCGCAGCAAATCCTTTAAATGTTCGGCCTGGCTCATGTCATCTCTCAGGATGTGAAAAAATAAATCTAAAATACAAACAAAAAATGGGCACAAGGCCCACTTACTGCTGCCACAGGACATGTGGCTACAACTAGCGCTTCCTCACAACAAATGGAAAGCACAAACAAAAAAGCCCCTCACAAGGAGGGGCTTTTTTATTGTTCTCTGGTGCGGGCCCCATAATCAGCTAGCTGACTGTGCCGCTTCGAAATAGCTCTGGCTGCTATCTCGGGTTACCAAACCCTAATCTTGGGTTTAACCCAGGAAAATTGGTAGCGGGGGCTGGATTTGAACCAACGACCTTCGGGTTATGAGCCCGACGAGCTACCAGACTGCTCCACCCCGCACCGACAAACCAAAACGCCATCCGCGTCCTGATTGGGCTGCGCATTCTAGAGATGACAACGGCTGACGTCAAGGGGGAATCATAGGGAAAGGGAAAATAATCCTAGTTAGGAGAACAAACCAAGCAGTTCTGCCTATGGAGGTACTTTTCCAGAGCCTGAAAGACCGGAGTTACAAACCGCATTTCTGTGGTCCCCCCTTCGGGTTTCGCTTCGCTCAATGCTGATTCGCTCCCGGCGAGCCAACGAACTGAAAGCCATATACCTCAAGCCCGGACTTGGGTACCAGCAAAAGAAAAGGCCCCACCTTTTCAGGCGGGGCCTTTTCTTTTATATGGTGCCCAAGGCCGGACTTGAACCGGCACAGCCGTAGGCCACTACCCCCTCAAGATAGCGTGTCTACCAATTCCACCACTTGGGCAAGTATTAAGCACCGCTCCACTCTCTATCAAATAAAGAGGCAGGAGAGTAACGGCGCGGCGCGCATTCTACTGCGCTTCTTTCTCTTCTACCAGAGGAACATCGCCCTCTATAGCTGTTTCTTCCGCGACCGGGATATCCGCATTTTCAGCAGTTTCCACAATGGCTTCAGCATCTACTACTGGGATGTCGCTAGCCTCTTCAACCGCTGGAATATCTGAAAGAGCTTCTGCAGCTACAGGCACATCTACATCTACATCTACCGATACTTTTTGCTTGGCAACCACTGCCAACGCAAAGCTGGTAATAAAGAAGACGATCGCCAATACTGTAGTCACTCGAGTAAAGAAGCTTCCTCCCCCGCCACTACCAAAGACTGTCTGAGAGCCCCCTGAACCAAAGGATGCGCCCATGTCTGCGCCTTTACCCTGCTGAACCAGAATCAAACCGATAATACCCAGGGCAGTCAAAATATGGACAACTAAAACTAATTTTTCCATTGTGCTATCTATCTCTAAATTTTGTCTCTAAAACGAAGTGTGTCTATCTAAATCAATCTTTCTTGGCAGCCTTAACAATGACTTCAAAGTCTTCAGCCACAAGAGAGGCCCCACCAATGAGGCCGCCATCAATATCAGGCTGAGAGAAAAGCTCGGCTGCATTACCCGCTTTTACACTACCGCCATATAAAATTCTTACCGCCGCCCCATCTTCGCCTAACTGCTGCCGAATATAAGCGTGAACCTCTTGAGCCTGTTCTGGCGTTGCAGTTTTTCCCGTACCAATTGCCCATACAGGCTCGTACGCCACCACGGATTTCGCCAAAACAGCTTTCGACACCGCAGACAACTGCTTTGCAATAACGTCCAATGCCTCACCTGATTCACGCTGCTCCAGCGTTTCACCGACACAGATAACCGGTATCAAACCCTCTTCAAGGGCCTTCGCCGCTTTTTCAGCAACCAACGAATCGGTTTCACCACAAAGGCTTCGACGCTCAGAGTGCCCAACAATCACATAGTGACTGCCAAACTCACGGAGCATAGAAGCAGACACTTCACCGGTAAACGCACCTTCAACCTGCTCACTGAGGTTTTGCGCACCCCAAGCAATATTGCAGGCACCCAACTGTAAAGCTACTTGAGGCAAAAAAACAAACGGGGGACAAACGGCCATGCCGACACCCTCGAAGTCACCCAAACGCTCTTCTAGCTGATTGACCAGCTCTGTCACACTGGCTAGAGAGCCGTGCATTTTCCAGTTGCCAATGACCAGGGGCTGGCGCATTTTGAATCACCTACATCCAAAGGGCCGGCAATATTAGCGGAGAACCTCTTTCCACTCAAGCCAACCCTTGAATAGCAACAGAGAAACGTTAGCGAGGCCGGCAGCGCAAGGCAAAAACCGGAGCAAAAGCGGAGCTTACACTAGTAAGTGAGCACTTTAAGCCGGGTTTTAACGCCGCGATGGCAAGAGCCCACCCCATGAGTCCTACGAATGCTTTGGGTGCGCAGGTAGTTTCTAACTTAAGCAGCGGCGTTTTCCACGATATTCGCCAACTCTCCCGCCAAGCGAGAGACCAAAGCCCCATCCTCACCTTCTACCATGACGCGAATCACCGGCTCAGTACCGGAGGGCCTTAACAAGACTCGACCACGACCTGCCATCTTTTCTTCTGTGGCCGCAACCGCCTCTACAATAGCGTCACTTTCGATAATCGACTTATCAGCAACACGCACATTAATCATGGTTTGCGGCAATTTACGCATACCCTGCTTCAACTCACGAAGACTCCGACCGGACGTGATAACAGCCAGAAGCACCTGCAACGCTGCAACAATCCCATCCCCAGTGGTAGACACATCCGCACAGATAATATGACCCGAAGACTCACCCCCTAACAGCCAATCTTTTTCTTTCATGGCTTCGATCACATAGCGGTCTCCCACTTTTGCGCGAATAAAATCGATATCTAACTCTTTCAAGGCCAACTCAAAACCGAAATTACTCATGAGAGTCCCGACCAATCCACGGCAACCAATACCATACTCTCTGCGGTAAGCAGCAATCACAAATAGCAACTCATCGCCGTCCACAACTTCGCCAGTATGATCCACCATCATGACCCGATCACCATCACCATCAAAGGCAATACCAAGATCCGCCTCATGCTCCAACACTTTCATACGCAAAGCTTTAGGGTGCGTGGAGCCACAATCTTTATTGATATTTAAGCCATTGGGTTCTGCGGCGGTCACAATCACGTCAGCACCAAGCTCCCGCATCACATCCGGCGCTACGTGATAGGTTGCACCTTGCGAACAATCCAACACAACTTTTAAACCACGAAGACTAAAGCCAGAAGGCACTGTACTTTTACAGTACTCAATATAACGACCACCGGCACTATCAATACGAAACGCTTTACCCAGCTGATCTGATGGACAAGTATCCATAGGCTGATCCAGCATAGCTTCAATTTTCTTCTCAATATCGTCAGGCAGTTTTGTTCCTTTGCCACTGAAAAATTTAATGCCGTTATCTTGATAGGGGTTATGAGAAGCACTAATTACAATACCTGCCTGAGCCTGAAAAGTTCGCGTGAGGTACGCAATAGCAGGTGTTGGCATTGGACCAAGCAAACCCACATCAATACCCGCAGCAATTAGCCCCGCCTGTAGTGCAGACTCAAACATATACCCAGAAATGCGAGTATCTTTACCAATTAAAATTCTGCGCTTTTCTCCAGGCTTTGCCTCTTCAGCCAATATCTTACCGGCCGCCCAACCTAGCTTTAATACAAACTCTGGCGTAATTGGAAATTGTCCTACTTCCCCACGAATACCATCCGTACCAAAATATTTACGACTCACCTAAAAAACCTCATCCATTTCAACTATGAATATTTTAAAATATCACTCATTGATTGCTTTTAATATTTTTAAAACATCAACTGTTTCTGCCACATCGTGAACACGCAAAATTGACGCGCCTTTTTGTGCAGCCAGCTGTGCCAGCGCAAGGCTACCAGCAAGACGACCATCGAGTTCACGATTAAGTATCCCCCCAATCATAGATTTTCTCGATACACCAATTAACAGCGGCAAATCTTTTGCCACCAGCTCAGGCAACGCCTTAAATAACTGCAAATTGTGTTCAAGGGTTTTACCAAAACCAAAACCGGGATCTAACCAAACTTTATTTTTTCTAATTCCTGCGGTTTCGCAAGCTGCCACACGCCGCAATAAAAAACTTTCTACCTCGTCAACAACATTGTCGTAACTGGGTTGATCCTGCATAGTTTTAGGATCGCCCTGCATATGCATCAAGCACACAGGTAAATTGGTTTTTGCCGCAGCCTGCAGCGCTCCATCTCTTTGTAGGGCGCGCACATCGTTAATTAAGTGTGCCCCTGCACCTGCAGCCTGCAGCATAACTTCGGGGGTGCTGGTATCTACGGAAATCTTCACTTCTAGCCGCGAAGCAATGGCTTCCACCAGAGGCACAATCCGATCCAGCTCCTGCTGCTCGGTAACGGGCTCCGCGCCGGGGCGCGTCGATTCACCACCAATATCAATAATATCCGCCCCACCAACCAGCATTTTCTCTGCTTTTCGCAACGCCAGATCAATAGCAAAGCGTCCTTCGCTGTAACACTCGCCGCCATCGGAAAACGAATCTGGGGTAACATTTAATATCCCCATTATTAACGGCGTGTGTCGAGAGGTTATTTCAGACAGTTCAAACCAGTGACTCAAGGGGTTTTCTCTAATTAATGCTTTATTGTTTTAAAGGAAAAACAAAAGGCAGCCTCACAGACTGCCTTAAAGATTTATTGTAACTATGTCACTTAGTGCTGCTCAGCAGGACCACCTACAGGATCGTCATTTTCCTTATCCTCAGCAGCATCTTCTTTCCCATCACTATCACCATCAGAACCGCCCAGACCACCTTCACCCCAGTCTTTCGGTGGGCGAACTTTTATGCGCGCCATCAGATCATCTACCTGATCGGAATCAATCGTTTCATATTCCATCAAGGCCTCTTTCATTGTTTCCAGAATATCTGCATTATCTGCCAGCAGTTTTTCCGCCCTCTCATAGCAAGACGAGGTAATGGATTGAATTTCTTCATCAACTAAATGAGCAGTCTGCTCAGAAATATTGCGAGAATTGATACCGTCATTATCCCGCGCATCGTAATCCAGCGGCCCCAACTTATCAGACAAGCCGTAGTTAACAACCATGGCTCGCGCAATTTGCGTGGCCATTTTAATATCACCATAAGCACCAGTACTCACACCCTCAGTACCGTATTTCATTTCTTCCGCAATTCGCCCACCATAAGCAGTAGCAATATTCCCCAGCATTTTTCTACGGCTAGTGCTGATTTGATCGCCTTCGGGTAAAAAGTGAGTAACACCTAAAGCGCGACCACGAGGAATAATGGTGACCTTATGAATGGGGTCATGCTCTTCACACAGGTAACCTACAATGGCATGACCCGCTTCGTGATATGCAGTACTTTCTTTTTCTTCTTCACTCATTACCAGAGTGCGACGCTCTGCACCCATCATGATTTTATCGCGAGCGGCTTCAAACTCAGCCGGCGTCACCAACCGCCTATCCGCGCGCGCAGCTAACAAAGCAGCCTCGTTGATCAAGTTGGCCAAATCTGCACCAGAAAAACCCGGCGTACCACGGGCAATAATATTGGCTTTTACACCTTCATCCAGCGGTACCTTGCGCAAATGCACGTTAAGAATTTGCTCACGCCCACGAACATCCGGCAGAGAAACATTCACTTGACGGTCGAAACGACCGGGGCGCAACAGGGCCTTATCCAATACATCTGGACGGTTAGTAGCGGCAATGACAATCACTCCTTCATTACCCTCAAAGCCGTCCATTTCCACCAACATCTGGTTCAGGGTTTGCTCGCGTTCGTCATTACCGCCACCCATACCGGAACCACGATGGCGGCCTACCGCATCAATCTCATCAATAAAGATAATACAAGGGGCTTGCTTTTTGGCTTGCTCGAACATATCGCGCACACGGGAAGCACCCACACCCACAAACATTTCCACAAAGTCAGAGCCGGAAATAGAGAAGAAAGGTACTTTTGCTTCACCGGCAATAGCTTTTGCCAGCAGGGTTTTACCCGTACCGGGAGGGCCAGACATCAACACACCACGAGGAATCATGCCGCCCAATTTTTGGAATTTGGAAGGATCGCGCAGAAACTCAACCAACTCTCGCACATCTTCTTTGGCTTCATCAACACCCGCCACATCCGCAAACGTAGTCTTAATCTGATCTTCGCCCAACAGACGCGCCTTACTCTTACCAAACGCCATGGGACCGCCTTTACCGCCTGCCCCTCCTTGCATTTGACGCATAAAGAAAAAGAACACTGCGATAATAATCAGGATTGGAAAAGCTGCCAGAATCAACTGGGACCAAAAACTAGGCTGTTCTGGGAGCACACCTTCAACCTTTACATCGGCTTCCAGTAAATCATCCATCAGTTTCAGATCGGGAATATTCGGCCGAACAACCTCGAAACGGCTCCCATCCTGACGAGCGCCTTTAATTAAAACCCCATCGATACTCACAGAGCTCACCTGCCTAGCCTGGACTTCCTGAACGAAGTCAGAGTACGTCATGTCTGTTCCTGCCTGCTGAGTAGAAAAGTTATTGAAAACCATCAATAACACACCAGCAATTACCATCCACAACACTAGGTTCTTTGCCATATCGTTCAAGGCGAAATCCTCATTATCAATACATCTTTTTAGGCCGAGCCGAATGCCCAACCAAATATCAATTTATCCAGTATACGCCACTATTTCGAGTAACGATCAAATAACTCTCTAACCGCTAGCCCTTAAAGCCCCTGCCCACGAGGTAGACTTCGCGAGAACGCGCTCTGGATGCATCAGGTTTACGAGTATAGGCTTTTTGAAAACTCTGCCGCAGCTCCTGCAACATGTCATCAAAACCTTCCCCCTGGAATACTTTGGCAATGAAATCCCCTTTCGGTTTCAAAACATTACGGGCCATATCCAGTGCCAGCTCCACCAAATACATGGCCTTAGGCTGATCAATATCCCTCATTCCACTCATATTGGGGGCCATATCAGAAATTACAAGGTCCGCTTTACCTTCCCCTAGCACGGCTAGCAATTCCTCAAACACCGAATCTTCGGTGAAATCCCCCTGTACAAACTCCACGCCCGCCATACCATCCATGGGTAAGATATCGGAGGCAATCACTCGCCCGTTATCGCCCACCAGTTCAACAGCAACCTGCGACCAACCACCTGGTGCCGCCCCCAGGTCTACAACCGTCATTCCCGAACGAAAGAATTTATCCTTCTTATCCAACTCAATCAGTTTGTAGCTGGCACGAGAGCGGTAGCCATCGGCCTGAGATTGCTTTACATACTGATCGTCAAAATGCTCTTTCAGCCAGCGACCGCTACTTTTGGAACGCGCCATAATTTGCACCCGTAAAATCAAGTTCGTGCTGTTTCTACTGCCAAAGCAGGGTAAAATAGCCTAATTGAACATTGTACCCTCGAGACAACCTTTATGACACTGAGCAGCTCCCGCAAAAAAGAACTCCGCGCAATTGGCCACAAATTAAACCCCGTGGTTATTGTGTCCGAAAACGGCCTCAGTGAAGGGGTACTGGCGGAGCTAGAACGCGCTCTAGAAGACCATGAATTAATTAAAGTGAAGTTTGCCCTCCCCGAACGAGACGACCGTAAAGAACTGATCGACGCCATGATTAAAGAAACCAGGGCAGAGCTAGCACAAACCATCGGCAAGATTGCCTTAATTTTCCGCCCAGCCAAAAAACCCAACCCTAAACTCTCTAACCTGACGCGGATTTAACTACTCAATAACAAGGTTCGAGAACATGGCTGATTGGCTTATTTTTATTATTTTCGGCATCCCTCTTGTCGGCATTGCCTGGCAATACGCCATGAAAAAGCCCTCTGAGAAAAAGCAGCTAGAGGAGATTCAAGCCCGACTCAGGGAAAAACGAAAGAACAAGCAACCCAAACAAGCAGGCGAGAACAACAACCCTGACGCCAGTAGCGAGTAACGCCAACCACACCTATAAAAGTAAAAATCCCGGCAAATGCCGGGATTTTTTTTCAGCTAACGCAATAAGCAATAACTAAACATTAAAGATACCGAACATCGTCGATCTCGTATTCGATGATGCCGGATGGCGTTTGTACAGTAGCAACATCACCAACCTCTTTACCAATCAAGCCTCGAGCGATAGGAGAGTTCACAGAGATTTTGTTAGCTTTAACATCAGACTCGTCATCTCCAACAATTTTGTACGTCACCTCTTCATCGGTTTCCACATTAATAATGGTTACCGTTACGCCGAAGATAACTTTCTCCCCCGCAGGAATCTTAGTGATATCGATCACTTGAGCGACAGAAAGCTTAGCTTCAATTTCCTGAATACGGCCTTCACAAAAGCCCTGCTGCTCACGAGCCGCATGGTACTCAGCATTTTCTTTCAAATCACCGTGTTCACGAGCTTCCGCGATAGCCGTCACAATGCGAGGACGCTCAACCTTTTTTAAGTTTTCCAACTCAGTACGCAGAGCAGCCTCACCCTCTGCAGTCATAGGCACTCGATTCATGCGCTAACTCTCTTGTGTAAATCTTGTAATGGACGCACTTTAATATTATTACCAAAACGACGAGCCATACAAACTGCTTGCGCAGCCTCAACGGTCGTCACGTAAAACACACGGTGATTCTCCGCACCGCGACGGATAGACGCCGAATCCTTAATGGCCTGCTTGCCTGACGTGGTGTTAATTACGATGCTAATCTCATCGTTTTTAATCATATCCACAATATGTGGACGACCTTCGGCAACCTTATTTACCTGAGCCACTATCACACCATACTCACCCAAGAACTTCGCAGTACCACGAGTAGCAACTAGCTCGTACCCCAGGTCGACAAATTCTTTCGCAACAGGCAGCGCTTTTTCTTTATCAAAATCTCGAACAGAAATAAACACTTTTCCAGACTCCGGGATTTGATCACCAGCCCCCAGCTGCGCCTTATAGAAAGCTTCAGCAAAAGTATCACCTGAGCCCATCACCTCACCGGTAGAGCGCATTTCTGGCCCCAGAATCGGATCCACTGCAGGGAATTTATTAAACGGGAATACCGCCTCTTTTACACTGAAGTAATCTGGAACAACTTCAGCGGTAAAACCTTGATCCGCTAGTGATACGCCTGCCTGACAACGAGCAGCCACCTTCGCCAAAGAGTTCCCAATACATTTAGAAACAAAAGGCACGGTACGAGATGCACGAGGATTAACCTCGATCACATAAACCTCACCGTCTTGATAGGCCAACTGGGTATTCATCAAACCCACAACATTTAATTCACGAGCCATCACTTTAACTTGCTCACGCATTTTTTCTTGCACATGCTCAGGCAGCGAATACGGAGGCAGAGAACAGGCGGAATCACCAGAGTGAACACCACACTGCTCAATGTGCTGCATCAAAGAACCGATCACAACGTTTTCACCATCGGAAACCGCATCAATATCCACTTCAACTGCATTATTCAGGAAGTGATCCAGCAACACAGGCGCGTCATCAGAAACTTCTACTGCTTCACGCATATAGGTACGCAGCTCGTCTTCTTTGTAAACAATCTCCATGGCTCGACCACCGAGAACATAAGATGGGCGCACAACCAACGGATAACCTACCTGTTCAGCCATAGAAATCGCTTCTTCTACAGAGCGGACAATGGCATTGGAAGGCTGCTTCAAATCTAACTTTTGCAGCATCTGTTGGAAGCGCTCACGATCTTCCGCACGATCAATAGCGTCTGGGGTAGTGCCAATAATCGGCACACCCTCCGCTTCAAGCGCACGTGCTAGCTTCAATGGAGTTTGCCCTCCGAACTGCACAATTACACCTTTCGGTTTTTCTTTGCGTGCAATTTCTAAAACATCTTCCAAGGTTACTGGTTCGAAATACAAGCGATCTGACGTATCGTAATCCGTAGAAACTGTTTCCGGATTACAGTTCACCATAATGGTTTCGTAACCGTCTTCCCGCATCGCTAAGGCCGCGTGCACACAACAGTAGTCAAATTCAATTCCCTGACCGATTCGGTTAGGGCCACCGCCCAACACCATGATTTTTTCTTTCTCAGAAACGTTCGCTTCACACTCTTCTTCGTATGTGGAATACATATACGCCGTAGAGGTTGAGAATTCCGCAGCACAAGTGTCAACACGCTTGTAAACCGGAAAGATAGAAAGGCCCGCGCGATGGTCACGAAGATCTTTTTCACTCACATTTAACAAATCGGATAAACGCTTATCGGAGAAACCTTTGCGCTTTAAGCGGAACATTTCATCCACAGTAATTTCACTGAGCTGTTTTTCTGCAACCGCTTTTTCCAGCAACACCAACTCTTCAATTTGCACCAAGAACCAGCGGTCAATTTTTGAGGCTTCAAAAACATCTTCTACGGTCATACCTGCACGAAAAGCGTCCGCCACAAACCAGATTCGCTCCGCACCCGGCGTTGCCAGATCGCGGTGAATTTGCGCCATCGCATCTTCTTGGGTGAAATCCACTTTCGGCTCAAAACCTGCCGAACCCACTTCCAAACCACGCAGTGCTTTTTGCACTGATTCTTGGAACGACCGACCAATAGCCATCACCTCACCCACAGATTTCATCTGTGTGGTTAAGCGGGCATCCGCTTCGCCAAATTTTTCAAAAGTAAAACGAGGGATTTTGGTAACAACATAATCGATAGACGGCTCAAACGATGCAGGCGTTGCTCCACCGGTAATATCGTTTTGCAATTCATCCAAGGTGTAACCCACCGCAAGCTTTGCGGCCACTTTCGCAATCGGGAAACCGGTTGCTTTTGAAGCCAAGGCAGAAGAACGAGACACACGAGGGTTCATCTCAATCACAACCAAACGGCCGTCATCCGGATTCACCGAAAACTGAACATTAGAACCACCGGTTTCTACACCGATTTCACGCAGTACCGCCAAGGAGGCGTTACGCATAATTTGATATTCTTTATCCGTAAGTGTTTGCGCTGGAGCAACGGTAATAGAGTCACCGGTATGAACACCCATAGGGTCAAAATTCTCAATGGAGCAAACGATAATGCAGTTGTCTGCCTTATCGCGAACCACTTCCATTTCGTATTCTTTCCACCCCAAAAGAGATTCGTCAATCAACAACTCATTAGTTGGCGAAAGATCCAAACCGCGCAAACAAATTTCTTCGAACTCTTCCCAGTTGTAGGCAATACCACCACCGGAACCGCCCATAGTGAAAGACGGGCGAATAATGACCGGGAAGCCAAACTTCTTTGGCACTTCGCGAGCTTCTTCAATACTGTGAACAATTTCAGCGCGAGCACATTCCAAACCGATTTTTTTCATGGCCTTATCAAACAGGTCACGATCTTCCGCCTTATTGATAGCTTCTTCGTTTGCACCAATCAACTCACAGCCAAACTTTTCCAACACACCGTGCTTGTGCAAATCCAACGCACAATTCAGAGCGGTTTGACCACCCATGGTTGGCAACACCGCATCTGGGCGTTCTTTTTCAATAATCTTCGCAACCGTGTTCCACTCAACAGGCTCGATGTAAGTTGCATCAGCCATAACCGGGTCGGTCATAATAGTTGCCGGGTTAGAGTTCACCAAAATAACTCTGTAACCCTCTTCTCTTAACGCCTTACAGGCCTGCGCACCAGAGTAATCGAACTCACAAGCCTGACCAATAACGATAGGGCCAGCGCCGAGGATAAGAATACTGTTGATATCTGTTCTTTTTGGCATTGTTAAACCTTCGGTTAACGGGTGCTTGGCGCAGGCGAAACACCTACACCAGCATCAAATTATTTACGTGCTTTAATTGAATCGATAAAGCGATCGAATAGCGGCGCCACATCGTGCGGACCAGGGCTTGCTTCCGGATGCCCCTGAAAACTGAATGCGGCCTTATCCGTACGGGAAATACCCTGCAGAGAACCGTCAAACAATGACTTGTGGGTCGCTTTTAAATTCACTGGCAGCGTGCCTTCGTCCACCGCAAAACCATGGTTTTGCGAAGTAATCATTACCACACCACTATCCAGATCCTGCACCGGGTGGTTACCACCGTGGTGACCGAATTTCATTTTCACCGTCTGAGCACCAGAGGCCAACGCCAACAGCTGGTGACCGAGACAGATGCCGAATACAGGAATATCTGCATCAAGAATTTCTTTAATGGCAGCAATCGCGTAATCACAGGGCTCTGGATCACCAGGACCATTCGAAAGGAATACACCATCCGGGCTCATGGCCAGCACCTCACTGGCAGGAGTTTGCGCAGGCACAACCGTAAGGTCGCAGCCTCGCTCCGCCAACATGCGCAAAATATTGCGCTTCACGCCAAAGTCGTATGCCACAACTTTAAGCGGGGTTTCTGCTGCATTGTTATGACCGGCGCCAAGTTTCCACACCCCTTCTTTCCAGGGGTAGGTTTTCCCTGTAGTTACTTCTTTTGCCAGATCCATGCCCTTCAAGCCGCCAAAAGCTCTGGCTTCTGCTAAGGCCTTAGCTTCATCAATATCGTCACCCGCCATCAAGCAGCCACTCTGGGCGCCCTTATCGCGAAGGATACGGGTAAGACGACGCGTATCAATATCCGCAATACCGACGATATTGTTTTCTTTCAGATAGCTGGATAGATCCCCTTCGCTGCGGAAGTTGGAAGCCAACAAAGGCAGATCACGAATAACCAAGCCTGTAGCATAAATACCACTAGACTCTTCATCCTCTCTGTTTACCCCGGTATTACCGATATGCGGATAAGTCAGGGTAACGATCTGACGAGCGTAAGATGGATCGGTGAGAATTTCCTGATAACCAGTAATTGAAGTATTAAACACCACTTCACCAACTGAAGATCCATCAGCACCAATAGTGGTACCACGGAAGACACTGCCGTCTTCAAGGACAAGTATTGCGGGGCGCGAATCGAGTGCAGCCAAAATAGCCTCCCAAGGCGATAGATAAGAGACCTGAATAGGGTTGATTACACCGTGAAACCACAGAAAAAGGCTGCATTAGCGCTGCAAGACAGCCAGAAAAAAGCGAGATGAGCTGGGCTCACCTCGCTTTTGTTATTTTTCTGCGTATTTCGTCGGTTTTCTGTCGAAACCCACACCCAAAGATGGGAATTAAGGCTTCACAGAGGGCAAATCAACCGCCCAGAAATTAACCGGGCATTCTAGTGATTTGGACCCTGCTTGTCTACGCGAATTTAAAAGGATTTTAGCCCCAAGCGACAACTAGCTATTTCAACCCAAGCACATCTTGCATGTCATACAAGCCAGGCATCTGATCTACCATCCAGCAAGCAGCGCGCACAGCACCACCCGCAAAGGCCATACGACTAGAAGCCTTATGAGTCAGCTCAATACGCTCACCGTCAGCCATAAACATTACGGTGTGATCACCCACCACATCACCACCACGAACCGTAGCGAAGCCAATGGTTTCTGTCTCACGAGCGCCAGTCTGACCCTCGCGACCATAGATAGCGACTTTTTTCAGATCGCGACCCAAGCCATCGGCGACGGCTTCACCCAAACTCAAGGCCGTACCGGAGGGGGCATCTACCTTGTGACGATGATGAGCCTCAACAATCTCCACGTCATAACTGTCGCCAAGGATTTTTGCCACGTCCTTCGCCAGCTTAAAACACAAGTTTACCCCAGTGCTGTAGTTGGTCGCGATGCACAGCCCCGTATTAGCCTGCTCTGCCAACACCGCTTCTTTTTCCGCATCGTTAAAACCCGTAGTACCGATGACAATTTTCTTACCCGCCGCACCACAGGCCCTAGTATTAGCAACCGTAGCCACCGGCACAGAGAAATCAATCAACACATCGAAATCATCAATCACCGAATTGATATCGCCCACAATGGCAACACCTTTCTTACCAATACCCGCCAGCTCACCGGCATCGGCACCAATCAGTGACGATTCCGGATGCTCAATAGCCGCCGCCAATGTGGCATTAGGGTTTAGCTCTACCGCTTCAATTAAAATTTTTCCCATGCGCCCGGCGGCGCCATTAATAGCAATACGAGTCATTTTTTCTCCGGGAGATGTTAGATGGGAGACGAGAGACGCCCCGTTATTCGTCATTCCCGCGCAGGCGGTAATCTTCTTTGAGACTGGTAATACTTGGATAGTAGATTCCCGCCTACGCGGGAATGACGACATTATTATTCAATTACTTGTCTATCTAAATTCAATGGTAAGCAAGAAAGAAGCACTTACATCTCTCATCTCTCGCTTCACATATCACAATTTCATATCATCAAAAAAGTTCTTCACCGAATCAAACCAACCGGACTTTTTCGGCGAGTGGGAGCCGCCCTCCATAGAATCTTGCAATTCCTGTAACAGCTCTTTCTGTTTCTTACTGAGATTCACCGGAGTTTCCACAATCACACGACACAGCAAATCGCCAGCAGGGCCGCCGCGAACAGGCACCACACCTTTACTGCGCAAACGGAATAAGCGGCCGGTTTGCGTCCCCTCAGGCACTTTTAATTTTACACGCCCATCGAGAGTTGGTACTTCCAACTCACCACCAAGAGCGGCATCCACAAAGCTAATGGGCACCTCGCAATACAAATTAGCGCCATCCCGCTGGAAAATTGGGTGATCTTTCACCATAACCTGCACATAAAGATCACCGGCAGGGCCACCTTGCGGACCAGCCTCACCTTCTCCAGCCAGACGAATACGATCACCACTATCAACACCAGAAGGCACTTTTACAGATAGCGTTTTTTCTTCTTCTACACGACCAGCCCCATGACAATCGCCACAAGGGTCAGCGATGATTGTTCCCTTACCACGACAATTCGGGCAAGTTTGTTGAACCGAAAAAAAGCCCTGCTGCATCCGCACTTGGCCCGCACCACCACAGGTCGTACAGGTTGTCGGACTGGTACCCGGCTTAGCACCGACGCCAGAACAGGTGCCACAATGAACAGCAGTAGGTACTTTAATTTTTACATTGGTACCTTGAACAGCATCCTCAAGACTTAACTCAAGGTTATAGCGCAGATCAGAACCGCGAGCAGGCCCACCACGACGGCCACCACCGCCTCCGCCGCCAAAAATATCGCCGAACACATCGCCAAAAATATCACTGAAATTACCGAAACCACCGGCGCCGGCACCACCACCCATACCACCGACAGCATCGTGACCAAACTGATCGTAGGCTTGACGTTTTTGCGCATCAGACAAAACTTCATAAGCCTCACTGGCTTCCTTGAATTTTTCTTCAGCGTCTTTATCGTCGGGATTGCGGTCAGGGTGATACTTCATAGCCACGCGACGATAGGCTTTTTTAATTTCCTTTTCGTCAGCACCCTTGGCTACACCCAGCACTTCGTAATAATCGCGTTTAGACATTATGCTCGACTTTTCTAATCAGTAATTCTATTTCGACAGGTTACAACATCGTTGCAGCCAGTGATACGACAAACGGGAGGTGATTTAAATCACCTCCCGCCTATCACCTTTCGGCATTTAATAATGCCTTTTTGAAAATTCCCACTAACACGGGAAATCATTCCAAAAGAAACTTACTTCTTCTCGTCTTTAACTTCTTCGAACTCTGCGTCTAGCACTTCTTCGCCGTCAGCCGTTTTTTCTGAGGAACCGCCAGCTTCAGGACCGGCTTCTGCACCAGCAGCCTGCTCAGCAGCTTGCGCTTCGGCGTACATCTTCTGCGCCAAAGAAGAAGAAGCTTCGCTCAATTTCTGAGTTGCCGCTTCCATAGCTTCTTTGTCTTCACCCTTAACCGCTTCATCCGCTTCCGTTAACGCGGCCTCAATAGCTGACTTCTCTTCGTCAGTAGCTTTATCACCGGCTTCTTCCAAGGTCTTTCGAGTCGCATGGATCAAACCATCCAAAGTGTTACGAGTCGCTACAACCTCTTCGAATTTTTTATCTGCTTCAGCATTTGCCTCAGCATCGCGCACCATTTGCTCGATTTCATCATCGGACAAACCAGAAGACGCCTGAATACGGATAGACTGCTCTTTACCTGTCGCCTTATCTTTCGCGCCCACATGCAAGATGCCGTTAGCATCGATATCGAAGGTCACTTCAATTTGTGGCATACCGCGAGGGGCAGGAGGAATATCTGCCAAGTCGAAACGACCCAAGGATTTGTTTTGAGCCGCTTGCTTACGCTCACCCTGCACAACGTGAATGGTTACCGCTGACTGATTGTCTTCTGCGGTAGAGAAAATCTGTGATTTCTTCGAAGGAATCGTGGTGTTCTTCTCAATCAGCGGAGTCGCAACACCGCCCATGGTTTCAATACCCAAAGACAGAGGCGTTACGTCCAATAGAAGAACGTCTTTAACATCACCCGCCAAAACCGCACCCTGAATCGCTGCTCCCATGGCTACTGCCTCATCAGGGTTAACATCTTTACGCGGCTCCTTACCAAAAAACTCAGTCACTTTTTCCTGAACCATTGGCATGCGAGTTTGACCACCCACCAAAATCACGTCATCGATTTCAGAGGTAGACAGACCGGCATCTTCCAAAGCAGTTTTTACTGGCTTCAAGGAATTTACTACCAAGTCTTCTACCAAAGACTCCAACTTGGAACGAGTCAACTTAACTACCAAGTGCTTAGGGCCAGTAGCATCTGCAGTAATATAGGGCAGATTCACTTCGGTTTGCTGACTAGAAGACAATTCGATCTTGGCTTTCTCGCCAGCCTCTTTCAAACGCTGCAGCGCTAGCGGATCGTTGTGCAGATCAATGCCCGATTCTTTCTTAAACTCATCTGCCAAGAACTCGATCAAACGCAAATCGAAATCTTCACCACCTAGGAAGGTATCGCCGTTAGTAGACAGCACTTCAAACTGCTTCTCACCATCGACGTCGGCAATCTCAATAATGGAAATATCAAAAGTACCACCACCCAAGTCATAAACGGCAACAGTGTGATCGCCTTTTTGCTTGTCGATACCGTAAGCCAGTGCCGCAGCGGTTGGCTCGTTAATAATGCGCTTAACTTCTAGACCAGCGATCTTACCAGCATCTTTTGTCGCCTGACGCTGAGAGTCATTAAAGTAGGCAGGAACCGTAATAACCGCCTCAGAAATAGACTCACCCAAGAAATCTTCGGCGGTCTTTTTCATTTTCTTCAGCACTTCAGCAGAAACCTGAGGCGGAGCTTTTTTCTCGCCTTTCGCCTCAACCCAAGCATCGCCATTATCGGCCGCTACGATACCATAAGGCACCATAGAGATATCTTTTTGCACAACATCATCGGTAAACTTACGACCAATCAAACGCTTAACCGCGAACAGGGTATTTTTAGGGTTCGTTACCGCCTGACGCTTTGCAGACTGACCTACCAGAGTTTCGCCGTCGTCAGTAAAAGCCACAATAGAAGGCGTCGTGCGATCGCCTTCAGCATTCTCGATCACTTTTGCCGCGTCACCTTCCAACACCGATACACACGAGTTAGTAGTGCCCAGGTCGATACCAATAATCTTGCCCATTTTCTTTGCTCCGATATAAATCTTTTAAATACGTTTTGCACTGCCGAACCGCTCGCCAAAGCAGCCCTTTACTTTAAAACCTGCCAACTGCGCATTACAGCATTCACTACTACACCCAGCGGCACCATTAAGTCTTGTTTTCTATGTGGGTATCCATTTTCGGATTTCAACCCCTAAAAATGGTTATGGGGCCTTAGCTACCACCACCATAGCTGGACGAACTAAACGGCCATTCAGGGTGTAACCCTTCTGAAACACGTTTATCACCGTATTTGGCTCCACCTCACCGTTTTCCACCATGCTCATCGCCTGATGCGACTGAGGATCAAACGGCTCACCCGCTGGATCTACCTGCTCAACCTTGTGGCGCTTAAGGGCATCAACCAAACTGCGATAGGTCAGATCGATACCCTCAGACACAGCCTTGAAAGCCTCATCATCAGCATCGATAGAACCCAGAGCACGCTCAAGGTTATCTGCCACAACCAACATATCCCCAGAGAACTTCTCCAAGGCAAATTTATGAGCCTTCTCGACGTCTTGCTCCGCTCGGCGACGGGTATTCTGTGCCTCTGCCGTGGCGCGCAACGCCTGCTCTTTAGCTTCGACCAACTGAGCCTCTAACTCTTCTACCTTTTTGGCAAGATCATCACCCTGCTCTGTAGGTGTTTCAGCCTCAGCAGTTTCTTCTGCCACTGCTTCGTCAGCGGCATCTACAATCTCTTCGTCGACTTGTGGGTTTTCCTGTTCAGACACCTGTTCAAATCCTCACAATTGATGGGTACTTGTTAAGTTAAAAGCTATATGGGGCTCCTTATGACAGTTTCAAGGCTCATTGAGAAAGAGAAATAACAACAGAAAGGGAAATCAAAAAAGTGGATTGTGCTACCGAATAGACTACTGTATAAATAACCATGTCTTTTTAAAGCCACAGCCTCGTTTGAGAGGGCAGCCCATGCTCACACACCTGCATATCCGCAATTTCACTCTAGTAGACAAACTAGAACTAGACCTACAACAAGGGCTCACCGCCATCACTGGCGAAACCGGAGCCGGCAAATCTATCCTGCTAGACGCCCTCAATCTCACCCTAGGAGATCGCGCAGACAGCAAAAAGGTGCGCGCAGGAGCCGACCGAGCGGAAGTCACCGCCACCTTCGATATCGCAAGCCAACCCCAAGCAAAGCTGTGGCTCAATGAACACGCACTGGATATGGACGAGGACTGCCTCATTCGACGAGTTGTCAGCTCAGAAGGCCGTTCCCGCAGCTGGATCAACGGCCAGCCCGCCACCCTTCAGCAACTCCGAGAACTGGGAGAAATGCTGGTGGATTTTCACGGCCAGCACGAACACCAATCTCTGCTAAAGAAAGATACTCACCGCCAATTACTGGATGCCTTCAGTGGCAGTAGTGAGTTAGCTAGCAAAGTTCGCAGCTCATACAAGCAATGGCAAAAAAGTGCCGAACAGTTCCAACAACTACTGAGCGCCAGCGAAGAAAACAATGCTCGCTATCAGTTGCTAGCCTACCAAGTGGAAGAACTTGCACAGCTAAATCTTCAAGATGGCGAGATCGAGCAGCAAGAGCAAGAACAACAGCGATTGGCATCCGCCACTGAGATTATTTCGAACTGCGAACGCAGTTTAAATATCTGCGAAGGAGAAGACGGTTTCAGTCTTCAACAAGGCCTCCATCAATGCTTACAACTACTTCAAAACTTACCCCAGCAAAATCAACTCAACGAAATTATTGAGTTATTTGAATCGGCGAAGATTCAAATAGAAGAAGCCGCCTATAGCCTGCAGCATTTCCGTGATCGCACCGATCTAGACCCAGAAAAACTACAAACCGTCGAAGAACGGCTATCTGCCATCTACGATACTGCTCGCAAGCACCGAACCACACCGGAAAAACTGCTAGAACTACAGCAAAACCTGCAACAAGAATTAGAAGCCTTAGATTGCAGTGACGAGCGTATCGCCACACTAGAAGCCAGCGTTAACGCACAGCGAGAAAGCTTCTTAGCCCTGGCAAAAGAACTCAGCAATAAACGCCTTCAAGGCTCAAGAAAATTGGCCAAGGCCGTGAATGAACAGCTCGCCCTACTTGCCATGGCCTGCGCTAAATTAGAAGTGAATTTCAAATCACAGGAGTCCAAACACGGCCTTGAAGAAATTGAACTTCTAATCTGTACCAACCCCGGCCAGCCCGCTGGGCCATTAGCCAAAATTGCCTCTGGCGGTGAGCTTTCTCGCATTAGCCTTGCTATACAGGTAGTAACCGCACAAACCAGTAATACACCGACCATGGTTTTTGATGAAGTCGACGTAGGCATTGGCGGCGCCACCGGCGATATCGTTGGTAAGCTATTGCGCTCCCTAGGGGAAAACGGGCAGGTGCTCTGCGTAACCCATCTAGCCCAAGTCGCCAGCAAAGGTCACCAACACCTACAGGTAGAAAAAAGCAGCTCCAAAACGGAAACTCACACCCAGCTCATTGCGTTAAATGGCGAAGAGAAAATCGAAGAAATCGCGAGAATGATTTCAGGGCAGTTAACAGAGCAATCCAAAGCCCACGCAGAAGAGATGTTAGAAATCTAAAAAAAACGCCGGCAATTGCCGGCGTTTTTTAGCGATGCGCTCTACAATCTTTTAGACCCTATTCAGAATCTTTCTTCTCAAACTGATCAGGATTCACAAACATTAAACGCACTGTCAGTTCTTTCTTACCAGGAGTAGGCTCGATGGTCATCACCATCACATTAACCTGGGTTTCCGTGGTGCGAACAACACCTGGATGATGAAGCAAAATAGAACCCGTTTCACTGGTTAAAATATTTAGCTCCTGCTTATTATTCAATCGGTCACCAAGATTCTGCAATAAAGCTTTAAGAGCAACCTCAAACGCAGGAAAGCTCAAACCAGGGCCTTTAAATTCACTCACATCCAAAGCCAGCTTTAAATCCATATCCAGCTTGCCACTAAAATTAATAGTACCTGTAGTAACCACCTTGCCCGACTTCAATTCTTTATACATACCCCGGGCTTTATCCTTGCTATTTTTAATAAAGCCGGAATGGAGTAAATTGCAAGCCAAGGTAGCAATCTGCGGAAGGTTGATATTGATATTTTGTTTTTGCGGTTGCTCTGAGGAGGCATCTCCTGCAACAGATTCTTGATTGATTTCTTGTTCAGACATGACTTTCTCTCTTCTATCTCTTCATTTCTAGGGCCTAAAAAGAAAGGCGAACCATGAAGTTCGCCTTTCTCATAGAATTCCTAACGAGTTATGCTTTAGGGCGCACATACAGAACCAAGCTATGACCGGTCAGCTCAAACCCGTGCTCTTCGGCAATACGCTCTTGAAGCGCTTCAATTTCTTCGTTGTGAAACTCGATAACCTTCCCAGTCTCAGTGCACACCATATGATCGTGATGATCGCCACGATCCAGTTCAAACACGGAATGGCCACCATCGAAGTTGTGGCGTTCCACCAGGCCCGCCCCTTCAAATTGGGTTAACACCCGGTATACGGTGGCCAAGCCAACTTCTTCCCCCGCTTCTAACAGTGCCTTGTAGACATCTTCGGCACTCATGTGAGCGTCTTCACTGGACTCCAGAATCTGCAGAATCTTCACCCGTGGAAGGGTAACCTTAAGGCCCGCCTTACGTAATTCTTGGTTTTCGTTACCCATAATTCTCCAAACTCCGGTTTGCCCTGAGGGCTGTTTTCGCTATTATCCCCGCTCTATCTAAAATTGGAACCCTGAACATGCGTCTTTTCTCCACAGTTGCCCTGCTTTCCCTCGTTCTGAGCGGTTGTTCATCCTTTGAATTCCCAGGGGTTTACAAGCTTTCCATCCCTCAGGGCAATATTATTGAGCAGGAGCAAATCGATCAGTTACAACCGGGCATGAGCAAACGCCAGGTACGTTTTGTTATGGGGACGCCAATTCTGGTAGACACTTTCAATGACGACCGCTGGGAATACGTCTATACCCTTAAGGATACTAAGGGAAATATGGAGCAGCAGCGTATGACGTTAATCTTCAAAGCGGACAAGCTAAGCGTTATAGAAGGGCAATGGAAACCTGAAAGCGCGAAGTAAATATACTGAGATAAATGTACTTCGGTAGCGACTGCAGCTGAAATCACCAATAGCCGCTATGAACAGTCGCTACAAACTACTCGCCTTTCTTGGCCGCAGCGGCTTTTGCCGCCCTCTTTTTTCTCACTTCTTTCGGGTCTGCAATCAGCGGGCGATAGATCTCTATCCGGTCCCCCTCCTCCAACACATGCTCCTTAGCAGGCTTCAAACCTTTAGTCCCCAGAGCTTGACCAAAAATCCCCATCTTCACAGTTTCTAAATCAATTTCCGGGTAAGCCCCCACAATACCAGAGCGCTCAACGGTCTCGAATGCCGTGCTACCTGGCTCCACATCGAGGGCGATAATTTTTTGAGAATCTGGCAGTGCGTAAGCCACTTCTACACGAATTTTGTCAGTCATGATCAAAACCTTTTTGAATGCTTATAGCGAGCGAGAGCCGTACAAGGTTTTCGCTCGTTCAATCATGCCACTGACTACATTATCGCCGATTTTTTGAAAGAAACGGCCTGCTGCCATGCCTAGAAGGGGATTACTAAAGGCCACCTCTAAAGAAAAATTCACCTTACAGCCTTGGTCGCTCACTGGCTCAAAAGCCCAAACACCTTCAAAGTGCTTAAAAGGCCCATCAATGGCTTTCATAATCACTTTTTCATTTTCATGGAGTTGATTACGGGTAGAAAAGCTCTGCTGCATTCCGCCACTGCCTAAAGTTAAACGACCTTCAACCCAATCATCGCCGCGATTTAATTCTTCTGCCTTTTCGCAAGCATCCATAAATTCCGGATACGATGAAAAATTATTGACCAATTGATACATTTCTTCTGCCGTATAAGGTACCAGTGCAGAGTGTTCAACCCGCTGCATGCTTTACTCCAATTACTGTTTAGTTGGCGTTAAAAACCAACAACTAAATTCAAAAACACTAACGCCACCAACACTGGCGCCACATAACGTAAAATTTTATACCAGTGGTTTAACAAACCGTCATGAGTACCTTTCAGTTCTTCCATGACATTTTCTTTCTTCATAATCCAACCCACAAAGATGGCAATAAACAAGCCACCTAGGGGCAGCATAATATTAGCCGTGAGGTAATCGAGAAAATCAAAGAAAGTCATACCGAAGAAGACTTTAAACTCTGCCCAAGCATTAAAAGAAAGTACCGTTCCTAAACCGATAAACCAGGCAGTAAAGCCCAGCAATAAGCTCGCCCCCAAGCGACTAAAATTGCGAGACTCCACCAACCATGCTACCGCAGGCTCAATCAAAGAAATTGCTGAACTCCAAGCAGCCAATACCACCAGCACAAAAAAGGCGGTACCAAAGATTAAACCGCCAGGCATATTACCAAAGGCAACAGGAAGACTCACAAACATCAAACCAGGGCCGGCACTTGGCTCAATACCAGGATGCGCAAACACCACGGGGAAAATTGCAAGACCCGCCACCAAAGCGATTAACGTATCCAAGAAAGCAACCGTCACAACTGTTTGGCCCACTTTGGCTTGCTCCGGCATATAGGCGCCGTAAGCCATAATAGCTCCCATCCCCAAACTCAACGTAAAGAAAGCATGACCGAGAGCAACAAGAATGGCAGATCCCGAAAGCTTAGAAAAATCGAAACCAAATAAGAAATCCACGGCACGAGGAAAATTTCCTTCTTGGACACCGTAACCCAATAAAACAAGCAGTAAAATAAAGAGCAGCGGCATTAACACGCGAACCGCAACACCGAGTCCTTTCACCACACCACAAGTCACAACACCAATAACCATCAGCATAAAAATGCTGTGGTAGGTAATCAGCATATTCTTATTGGCAAGTAGGGTATCAAAAGAAGAGGAGGCTGTTTCCGCGGTAATATTGAGTAAATTACCTTGCATAGACTCAATAGCGTAATAAAGTGCCCAGCCGGCAATCACACTGTAAAAGGTTAAAATCAAAAACCCTGCGGTAACACCTAACCAGCCGATACCGGTCCAGCCCCGCCCCATATTTGCCTCAGCCACTAAGCGGCGCATGGTATTAATGGGGCTACTGCGGCCGCGGCGGCCTAACAAGACCTCAGCCACCATAATAGGCACACCCACCAGGGCAATACAGAACAAATACACTAAAACGAAAGCTCCCCCACCGTACTCACCGGTGATATAGGGGAACTTCCAAATATTGCCTAAGCCAACAGCTGAACCAGTGGCTGCCAGAATAAATGTCCAGCGACTAGCCCACACACCGTGGACTTTTTGAGGAGCCTCTGTCATGCATAATCTCCAAACTGAGTGATAATTCTTTTAATAATTTTTTATAAACTCTGAGCAAAGGTTGCCAGAATCAAAGCCGGGCACACAAACTTCACATAGTGTGGCCAAATTTTCCAAAACAAGGTGTGTTCAATATGCTCATGGCCTTGCTGAATTTCTTGCAGCAGCTTTCCGCGATGCCACAACCAACCCACAAATACACACATCACCACCCCCAGTAACGGCTGACTGAACTTGGTTGTAAACGCAATAACATTCAAAAATAACAATTCAAAATTCAGCACAATGGCCGCCGAAATAGCCAAAATAATGAATCCAAGTAACAGGGCAGCTTTAGGACGATTCATATGGCCATTTTCAACCACTAACGCCACTGGCACCTCCAGCATTGAGATTGAAGAAGTAAGAGCAGCAATAGACATCAGCAAGAAGAACGCAAAAGCAACCACCACTCCGATGCCACCCATAGAATCAAACAGATACGGTAGAATTTGGAAAATCAGATCCGGGCCACCGATTAACGTACCAGACTCAGAATAAATCTCAGCACCGTAATGTTTCGCCACAAAAATAGCAGGAATAATTAACAACCCGGCAAGAAACGCAATGCTTAAGTCTACCGCCATCACCATACCACTAAGCTTTGGCAAACTTTCTTTATGACTTAAGTAAGAGCCATAAATCAGCATGGTTCCCACCCCTAACGACAGCGAGAAAAATGCTTGCCCCATGGCATCGATAATTAATCCCGCATCAAAAATTTTTGAAAAATCCGGAATTAAATACACCCCCAAACCTTCCATCGCTCCCGGCTGGGTCATAACGTAAATAATCAAACAGACCAGCAAGACAATCAACATAGGCATTAATCGTGTAGACCAACGCTCAATGCCTTTTTCAACGCCTCCCGCGATCACAAACACCGTCAGCCCCATAAAGGTTGCTGTAAAGGCCAAATCGCGAACCAAGCTCCCCTTGGTTAACCAGGCTTTTGCGGCAGACAAACTTCCCATATCTGCCAACGCACCCAACATATAAGACAGCATCCAACCCGCCACAATGGCGTAAAAGCTGAGAATCAAACCGGCCACCAGCACCCCGTAGCCACCGGCTAACATACCCAGCTTATGTACAATCGGCTTTTCAGAAACAGCTCCAAGCGCATTAACCACATTGGCCCGGGCATAGCGGCCAATGACTAGCTCCGCCATCAACGCCGGGTAGGCCAAGCAAAAGGCCATCACTAAATACATCAGTACAAAGGCCGCACCACCATTTCCGGCGGCCTGAGTGGGAAACCCCCAAATATTCCCCAAGCCTACGGCTGAACCGGCAGCGGCCATAACAAAGCCTAGCTTCGAACTGAACTGTCCCCGTGATGCCATTAATAGCGCCTTAATTAAATACTGGAGGTAATAAGAGGGGCAAAGCCTACCAGAGGCTATGACCGGATTACACGCTAGATAACACAAATTATGGTGCTTCCCTCGCCTTAGTGCTATGACGCCTTAGAATGATAACTAAACATTATTGAACAAAAGTGCAAAATCTTTGCTTTTTCTACCCTCAAGCACTACCCTTCTCGGCTACTTTTAATGCATATCGATCCAAAACCAGCCAATTCGGTACGAAAGTGTCTGCCACCCTGAATTAATATCCCCGCTTCGCATTCAAATTTACGCACACTCATTCACACACTCATTCACACACTCATTCACACACTTAGAGATTCACGAAGGAAAAATATATGCCATCGAACCTAATAAAGAAGCTCTTACCGCTCGCCATTACCGCAACCTAAGCTCAGCCCACCCATGCACTTCCCCCCTTGGAAGAAGTGATTATCACGGCAAGCAAGCGGGCTGAAACTCTGCAAGACGTTTCCATGAGCGTTTCAGCACTGGCCGCACCAAGCTGAACATTCGCGGTATTTCTGCAACCACTGGCGTTGTCCCAACAGTGAGCTTCTACATTGATGAAATGCCGGTATCGACAATTTCTTCTGGTTCGTCGACATCCTTTGCACAAACTATCATCAGCCCGAAGTTGTTTGACCTGGAACGCGCAGAAGTTCTTCGCGGCCCGCAGGGAACGCTTTATGGCTCAAGCTCCATGGGCGGCACTGCTCGCCTGATTACCGGCCAACCAAAATTAGACGAGTAATTCGGAAAGGTAGCCGCTGAACTTTCCTCCACAACTGGCGGCGGTTTTAACAGCACTCTAAACGGCATGGCAAACTTGCCACTGAATGACAAAACCGTCCTCCGCCTGGTTGCTTCTACCACAGACCGCGAAGGCTATATTGATCGTGTTAATAGCACCACCGGTGCAGAATATGCAGGCAATGTGAACAACGAAGAAAGCATGTCATTCCGCGCAGCACTGCGTTTCCAGATTAATGACAACGTCTATATCCAACCGTACGTGTTCACCCAAAAAACTGAAATGGATGGCAAGCCCACCGTCGACGGCTCTCGCCCTGGCGGTGGTAATCGCGCAGTACCTCGCAGTACCGCCCCGGCAGACACCGTGGCTTTTGCCTGTAACAACGACCTCAACGCACTGGGTATTTCTGGCAGCCCAGATTCTTACTCTGGCGATAGCGTCGAAAATACAGAGTTTGGCTGGAAAACCATGCTGTCTGATGCCATTCGCTTTAATGGCGCCATTTACAAAATGGAATGGGAAAACATTCAGCAACTCGTTAGCACCAGTGGTGAGTGTGATTTTAATTTCACTACTAATATTGGCGAAGCTGAATCCCAAGGTTTCGAAGTGGAGTTGAGTGCAGCTTTAACGGATAGCCTCACGGTTAACTTTGGTATCGGCTATACCGATGCCGAATTTAAAGAAACCGTTACTTCTGCAGGCATTTCGTCTGGTGACAAACTGGCAGACGTACCCGAGTTAACTTACAACATCGCAGCGGATTATGTTATTCCGCAAAACAATGGCGAATACTTTATTGTTGCCAGCTACAACTGGGTAGATGAAACCTTAGAGTTTGCCGGCAAAGCGAGTGACGATGTATCCGGCAACGGTATTATTTCTGGTAACGTAAAACCTGATTACGGCTTACTGGATTTGCGAGCGGGCTTTACCTAACTGAATAATTGGGAAGCGGCTGTGTTTGTAAACAACGCAACGGATGAAGATGCCATTCTCAGCTACAGCGACGTATTGGTATTCAACATCCCACCTTACGATCGCACTGTGAAGAGCACACCACGCACAATCGGTGCTTCGTTTAGCTATAGCTTTTGATTAATGTACCACTCTCAATCAAGCTTACAGAATTGAGCTGACACTGCCCGGAAAGACGCCCTTTCCGGGCTTTTTCACTCAAAATGTAAAGCCAGCTCATCAAAGCAACACGAGAAAACGATGGAATTACAAACCTGGCTTTCCCTAGTGACCATTTGCCTGCTGGGCGTTATGTCTCCCGGGCCCAGCCTCGCCGTTATTATCAATAACGCTCAGGCCAGCCGTACGCAGGCATGATTGCATCCACCGCTCACGGACTTGGTGTCGGCTTCTACGCGGCATTAGTGGTGCTCGGCCTAGGCGTTACGCTGCAGCAATCCCCTACGCTATTCTCTACCTTACAGTACGCAGGCGCCGTGTTTTTAGCGTATCTCGGGGTAAAGTCTCTACTCAAAAAACAGCAAGAAGCCACGAAAGCTTCCCAAACCAAAGATGCCCACCGCAGTTTCAGTGAAGGCTTTTTAATTGCCTTTCTCAACCCAAAAATCGCCCTCTTCTTTCTCGCGCTTTTTAGCCAATTGATACATACCGACGCCGACTGGTTAGAAAAAACCATTATGGCCACCACGGCCGCGGTGGTTGATGGGCTTTGGTACTGCTTAGTGGTTTTAGTCATAACCACTCACCAGGCCTCACTGCAATTCAACAAGGCCAGCTTCTGCCTTAGTAAGATTTTTGGAATATTACTGATTGTCTTGGCTTTGAAGGTGATTTTCTTCTGATTCTCGAGAACAATCATTCCAAACAACAGCTTTCGCCTTCTTTTCTCGAGCATCCAGCCCTATAATCCGCCCCTATGGCCAAGAAAAAGAAACAAGACCTCAGCAACACCATCGCCCAGAATAAAAAGGCGAAACACGATTATCACCTCAGCGACAAGCTAGAAGCAGGAGTTTCCCTGCTCGGGTGGGAAGTGAAGAGCATGCGCGACGGTAAGGTGCAACTTACCGATTCTTATGTGATCTTCCAAAATGGAGAAGCCTTACTGGTAGGCGTTAATATACAACCCCTTAAGACGGTATCCACCCACTACGTGATCGAACCTAACCGTGCCCGCAAGCTTCTGATGAAACGCAAAGAACTCGCAAAACTACAGCAGCAGGCAGACCAAAAAGGCTACGCCATACTCTGCACAGCGCTTTACTGGAAAAAGCATCTAGTTAAAGCGGAAATCATGCTGGGTAAAGGTAAAAAAGATCACGACAAGCGGGATGTGGAAAAGGAAAGAGATTGGAACCGCCAGAAAGAACGAATCATGAAACACGGTTAAACAAAAAACGGGAGCCCACAGACTCCCGTTTTTATTTTATCGGTACGTTTAATACCGTTCTGGCCTCTAGAACCAATCAGCATCCATATCATCAATAGACTCACCACCGGCTTTAATACTTCTTGCCAACCCTTCTACCTGAGGTAATAGGCGCTGCATATAAAAGCGTGCTGTTGCCACTTTTCCATCGTAAAAACTATCACCTTGTTTTTGCAATGCAACGGCAGCCATTTTTGCCCACATAAAGGCATAAGCGGTGTGGCCAAATTGATGCAAATATTCTACTGCAGCCGCCCCAATTTCATTGGGATTATTGGATGCACTACTTACCACAAACTCTGTTGTTTCCAACAGTAAATCTAAAGCGCTTTTGAGAGGCTGAACAAACTCTATAAGTTCAGAATGTTCTGCAATAAAATTTTCAATTTCCGCAGCAAATAATTTGACGGTCGCGCCGCCGTTCATTACAACTTTACGGCCCATTAAATCCATAGATTGGATACCATTGGTGCCTTCGTAAATTTGTGCAATGCGGGCGTCGCGAACAAACTGCTCTTGACCCCACTCACGAATATAACCGTGACCACCAAAAACTTGCTGCCCCAACACCGCTGCTTCAAAACCCTTATCCGTTTCAAAGGCCTTAACCACCGGCGTAAGTAAATCGATCATAGCTGACGCCTGCTTAACGGCTTCTGCGTCATCACCGAATTTTTGAATATCTAACCACTTTGCCACGTAGGTTGAGAATGCTCGACCACCTTCCACATAGCCTTTCATAGTCAGCAGCATACGACGCACATCAGAATGAACGATAATCGGGTCTGCCGCCTTATCGGGAGCAACTGGGCCCGTCATGGCACGGCTTTGTAAGCGATCTTTTGCGTATTCCAAGGCGTTTTGGAACGACGCCTCCGCACAGGCCAACCCCTGAATACCTACGGCTAAACGCTCATAGTTCATCATGGTAAACATAGTGGCCAAGCCTTGGTTCGCTTCTCCCACTAACCAGCCTTTAGAGCCATCGTAATTCATCACACAGGTTGGCGATGCTTTAATGCCCATTTTCTTCTCGAGAGAGCCACAGGCAAGGCCGTTGGCTTCACCATTGGTGCCGTCGTCATTCACTAAAAAGCGCGGCACTAAAAACATAGAAATGCCTTTTACCCCTGCTGGGGCATCGGGCATTCGCGCAAGCACCAGGTGAATGATATTTTCAGACATATCATGTTCACCCCAAGTAATAAAAATTTTAGTGCCGGTAATACGGTAAGAGCCATCGGCTTCAGGCTCGGCTTTCGTGCGAATAATTCCGAGGTCCGTACCCGCATGAGGCTCAGTTAAATCCATAGCGCCGGACCAAGTACCTGCATACAAATTCGGCAGATATTTATTTTTTAATTCGTCAGAGCCGTGAGCGTTTAAAGCCACAGCAGCACCGGTAGTTAACATCGGGGCGAGGGAAAATGACATACAGGCGGCTTGCATCATTTCTTCTACCTGGGCTACCAATGTTTTTGGCATTCCCATACCACCGAACTCTGGATTGCCCCCCAAGCCATTCCAGCCACCTTCCGAATACACATCGTAGGCTTCTTTAAAACCAGGCGGCGGCGTTACCGTGCCATCAATAAATTTTGTCCCGATTTCGTCCCCTTCGCGATTGATGGGTGCGATTACATCCGCCGCAATTTTTCCCGCTTCTTCTAGAATAGCGTCCGCAGTTTCTTCATCCACCACATCTGCAAGCGCAGGTAGTGATGCCCACAGCTTCTGCACCTCCATGACTTCTTTCATCACAAATTGCATATCGCGAACGGGGGCTTTGTATTCGGCCATGGACTCTTTCCTCAACAGCGTCTAGATGCTATTTCTTTAAGTGTTTTAATTTATACGGCTATTGATAGAAGGATAGTTCAATTAGGGAGATTGTCAGTGACAGAAATGACAATGGCACAAGGAAAAACAGACAATGTTAGATGACTAAAATCTGAAGCCTGGATCAGATAAAAGAGTACCTACGAAGAAGACTAAAGAGAGGTTTTGACGGCAAAAAATCAGACGAAATTGTCTACGGCACGCCCTAAGGAGAACCCTTGAGCAGAAGAGCCAGTAAGGCCAAGCTCGATCATACGATTGCTGACATTACGGCTGACGCGATTGATATCTTCAAACCGCTCTAACACCGACTGATCGACCTGCTCGTCAGCGCGGTTATTAGTAAACACAAATTCAAACTCGCCCTGATTCTGCAAACCTTGAGAGCCCTGTGAGCTGGTATCCACACGGGACTCCTCAGCGCGACGTTCAGCTTCCAGGCGCTCTTCTTCCGCAAGAGCGCTTTCAGCCCCTCTCTCAGATTCTTCTTCAGAGATGCGCTCCGCTTCCTGCGTCTGCTCTTCCCGGTTTTGGATCGTTAGCTCGGCACGGGCCTGCACCATTTGTTGCACTGCCTGAGCCGCTACCCGACGATCCTGAGGAGAAGGGTCCGCCGGAGCCAAAGCTGCACGCTGAATGGTCTGCATTTTTTGGATGGTCGCTTCGGGGTCGTTAGCAACAGGGGATGTACTAATAGAGACTTCGCCGCCCACGGCGTAGGCCACGCCGTCGGGACCACGTACGAAGGTGAATGACATTGCACCTGCATATTGGCCTCCTACTGATTTGTGGGCCTGCTCGTGGGCGCGAACCTCTCTATCCCGAGCTGCTAGCTCTTGGATTCGTTGCTGGTCATTTGCCAGTTGCTTCACTTCAGCATCTGATTTCGCTTCCGCTTTTTTATCTTCCGGATCGGCGGCAGACTGACGGGCATCCCGCAAACGCTGCCGCTCCTCCGTTTCCGACAACCTCGCTTCCGGGTTGTAACGGTTCAGCGTTGCCGCTGTTTCGGCGGTTTCTTCTACCGCCTGAAAAGTGGTGTTACGAGTTTCTACCCCTTCCTGACCAACAGGGGTCTGTCCCACGTTCGAAAACGGGGAGACGCTGTTCGCCAGGCTGGTAGATGGAGTCGTAACAATCATAATTTCTTTACTGTCATTCCCGCGACGGCGGGAATCTATGTCTTCATATCGATCAAGGTACCCAGATTATCACTGGCCACCTCAACCACTTTTGCTGAGGCATCAAAAATATGTTGCTGCATACGCATATCAATGAGCGGCTCCGCCACATCTTTTACGGTATCGACTTCCAAGCCTTTGGTATTGGCTTTCGCAATAGTATCTGCATCTTCCACAATTTTACGGTGACTGCCCTGCATACCCTGCAGGCCTTGATGCAATGCTGAACTGGCTCCGCCGACAACCATAGAAACACCTCACATAGGTTTTTGCTCAAATAGGTGCCGCTTAAAACGCCCAGACAAATAGGACGCTCTTACACCTATACGATATTTTATGTGATTTATGGTTAAAAAACACCCAACCTGTCACATAAATCGCCTAAAGCAATAGACAAGTTATTTCTAAGAGCGTTCCTTTTATATCAACCCTGCAATAACGGGGTTATATCGAGACTTTTAGCGGCAATTTCAGCGAGGTTAGTGCCATCATGCTCGCTCAATGCAGGAATTGCCCCCAGGCAAGGAGCAGGAATCATACGTTGAAGGGTCTGAAAATTTTCTTCTGGGCAACTCATATCCGGGTCAATATGGTTTGCGACCCAGCCCACCAGCGGTAGGCCATCACGCTGGATCGCTTCCGCCGTGAGCAAAGCGTGATTTAGACAACCCAAGCGCATTCCCACTACCAAGATCACCGGCAGCTTTAGGTGCTTAGTCACTTCCGCCAAGGTTTCTCGCTCACTAATGGGCACCCGCCAGCCGCCAGCCCCTTCCACCAAGGTGAAATCAGCCTTGTTACTCATCATGGCGCCCCGGATAAATCCTTCCAAGCGGCCAGACTGCATGCGTCGCCCTTCTTTTGCGGCGGCAATATGGGGGGCGATGGGCTCCTCAAAGGCAATAGGGTTCACTACGTCATAGCTAGCCTTTACGGTGGACTCCGTCATCAGCGATAAGGCATCACCATTGCGTAACCCTTCATCTGTTTTTTCACAGCCCGCCGCAACGGGTTTTAATCCCAGGGTGGACAATTTTTTTTGCTTAGCGGCGTTCAACAAAGCTGCAGCAACAAAGGTTTTACCAACATCGGTGTCGGTTCCCGCAATAAAAAATGATTTAGACATAAATACAGATCAACTTTTCATTGTCATTCTGAGCGTAAGCGACTCGCTAGAGCAGAGTAGCCCACAATCTTTAACAGGCATCCAAGACGCCCTAGAAGATCCTTCGCTTGCCCTCCATGGATGGAGGGTACTTCAAAAACGCAGGAGCAGTTCTTTGATCGCCTCAGGATGACAGTTTTTGCCAAACATCTAACACTCGCCCTGAAAATTGCGCCTGCATTTTCAAGGTACCGACCATCAATGGCCATAACGTCGAACCTTACTTCACAAAAATTCCCGTCAACACTTCCCAGCTGGCAGGCACCAAACCGTCATCTTGCCTGTGCTGTTCGTAAGCGTCGCACAAGGCTTTAATACGACCGCGCCCTGTTAAACCTTTAGGGCGACCCGCATTCACATTGTGCGCACCCAGGTGCTTTAAGTTGCGGAATAATTCCATAGGGGATTCAAACCGCTCCACATCCATATAGCTTTCAACCCGCACGCCATTCAGCTGAGTACTTTTTGCCGCATCTAGCAATACCTTAAAGGGCAAAAAACGATTCACATGGACTGCTGAATCCACCTTCGCCCAGGCTTGTTTTAATTCCGATAGAGAATCAGGCCCCAAGGTTGCCACCACAAAACTGCCACCGGGTTTTAACACCCGCTGAATTTCAGCGAACAAGGTTTGTGGGTGCTGACACCACTGGATGGATAAACTACTAAAAATCAGATCCACTGAATTATCTGCAAGGGGTAAATTTTCGGCATCGCCAGCAAAGAAACCGGAGACCTCTCCATGATTTTCTCGCGCATGGCTTAGCATTCCTTCGGCAATATCCAAACCGAAAATCTTAGCACCAGGAAATAACCCACTTAACCCCATTAACCCATAGCCGGTACCCGTACCCAGGTCTACGATCACTTCAGGAGATTTAATCGTGTTTTTCTCGAAAACGTCAGACAAACTACCTTGAAGTTTATCTACAATACGGCGTTGCAAATCAGCGGCGCCGTCGTAGCTTTTCGCTGCAGCACTGAAAGAATCAGCCACTTTCTTTTTATTTAAGCAGTGGCCATTCAATAAAACATTTTCTAACCAGCGCGAAAGTTCAGGGACAATTTCTTCAACCAGCGGCAATGCGTGAGAGCGATTTTTTACAATTCTCACCTCTCCTTTTACACGAGGCAATGAGGCTGCCAATCTTTCTGCGACAGATATCGGCACCAAGGCATCATTCTCACCAAAAACATATAACGCGGGGCATGAAATTTTTTCATACTCAGACCACAAACTGACTTCTCTCAACCAGCTGAGCAACTCACTCCCCACAGGAGATTTACTTTGTATACTGCGAAGTACTTTTGTGAATTCACGCTGCTCGCAATCTCCCTGCGCGACCAAGCTAGAAAAGCGTTTTAAGGTGACTTTCGCGTTCTCAGAAAAACCGGAATAGAAATTATCAAAAATATCCGGCTTCATTCCCAAAGTGGCATCATCGGACACAAACTGCGGACTTGCCGCTAATGTCAGTAACCCTTTGATTTTTTCCGGATAGCGCGCTGCCACAAGGGTGGCTAATTCTCCACCAAGGGACCAACCCACTAGAATACACTTTTCTGGAAGCTGGCTAGCCAATTGATCCACATACTGATCAGCAGAAAGACCGTCTAAGTTATCAATCGGGCAAGATCCACAACCGGGCAATTCGATAGTTTGCACCGGTGCCAAAGCCGCGAGAGAAGGCAACAACGTTTCCCAACAGGCACTGCTATTACCCCAGCCATGCAACAACACAATAGGTACTGGAGAGTAGGCAAAGCTTTTCCCTGTTGAAAGGTGCTCAGTAATGATTGGCGAAAAAGCACTCATGAATGCTCCTCATTCGCGGTAGAAAAAATTGCTTGCTGTAATGTATCCAACAATTCATCAATTTGAGATTCGCTGTGATTTGCCGACAGCGTAATACGCAATCGTCCGCTGCCCTCTGGCACAGTGGGTGGTCGAATGGCCCCCACTAAAAACCCACTGTCTCTGAGCTTACTGGCAACGGCCATCACTCGATGATCATCGCCCAACACAATAGGTTGAATCGCAGTGGGGGATGGCATTAATGGCAAACCCAATTCATCGGCACTACGTCGAAAATAATTCACGAGGCTAGATAACTTTTCTCGCCGCTCACTGTCACGCTGGATAATTTTAATGGCTTGTCGTGTTGCAGCAGCAACCGCTGGCGGCATAGCTGTGGTGTAAATATAGGGGCGCGCAAATTGAATAAGGGTTTCGATCAGGGCTTCACTTCCTGCCACAAAGGCTCCAAAGCTACCAACCGCTTTACCTAATGTGGCCATGTAAATGGGAAGCTGGTTTTGGTTTAGATCAAAATGTTCCGCTGAACCTGCGCCATTTTTTCCCAGCACACCAAAACCATGAGCGTCGTCTGCCATTAACCAGGCATCATTTTGTGATGCCAGCTGTGCAAGCTGCGGCAGAGGCGCCACATCACCATCCATACTAAATACCGCATCTACTGCAATAATTTTTCTACGGCACGCTTGCATGCGGCGAAGCTGCTGTTCGGCACTTTTTAAATTACTGTGTTGAAAACGGATAAATTGCGCACCGGAAGACATTCCGCCATCTAACAGAGAGGCGTGATTAAGCTTATCTTCTAGTACGCCATCGTTTTTATCTAGCAGAGTATTTAACACCGCAATATTCGCGGTGTAGCCCGTAGAGAAAAGTAAAGCGCGATCGCGACCGGTGAATGCCGCTAATTCCTCTTCTAAAGCATGATGCTCACGACTGTGGCCACACACCAGATGGGAGGCACCAGAGCCCACACCATAGGCTTCAGCAGCTTTTATAAAGGCATGTTGAATGTCAGGGTGATTCGCCAACCCAAGATAATCGTTACTGGCAAAATTAATCAGCTGTTTGTTCGCGATAGAAGCTGTCGTATCAGCCTGCGTATCAACAACAGAAACTTGGGCATCTTGCGCGCTAGCTAGCTCCAGCCGGTTGCGATAACGACCGGCTGTTTTGCGTGTTTCTAACGCACTGGCGAGAGCAGTATCCAGAGACATAAAATTGTCTGGCGTGACGCAGAACTACTGCACAGCGTCGTAGAAGAATTTGTCGTTCTGCTTGGCCTCAACCGCCGCCATAATGGTTTGCTCTTGAGCTGCGTCGTCGTCTTTCACACAACGCTTCTCAGGCTGGATCCCCAGCTTATTCAAGAGCTCCATATCTTTATTGGCAGCCGGGTTTGGCGTGGTCAGCAACTTTTCGCCGTAGAAAATAGAGTTCGCACCGGCAAAGAACGCCATGGATTGCATTTGCTCATTCATTTCTTCACGACCCGCAGACAAGCGCACGTGCGATTTCGGCATCATGATGCGCGCTACAGCGATGGTGCGAATAAACTCAAACGGATCTAAATCTTCATTATTATCCAAAGGCGTACCGGCGACTTTTACTAGCATATTGATAGGCACTGATTCAGGGTGCTCATTAAGATTCGCCAACTCCATCAAAAGGCCTGCGCGATCTTTTTGCTCTTCACCCATACCCACAATGCCGCCACAACAAACTTTCATACCGGCTTCGCGAACATTGTTCAGGGTTTGCAAACGGTCGGCATAAGTGCGCGTGGTAATAATCTCACCGTAGAACTCTGGAGAGGTGTCCAGATTGTGGTTGTAGTAATCCAGGCCCGCATCAGAAAGCGCAACGGCTTGGTCAGCATCCAACATACCCAGGGTCATACAGGTTTCCATGCCTAAATCTTTAACGCCCTTAATCATTTCCAATACGTAAGGCATATCTTTGCCCGTTGGCGAGCGCCAAGCAGCTCCCATACAGAAGCGAGAGGAGCCAGACTCTTGTGCCGTTTTTGCCTGCTCAATCACCTTCTCTACCTTCATGAGCTTCTCTTTCTCAAGTTCGGTGTTGTAGTGACCACTCTGAGGGCAGTATTTACAGTCTTCTGGGCAAGCACCCGTCTTAATGGATAACAGCGTACTGATTTGCACTTCATTGGGATTAAAGTGCTTACGGTGGAGAGTTTGCGCTTGGAACAACAAATCATTAAATGGCTGATTGAACAGGGCCAATACTTCGTCGCGCTTCCAGTCGTGGCGGATTGTGGCTGTGTCAGTTGCAGTCATACTCTTCACCTGTACGTGTAAATAATGGGTTATTTCTCGAATTTGAGCCCTTAATGGGCTTTCAACTGCCTAGCAATTGCTTACCGATTCCTTTCCGAGGCGCGTATATTAACCTCTAGTAAACCCTCTTTGTCAACCCAGGTTTACTGCCAAGGTTTACTGATGCAATTCTCAGGTTTCATGCAATAGGCCAAATTTAGGCACCTATATCCCTTCCCCTATGAGAAGCCTAAAAATTATAATTGCCCTAACAACTACAAAAAGTTGAATACTGTACTAACCTATTAACCCAATAATTTAGTAAGTCCAGCCCCTTGTAGGCATGAGAAAAGGAATTCCCTCATATGGCCAATTTACAGCTTCACAGCCTCTTCAACCCCAGTGAGCAATCCCCTTACAACCCTTGCCAGTGTTTGACTTGCGGCGCCGAAACTACCAGCACACTCTGTTTATCCTGCGAGCGGGGACTCTACCGACAAGGTAACTACTGCCCCCGCTGTGCCGAAACCACGCCCACTGAAAACAGTATTTGCGGCGCCTGCATCGAAACCAGCTCTGCCATCAACACCACACAGGTGGCTTTTAACTACCAATTCCCAGTAGACCAGCTCATTAATAAATTTAAACATCAGCGTGATTTACGCTGTGCGAACGCCCTTCTCCAAGCCGCCATTCCCATCTTTACACAATCGACACTTCCACAAGCTCTAATACCGGTCCCCTTACACTGGCGACGCCAACTTTTTAGAGGCTTCAATCAAGCAGACGTTATCGCAAAAGAATTAGGCCGCATATTGAACATTCCTGTTCTGCCAGTATGCCGCCGTAAAGAGTCGGGCAAAACACAACAAGGACTCAGCCGTAAACAACGTATGCAGAACCTCAGAAGTAGCTTTAGCTTAAAAAATGATCATTTATTGCAAGATATCGATCATGTAGCCATTGTCGATGACGTGGTAACCACAGGGGCAACCGGCGAGCGAATAGCTCAACTTCTAAAGCGGTATGGAATTAAACACGTGGATATATGGGCACTGGCGAAAACTCTCGCAACCAACCCATTGCCTCAAAACGAAAGTAACTCGGGTACTTTAGAGAGCGCCTTAAAGCAGGAAAACGCCCTTTTGGTTTGCGACTGATTCTACAACCAACTTTAATCGCTAACGGCTTGGTCGCGGCCTAGTTCCTTGGCTTGATAGAGCATCTCATCGGCCCTCTTCACCACCAAACTCCAGCTATCTTCACCGTCAAGAACCGTAGTAACGCCCATACTAATAGAAACATAACCCATGGAGCTTTTTTCATGGACAATCTTAATTTCACGAATCAAGTCTACAGCACGCTCACCAATATTTTTTGCAACAGGAATTTCTGTTTCAGGCAAAACGATTAAAAACTCTTCGCCACCATAACGATAAACACGATCATTTTTCCGCACAGCGTCTTTCAATAATTGAGCGATTTTTCGCAAAATCTCATCACCCATTTGATGACCATAAAAATCGTTATAAATTTTGAAATAGTCTACATCTACTAACAGCACTGAATAACGTCGCATTTCACGAACAAACAAAGAGTGGATACGATTTAAATCGGCCTCCATAGCTCGCCGATTACCCAGTTCCGTAAGCACATCCTGCAATGAAAGAGTTTCTAATTTATGATTTGCTTTTTCCAGCTCTCGTGTGCGCTCTTTTACCCGCAACTCTAACTGAGCATTAAGCTGACTAATTTCCTGTTCAAATTGTTTTTGCTCAGTAATATCAACATGAGTACCAATTAATCGTTCGGGACGTTTAGTTTCAGAATTCCTCACTAAGAAAGCCCGAGAAAGAATATGCACCACAGAACTGTCTTTATGCACCATTCTAAAAACCAAGTGATAACGCTGATGCATACCACCCAGGAACTCTTTGATATAACGCTCCGTAGGTTCTTGGTCATCTGGGTGAATCAACTGAAAAAAGGCCTCTTGGGTATGCTCCACCTCGTTAAGCCCATAACCCAACATACCTAAACAGCGCTCTGAAAAATACACCTCGTCCGTATACAGGTTCCAATCCCATAAACCGTCATTCGTACCGGCCATGGCGCAGTTAAAACGATCTTCATTGGCACGCATATTCTTTTCGCGCTTAACAATGGCTGTAGACATTTCCTGCAGCTTATCACTCAACTCACTAAACTCATCATCACTGACAAAAGGCTCCACCGACAAAAAGTCACCATCTCGAATACAGGCTATCTGCTGCAATAATTGTCCTGCAGGCCGAACAATCATCTTTCGACTCCACAAAACGCCTAGCAACAGAACCACTCCAACACCAACGAGAAAAACAATGAGCACACCGAAAGTGTTTAATAAAGGTTGGGATAAATTTTTCTTTGCAATCATCAACCCTAAACTATATCCAGCAGAGCGCACAGGGGCATAAAACAAGTAGTGCGCCTCACCATGAAGATTGTCATAGGCTAAAAAACCACTCTCGCCTGCAACAATTTTTGTTTTCTCCTCCGCCAAAACGGGAATACCTTCATCTGAAAGAGAATATGCAGCAGTAATAACTTGATTATTTTCGTCCTTCAGCAAGTGTCCTTCTTTATCCCGCGCTAAAGAAATAATCCGCAGTGGGTCCCAGTGGTACCAGTAAGAGCCATCTTTTGCGGTTAAAAATAAGCGAGGATCCCATTCATATTCATTAAAAGCTTCTTTTTGAACGTGCTGAATGAGAGAAACAATACGCTCCCAATCGATAGCGATACCCAGCATGCCTTTTAGCTCACCATCATCCAAAATAGATGACGCCACTACCACCTGGCGCGCTCCAGTTGTATAAGACACCATAGGGCTAGAAATAAAAGACACGGGTTCTACGTCACGATTATTCCCCACAGTTGCCTGCCAGTAATCGCGCTTACTTAGGCTTTTCGGCTCTGAATCAGCTCGGCTATCATCGAATGTTCTTTTCATCCCCAGAAAAGGATTTCCTCCAGCGGTGTTGTAGAAGTGACCTTCAGGGGTACCAATAATAAATTTTTCGTAACGCCCACTATGGTGGGCCAACTGCGCTTTCAATAAAGGCAAGAAGGCATCTTTATTCATTTCTTTCAGAGGCGTTAGCTGGGTGAAAACTTCCACTTCATTGCGGGCACGAATAAATTCCTCGGAGAGGGTCTCTGCACCCAACTCCAAATGGCCATGAATTTTCTCCAGTAATGATTGGTGGCGAGCGTCCTCAACAATCCACAAGGTATAGGCCAGCACCACTGCTGCGGGAATCACCGCTGACAGGAGCACCAAACCAGATGTTTTATAACTGAGCCGCATTCAGATTTATCGCTGTTATATTAAAATCACTTGAGATCCAGTATAGACCCCCACCCTCGGTTTCACACATTCGCCTCGCTGCCCACCCTATCTCCTGATAGACTCCCGGCCATGACTGACTCCCAACACCCCTTCGCGACCCTTACCCCCGACCACGTCCTCGATGCTGTAGAAGCCTTGGGGCACTATTCGGATGGCCGCATATTGGCGCTCAACTCTTACGAAAACCGTGTCTATAGCGTCGGTATTGAAGACAGCACCCCCGTAATCGTGAAGTTTTATCGCCCAAATCGCTGGAGTGAAGCGCAAATTCTCGAAGAGCACAGCTTCCTTCAAGAGCAAGCGGAGCTCGAAATTCCAGTGGTGACCCCCTGGAAAAAGGAAGAACAAACCCTGTTTCAGTGGGCCAACCCTCAACGGACATTTTTCTATACTCTCTTCCCAAGGCAAGGGGGCCAAGCGCCATCCCTCGACAACTTGGATAATCTGGAAATTCTCGGCCGCTTTATCGGCAGAATTCACAGCGCCGGAGCAAGTCGACTATTCCAACACCGCCCCAGTATTGATGTGGAAAGTTACGCCGAAAGTAGCGCACTCTTCCTTTTAGAGAACGACTTTCTCCCCAAATCACTTCGCCCAGCTTACGAAGCCATTGCACAAGAGCTGATGGAGCTGCTCCCCCAACGTTACAACACAGGCTTTACCCCCATTCGCCTTCACGGCGACTGCCATGTAGGTAATGTACTGTGGCGGGACGACTGCCCACATTTTGTTGACTTCGATGACGCTCGAAACGGCCCCGCTATTCAAGATCTCTGGATGTTGCTATCCGGTGAGCGCTCCGAACGTATTGCTCAGCTAGACGCCATTATTGAAGGCTACGAACAGTTTTTCCGCTTCGACAACCGGGAACTTAGCCTTATTGAGCCGCTGCGAACCATGCGCCTAATGCACTATGCGGCCTGGCTAGCCAGACGCTGGGACGACCCTGCTTTCCCTATGACCTTTACCTGGTTTAATACCGAACGCTACTGGTCGGAGCATATACTCGAACTAAAAGAACAACGCTCAGCGCTGGATGAGCCACCACTAGCGCTATTTTAAATAAGAATTTCTACGCAATACCGGTATAAAGGCAGGAGCATTTGCAGCGAAGAGTTCGAAGCTCTACCATTTGCTTAACAACATCTACTCAAGGCACAAGCCCTCTCAAGAAAGCACCATGACTAATTCTCTCTGGCAAACCATTCGAGAAAGCACCTTAAATTACGCGAGTAATGAGCCGATCCTGGCAAGCTTTCTTCATGCCACCATTTTAAATCACGATTCTCTGGACGCGGCCCTGAGTTATCACTTAGCCAGTAAGTTGCAAAGCCCAACTGCCTCAGCACTTTCGATTCGCGAAGTGATTCAGCAAGCCTTTGAAGATGATAAAAATATCGTTGAAACCATATGCGCTGACATTATTGCCATACACGAAAGAGATTCCGCCTGCCCCGACCTGGCAGTCCCTTTTCTCTACTACAAAGGTTTCCACGCACTACAGTGCTACCGCGTTGCCCACTGGCTGTGGAATCAAAAACGTGAATCAATGGCGCTATATTTACAAAACCGTATTTCCGTAGAGTTTGGTGTAGATATTCACCCGGCTGCAAAAATCGGGAAAGGCGTTATGCTAGACCACGCTACCGGCATTGTGATCGGTGAAACCGCTGTTGTTGAAGACAATGTTTCTATCATGCAATCAGTAACCCTAGGCGGCACTGGTAAAGCCTGCGGCGATCGACACCCGAAAGTTCGCAAAGGCGTATTGATTGGTGCCGGCGCAGAGATTCTTGGCAACATTGAAATTGGCGAATGCTCACAAGTAGCTGCCGGCAGTGTAGTATTAAAAACTGTAAAACCGAAAACGATTGTTGCCGGGGTACCCGCCAAAGAAGTTGATCATGCGCCTTGTGCTGAGCCAGCTAAATCGATGGATCATAGGATTTAGATTACGTTGGATGTTTGAGGTTAGACGCAATATGTAGCCCATGATCAAAACTGTTCCTGCGCCTTTGGAGTACCTTCCATCCATGGAGAGCAAGAGCGTAGCGGCACGCGGGAGGTCTAAAAGGTTTGTATGAAGCAGTGGCCAATATTCATTATTGTAAGCGTATTCTCTAGCAGCGTATTTTCTGGTTCATATAGCTTTTACAATCCAACAAAAATAGTTGCTACCGGCCAATTTTATGAGGATAGCGGAAATTGGAAGTTAACCGCCACATCCTCAACCGCTGGGCGTTATGACGGCACTCTTAAAGAAATCAATATCCATATTGATGGAAAAAATTTAGCGATACCCGAAGGGATTATTGGCCTTAAAGCTCCCAGAATATCAGAAATAACCTTTCGATATATCAATGCGTCTAACATAAAGGATTTTTTAAGCTCAAATAAAAATGACAGAACTGACTTCATTGGCTTATTTTGAAAATACCCTATGGGAAATTAACCTATTGCACCCTAAACAATGGAGAAGAGTTCCAGTCCTCTGACCATGCTGAAATGTTTTATGATCCATCTGGAAGGTTAAAAGAAATCAATTGGTATTTCAGCAAAGAAATTTGCAAGCAATAATCAGCGGAAGAAGCACAAAAGAAAAGGACTCTATCCTTTCCCATTTTCTGAATTCACCGCGTGCCGCTACGCTCTTGCACTCCATGAATGGAAGGTACTTCAAAAACGCAGGAGCAGTTTTTGATCGCAGGCTACGAATTTCATCAAACATCTAACTTCGAACGTCCAACCCCTTTCATACCCTATCAAACGGAAACGCTATCACTTCATCGAGACTTTCAGCTCCCAGTGCTAACATCACCAGCCTATCCACCCCCAAAGCGATTCCTGAACATTCAGGCAGGCCACTTTTCATGGCTTGCAATAAATTCTCATCCATTTCTAGGGCAAATAAATCTTGCTGCTGGCGCTGGGTAATATCTTTTTGAAAACGCTCTCGCTGTACTTTCGCGTCTGTGAGTTCACAATAGCCATTTGCCAATTCAACACCTCGATAGAAAATCTCAAAGCGTTTAGCCACAGGCACACCATTCCCATCATTTTCTATTTTTGATAACGCCGCCTGGCTTGCAGGAAAATCATAAACAATTGTCACGTCCTGTAGGCTCGCTTCAACGCCATAACTAAACAACAAGTCTAACCAGGTATTTTTATCGTCATCATTCCAATCAATACCAAATTCATTTTTGGCAATTCCTTGTAACTCTTCAACTTGTGCAATATGAGGATTTACCCCATAACGTTGCTGAAACAATTTCTGATAGCTCAATTGTCGTGGCAAATTATGGGCAGCAATTTTTGGTTCGCCCCGCAACTTGCAATGCAAATTTAAGACACGAGAAATTAATTCTGAAGCCTCTCGGATTAACTGCTGCTGATCCCACCCTGGGCGATACCATTCCAGCATAGTAAATTCAGGATTATGCCGCCGGCCGCGTTCTTCGTTTCGAAAGGCTTTACCCAGGTAATAAATGGCCTCTCCATGAGCGGCCAAAAGGCGCTTCATAAAAAATTCTGGTGACGTCTGTAAAAAGTTGGTTGCTCCGCAACAGTCGGCTTTAATACTATCAAGATGAACATCCGTAGCCGCTGTCGACGCAAGCACAGGCACATCCACTTCCATAACGAAATGACTGGCAAAGTATTCACGAATGGTACTGATAATTTCATTACGTCGGCGAAGATTTTTCAAAGAAGCAGCTGGCTGCCAAGGCATAAAACATTCCACATTTATTATTAGGATTTCAGTATAGCGAAAAACAAAAAACGCGATTGAGATAACGCTGTATAACAGTCTCTCAATCGCGTTTTTGAACGTTCGGCGAAGCCAATGTCAACTGACGGTCACTCTTTCGCACGGCCTACATATTCGCCAGTGCGCGTGTCGATACGCAGAAGATCACCGATATTAATAAACAGTGGCACACGCACCACAGCACCGGTTTGCAGAGTCGCCGGCTTGGAACCACCCTGCGCGGTATCACCTTTGAGGCCGGGATCGGTTTCGGTGACTTCCAGCTCAACAAAGTTTGGCGGGGTAATGGTGAGAGGCGCACCGTTAAACAGGGTGACCACACTCTTGTCTTGCTCTTTTAGCCACTGGTGAGCATCACCTACGGCTTTGGCGTCGGCGGCGTGCTGCTCAAACGTTTGCGGATCCATAAAGTGCCAAAACTCACCGTCGTTGTAGAGGAATTCCATGTCCTGATCCATCACGTCGGCACCTTCCAGGGACTCATTAGACTTGAAGGTACGCTCCCAAACGCGACCGGAGGTGAGGTTACGCAGTTTTACGCGGGCGAATGCCTGACCCTTGCCGGGTTTTACGTATTCGTTTTCCAGAATGGCGCAGGGGTCGCCGTCCAGCATTACTTTCAGACCCTGGCGGAAATCATTGGTAGAATAGTTGGCCATCTTGTCCTCTACAAAGCAGATAGTAAAAATCAGCCGCCAATGATACAGCAGTCCTCGCCGTCTTCCTATCCACCTTCACCAGCCATCGAAGCCAAAGAAATACCCAACACTTGGCAGGCGGCTTTGCAGCAGCTGATTACTGACCCACAGGTATTACTTGCCGTTGTCGGTTTGGATCAGCGAGAGCTACCAGCGCAACTAGCCGCTCGCATTGAAGCCTGCCAGCAGTTCCCTTTACGAGTGACCCGACACTTTGTAGACCTCATGGAAAAGGGCAACCCTGAAGACCCTCTATTACTCCAGGCTTTACCGTCTCCCAAAGAACTGGATTTCACGCCGGGCTACAGCTCCGATCCTTTAGAGGAAAACAGCCACAATCCCGCTCCGGGTTTAATTCATAAATACCACGGCCGTGTACTCCTCACTACCAGCGGTCAATGTGCTATCAACTGTCGATACTGCTTCCGCCGTCATTTCCCCTATGGGGATAACCGCCTAAGCAAAGAAAATTGGGAAAACATTCTCGAATACATCAGCCAAAATAACAGCATTAAAGAGGTGATTTTCAGCGGTGGAGATCCGCTCTCAGTTGCCAATAAACAGCTAGCAAGACAGTTTCAGGATCTTGAACAAATACCCCACGTAAAACGACTGCGTATTCACAGCCGCCTACCGGTAGTACTGCCTCAGCGCCTGGACGATGACCTAATACAAGCATTAAAAGAGAGCCCACTCCAGAAAGTATTGGTGATCCACGCCAACCACCCCAATGAAATTCACCCCCTTCTCGGGGAGCGGCTCACCCTTCTAAAGCAAGCAGGCATAGAACTATTGAATCAAAGTGTTCTACTAAAAGGCGTGAACGACAATGTGGAGACCTTGGCACTTCTCAGTGAAAAACTCTTCGCAGCAGGTGTTCTACCTTACTACTTGCATTTACTTGACCCTGTGACCGGAGCCGCTCACTTTGATATACCCGAATCTAAAGGAAAAGCACTAGCTGGAGAACTGGCAGCCGTCTTGCCCGGCTACCTAGTACCGAGATTAACCCGCGAGCAGGCCGGCGCTTCCGCCAAAGTCAGCCTAGCACCAACACTCACCTAACTCGGTGAATACTTACCGGTATCTTACGCCAAAAACTACACGTTGCTTCTTGCGCCAAGCGGCCACTTTTATTACATTGCGCCCTCACGCAATGTCCTTCTCTGTACTAATCTGTATAAGGTGCCGATAACACCCTATACTACAACTTACCGTTGCCTGCCAACCTTTTGAAAATGCAAGAAAAAGCCTCCATACAGCGCCTGCAAAGCATGCCACTGCCTCAGCAAAATCTGAGTCAGCTTAGCTTTTGTGAAAACAAAGGCAGCGCTGTGCGTACCTGGGCAGAACAACTCCCTATCACGCGTATCTCCGCCACAGCGGCAGCCTTATATAAGCTATTACCGGAACTGGCGCAGTTAGACGTCAAACCCGAAGAGCGGCTGGAAATGCTGGAGGCTATCCGCCCGGCCATGCAACAAATCAATTTAGGGCTGGCGAAAGAATTTCTAAACAAACCCATTATTCTTCCTGAGCGTTCACATAAAGCGGCCACTATCTCCCAGGCGCTACAGAAACACATGGTCAATGGCTACTTGATTGTGGCCCGCGACCTACTGCTCAACCACAAGAAAATCAAGAAAGACACGCAAATACGCCTCGCTACCGCCCTGCATCGCGCCATTACCGGTATGGGACGTATGATGTTGCGCAGCCTGCAGCTGTATGTACCCATGAATGTCCACTTCTGGGAGCAAATGCATAATTTGTTTCATTTAGCGGAAGATTACGAACTGCTAAGCACTAACGTTCATGACCCCATAGACAATCAGCAACCGAGCACGACAATCGCGCAAGCTTATATGAGACTGCTGCTTTTGAGCTGTGCCAGCCCCAACAGACTGCGCCAATCGGAACTGGAAATGCTCTATGTAAGCTTGGAGCACTGGTCTTCGGATGTTCGCATCTCACCACTATCTAACAAAGGGCAAAACCTCTTTGTCGTTGATATCCAAAGTGACAGCGGCCCACTATACAAGGCCCAAATCCGCGGCAATAGCGATACTTCACGCTACCGAGAGATCGACAGTGCCTCCCTTGTGCAACAATTAAAAGCCGGCATGGAAAAACGCCAGAGCGGACAAAAAATAGAAGATTTCCACCTACCTCCAACCTTGGGTGATAACTTATTACGCCACCTGTTAAGCGTATGGACTGTCCAGCCTCACCGTAACTTCCAGCGCAACACTAAAGACGGCGCCATCAGTGTGCTAGTAGGCATGTCGTGTATTCACTTTCATTTGGCCGACCGCACTCCACTAGAAAACTTTATTGGCCATAACGACGCCACCAGCATGCTGCATCGAAACTCATCCAATCAGCTGAATCGCTTTATGGACAGCGGCAAGAATGCCTGGGACCACGCTATGGACTCCTCCTCCAGCGGCCAAGGTTATGGAGTAGACATTGAGTTCGATGAGAACGAAAGCCAGAAAGATTACAGCGAACAGTACCCAATCAATACAGCTCAACTAGTGGATACTAGCCCCACAGGTTATTGCCTAGAGTGGCGTCAACGCATACCCACTCATGTTCGAACCGGTGAAGTGCTTGGGTTGAAAGAAGCAGGGAGAGGCAGCTGGAGCCTCGGCGTTGTGCGCTGGCTATCGCAAAACCAGGGGGCCACTCGCTGCGGAATCGAGCTTCTAAGTCCTAACGCCACACCTTATGCAGCCTTTCCCCTGGCATCGACAGATGAAAACCAGGAATACCTACGGGCCTTTTTACTACCTGCCATACCAGCCCTGAAAAAAACCGCTATGCTGCTAACGGCCAATTTACCGTTTCAAGAAAACAGTAAGGTAAGGCTCAACCTTCACGGTAAAGAACAAACCGTATTACTTCAAAAGCGCGCCTACCACACCAGCAGTATTAGCTTGTTTGAATTCCGGAATTTAGAAGAAAGCAATGAAAGCTTTGATAAACCGCCTCAAGAAAATGATAAAGACGACTTTTCCGACATTTTAGATGATTTATAAAATGTGTCCCTCTTCAAACCCCAGAGGATGGAGGGCACCCGAGGCTTTCATTTAGCTTGAACAGGCCCTAAGATAGCTTCTCGAAGACAAGCCATGACGTTTAGGCTACCAAGGACTCCTTCTCCAAGACTATGAGCGCAACAGAAACTTTCCGACTTCTGGTTATCCATAATTCAACTCAGGAAACTGAGCGCCTAATTAGCATGCTTAACAGTGCCGGTTACCCTAACCGCGCTCAACAAGTCACCTCTTTGGAAGCCCTTGAGAAACTGCTAGAAGAGCAAGTATGGGACATCATCATTGCCCACAACGACTCCACCAGCCCAACCCCCGCCGAAGCCATTAAGCAAATTCGCAGCCTGAATCGCGATGTTCCCATGATCTTGCTCATCGAAGAGCACGACATGCGGCAACTGGTCGACGGCTTAAAAATGGGCGTGGCGGATGTTGTCACCGTAGATGAAGACCAACATTTACTACTGGTTATCGATCGCGAGCTTTCCAACCGTGAGCACCGTCGCTCCCGTAGACAAGCCGATCGCAAATTTAAAGATTCTGAACGTCGCTGCCAGCAATTATTAGACAGCTCTCGTGATGGCATAGCCTATATCCAAGATGGCCTAATGCTCTACGCCAATGATTCTTTTGCCGAGCGCTTTGGCTACGAAGACAAAGACGATATCGAGTGTATGCCCCTCATCGACCTGGTTGCTGTTAAAGACCAGGACAAAGTGAAATCTTTCCTCAAGCAATTCATGCTAAAAGGCGAAGAAGCCGAAGATACTCGCCTGGAAGTGCAAGCGATTGATGCCAACGAAAGCAGCTTTAAAGCCGTCATGGAAGTGGCTAACGCCATCTATGAAGATGAGCCCTGCCTACAATTTATGATGCGTGCAGCCCTACAAACCAGCGAAGAAATGGAAGAACAAATTCGCGAAGCCACTAGCCGCGATGCTGCATCTGGGTTATTCAACAGGCAGCACATGCATAAGCACTTGGAGCAAATGCTACACACGGTTGAAGAAAACGAAAGTAGCGCTGCGCTTTTGTACATTGCCATCGACCAATACGATGAAGTGGTAAGCCAGCACGGCGCCTCTGCGGTGGATTTACTAGCAGCCAGTGTCGGCGGTTTCCTCTCAGAGCAGCTCTCTCAAGGCGCTACCTTGGGACGCTTTGCAGACTGGTCCTTCTTAATCACCCTTCCAGACAGCACCGCCTCCAAAGCTATGGCCCAGGCAGAGAAGATCCGCGCAGCCTTAGAAGACCATGTGGTTAGTTTAGGGGAAAACACCCTAAAAATGACTGCCAGTATTGGTGTATCCGTTTTCAATGAGCTGTCTACGGAAGCCAATGCAGTTATCGATGAAGCACACGTTGCAGCAGACAAAGCTGGCACCAACGGCAATACCGTCGTTCGTTTTGAGCCAGAAGAAGCCGGCGATGAAAATGCTGCCGCTATCGCCAGCGAAATCCAAGAAGCCTTAGCGGAAAACCGCTTCCAGTTACTATTCCAGCCGATTATCAGTTTGCGCGGTGACGAAAACGAACACTATGAAGTATTACTACGCATGGTTGCCAAAGACGGTAGCCTAGTTCTACCTGAGAAGTTTCTGCATATTGCCGCCAAAGCCAATTTAGTTGAAAAGATCGACCGCTGGGTAATTGTGGAATCCACCAAGATGCTTTCCAAGCAAAGAGCTAGCGGCCACCCTACTCGCTTAATGATTAATATTACGGCCGACAGCCTGAAAAATCCGGAATTTGGCAAGTGGGTGGGCATGGCTTTGAAAGCCACTAAGCTTCCTGGTAATGCTCTGATCTTCGAATGCTCTGAAGCCGAGGTTACCGCCAATCTCAACCAGGCCAGCCAACTATTTGAACAGTTCCACACCCTGGAGTGCTTCTCCTGCATTAGCCGCTTTGGCTGTAGCCTAAACCCGCTTTCGATCCTGAAAAATATTTCTCCTACCCATATAAAAATGGATGGCTCTTTTACTCAGGACAGCACTGAAACCCCCGAAGCACTAACCGATCTTGTTAGCTCCCTGAGCGAGCAAGGCAAGCAAGTGATTGTACCGTTAGTGGAACATGCCTCTGTACTCTCCACCTTATGGCAAGCGGGGGTTCACTATATTCAAGGGCATTATCTACAAGCCCCAACCGACAGCATGGATTACGACTTCAGTATGGATGACGAATAATTTTCGTTATCCCTCCTTCTAATTTTTCCAACCTATCGTCTTTCGGTATCATGCTTCCTGTATAGTGACTGTTACTATTGTTTTTACTGTTAAATCGATTCCGTTTAATTGATTCCTGTTAATTTATCCCTAGAGAAACTGTTCCATGGCGCAATACGTTTACACCATGAATCGGGTGAGCAAGGTTGTTCCCCCGAAGCGTGAAATTTTAAAAGATATTTCCCTGTCGTTTTTTCCTGGCGCCAAGATTGGTGTATTGGGCTTAAACGGTGCCGGTAAATCCACTCTGCTGCGTATTATGGCCGGAATTGATACCGACATTAGCGGTGAAGCCCGCCCCATGCCGGACATCAAAGTGGGCTACTTGCCCCAAGAGCCACAACTCAACGAAGAAAAAGATGTTCGCGGCAATGTGGAAGAAGGCGTTCAAGAAGCCATTGATGCCCTTAAAGGTCTCGATGCCGTTTACGCCGCTTACGGCGAAGCCGATGCTGACTTTGATGCTCTCGCCAAACAGCAAGCTCAATTCGAAGACACCATTCAAGCTTGGGACGCACACAACCTTGAACATAAACTGGAAGTGGCTGCGGACGCCTTGCGCCTCCCAGCTTGGGATACGGATGTTTCCAAGCTATCCGGTGGTGAACGTCGCCGCGTAGCGCTATGCCGCTTGCTACTCTCTCGCCCAGATATGTTGCTGCTAGACGAACCCACTAACCACCTGGATGCAGAATCCGTGTTCTGGCTTGAAAGATTCCTTCAAGACTTCGAAGGCACCGTCGTAGCCATCACCCACGACCGCTACTTCCTGGATAACGCAGCAGGCTGGATTTTAGAACTGGACCGCGGCCACGGTATTCCTTACGAGGGCAACTACTCCAACTGGCTAGAACAGAAAGAGAAGCGTCTTGAACAAGAGCAACGCACAGAAGCTTCTCACGTTAAGGCAATGAAAACCGAACTCGAGTGGGCACGCCAAAACCCCAAAGGTCGCCGTGCAAAATCCAAAGCCCGTTTAGCTCGCATTGAAGAAATGCAATCAAAAGAATTCCAAACCCGCAACGAAACCAATGAAATTTATATCCCCCCTGGAGAGCGCCTGGGAGACAAGGTCATTGAATTCAATAACGTAAACAAAGGCTTTGGTGATAATTTACTGATCAGCGACTTATCATTCACTATCCCTAAAGGCGCTATTGTCGGCATCGTAGGTGGTAACGGCGCCGGTAAATCTACCCTGTTCCGTATGATTGCCGGTGTAGAACAGCCAGATTCCGGTGATATCACTATCGGTGAGACTGTGGATGTTGCCTGGGTAGAGCAGAGCCGCGAAAACCTAGATGACAAGAAAACCGTTTGGGAAGCCGTATCCGACGGCCAAGACGTTTTGCGCATTGGCAGTTATGAAGTAGGTTCCCGCAATTATGTAGGCCGCTTTAACTTCAAAGGCTCCGACCAACAAAAAGTGGTAGGCAACTTGTCCGGTGGTGAGCGCGGTCGCTTACATTTAGCCAACACCCTAAAGCAGGGAGCCAACGTATTACTACTGGACGAACCCTCCAACGACTTGGACGTAGAAACCTTGCGCGCCCTGGAAGACGCCATTAACGCCTTCCCTGGTTGCGCACTGATTATCAGCCACGACCGCTGGTTCCTCGACCGTGTCGCTACGCATATTATTGCCTATGAAGGCGACTCTGAAGTGGTCTTCTTCGAAGGCAATTACACGGAATATCATGAAGACTTTGTTCAGCGTAAAGGTGAAAATGCTCAGCCGCAGAGAATGAAGTATAAGAAGCTGAAGACGTAATTATTGAAAACTAGAAGTTGGACGTTTGATGAACCACGCCCGGCGTCAGACCTCAAACGTCCAACCTCTAACTTTTGCCCACTGGCAATTACACCAGCTTCAACCATAATCATAAAAAACCTACCCGCCTGAGGATATCTGCATGCGCCAACCACAATTACTGACAGCAATGCATAAAAAACACGCCGGCTTCACCCTGATTGAACTGGTAGTGGTGATCACCATTATTGGTATTCTCGCCGCAACGGCCGCACCAAAATTTATCAGTATGCAGCAAGAAGCGCGCACATCAGTTGTTCAAGCCAGCCGCAATGCCTTGCGCTCAGGAGTAAATCTTATTTACGCCAAGCAGGCGGCCGCTGGGAACTTTGGCGAAAATGCCTGCGTTGAAGAAGATGGCAGTAGCAGTGCAAATCCATGTAATAACTCAGATCCATTAAGAGAAGTAGCAACAGATTACGGTTACCCCCAAGAAAATGAGGATGCCCTAACGCCACTATTTGATGACTTATCGGTGCGTTTTACCTTTGTTCAATCCGGTAATTTCATGGAGATGCGCTTGGATAACATCAACGGCTGTGAATTGCGCTACAACCATCAAGCCGATGCGAACAACACAACACTTCCGCCCGTTATTGAGGTCGATACCGGGAATTGCTAAAGCAACATCAGGAAATATGACTATGCCTCGCTTTTGCGGGGCTTATTTTTTTCTATCTCGTAAATTCAACCACGAAATCAGTGCCACAGATACTCATAAAGACATTGCTGGTTATGGCGGGGCCTCTTACCACCACTAAACAAGTACCCATCCGCACAATAGCAAGTACACTTATTACTGCAATCGCAATCCATTGATAAAAAAGCACTACACGAAACATACTCAACCCTAAGATGCCAATAAAGAGATATAACCTGCTGGCAATTGATTTTAACGAAGGCTCGATCAAGCAAGACAAAGACTGACTCTTTCAAACATCTCAATAAACGACAAGCAGCCCCTTCGAAGAGATTAATCTCCACTTCTTACGGCGACACCGCCCCACAAAAAAGCCAGTGCCTTTACGGCACTGGCTAAATAATAATCGCGATTAAATACGCTCTATTCTTCTCTATTTAATCCACAATAGTCCAATAAAAATAGGTTTCATCACCACCCGGAGTCGTTACCGTCAGCGTTAATGTCCCTGAACTTGGAGTGGCATCTTTACTCAACCTAATGCCTACAGGCCACGCATAGGGGCTTGTTGAATCAGGCATAGCTCCACCAAACTCTTGCTCAATAGAACCATTTGCTGTAGTGAAACTAAATGTTGTCCCCACCGGCAATGGATTACTACCCAAGGCATCTGCCGCCGCATTTGAATCGACAAGGATTAAGTTCATCACATTTTGTTGCGCATCATCAGCCAAACCACTGATATCGATAGTACCCAAGGTTGAACCCGCCCCTCCACTAGGGAAGTCACCAAAATCAAGAATCCGCGCAAAGTCCGTGGGCATAATCATTGTCGTAGTCTCAAAAATAGCCACCTCTGTCGCCCCTGGACACAACGCAGTTGCATCAATCCCCGACAGGCATGGACCATTCCAAACACCATCGGCAACATCCCAAACACCATTATCATTGGAGTCCACAAAGTCTTCCCCTAAATCGTAGGAGCCGTCCTCATCCTCATCAACATAGGGTTCATCGAGGTCCTGACTGGTACTAAAACTATCAGAGCCATCGTAAACATTATTGCCATTGTTATCCGTAAAATCTTCCGCTCCCTGAGTGTAAGCCACAACACCGAAACGGCCATCAGCAGGCCTTGGATCACTACTGGTCCAAGTCACCGCACAGCTACCGCCGGCAATTGTACAAGAAGGGGTAATCTGCCCACTCTCAGGTGAACGGAATAAGATTTGTGTTCCATTCGGAGCAGGATGCCCGTACTGGTCACTAGCGTAGACATTCAAGGTAACCGACACACCATCCGTGTCCCAAGCATTGGCAATATTATGCTCAGTTGATAATGAAAGGCGACTTTGGACAGGAATACCCGTAGAAACAACAATATCCGAAGACACGCCACTAATACCCGAGGCAACATGGGTAGCTCTTACCCTTACCACGGCTGGAGCGGTACCACTTTGCAATACGGTATTGATCACACCACTACTGTCCGACTCATCCGAGACCGCACTATCAGCAATCCTGGCCTCACCCACAGTACTTTCAACGGAAAACTGTACGTCCTCCCCAACGATCGGGGCAGATCGAGAACCCACCAACCTGAAGCTTAAGGTTGCGGTTTCCAGCCCACCAAGACCTGACAGTGATAACTGAGAAGCAGACGTTTCAATAAACTGAACACCCAATATCTCGTCCGGCAAAACTTCAATATTTACCGCCGCGGTAATCGTACTTAAACGCCCGGAGCAATATGTGGTTATTGAGTTATCACACGTCCACACCTCTGCAGACGCTGTAATGGTATCCGTTCCCGAACAGCCATTTGCCGTATAAGTAACCGAAGCAAGTCCCCTCATTGAAATACTACTAAGCGTATCTAAACCACCCAAATCGGACAGGCCCAGCGCAGCACAGCCAGAACTAAAGGTAACAATTTCATAATCGGAAATAGGGATGTTATTTTCATCAACCATTGATATATAGATGGTTGTTGAACCACCGGCATCGATAGTGGTTTGGTCCGCTCTCAGCTGCCCCAAGGTGAAATCCGTACCGGAGCCCGAGCCCATCTGGATAATATCTAAATCATCTCCCTGGGAAGAACCGTCGCCACCAGTGCCGCCTTCACCTACATCATTACCTAAGATTACTTCTGAACGGGTTTGGCTTTGACCGCCACCACCACAGCCGACCAGTAGCAGTCCCATAAGTGCAGCCAGCAAACAAGACCTAATAGCACCCATCTGTTCTTTCCTCTTTTTTACCAATTTTCAGCGAGTTACCCGCCTTTACTTATAATTTACTTTAGCAGTGTACCCTAGCAATTCCAGCATACCAATGATGTTTTCTCAGGTTTTGCAGTGTTTTTCTATAAAACAGCTCTCATATTGACACTTTCTCTATCTTGCAGCCAGCTTAACAGCCCGAAAAAGGCCATGTACAATGCCCGATCCAAACAGGACCCTCCAAAATGACTGACTCAACTCGCCCTTCCAGCGCTGAAACTACTCACTTCGGTTTCGAAACCGTCAACAAATCCGAAAAAGCCGGTAAAGTCGCCGAAGTCTTTCATTCTGTGGCTGCAAAGTACGACCTGATGAACGACTTAATGTCCGGTGGCGTTCACAGGCTGTGGAAGCGGTTCACCATCGAAATGTCTGCCGTGCGCCCTGGGCACAGGGTTCTGGATATAGCAGGCGGCACCGGTGATCTTACCGCGAAGTTTTCTCGCATTGTGGGTAGCGAAGGACAAGTGATTCTCGCCGATATTAACGACTCTATGTTAAAAGTCGGCCGCGATAAGCTGATGGATATCGGGATTGCAGGGAATGTGCAATTCACCCAAGCGGACGCACAATATCTACCTTTCCCTGACAATCACTTTGACTGTATCACCATCGCTTTCGGCCTGCGGAATGTGACCGATAAAGACTTGGCCCTTCGCGCTATGCTGCGAGTACTCAAACCCGGTGGGCGCCTTTTGATTTTGGAGTTCTCTAAACCCTCAAATCCACTATTAGAGAAAGCCTACGACCTCTACTCCTTTAAAGCCCTACCTCTCATGGGCCAAGTGATTACCGATGATGCCGACAGCTATCGTTATTTAGCGGAATCCATCCGCATGCATCCCGATCAAGAAACCCTGAAATACATGATGACAGATGCCGGCTTTACCAATGCGGAATACCACAATATGACCGGCGGCATTGTGGCCCTTCACAAAGGCATCAAACCTTAATGACAGCCTTGAACAACAGCTTTTTTGAGGGCTGGTTTGGCCCCAGCGTTACCGCAGCCTTGCTCAGCGCTTTGGAAGCCGCCCTCAACAGTGCGCTTCGTTACGATCCCGGCACGCTTTCCCGTATCAGTGCGATGCAGGGCAAGGTGATTGACATACAACTAGATTCCCCCGCCCTTAACCTCTATTTGGTGATACTAGAATCTCAGGGAAAAGCACTTGTACAACTGCAACAATATTTTGAGGGCGAAAGTGATCTAACCCTCAAAGGTGGCCCCGCCTCCATTTGGCATGTGTTGACCAGCAACGATGCCAATCCGCTATTAGGTAGTGGCTTAGAAGTACGCGGTGAAGTGGGATTACTGCAACAACTCAGCGATATTGCAAAACACTTGGACATCGACTGGGAAGCCCCACTGGTCAATACCTTAGGCCCCGTGATCGGCCATCAGGTCGCAAAGCTAGTGAAAATCAAGCTGGATTGGCTCGAGCATGCCGCAAAGCGCGCTCCTCAAGTCGCAAAAGACTTTATGAAAGAAGAGTCTGAAATCTTCGCCCATCCAGAGGCAGTTAAAGCTTTTTATAAAGCTGTGCGCGATACCAAAATGGATACTGAGCGCTTAGAAGCTCGCATCACCCGACTCTCTCAACACATTTCCTCCGGAAAAACCTCGTGAATCGACTTTCCCGATTATTGAAAATCGCCCACGTTGCGGCGAAATACCGTTTGGATACCTTGATTCCTTCACAGCGCCTTCCTTGGCACAGCCGAGTGCTTTTATCACTCGCCAAACTGTACCCAACAAAAGATTCTTGCCGCGGTGAGAGATTACGTTTGGCATTAGAAGAGCTAGGCCCCATCTTTGTTAAATTCGGCCAGCTGCTTTCCACCCGCCCAGATGTGATGCCCGCCGACATGGCCGCAGAACTAAACAAGCTCCAAGACCAAGTCCCTCCTTTCGCCTCAGAAACATTTATTGAATTAGTTGAACGGGAACTCAACGGAAACATTGATGAACTGTTCCAGCATGTAGAGCGAGAGCCATTAGCATCTGCCTCTGTTGCCCAAGTACACAGCGCCACCTTAAAAACCGGTGAAGACGTTGTCATCAAAGCCATTCGCCCCGGTATTGAACGTATCATTGAGCAGGACATTGAATTACTGTTTGTGATCGCCAAATTTATTGAGAAATACTCTCCCGACGGTAAGCGCCTTCGCCCGGTAGAAGTGGTCGATGACTACCAACACACGATTCGCGACGAATTAGATTTAAAAAAAGAAGCTGCAAACACCGCCACCTTGCTAGAAAACTTCTCCTCCTCTGAGCTTTCACACCTACTGTACGTGCCCAGTATTCACTGGGAATATTCTCGTCAAAATATCATGGTGGCGGAGCGTATTCACGGCATGCCTGTCACGGATATCCCTGCGCTTAAAGAAGCCGGCATCAACATGAAAGCCTTAGCTGAGCACGGGGTAGAAATCTTTTTCACACAAGTGTTTAAACACAATTTCTTCCATGCCGACATGCACCCCGGCAATATTTTTGTCTCTAAAAACAATCCGGAAAACCCTCAATACATTGCCATTGATTGTGCCATTGTCGGCACTCTGGCAAAGAATGATCTCTATTATCTCGCTAGAAATCTCTTAGCGGTTTTTCAACGGGATTACCGCCTGGTAGCGGAACTACACGTACAGTGTGGCTGGGTCCCCAAAGACACCCCGATCAATGCCTTTGAAAGCGCTATTCGCAGTGTTTGTGCGCCCATTTTTCAAAAGCCTCTATCTGAAATTTCGCTGGCACAAGTACTGATCCAGCTATTCCAAACTGCGCGTCGCTTCAACATGACCGTGCAACCCCAACTGGTACTACTGCAAAAAACACTACTGAATATCGAGGGGCTAGGTCGCCAGTTGTACCCTGACTTAGACCTCTGGCAAACCGCGCAACCCTTTTTAGAAGAGTGGCTGAAACAGCGCTTCCACCCAAGTAGCCTCCTTCGCGAACTAAAGCGCTATGGGCCAGACTGGATGGAACAATTCCCCGAAGTGCCACACCGTATTTTTGAAGGCTTAGGCCACCTGCAACAATTGGGAGAGATCACCCCAGAGCTTAAACACCTCAATAAACAACGCTCAACTCACCGCAATCGCCGCTGGATAAAAGCCGCTGCACTGGGCACCCTCGGCGGGGCTTTTTACGCAGCTGCACCACAAGCTGTGCCAGAACTCATCCAAACGTCACCTATTGCTGCATCCCTTGGCCTTGCGGGCCTATTAGTACTAGTTTTCAGCTGACTCGCAGCTACCCAACCCTTGCTATCTTGTGTAGGATTGCTGCAGTACAGCAATCAAAACCGGAAACTCATAGCAAACAGGGGTCTCATATGCGCAGGGTTATTTTTAACGAAAAAGGCGGCGTGGGAAAATCCAGTATCACCTGTAATCTCGCAGCCATCAGCGCCAAACAAGGTAAGCGGACACTGGTGATTGATCTAGACCCCCAGTGTAATAGCAGCTGCTATCTTCTAGGCGAGTACAATTTCGACCCATCACAGACTATTGCCGGTTACTTTAATCAGGTATTGAATGTCTTCCCCAGAGGCGAAACTAACTGCATTCATGAAACCACGATTGAAAACCTCCATGTCATTCCCTCCAGCCCAGAATTGTTGGAAATCCAGCACAAGCTGGAATCCCGCTACAAGATTTACAAACTGCGTGAACTTCTCGATAGCCTGCAAGACGACTACGACCACTTCTATATCGACACCGCCCCCGCTTCTAACTTCTACACCCGCTCTGCATTAATCAGTGCACAGAACTGCCTAATCCCTTTCGATTGCGATGCTTTCTCCCGCCAGGCCTTGTATAACGTAATGGCGGTGATCAATGAGATCCGTGAGGACCACAACGACGGCCTCAACGTAGAAGGGATTATCCCCAACCAATACCAGCCTCGAGCCAAGCTACCCAACCAAATTATCGATGAGCTACTGGCAGAAGACCTCCCCGTCACCAATACTCGCCTTAGCCACTCCGTAAAAATGCGGGAATCACACCAGCAAAATAAGCCGCTGATTTTCATGGCCCCTTCCCATAATCTGACCCAGCAATTCATCGAGCTTCACCGCGAACTGAGCGGCGAAAAGATCACAGAGCCCGCCTAAGACACCTTATATGACCAAGCCCGAGCTTACCTCTTTGAGCCTCGGGCTCTACCTTCTAACTCAGGATTAGCCACTTAGCCCTTTATTCACCCTTAATTAACTCCCTTTAGCTCCCTTCTCTGCCCATTCTCACTACCCGTGATACAATAAGCCCTTTGTATTGGCGCGATTTTCCCGTATTTTCAATAGCATCACCGGAATCAATAGATATCCTGTGCAGACCAGAAAGCAGCGGCAAATCACGCATTGAAAAATCCTGAAGAGATTTATTCATGAGTGACATCCTGAAACAACTTAATAACGTATTGGCCGAACGCCGCAATGCCGACCCAGACTCCTCTTATGTGGCAAAGCTTCACCATAAGGGCTTAAATAAGATTCTGGAAAAAGTGGGTGAAGAAGCCGTAGAAACCGTTATCGCCGCCAAGGATGCTCAGACCAATGGCGATAACAGTGATGTAATTTATGAAACCGCAGATCTATGGTTTCACTCCCTCGTAATGCTGTCTCACTTAGGCGAAGATGCCAGCGCAGTATTAGCTGAATTAGAGCGGCGATTTGGCCTTTCCGGCATTGAAGAAAAATCATCGCGTTCAAAGTAACTTTTTATAATTAACATAAGGTAATCATTATGGGTTTTGGTGGAATTAGTTGGCCGCAACTGCTCATTATTCTCGTTATTGTTTTGCTACTTTTCGGAACTAAGCGACTAAAAGGTCTAGGCGGCGATTTAGGTGGTGCCATTAAAGGCTTCAAGAAAGCCATGAAGGACGAAACGGAAAACAACACCGAAGAGAAAAATGCGGAAGAAAAACAGGAAGCCTTGGAAAACCCAAGCGCAGACACTGTGATGGAAAAGCAAGCAGAAAACAGTACCGCTGAAAAAAACGAGAAGTAATTCCTAGACCGCCTTAACCGTAACAACAAGCGAAACATCTATGTTCGACATCGGCTTCTTTGAATTACTTGTCCTCTTTATCGTGGGGCTTGTGGTTATCGGCCCCGAACGGTTACCCAAGGTGGCCCGTACCGCAGGCTTATGGATAGGCCGTATACGTCAACGCTTTGGTGAAGCTCGCAGTCAATTTGAGGACGCCGTGGGCGCAGATGATGTTCGACGCCAATTACACAATGAAGCAGTATTACGTCGACTTGCAGAAGAAAATCGCTTGGATGGTATAGATCCCCATCACCATCATTCTGAAAACTCACAGGAAGTTGACACCCAACAAAGTCCACCTCAAAGCCAGCCCAAAGACTCATGAGCTCTGAACCTGCAAATCAACCCCAAGGTACGGTGATCGATCACCTGATTGAGCTAAGGGGGCGACTACTAAAGATAGTGGTTGTAATTTTCACAATTTTTTTTGCAATTGTAATAGGTGGATTTTCCAATGAAATTTACACACTATTCTCTGCACCACTAACATCAGCTCTACCTCAAGGCTCACAAATGATCGCCACAGAGGTAGCCTCGCCATTTATTACCCCCTTCAAGCTTTCTTTCATTCTCTCTTTTTTCCTCGCAATGCCTTACGTGCTATATCAACTTTGGGGCTTTGTCGCTCCTGGTTTATATAAACAAGAGAAGCACCTTGCAGCCTTATTACTCATTACATCTTCTGTACTATTTTATGCAGGCATTGCCTTTGCCTACTTTGTCACCTTTCCCATCATCTTCGATTTCTTCTCCATGGTGGCCCCTGAAGGGGTTGCCGTGATGACAGACATCACTCGCTATATGGATTTCGCTTTAAAACTTTTTTTTGCTTTCGGAGTGGCATTTGAAATTCCCGTTGCCACGGTGGTATTAATTCGCACCGGCATAACGACCCCAGAGGCGTTAACGGAAAAACGCCCCTATGTGATTCTAGGTTGCTTTGTTATTGGTATGCTGATGACGCCACCTGATGTTTTTTCTCAAGCGCTACTGGCCCTGCCAATGTGGTTGCTTTTTGAAGCGGGTGTTTTTCTCGGGAAATTTATAAGTGTGCGAGATACACATCAAGCGCGCACTTAACGCTTATTAAGAACATCGGCATAAAAAAATCCCCGTAAAAACGGGGATTTTTATTAGAGAGGTAGACAGGATATTACCCCCTACCCAACGCTGGGGTTTTACAGCCGCTTATTCAGCAACTTTCTCTGCGCCAGCAGTAACCTCTGCAACAACATCTTCTACCGCTTTTTCTGCAGATGCAATCGTAGATTCTGCCGCTTCAGTCACTTCCGCAACAACGTCTTCAGCCGTATCAACCGTTTCTTCTGCAACCGCTTCTACGTTAGCCGCTACGGCATCAACGGCCTCTTCTACGGCCTCTACAACTTCCCCAGCCGCTTCTTCTACTACTTCCGGATTAGCAGGCATAGCTTCGCCTGACGCTGCAACTGCTGTCTCAGCCGCTGGAGCTGCTTCTTGTTTTGTCTCTGCAGTCTTATCACCGCCACAAGCCGTCAAACCCAATACGGCAAAAAGAACTACTGCGAAACTTACAAATATACTTTTCATGTTTATACCCTCTATGTTTGCCCAAAAAAAGCGCAGGCACTGTAACAGAGAGCCATAAAGTAAGATTTAACTGGTTCACATAACGAAATATTTATTCCAACTTAATCTTAATTGATACCAAGTAACCAAGGTAATACGCTTATTTGGGGTGCTACACTGAGCATCAACTCTCTTGATAATCAAAACACTTTGATTGAGATAACAACTAAAAATAGCCCCACTTATAAGAAAGGCCTCAGGGAGATAGAACTATGGTGATTATCCCGACAGAAAAACGCTTCGACTGGAAGCGCGCCCCTACCGTACTGTTTGCCATTGTTATACTGAATATTCTGACTTATGTGATTTATCAGACAGGGGATGAAGAAAAATTCTCCCAAGCTTTTAAAGAATACCAATCGAGGCAACTGCTCGATATTGAGTGGCCTATTTTCCAAGCCTACCTAAAAGACACTGAGCAAACAGAGCTACTTAGCGAGTATCAAGCCGACTATAAACAGCAGCATATAGACGTGATCATTTCTGACATCGTCAGTAACAGAGATTTTCATACGTATATCAAAACCAATATTTATCAATATCTAACGGTAGAGCAACAAACCGCTTGGGAAGGCCCTCGGCAGCGTATTTACCAGCACATTAGCAGTATGAGTTTTAATGCCTATGGGTTTACGCCTAAAGACTTCTCTGTTGCGACCCTTGTTACCAGCCAGTTTTTACATGCTGACATGATGCACCTTCTGGGCAACATGTTCTTTTTAATCATTTGTGGTTTTGCTGTTGAAGCCGCTATCGGTCACCGTCTATTTCTTGCCTTTTACCTAACCGCAGGAATCACAGCAAATCTATTATCTGCCCTTATTGATTTAGAGAGTACCATCCCAAGCGTTGGAGCATCCGGATCCATTTCTGGCGTAATGGCCATGTACCTAGCTGTTTTTCGATTAAAGAAAATTGAGTTCTTTTATTGGTTTTACCTTTTTGTAGGCTATTTTCGCGCTCCCGCCCTCGTCATTCTTCCCTGCTATTTAGCAAAGGAGCTTTTTGGGTTCTTTTTTAACCCAGAATCTAACATCAATTTCATGGCCCACTTTGGTGGATTTATCACTGGCGGCCTGCTAATTGCGGCCCTCTTAAAAGTAAAACCAGACATACTTGACGAAGAATATATTGAAGAAGACAACCAAGCAGATCCTTACCAGCAAGATCTCGCCGCCGTCTATCGCCATATTGAGAGCTTTCAATTCCAGCTGGCGCTTAGAAAAGTCGACAGCATTATTGAAAATTACGGCGGTAATTTCGACCTACTGATTTTAAAGTATAACCTCGCAAAACTAGAAAAAGGCGAAGACTTTAAAGCGTTAACTACCCAGTTGCTAAACACAAAAAATCCAACTCGAGATGAACTAATAACACTTGAGCAAGTATGGTTAGATAACCCGAAAATAATAACCGCCCTCAGCCATAAAGAACTAATCTCTTTAGGCATGAGATTCGCTTCATTAACGTCGCCAGAGAGCGCCGAAAAAATTTTCGCCTACCTGCAACCGAAGGTTAAAGATAAAACGAGCCTGAGCTTTCTAGCACAAAAACTTTCCATTGCCTTTGAGCGAATAAAAGATCAAGAGAAAAAACTCCATTTCGCAGAACTCTCCAAATCTTTCCTTGCCGGTGAAGCATCATGAGTTACTGTAAATATCACCCTCTGGAATCAGCGAGCTATTACTGCGAGAATTGCGCAATACATACTTGTGAGAATTGCATCAACGATGAAAGTAGACGTTTAACTCGCTGTATTCGCTGCGATAATGAGCTGACTTATCTTGGTGCCGTCCATACCGCAACCCCGTTCTGGCGAAGACTTAAAGAAAGCTTTCATTACCCTCTCAACAAGGAAACGTTAATCTTTCTCGGCGTAATATCCGCCCTTTCCGTTGTAAGCGGTTCCAGTTTTATCCTTCTCCCCTTATACCTTTTAATTACAGGGGCTTTCTTTAAATACTGCTTCAGCTGCTTATCTAAAACCGCCCATGGTGACTTATCTGCCCCAGATATAACGGAAGCTTACGAAGGCGGACTAATTCTACTGGGAAAAATACTGGTCATTATCGCCATATCCATGGGAATGGTGATAGGCTCCTTTGCCACTTTTGGCTACGCCGCGTCAGGCATAATATCTACCCTTGCTATTATTGCCTTGCCCGCAATCTTTATTAATCTCGCACTCAGCGACGATTTAATAATGGCCATAAATCCCTTGCGAGTCCTTTCAACAATCATCTCCATCGGGCTCCCTTACGGCCTACTCCTAGCTTTTATTATCATCATGACTTCATCTGTAGCCATCATTAGTGAAGTCTTTGGAGGCAATCTTTCGTTTGTATCTCTTTCATTACAAACGGTTATTGCCAATTACTACACCATTGTTATCTTCCACATCATGGGTTATATCATCTTTCAGTATCAAGATAGTTTCGATATCACTGCGGGCGAAAAACAGAGAGGAGAGTCAAAGAATCGAACGGCAAAAGATCAATTACTGGCACGAATGGATATCGCCTTAAAAGAAGGGTACTACCAACATTTTTATAATTTGCTAAAAGACGCACTCAAGCAGTCTCCGAATGATCGTGAACTACTAAAAAAAGCATTTGATTACTTATTCGCGACTAAAAATACAACCCTGATTAAAGAGATTGCTACTCGATTTCTGCTGACCTTGCAAAAAGACAAAAGGGATGACCTACTAAAGGTTTATCTCAAAAAGACCCGCAGCTTAATACCCAACTACATACCGAGAAATGCCAGCTTACGCCATTCTCTTGCCGAAGAAGCATACAAATCTCACAATTATAAAGGGGCGGCAAGCTTGATTAACGGTCTACAAAAAGACTTCCCCCAATATCCAAAACTCGTAACCGCTTACGAAATTCTGTTAAATTCCCTCAAGAATATCCCTGAATTGGAATCTAAAATTCCAGCTTGCGAAAAACTTATTCACCAACTAAAGGAAGAGCAGCTCAGGCAAAAGAAACGCACCACAGAAAAGGCACAAGCCTTTCTCGACAACAAAGAAGACAATCAAAACAAAGACAGCAATGGAGAGCCCGAAAAGGATTATTCCCCTATTGAATTTAAATAGATAAATGAATGGTTTGATTTTTATGATTTAACAAGGACAACTAAATAAGAGCTAACAGCAAGAACTAACAGAACTCAGTTCATTAACTCTCTAAAAGAATTTTCCATACGATTACAGCGAATATCGAACTCGTCCCCTTGCTGGCTAAGATCCTCTAAAGAGGTACGAGCATCCGTCATCATTTCTCGCAATTCTTCTTCCTGATTACGATTCAACTTCAAGTTTACGATCAAATCTTCCAACTGATTTTCTAAACCATCTAACATACCGTGCAAACCCGCACTAAAGCTACCAATATACGCATCAAGATCCACAAACAAGGATTCAAGCTCTCCCGTATGGCTTTCTAACTGACGACGGCGATGCTGTGACTCCGCCATAACCCCCAACGCTTCCACTCGAGCATTTAATGCCTCTATCACTGAAGCGAGATGATCGAGAAAACGACCTCGCTGCTCAGGATCATCCCACATATTTTTAATTAAGATACTGGCATGAGGAGCATTAATCATCACTTTACTACCAAAGGTAGCAATTCTATCCGCATCACTACCTCGATCTAACAAAGCTACCTCTAATGGCGACAGACTTTTTGCGTGTCCAACATTCTCCGTCAGCGTGTTCCACCGCAATTGAATACTACTTTTTAAGCCGCAAGCCGTAAGAAACTCCACCGTTGCTTCAGCGAGTTTTTCAAAGCTATAGATAGAAACAATATCGGACATAAAACGCATCACCGACCCTAGTTCGCTATTTGTTCGCATGGCAGCCATGGCTGCTTCCGTAGCACAACTAGCTTTAGTCGATGCCTGCTCCCACTCATTTTTATGAGTAAGGTTTAGATCAATTTTGGAAAGTAGTTCATTGGGATCGACAGGCTTACATAAATAATCACAAGCGCCGGCTTCATAGCCTTTTAAACGATATTCAACGTCGTTATGACTCGAAACAAATAATACAGGTACATGTTCTAGTTGAGGTTCCGCTAGTAGCAGTCGACAAATTTCAAAGCCATCTTTATGCCCAGGCATTTCAACATCAAGCACTATAAGATCAGGGATATACTCTTGGCATAACGTCAGGGCTTCTTCGCCACAAAACACTGATTTAACCCCGTGACCTGCCCGTTCAAAAACCAAGGTCAATAGATTACAAATATCTGGGTTATCATCCACAATTAATAAATTGGCCATATTCCCTCTCCTTTCCAAAAAGCTTTCGAATTTTCAACAGTAACGATTACTTACTAAGCTCATATCAGCCTTTAACCATTTCCACTTACCATACCATTTTTAAAACAGTCGTCATTACTACTTGCCACACAATTACGCCCTTTGGCTTTCGCGCGATATAAAAACTCATCGGCCTTATTGATTAACGACAACATGTCTGCATCTTCCACGCAGCGTTTTGTGGCCACACCAAAGCTCGCCGTAAGCCGACCGTCTGGTGCACCTTTATTCTTCATCTCAGAATTCAAAATGGCTTGGCGAAGTTTTTCTGCAACCCCGACAGCCCCAACCACATCAGTTCCAGGCAACACAAAAATAAACTCTTCTCCCCCATAACGCCCAGCGAGATCCGACTCTCGAGAAATGCACTCTCGAATCACTTCACTCACATTAACCAAACACTCGTCACCCGCCACATGGCCATAGGCATCGTTATAGGATTTAAAATAATCTACATCCATCATGATGACCGCAAAATCACCGCCTTCACGCACCATCAACTGCCAAGCTTGATCGGCACGCTGCAACAAATTCCGCCGATTGGAGAGTCGTGTTAGAGAGTCTTGCTGGCTTAATAAGGTAAGCTCACTGATCAGCTCTTCCATGCGGGCCTGTGAGTGGGATATCCGAGTAAGGGCTTTCACTTTGGCTTGCAACACCGCAGGATTAAACGGTTTAACCAAATAATCATCACCGCCCGCCTCAATGCCTTTTTCATAGCAAGACACATCGGTTTCGCCGGTGATAAATAAGATAGGAATCCAATGGGTACCAAAAGCTGTACGAATTTGCCGAGTGGTTTCATAACCATCCATCCCCGGCATGTTGATATCCATAAGGATCAGGTCAGGGGAGTACCCACGGTTTACCACCAACTCCAACGCCTCTTCGCCGTTCGTCGCCTGAGTAATTCCATGGTCTGCGCGCTGTAAAATAAACGCCAGTAATTCCCGGATGTCCGGGTCATCATCCACGATTAATACTTTTCCCAAGAGGACTCCTAATCACCAATTACTTGTTTTTATAACTAACTATGACTAGCCACGACTAGTTATGACAGCTGCTCTCAGTCAGCTCGCTGGTGATCGAAATAAAAATATAGCACAAAATTTGGACAGCAAAGATTAATCGCAAAGGACTCGCGACACATGGGGAAAGTGGAAAAACCACCAAAACATGACTCACGAGCCACGTTTTGACCCTGAATTTAAATCTGACTAAATAATTGAATCCAGAAGGGAGCGCTCACAATTGAGCGCCCCAATGAAACTGAATGCCTAAAATGGCACCAGCCCAAATTATCGATAAACGCGAACCAACTCCGACTTTAGGTAATCGGTTTCAGGAATGGCAGGCAGTATGGGATGGTCTGCCCCCTGCCCGCCACTGTGAATAATTTGCGCTTCGCGATCAACATGCCTTGCCGCAGAGCGCACAATCTCCCTCAGGTCTTCTTTCGGTAAGTGCATCGAACAAGAAGCACTCACTAAAAAGCCCCCTTGCTCAACTAGGCGCATCCCTAACTGATTGATCTGATAATAAGCTTTCTCACCCTGTTTCTTATCCTTGCGACGCTTGATAAAGGCCGGAGGATCGAGAATCACCACATCGAAGCGCTCCCCTTCAGCCAACATGGCTTTTAGAACATCGGCGGCATTACCCCCCCAAGTATGTAAGCGCTCGCCTGCATGATTGATTTCGGCATTACGCTGCGCCCAATCCAAGGCTGCTCCAGAGGCATCTACCGCATGCACTTCCGATGCTCCAGCCGCCAAACATTGAACACTCCATGCTCCTGCGTAGCTGAATACATCCAGTACCCGCTTTCCTTTTACCAGCGACAGTAATTGCTGGCGATTGTCACGATGATCGTAAAACCACCCAGTCTTCTGCCCCTGCCACACAGGCGCCTCAAGGGATACCCCGTTTTCTACCAAGGGCACAAACTCAGGCACCTCACCCAAACCTTCTTCTACGTATTCAGGCAGGTCCTCCAATTTGCGTACGGTACCGTTATTTTTCAACAGTACGCCCTTGGGGGACAAAACCTCATCTAACGCACTCATCAAATCATCTTTCATAGACTCCATGCCCGCACTGCCAATTTGCACCACGCAGTGATCGCCAAATCGGTCTACCACTAGCCCTGGCAAATTATCACTATCCCCGAACACCAAGCGATAGCTGTTATCACTGTAGAGTGCATCTCTTAACGACAGTGCTGACTGTAAACGCTTTACCAACCCCTTTCGGTTCAAGGGTCGCTCCGTGCGAGAAACCAAGCGACCACAAATCAGATTATTAGGATTGATAAAGGCCACCCCTAAGGTTTTCCCTGCTGAAGAGGCGATCAACACCTGCTCACCTAAAGCGAATTGCACCAAGGGTGAGCGGCTTGTATCCACCTCATTACTGTATATCCACAGATGCCCTCTACGGAGGCGACGGTCGGCATTCTTCTTCAGGTATAGAACAGGCAGGCTCATGGGAATTCTCAACAATTGGTTTTGGGAAAAGGCGCTATTTTATGCTGACAAGTGGTACATTGCTGCTAATATTTATCTAGGGCGGGAAATCATAACAACACACTGACTTTGGATTGTTTTAATGAGCGTTGAGCTAACTCAGGATCAAATTAAAGAATTGCTGCAGGGTATTACCATTCCTCCACAGCCCCAGATCATGGTGGACCTGCAAATGGAGCAGCTAAACCCTAGCCCTGATATCGAGGCCATCACCAAGCTCATCAGCCAAGATATGGGCCTTGCAGGCAGCATATTAAAAACCGTGAATTCTGCTTTTTACGGCCTTACTAACAAGATCAGCTCCATCGCCCAAGCAGTTCAGTTGATGGGGGTAAATTCGGTGATCAACCTCACCAACGCCCTCAGTATTCGCGGTGAGCTTAGCGATGAAGATATCGTTACCCTGGGGAAATTTTGGGATGCCGCCATGGACATCGCCATGGTATCTGCCCATATCGCCAAGCAAATCGGTTACCACTCTCCAGACGAAGCCTATACCTTAGGCCTCTTCCACCACTGCAGTATTCCGCTGCTGATGAAGCGTTTTAAGAACTATCAAGATGTCGCCAAACAAGCCTATGAAGCGGAAAAGCCCCGTATTGTCGATTTAGAAAACGAAGTGTTACTTACCAATCACGCAGTAGTGGGCTACTACATTGGTAAATCCTGGAAACTCCCAAGTTACATCTGCGAAGCTATTCACGACCATCACAGTATTCATAAGGTGTTCGCTGAAGGAAACACTGAAGATAACAACAAGAAAACACTGCTAGCCATTTTAAAGATGGCAGAACATATCTGCGGCAATTACAGAATTATTGGCCAGCAAGATGTCGACAATGAATGGAATGATATTTCCGAAGCCATTTTGCTTTACACCGGTTTAAGCCAATATGACTTTGAAGGCATTATTGAGCAAGTTCATGAGCAAGGTTTAGGATACAACTAACACCAGCACCCTCTCTTACAAGCACAAAAAAAGGCGAGAAAACTCTCGCCTTTTTCTTAGGCATGAAAAATAACTTCAACGATAATTATTCTTCAACAATTGCCGCCTTGTAGCCTTCCGCATCCAAAGCTTCTTCCAGCTCACTAACATTGGTTGGCTTCACTTTGAACATCCAACCGTCATCGTAAGGAGAACTGTTAATAATCTCTGGGGATTCTTCCAGATCTTCATTAATGGCAACCACCTCACCACTCACCGGGCTATAAATATCCGACGCCGCTTTTACCGACTCAACCACACCGGCCTCTTCATTGGCAGCCACTTCAGAGCCAACCTCAGGAGTCTCCACATACACCACATCGCCCAGGGCTTCTTGTGCATGATCGGTAATACCAACGGTGACTGTTCCATCTTCTTCCACACGGGCCCATTCGTGGCTAGTGAGATACTTTAATTCGCTGCGTACATCGCTCATGGTGTATTCCTCTGGGAGACGATCTTGGAGGGCCGTCTATGGTTATCAATCTTTGGGCGAATTTTACAGGATTTTGCCCAGAATCCTACCCTGAGCACCAACGTCATTTATCAGAGGCGCTCTAGATAAGCGGTTTTCATCTCGACATAGACTGGCGAACAAAGAACTGTTTTAACAACGGCTGTTTATCCACCAACTTTAAGCCGAAATTCCGCAGCCAGCGCACTGCCAGGTTGCCGCTACCAAACACCCGCTTAAAGGCCTCCATGGCCGCCATCATCGAAAGGTTATGGCTCATCCTTTGGCGCTCATAGCGTTGCAAGCAATCCATACTGCCCAAATGCAAGCCCCGGTCTGCAGCCCAAGCCAGGGTATCCGCTAAGGCCTCCACATCGAGGAAACCCAAATTAATACCCTGCCCTGCCAAAGGGTGGATATTGTGTGCAGCATCTGCCACCAGCACCACACCAGGCTTGATATAACGTACTGAATGGCGTTGACGCAACGGCAAACAATAGCGCGTATCCACCTCTAAAATACGCCCCAGGCGACCTTCCAAACCGCGCTCAAGCGCAAGACAGAAATCGCTGTCAGACAACGCCATAAGGCGCTCTGCCTCATCAGTATCCGCAGACCACACAATGGAGCAATGGCTTTGGTCTCCATTACCATCATCCAATGGTAAAAAAGCCAACGGCCCTGTGGACAGGAAACTCTGCCACGCCGTTTTGTTATGAGGCTTCTCTGTTTTTACCGTGGTCACAATCGCAGATTGGTCATAACTCCACTGCCGTAATTCAAAGCCCGCCTGTTCCCGTACCGGAGACCGAGCACCATCCGCAGCAACAACTAACCCCGCCAATACTTCACAACCGCTTTCACAATTCACCTGCCACTGACCTGAAGGCAACTGCTGAATCTTTTCTAGCCGCTCGGGAGCCAACCAACTTACACGGTTGCTTTCATGTAATTTATTCCGCAATGCGCAGACCAAATTTGAATTTTCAACGATATGCCCTAAAGATGATTCTTCTGCGCTCAATGCGCCACCCGCTAATAGTGAGCCATCGTATTCAATCTGCCCAGTACCATCGGCATCCCAAACCGTCATATGCTTAAACACCGAGGGGCGCGATAATTTTTCCCACACACCTAAGGATTGTAAAAATTCTCGAGAACTCGCGGTTAAGGCAACAACACGGGGGTCAAAAGAGTCTGTGTATTCTGGCAATTGCAATTGACTCTCTAAGATACCAATAGAAATTTCAGGCGGTAATTTCTGCACAAGGGCACAAGCCATGGCTGAGCCAGCTAACCCACCACCCACAATTAAAATATCGTATTCTTCAGCCATAATATTTAAAAACGTTCTTAAGCTTTGAAAATTGCCGCTGGGAAAAGGAAACTACAAACCCATGGCATATTTCGTGAAAGCATTCCTTAGTGATGGCAGCATATCCATTGCCAACATACCTACACTCCGTGAGCCTGCATTTAACAAGGAACTTGAGCTAAATAATTTGACCATCAGATCACTGCCATGAATAACTGCCCGCTGATCACTTTCCCTCAACTGCAGATAACGCTGCAATAATGACAGCTCACCAATATCGCTGCCTTTCGCTGCAGCAGCGCCAATACAAGACGCTAAAACAGTTGCATCCCGCAGTGACAAATTAAACCCCTGCCCTGCTACCGGATGCAAACTATGAGCAGCATTTCCCATCACCACCAAACGACGACGCACCTGTTCATTGGCAACCAACAGTGACAAGGGGTAACTCGCTATCCCTTGCGCTGCGGTAAATTGACCCGCTCGATAGCCAAAGCGCTGTTGTAATTTTTCTAGAAAATCTTTCTCACTAAACTGAGAATAGCTGTCGGATATTTCCTGCGGCAAGGTCCACACGAGCGCGAAGTATTGGCTCGACGCTAGAGGCAGTAAGGCCATTGGCCCCCAGTCAGTAAATCGTTCATAGGCAATATTGTCATGCGGGCGATCAACCTGCACACCTGCAATGACTGCACACTGTTCATAACTCTGACGCTGGGTTTGAATACCACACTGTTGTCGCAACTTTGAATTAGCACCATCTGCAACAACTAATAATTCTGCTTGTAATTCTTCGCCATTTTGTAAAGTAACCACAACACCGTTTGAAAAAAACTGGGCTTTTTCCGCAATAGCCGGCGCTTTAAAAGTGATATTGTCTCGCAATTGAAGGGCCGTCATTAATTGCTGCCCTAACCACCGATTTTCAACCACATAACCTAAGGCTTCCACATCCATATGCTCAGCATCCATTTCAGTGGCTGCCGAATGGCCGCGATCTGAAACCTGGATCTGTTTAATGGTGCCAACCTGGGATTCGATAGACGACCATAAACCAAGAGATTCTAAAATAGCGCGAGTACCATAGCTCAGCGCTGTCGCTCGACCATCGTAACAAGGCTGGTAATGTTGATGATCCTCAGCATTAAATGGGTGCGCTTCCAATACAACAATCTGCTTATTAGGGCATTGCTTCGACAACAACAGAGCCAAGCTGGCCCCGACCATGCCACCACCCGCGATGCAAATTGTATTGGATTGTTCCACTGTCATTTTGGTTATTTTTTCGCTCTGCTTTTTTCTTTCCGTATCGCTTTTGGCTTTGCTTTCGACGTTTTTTTCGGCTTTGCAGTGGCCTTAGCTTTTACAGCTGTTTTCTTAGCTGGTGCTTTTGCTTTCTTAGCCGTCGTTTTTTTCGCCTTGCTTTTTATGGGCGCCTTCTCTTCTGCTTCCCCAGCCATAAGGCTTTCGATTTCATCAGGGTCTTTTGGCACACCATCGGTAAGCACTTCGCAACCGTCTTTCGTAATTAACACATCATCTTCAATACGAATGCCAATATTCTTCCATTTCTTCGGTACTTTCGCACTTTCCGAGACGTAAATCCCCGGCTCAATGGTCATGACCATTCCAGGTTCAAGTACACGCCATTCGCCACCGACCTTGTAATCGCCCACATCGTGAACATCCATCCCTAACCAATGACCAATACGATGCATATAGAAAGCTTTATATTTTTCTTCCTTGATTAATTTGCTCACAGAGCCTTTTAGCAGACCTAACTTTACCAATCCTTCGGTGATAACTTTCACTGACACTTCATGGGGCTTATTCCAATGGACTCCAGGCTTCACCGCTGCAATAGCGGCACGATTCGCTTCTAAAACGATGTTGTAAAGTGCTCGCTGTTCTTTACTGTAAGTACCGTTCACGGGAAAGGTTCGGGTGATATCTGCGGCATAACTTTCGAATTCACAACCCGCATCGATTAAGACTAGATCACCCTCTTTCATCACAGAGTCGTTTTCGATGTAGTGCAAGATACAGCTATTTTTACCGGCACCCACAATAGAGTTATAGGCCTCATGACGAGCACCTCGCGAGGCAAACTCGTGCTTAATTTCAGCTTCCAGCTCATATTCATATTGCCCAGGCTGGCAATATTTCATTGCGCGCACATGGGCGTCCGCGGAAATTTCTGCCGCTTTTTTCATAAGTCGCTGCTCAGCAGCACTTTTTACCAAACGCATGTCGTGCAGCAAATGATCTAGATCTAAAAATTCTCCAGGAGGTGTGGCACCACTGCGCACTTTTGCCCTAATAGCATTCACCCACTCCATGACTTGCTGATCAAAAGCAGAATTACGCCCTAGAGAATAATAAACACGCTCACGGCCTTCTAAGAGCCCAGGCAAAATTTCATCAATATCGTCAATGGGAAAAGCATCGTCAGCACCGTACTGTTCAATGGAGCCTTCCGGTCCTACGCGAAGACCGTCCCACAATTCTCGCTCTTCATCGCGTTCTCGGCAGAATAAAATATATTCACCGTGCTTACGCTTAGGCACCAACACAAGAACCGCTTCGGGTTCATGAAAACCTGACAGATAATAAAAATCACTATCATGACGAAAGTGATACTCTGTATCGCGACTACGACTTCTAAGATCGCCGGTCGGCACAATAGCAATACTATTAGGTTCTAACTGTGCCATTAGCTGTTTACGGCGGCGAGCAAATTCTGTTTTTGTTATTTTCAGTTTTTCCCGACTCATGACATTTACGCTTGCGATAATTAGTGTAGTTTTTTCCCAAACAAATTAGCGACGCTATTGTTTGATGACTGACTTTGCGAAGAAGGATTGGGGCTGAGATTAGTATTGGGGCTGGCTTTAGAGGTGGAACTGACTGGTTTTTCGCCGTTAAACTCTGCGTATAAATTCATGGCCGCGACCCGCAAATATTCCATCAGTTCGTTGAGGTCATTTTCGGCATCAGTTTCTAATTCGTCATCGGCGATCTGAGTAATGCTGGAAATATCTCGCAAGGTTTCTGCCGATTCGTCACTGAATTGATGGGCTTCCGCAATACCCGCATTCCCGAAGCCCACCAAAAAGCCTTCACACCATTCCGCCATGGCGTGAATACGCACCGCTAACTCCGTATCGTCATCCGGTAATAATAAATTGAACCCAAATTGAGCATCGTCCAAATCACCTTTGGCTTCCCGTAACATTTGGCCCAAAGCCTCAAGACAATCTTCTTGTGGTTCTTTTTGTGCGTCCAAAAATTCCAATGCCCAAGCCTGCCATTCTTCCGTTTTCAAGCTGCGCCCACCGCAGAGCATACCCACTAGCGCACCATGAAGTTCTGCTGGGCTACTGATGGTATCCAACACAACCAGTAAATTACACCAGCTGTCGAAGTCGATGGGTTGGGAGGAATCGGTCATTGAGCAAGCCCTTGTCTGGCAGGAGATTAAAGGCCATATGCTATCACAGATGCCCCTTTCGCCCCTATGCCTAAAGAACCCAGGAAATCCTCATCCCAAGTAAAAAACATGACGTAGTCGTAATCATTGACCATACTGAGAGGGCACAATATAGTAACCGAGCGTAGGGACCTACTCACAGTATCCTTTGGTAAGAAATAACATGTCACAACAACAAATTACCGAACTCGAAAGCCAAGTTAATCAGCTCATTGTTCACTGTGAACGCATGATGGGAGAAAATGCCTCCCTGAAAGATCGCGAGCAACAGTTACTGAAAGAACGAGCCAAATTGGTAGAAAAAAACGAACTAGCAAAGACCCGTGTAGAAGCCATGATTCTGCGTTTAAAAAGTCTTGAACAGGATGCCTGATCCGCATAAGGACCTAACAGCGAGCCACTATGAGCCCTAACCAATCCAACACAGTCACCGTGAACATTCTCGACAAGGAATATCAGGTGGTATGCCCAGAAGAAGAGCGAGATGCTCTGCGACGTTCAGCATCCCTGCTGCACGAGCGCATGCGGGATATTCGCAATTCCGGCAGCATCATGGGATTGGAAAGGATTGCAGTGATGGCGGCACTTAACCTCTGCCACGAACTCCTCCAAGCACAAGACAAGTCCCACTCCGATGGTGAACATATCGAGCGCCTGGAAACCCTAAACACTCGCTTAGGCAAAACCCTAGAACAGCTCTCCGGCTAAACCCTCAACATCAGCTCTTAAGATCAGCTTTCCAACCAATAACCCCTCTCTAGAAAAGTCAATATCGAACCTGCGAGTACAGGTTGCTATACTGAAGTCTCCTGGGGTGCTTGCCAGTCAATACGTCCCTTGAGCCGATAATCTTTATCCCGGCAATCTTTCGCTGGTGTTGGTGTGCATGTCCGCGAGACGGAAAGCCTAATGCATCACAAAGATCGCCCCTTGAACCTTCTGGTTCAAGGCCCAATTGACAGCGGCACTTCCGGGAACCACTATTCTCTCTATGACTTCGACCCGCCCCCTTAATCGCTCGGAACTCCGCCGCCAGTTACGCAGTAGCCGTAACAGCCTGACAGATCAGCAGCAGCGCCATGCCGCAGGCGGCCTCATGAAAACATTGAGCAAAGAGCTCTTCTTCCGTAGAGCCAAACGTATTGCGCTCTACCTCCCCAACGACGGGGAGATCTCACCATTACCTCTGCTGACACTCAGTGAAAAACTGGGAAAGCAATGCTATTTGCCCGTCCTCCACCCCCACCGCCAAAGGCAACTATTATTCGGAGAATACAGCAATGGCGACAAGCTGGTTCACAACCGCTTTAATATTCCAGAACCAGACTTAAAGCGACGTAAACACTGCCAAAACCACGCCCTAGATGTGGTGTTGATGCCCTTAGTGGGATTTGACTCTCGTGGAAATCGTTTAGGCATGGGTGGAGGGTTTTACGATCGAAGTTTTGCGTTTAAACAAAAAAACGGGAACTTCCAACGAAAGCCTCTCCTAATCGGCCTCGCCCACAGCCTACAAGAAGTCGACGCTCTACCGGTCGAGCCATGGGATGTTCCTCTTTTTGGCGTCGCCACCGAGAAAAGGTTTATTCACGCAACCCCCCCTTTTTAGCAACCACAAAACAACGGCCACAAACCTGAACCACAAAAAAAGCCGAGAGACAGCTCTCGGCTTTTTTAATACTCAAATTAACGCTCAAACAGCTACACATAGAGCGCAGGGAAGAATACGATTATTACTTTGTCAGTACACCCTGATGTAATGCAGAGGCAGGCTGTTTTTGCTGTTGCTCACCAGCCAGGGACTCAGTAAGCCCTAGGGAGCTAGCAGCCATACCCAGGCCGAATACCAAGGCCAGGATAGTAAGAATATCGGGTTTCATGACGTTTTCCTCATCTTGCCCTTTATTGTCATGCTTCAACGTCGATGCTTCTGTGAAAAAGACCACAATTCCCTGCGAAACTGTTCAAAAATCCGTCAATACGTCAGAGTATAATTACTTTTTTTTGACGTTTGCAAGTGTCAAGTGAATTTTTTTCTGATTTTGCATGCACTCGTCATCGAAATGCCATGTTTTTAAAGTAGTTTCTTAAGTTTTAAGCCCAGCATATAGGGTAAGGAAGCACTTACACCACTAGATATAGTGGTTCTATGATTTTCATCGCCAAATTAAATGAAATTTCAAGAAAATGTGAAAAATTCCCACTTTCTGGGTGGAATATGCCTGCATTTTGCAAGAAATCTCACAACCCTGCAGCCCGCTTAAAGGCCTACACAAAAAGGAAAGGAGATCAGAGAGAGGACGGTTTAGAAGATGCTTAGGACGATGTGAGCTTTTGTACTGCGGCTAACAACCGAGGTGGATCAAACGGCTTTCCTAGCCAGCCTGAGGCGCCATTTTTTCTAGCGCGGTCTTTTTTGTGTTCAGCAGTTTCAGTGGTCATCATCAAAATAGGGGTAAACTGGGTATTACTCTCTTTGCGAAGCGCATCCACTAAATTGAGCCCGCTCCCCCCAGGCATATTGATATCGGTAATAATCAAATCCAAAGACTCAACCTTAGCGATCTCCATGGCAGGCTGAGGATTATCTGCCAGAAATACCTCGTGTCCCGCATTTTCCAATACCTGCTTCACCAGCTCGCGCATCACTAACTGGTCATCTACTGCTAAAATCCGGGCCATTGGGGCTTCCTATATATGAATCGATATTCGCACGCCTCAATCAACTATATGCAATTATGAGCGTTTCGCCACTTTTCCTAGGGGCTTCCCTGGAAAATGGGGATTACAATTCTTCTAGGCCAAGAAAAATTGATAAGCGGCATTTTCTGTTTCATCCCAATAGCGATAGCCCAGCTCTTTAAGAAAAGTATCCACATCCGGGCGCTGCGACTCAGGCACCTGCATACCCACCAGCACCCGACCATAGGCAGAACCATGGTTGCGATAGTGGAACATGGAAATATTCCAGCGACCTCCCAATCTACTCAAAAAATTAACTAACGCACCTGGGCGCTCTGGGAACTCAAAGCGGTAGACAACCTCATCACTAACCTGAGGGGCATGACCTCCCACCATATGGCGGATATGTAAGGCGGCCACCTCATTGTCTGTCATGTCGACCACGGAATATCCCTGCCCGCGAAGCTCCTCAGCCAAGTTCTTCCGATCCTTTTGATCCGGCGACACCTGGATACCCACAAATATGCGTGCTTCTTTATCATTTGCGTAGCGATAATTAAATTCCGTCACACTGCGATGACCCAAGGCTTGGCAAAATTGTGAATAAGCCCCAGGTCGCTCGGGAATGGTGACTGCAAACACCGCTTCCCGCTTCTCACCCACTTCCGTACGCTCAGAAATATAACGCAAGCGGTCAAAGTTCGTATTAGCACCACTATCAATAGCCAACAAAGACTCGCCTTCACAGCCTTGCTCTGCTACGTACTTTTTTAACCCTGCCAGAGCCAAGGCCCCCGCAGGCTCGGCAATGGAGCGAGTATCTTCAAAAATATCCTTAATTGCCGCGCAAATCTCATCGGTACTGGCGGTAATAACACCGTCGATAACGCCTTTCATCACACGGAAAGGCTCTTCGCCAATTTGCGCTACGGCAACACCATCGGCAAACAAACCCACCTGTGGCAACACAACACGCTCATCAGCTTCTAGAGCTGCCTTTAAGCACGCGGCCTCTTCAGGTTCTACAGCAAAAACTTTAATCTCAGGGCGCACATACTTCACATAAGCAGCCACCCCTGCACAAAGGCCACCACCGCCGACCGGGACAAAAATCGCATTAAGATCTTTCGAGTGCTGACGCAAAATTTCCATCGCCACAGTGCCCTGCCCTGCAATCACATCCGCGTCATCATAGGGCGGAATGTAAGTCAGCCCTTTTTCAGCCACAAGGGATTGGGCATAACTCGAAGCCTCATCAAAGGTATCCCCATGAAGTACAACGGTGGCTCCACGGGCACGAACGGCGTCGACCTTAATGGCCGGCGTGGTACGAGGCATCACAATGGTGGCTTTTACCCCTAAATGTTTTGCCGCCAAGGCCAAACCTTGGGCATGGTTTCCTGCAGATGCCGCCACAACACCACGATCACGAGCTTGCACCGAAAGCTGTAACAGCTTGTTGTAAGCCCCACGAATTTTGAATGAGAACACCGGCTGTAAGTCTTCTCTTTTGAGCAGTACATGATTTTTCAATCGACCACTCATGAGTGACATCACATCGATGGGCGTCTCCACGGCAAGGTCGTAAATGCGGGCATCGAGAATACGTTTTATATAGGACTGAGGCATAGGCTATGGGGTTACTGATAGGCGGTTACTGATTGAGGTTTACTGATTTGTCTTATGCCTCATAGTAATTCATCCCAATAATTCATAACAGCCAATGATTCATTCACGACCAACAGCTATAATCTCCTCCCCCTCGAACGACAACTAGAAAAACCAAACGGTACCGACCATGACCCAAGACGAACTCAAACAAGCGGTTGCCCGCGCAGCTATCGACTATGTTCGCCCAAAGCTGGGAGATAAAACCATTCTCGGTATTGGCACTGGCTCTACCGCCAATTTTTTTATCGACTTTCTCGGGGAAATCAAAGGGGATATTTACGGCACTGTGGCCAGCTCAGAAGCCTCTGCTGAGCGCCTGAAAAAACACGGAATTCCTGTATATGACCTCAACAGTGTTGATGGCGTAGAGATGTACGTTGACGGGGCCGACGAAATCAATCCGCAAATGCACATGATCAAAGGTGGTGGAGCCGCTCTCACTCGCGAAAAAATCGTCGCTGCGGTCGCAAAAGAGTTCGTTTGTATTGCTGACGACTCTAAGTGGAAAGATACTCTGGGTGCCTTCCCGCTACCCGTAGAAGTGATCCCCATGGCTCGCTCTTACGTTGCCCGGGAGCTGGTAAAACTGGGGGGGGACCCTGTTTATCGGGAAGGTGTTGTCACGGATAACGGCAACGTGATTCTCGATGTGCACAATTTTATGATCGAGAACCCTACCGCTACGGAAGAGGCCATCAATAGCATCGTCGGCGTAGTCACCAATGGTTTGTTTGCTCAACGCCCTGCAGATATTTTCCTTATGGGAACCACCGATGGGGTAAAAACGCTGAGAGCCGAAGACTAAGGGCTCGCTATTTGGAGCGAGAAGATAGCGCTGACAGTACCGCAGGCTGGTTATCACTGAAATAACTGGCCTCAACAACCCCCAGCAACCACACCGATAGGCCTCCTTGTATCAGCGAGACCAGCGCTGTGAAAACCGCCGCCCCCAGCAACGAAACAGGAGTAAACCACGTCAGTACAAAAATACTGAGCCAGCCTACCAATAACATCCCCAATAAAGGCCACAGAACGGCCCGCCGACAAAATAACGGCTTGATGCTCGAAAACAACATGGAACACCCTCCCACCCACAGGTTTGCACAAGGTTAACTAGATTATCGGCCAGACTGGTCAAAACTTAACCAACCCGGCCTTTTCTACCCTCTTCTAGCCCTCCAAATGAATAATGATTATCCACTCGGGCTCTGTAGCCCAAGCCCCACGCTGTGGTAAGATACGCCCCCTCAAAAATGGCCCTCCGCCAAATACCGTTTTAACCCCTTGGGTTCAATATCAACACAGCCCAACCACATTGCTAATGATCAATCAGCGAGGATTTCATGGTTACTTCCCTGCCTAAAAGTAAAATTCGCTTCCTATTACTGGAAGGCGTGCACCAGTCTGCTTTGGACACCCTGGAAGCCGCTGGCTACACCAATGTGGAATACATCAAGACAGCCCTGCCAGATGCTGAGCTGAAAGTAAAAATCAAAGATGCTCACTTCGTGGGCATTCGCTCTCGCACTCAACTAACTCGTGAAGTTTTTGAATCTGCAGAAAAACTCATTGCCGTCGGCTGCTTCTGTATCGGCACCAATCAAGTTGATCTTCAAGCCGCTCAAGAATTCGGCGTTTGTGTATTCAACGCGCCTTTCTCCAACACTCGCTCCGTAGCTGAGCTAGTTATTGCTGAAGCCATTCTGTTGCTTCGCGGCATCCCTGAGAAAAATGCCGTCTGTCATCGCGGTGGCTGGCTGAAGTCTGCTGTTGGTTCTTACGAAATTCGCGGCAAGAAGCTGGGCATTGTGGGTTACGGCTCTATCGGCAGCCAGGTTTCCGTTATGGCCGAAGCCATGGGCATGGAAGTTCTGTTTTACGACACCATTACCAAGCTGCCACTGGGTAACGCCACACAAATTCGTGAGCTAAACGACCTATTAGCCCAATCTGATATCGTCAGCCTACACGTACCTGAAACCCCTGCAACAAAAATGATGATGGGCAAAGAACAAATTGCAGCCATGAAAGAAGGCGCAATTTTGTTGAATGCGTCTCGCGGTACTGTCGTTGAGATTGAAGCCTTGGCCGATGCCATTAAAGCGAAAAAACTTTCCGGTGCCGCTATCGATGTATTCCCAGTAGAACCTCGTGGCAATGATGACGAATTCCAAAGCCCACTACGGGGCTTGGACAATGTCATCTTAACTCCGCACATCGGCGGCTCTACCCAAGAAGCTCAGGCGAATATCGGCTTAGAAGTTTCAGAAAAACTGGTGAAATACTCCGACAATGGCACCAGCATCAGTGCAGTAAATTTCCCAGAAGTTGCACTACCATTACACGATGGTGGCCACCGTTTGTTGCACGTTCACGAAAACAAGCCTGGCATTCTTACCGCTATCAACCAAATTTTTGCCGACAACAATATCAACATTCTTGGCCAGTACTTACAGACCAACGACAAAGTGGGTTATGTGGTAGTGGATATCGCTGCAGAATACAGCGACCTTGCGTTAAAGCAACTGCGTGAGATTGATGGGACTGTGCGTTGTCGGGTATTGTTCTAAAAATAAAGTATGCATTGAATGTTCGACACCTTGCCAGGCATTCAATGCATACTATCTCACTAATCTACACACAGTGAGATATGTAAAACCTTCATCAGCCTCTAATACTTACTCATCATAAAAGTGAATTTAAAATTCGTCATCCCGCTGTCTACAGGCTGACCATCTTTAAATTCCGGCACAAACCGCCATTTCTCTACGGCTTTTAATGCGCTTCCAATAAAATCTCTACTTCCTTTATGCTCTGCGACTGTAATATCTCGCGCAAACCCACTTTTATCAACGTAAAAGTTAAGAACTACATTACCCTCACGCCCAAAGAACCAAGCACGCTCAGGATACACAGGAACAGTTTGGAAAATAGGTTTTGCTTCATGAGACGAACTCCAGGAAGACATCCTGCCTACTTCCTGACAGTGCTTGTCTGCTTTTTCTCCTTCACCTTTCCTCTCATAAACCTCAACTAAAAACGCATGACTCGACTGATAGTACAATTTAAAGGCTTCTTTAGCGCCAGAGAAAGCCTCGACGGAGGATAACAAATATTTTTCCGCCTCTTTAAGATTAAGAAGCGAAAGGTTAGCCTTCCCTAAATAATAGCTATTTATTGCAACCCTAAAATCGTCTTCAGGAAACACATTAATGAAACGTTCCCGCGCCATCATCAGGTAAGACTTTGCTTTCTTTATATAAGACGAATCGTTTAAACAGCTTACACCAGCTTCTTGATATAACTCTGCCACTAGAATTTCGGATAGCGAGTTCGTTTTCGCAATGCTAATAGCATCAGAAAACTGCTTTCTTCCATCACAATCTAAAGCGATTTTATTAATCGCTCTCCCATAGTCCATAAGAGGATCAATCAAACTCTTAGATCCCTCACCATAAACTTCTTCATACAAAACAACTGCTTTTCTCAGAGCACTTCTAGCCTCATCATAGCTCTCTCTTTTATCTGATCTAAGCAGCGAAACTCCGTAGTTATACTGCAAAGATGCAGTATTTTTGCTTTTTTCCCCAAACAACTTTTCCGACAACTCGACTAAAACTCGAGCTCTTTCAGCAGCTTCAGGCCAATTACCATTTGATGAGTACTTCGAATACTCCTGATATTTTTCAAGAAACACCCCCTTTTCATTATCATTCGATGACGCAAAAACTGAGTACGACAATAAAAACAACAAACAAGCCGAAATCACCTTCATCATTATTTCCTATACTTCCCTTAAGGATATTCAACCAACATCTCTTCATCATCTCCGCAGTGTTTTTCAACCTCATCCACAGCCGCACAGATTTCTGAATCCTTATTGGGGTTATAGGCTTTTGATAACTCATTCACCACAATGCCTTTTTCTTTTAAGACATTGATTTCATCAATGATTAATACGCCTTTATTAATCCATAATTTGGTATCGTTTTCTTGTAACTTCGGCAATACTTGCTCATAGCCTTCACGGGTAAATACACAATAGATCATACTCATTTCCTTTAGACTCTAGGCAAGAAAGGTTCTAAGGTTTCAAACATGGATTGAACAAACAAATCCGTATCGTTAACGCAGGGAATATAGCTATAGCCTTCCCCACCATTTTCCAAAAAGATTTCCTTATTTTCCTCACCAATTTCTTCAATGGTTTCTAGGCAATCGGCAACAAATCCCGGACAGATAACAGAGACATTTTTTACGCCTCGCTTAGCCAGTGATTCCAGGGTTTCATCTGTATAGGGTTGTAGCCATTCTTCAGGACCAAAGCGAGACTGGAAACAGACTTGGTAATCTTTTTCTTTTAAACCCAGCATATCCACAACCGCTAACGCAGTTTTCTGGCAGTAGTAGAAATAAGGATCGCCTTTTTCTAAGTAGGACTTTGGGGTTCCATGAAAAGAGAAAATAAGCTTTTCTGGTTTACCATTGCTTTCAAGGCTTTCTGAAATGCTATTCGCCAAAGCTTGAATATAGCTAGGGTTATCATGCCAAGTGGACACGTAGCTAATACCTGGCACCCAACGCCATTTCTGCAACTCATTAGTCACGGCATCGAATACGGCACCATTGGTACTGCCGCTATATTGAGGAAACATGGGCAATACCACAATATGGCTTACCCCTTGCCGACGAAGAGAGTCCAGAGCCGAAGGAATGGATGGACTGCCATAACACATTCCTAGCTCCACAAGTACTTCTCCGCCAAACTTTTCCTGTAATAACTCTCTCAGCTTTTGCTCTTGCTGCCGACTGATTTGCAGCAGAGGTGAACCCTCATCCGTCCACACCGTTTCATAGGCTGCCGCCGATTTTTTCGGGCGGGTATTCAAAATAACACCGTTAAGCACCAGCGACCAAAGTAACCTTGGCGCCTCAACCACACGGGGATCACTGAGAAATTGCTTCAAATAACGACGCAACGCCGGCTTTGTTGGTGCATCCGGGGTACCTAAATTTACCAGTAATACCCCGGTCTTTTGTTGACTCAGCTGATTTTCATTAACCTGCTGGCCTTTGTATTCAATTTTCCCCAACGGCATAAATTAAAACTCTTGTCGCATTGGCAAACATTCTTTGAGATAGGCAAACACTTGCTTACGGTATTCTGGCGATTCATTCACAATATGGTGATTCATTCCTTCAATCACATGGAGTCTACTACGAGGACAAATACGCATAATTTCCTTCGCGTTATAGGCTGAATCCACTGTAACGTCGTTATCGCCCTGGAGAATATAAAACTTGTGATCCCCTGGCTTCATACGACGGCACTTTTTAATCCAAGCTTTCATCGCGCCCACCCAAACCGTAGAAATTCTTCTCGCCTGCAGAGGATCTTTCCTTAAAAAAGCGAGAAAATTTTGATTATCACAGTTATCGACAAATTTCCTTGGAATAGATTTTACAAACGGCGAAAGAAATAAGTGAGCCCACTTCATTAAGGCCCAGCCACGAGATCGAACCAAGGGCGCCAACAAAAACTTAATCACAAAAAAGCGTTGGGGCATTTCAAATTTCTTATCTAGCATGGCATTCATAATGACGGAGCCGCCAGTACTTTGTCCCATGGCGACAAAAGGCTTTGGTAAACCACTGAGATTTTTCACCAAATAAGCAAAGGCCTCTGAGTAATAATCAAAGTTCTCAATACAGGCACGGTTACCAGAAGAGAGGCCGTGGCCTGGAAGATCAAACGCCACAACGCTATAGCCCTGACTCAACCAAAAGCGCACCGCACTACCATAGAGCCCAGAGTGATCAAAATAACCATGCACAATAAACACTGTGCCTCGAGCATTTGGCAACAACCAGTGATACACCGCCAGCTCCCCATGCTTCCAGGGAAAGCGCTGCAACCCTTGCTTTAGTCCAGAGACTTTTTCACGGTAATCCAAGTGATATCGCGAAAAAAATTTCTTGCCTGCTGCATTAAGTTCCGGCCAATACTCCGCTTCAAACATGGCTTCCAATTTGGGAAGCATTGCGCGGACTTTATCGGGATCCATAGCTGCCATCTCGTTACCTGATAAAAAGGCCCGAAACCAATATCGAGCTCACACTCAATAATAGCAACGGGCCTATAAATGTCACTGAGCGGTTAACCCAAGACAGAAATAAAGCACTAACGCTTACAGCTCACCATTTTGATAGCGCTGGAACATACCTTCCAGGCTCACTGGCTTAATCTTACTTGCGTTGCCCGCAGTACCGAAGGCTTCGTAACGCGCCACACAAATATCTTTCATGGCTGTTACGGTTTCTTTCAAGTATTTACGAGGATCGAACTCAGCGGTGTTGTTTGCCATAAAGCGACGTACCGCACCGGTAGAGGCCAAACGCAAGTCCGTATCAATATTCACCTTGCGCACACCATGCTTAATGCCTTCACAGATTTGCTCAACAGGTACACCGTAAGTTTCCGGGATTTCACCACCAAATTCGTTAATGATGGCCAACCATTCTTGAGGCACAGAAGATGAACCGTGCATAACCAGGTGAGTATTCGGAATACGCGCATGGATAGCTTTGATGCGATCGATCGCCAGAATGTCGCCTGTAGGTGGACGAGTAAACTTGTAAGCACCGTGAGAGGTGCCACAAGCAATGGCCAGAGCATCAACACCGGTTTTCGCAACGAAATCAGCCGCTTCTTCAGGGTCTGTGAGCATTTGATCGTGAGTCAGTTTACAGTCGGCACCGATGCCGTCTTCTTCGCCAGCCTCACCAGTTTCCAAAGAACCCAAGCAACCCAATTCACCCTCAACAGAAACACCACAAGCGTGGGCCATTTCTACAGTGCGACGAGTGACATCCACATTGTATTCGTAATCGGTTGGGGTTTTGCCATCTTCACCCAGAGAACCATCCATCATGACTGAGCTGAAGCCCAACTGGATAGAACGCTGACATACGGAAGGCGATGTGCCGTGGTCTTGATGCATACACACAGGAATGTGTGGAAACTCTTCAATGGCTGCCAAAATCAAATGACGCAGGAAAGGCGCACCTGCATATTTTCGCGCACCCGCAGAAGCTTGAACGATCACTGGCGAATTGGTTTGATCCGCCGCTTCCATAATTGCACGCATTTGCTCCAGGTTGTTCACATTAAAAGCCGGCACGCCGTAGTCATTTTCGGCGGCGTGATCCAGCATCTGACGCATACTGATTAAAGCCATGGTTGTATCCCTCTATAAAAATTTTTAATTTTGTTGGACGTTGAATGTTTGAGGTTGGACGAATACCGCATCAAACATCCAACGTCGAACATCAAATGTTAATTAGTCTTTCGCGCGCTGCTCCAGCACGGCTACCGCCGGTAATACCTTACCTTCAACATACTCAAGGAAAGCACCACCACCGGTTGAAATATAAGAAACCTTGTCAGCTATTTCGTATTTATCGATAGCTGCCAAGGTATCACCACCACCCGCCAAAGAGAAGCCAGCAGACTCCGCGATAGCAAGAGACAAGGTTTTAGTGCCCGCACCAAACTGATCAAATTCGAACACCCCTACAGGGCCGTTCCACAAAATGGTTTTAGCGTCTTTCAAAATATCGGCAATCGCTTGAGCTGAATCTGGACCGATATCAAAAATCATATCGTCTTCCACAACATCTGCAGCGTATTTCAATTCAGCAGTAGCAGTTTCAGAAAACTCTTTACCGGTGACTACATCAGTGGGCACCGGAATTTCACATTTTTCCATTAAGGCTTTTGCATTAGGAATTAAATCTTCTTCGTATAAAGATTTACCCACTTGATTACCCGCAGCCGCTAGGAAAGTATTGGCAATACCACCACCAACAATGAGCTGATCAACTTTATCAGACAAGGTTTCTAAAACCGTTAACTTGGTAGATACTTTTGACCCGCCCACAATGGCAACCATTGGGCGTTCAGGGCTGGCCAAGGCTTTACCCAGCGCATCCAATTCAGTCGCTAGCAAGGGGCCTGCACAGGCAACTGGCGCAAACTTGGCCACTCCATGAGTAGAGGCTTGTGCACGGTGCGCAGTACCGAAGGCATCCATCACAAAAACATCGCACAGAGAAGCGTAAGCTTTCGACAAGTCGTCGCCATCTTTTTTCTCTCCCACATTAAAACGTACGTTTTCTAACAGCGCTAACTCGCCATCTGCTAATTCGATACCGTCCTGCCAGTCTTTGACCAGTGGCACTTCACGATCCAATAGCTTACCAAGGTGAGTTGCTACCGGCGCCATGGAAAATTTCTCTTCGTACTCGCCTTCCGTTGGACGACCTAGATGGGACATCACAATTACTTTTGCACCAGATTCAAGGGCGTGCTTAATTGTGGGTAGCGCAGCACGAATACGGGCATCTGAGGTTACGACACCATCCTTTACTGGCACGTTCAAATCTTCACGAATTAAAACCCGCTTACCCGCGAGATCCAGTTGAGTCATTTGTTTAACTGTCATTGTTTAATTTCCTCAATAACATTTTAAAAAAGTTGGACGTTAGAGATTTGAAGTTGGATGTGATTTTTTACACGCTACTATCAAACTGCAAAGCTCTAAATTCTGACTTTCATCCCCAGTAGACTCCCGCCTTCGCGGGAGTGACGTTAATTATTGTTCGCGGTTAACCCAAACCCCAACCACATCAAGCATACGGTTAGCATAACTCCACTCGTTATCAAACCAAGCCAGTACTTTTACTAAGCGACTGCGGCTTACTCTCGTCTGACTAGCATCTACAATACTACTCCGACTATCGTGATTAAAATCACAAGAGGCTAGAGGCTCTTGGGTATAACCCACAATACCGGAAAATTCATTCTCTGATGCTTTCTGCAACGCCGAGTTTATAGCGTCAACCGTTACATCCTTCGCAATGGTTACGGACAAATCCATAAGCGATACATTTTGCGTCGGCACACGCATAGCCTGAGCTTCGAAACGCCCGCTAAGTTCCGGCAATATACGCTCAATACCTCGAGCCAGTTCAGTATCCACTGGAATAATCGCATTAAACGCTGAACGGGTTTTACGTAAGTCCGTATGGTGGTAAGCGTCAATCACAGGCTGATCATTCATGGCCGAGTGGATCGTGGTTAACACACCACTCTCTACACCAAATTCCCGATGTAACACTTGAATCACTGGGGTAATGCAATTCGTAGTACAGGACGCGGCAGAGACGATTTTTTCATCGCCCTTTAACAGCTGGTGATTTACACCATAGACCACGGTGGCATCAACATCACAGGAAGCCGGCTGTGAAAACAGCACCCGCTTTGCGCCGACTTGAATATGCTTTTCTGCGGTTTCTCGATCACTAAAAGTACCGGAACACTCCAGAACCACATCAACATCCAACTCAGCCCAAGGTAAGTCATCAATAGCTTCATGGTGTAACACACGAATGGTATCGCCGTTAACATTAAGCTGATCGCTTTCGACGCTAACCTTTCCACGAAAGCTACCGTGAGTGGAATCGTATTTAGTGAGATGAGCAATCGTTGCGCAGTCTGCCAATTCATTAATGGCGACGATTTGAAATTCGTTTTGTCTCTGAGACTCGTAAAGCGCACGTAAAACACAACGACCGATTCGACCATAGCCGTTAATGGCCAGCCGAATAGGCTGACCGGGAGATGAAAGATGGGAGACGGAAGATGTACTCATCCTTAACACTGGGCTCCGTGCTGTTTCATCTCTCGTCTCTCATTCAACATCTCACTACCGACGTTTTACACGTTAGTCTTCCAGCAATTCCGAAACTGCCGCAACGACATTCTCAACCGTAAAACCAAACTCTTTCATCAGTTCTCCGCCCGGAGCAGATTCACCGAAAGTAGTCATACCAATAATGCGACCTTCTAGGCCAACATACTTGTACCAGAAGTCTTGGTGCCCAGCTTCAACCGCAACGCGGTTAGCTACTTCGACTGGAAGCACAGATTGACGGTAAGCGGCATCTTGTTTTTCGAACAACTCCGCACAAGGCATGGAAACTACGCGAATATTTTTGCCACCCAGTTGACCCGCAGCGTTAACGGCCAGCTCAACTTCAGAGCCCGTGGCGATAATGATGGCTTCAGGTTCACCGTCACAGTCTTTCAGCACGTAACCGCCCTTGGCGATATCTTTTACTTGCTGCTCAGAGCGCGGCATTGGTTGCAACCCCTGACGAGAGAAAATCAAAGCACTTGGACCGTCGGCACGTTCAATAGCAGACTTCCAACACACCGCAGACTCAACCGTGTCACAAGGGCGCCAGGTTTCCAAATTTGGAGTAGCGCGCAATGCAGTGACTTGCTCAACCGGCTGGTGAGTTGGGCCGTCTTCGCCCAAGCCAATGGAGTCGTGCGTGTAAACAAAAATGGAACGCTGCTTCATCAGTGCCGCCATGCGAACAGCATTGCGGGCGTATTCCATAAACATCAGGAAGGTTGCACCGTAAGGCACGAAACCACCGTGCAAAGCGATGCCGTTCATCATGGCACTCATACCGAACTCACGCACGCCGTAGAACAAGTAGTTACCACTGGCATCGTTCGCTTCGATACCTTTACAACCGTTCCACAAGGTTAGGTTAGAACCGGCCAAGTCCGCAGAGCCGCCCAGCATTTCTGGCAACAGTGGACCGAATGCATTCAGAGTATTTTGACTGGCTTTACGAGAAGCCACTTTTTCCATGGCCTCCTGACACTGTGCAATATAGGCATCCGCTTGCGCACTGAAATCTTCAGGCAACTCGCCCACCATACGACGAGACAATTCGGAAGCCAACTCAGGATGAGCATCACTGTAAGCGGCAAACTTTTCTTGCCACTGAGATTCCGCCGCAGCGCCATCGGTTTTCGCATCCCAAGCACTGGCGATATCCGTTGGAATTTCAAATGGACCGTGAGCCCAACCCAACTTTTCGCGGGTCAGTGCAATTTCATCATCACCCAGGGGTGCACCGTGACAATCTTCTTTGCCTTGCTTGTTTGGAGAACCAAAACCAATCACCGTTTTACAGCAAATAATGGTTGGCTTGTCGCTTTCGGCACGAGCCGCTTCAATGGCTGCCTTAATCGCTTCACTATCGTGACCATCTACATTTGGAATCACATGCCAGCCGTAAGATTCAAAGCGCTTAGGGGTGTCGTCGGTAAACCAGCCTTCTACTTCACCGTCGATAGAAATACCGTTGTCGTCGTAGAATCCGATCAACTTACCCAAGCCCAGGGTGCCAGCCAGTGAGCATGCCTCGTGGGAAATACCTTCCATCAAGCAACCGTCGCCCATAAAGGTGTAGGTGTAGTGATCAATCACTTCGTGACCGTCGCGGTTGAATTGCGCAGCCAAGGTTTTCTCAGCAACCGCCATACCCACTGCATTGGTGATGCCCTGCCCCAATGGGCCAGTGGTGGTTTCTATGCCTGGCGCATAACCGTACTCAGGGTGCCCCGGGGTTTTGGAATGTAACTGACGAAAGTTTTTCAGCTCTTCGATAGGCAGGTCGTAACCCGTCAAGTGAAGCAAAGAGTAAATCAACATGGAGCCGTGGCCGTTAGACAGCACAAAGCGGTCGCGATCCCACCAATCTGGATTCGCTGGGTTATGTTTCAGATAGTCATTCCATAACACTTCAGCAATATCCGCCATGCCCATTGGGGCACCTGGGTGGCCTGATTTGGCTTGCTGCACGGCATCCATAGACAGGGCACGAATGGCATTGGCGAGTTCGTAACGAGACGGCATGAGAGGACTCCTCGGGGGATGGTAAATTAACCGTACAGAGGGCCCAAACGCCGCAATAACAACGCAGGCAGCTCTCTGTGCAAAAAAGGCGCTATTTTCCCTTATCGGCCCTTAAGAATCCAACCTTTTCCTGAGTTTTAGCCCCCGTTTATCACCTGAAATGGCCCCTTTCCTGGCAGGTGGCACTAAAGCTGCTATTCCTAGTGATGCATACGCCTCTGGGAGCCCCAAATAATGGCCACAACCCCGTATTTAACTCATTTTCTCGAAGACCACCGATTACCAGAATCCTATCTGGTGCAAGCAGAGACACACTTTAGCCCCATATTGGTGCGCATAATGGAGCAGCGCCACCAGAAAACACCAATTATTTTGGGCATTAACGGCAGCCAAGGATCAGGAAAAACCACCCTGGCAGATTACCTACGCACCCGACTCAAGCATGAGCACAAACTCAACGTAGTAAGTCTCTCTATCGACGATTTTTACCTCACCAAAGCAGAACGCTTAACCTTGAGCGAATCCGTACACCCTCTTCTAAAAACCCGAGGTGTACCCGGCACTCACGACATGAAACTAACGAAAACCACCCTAAGCAGGTTACGCAGTCAAACGCCAGAAACTGTGGCCATCCCTAGGTTTAACAAGGCCTGCGATGACCGGCACCCAGAATCAAACTGGGATAGTGTGCAAGCGCCCATCGATATCATCATTCTGGAAGGCTGGTGTGTGGGTAGCCCCCCACAACCGGAAAGCGCCCTAGAAGAGCCCATCAACACACTGGAAAAAGAAGAAGACAAACAAGGCCTTTGGCGCACATTCAGTAACCGCAAACTCGCCACCGAGTACGCCGACTTGTTCCAACAAGTCGACACCTGGGTAATGCTCCAAGCCCCCTCATTCGACTGCGTATACCAATGGCGATTACAGCAAGAAAAAAAGCTGGCCGAAAAGTTGCAACAGCAGAGTTTAACTAAACAAGAAAACACAAAAACAACAGGCGTAATGAGCGACAACGAAATCAAACGGTTTGTGCAATTTTATCAACGTATAACAGAGCACACTCTTAAGCAGCTACCTAAAAAAGTCGACCTTCTTTTTACTCTGAACACGAAACGAGAAATTCAGTCATCGTGAATAACAAGCCCAACACACCGACACTTATTTTTTCAGATCTCGACGGCACTATACTCGACCATCACAGCTATGATTATTCTGCGGTACAACCATTACTAAATATATTGGAAGAGAAAAAAATTCCTGTCATCTTCAATACCAGTAAAACCTTTGCAGAACTTATCCCATTACGAGAATCACTGAACAACCGCCACCCTTTTATCATTGAAAATGGCGCGGCCATTTACATACCCGACGATTATTTTCCTGAAGACATCCTGCATAACAAAGAAATCCTAAAAACCTTCGCCTCTGTTACACATATCACACAAGTAAAAGGCTATAACCGGATCAGTTTTTCTCAATCCCGCGAGTACTGGCAGCACCTTTTAGAACCTTATCTAAGTGCTTACGGCAATCAATTTATCGCTTTCTCTCAAATGAGCGACAACGAGATAGCAAAGCATACAGGGCTTACCGAAAAAGAAGCGAATCTCGCCAATCAACGTGAATTTAGCGAGCCTCTACTGTGGCGAAGCGACGAAAAGTCAAAAAGGATTTTTACCGAGCTATTGGAACACGCCGGCGTAAAAATGCTTCAAGGCGGTCGTTTTTTGCATGTATGCGGGCATTGCGACAAAGGCTACGCATTGGAATGGCTAAGAAAGTTTTTTGCTCGGCAATGGGGAATTTCATGCAGTGATATTACAAGCATTGCCCTTGGGGACAGTCAAAATGATGCGGCCATGCTGGATACCGCAGAGACCGCGATCATCATTCCATCACCCACGAGCGCCCCTCCAATCTTAAACCGGCAAGATGCCATTATTGGCGATACACCAGCCCCTCAAGGCTGGTGCAATGAAGTAAAGAAATTCTTATCTCTATAGAAATATAAGGCGGCACTATGGCGGACTTTTATCAAAACGGCATTATCACCACGCTTCACAACCTCACCCAGCGACCTGTTGACGCCCTTGAAGAAGAATTGCTTTCCTTTTCCAAGCAGCGGCCCATGGGACTACTGCTGCCATCCCTCTATTCTGAACTAGAAGGGGAAGCTCTCCCTAAGATTATTAGCGAACTAAAAAATGTTCCCTACCTTTCTGAAATTGTGATTGGCCTTGATCGCGCTGACGAACAACAATATCGCGCCGCCTTAGATTTTTTCGGTGAGTTACCACAACACCACCGCGTACTCTGGAATGACGGCCCTGCATTACAAGCCTTAGACAAAGAATTACAAGCGCTGAATGTTGCACCCAAAGAGCTAGGAAAGGGTCGTAATGTTTGGTATTGCATGGGTTACTTTTTGGCCTCAGGAAAGTCTGAATCTGTCGCCCTCCACGACTGTGACATTGTCACTTACCAGCGAGACTTACTGGCACGGCTCATTTACCCCGTTGCGAATCCACGCTTTAACTACATGTTCTGCAAAGGATTCTACAGCCGCATTGCCGACAACAAATTTAATGGCCGCGTCTGTCGCTTGCTGGTTACGCCTTTATTAAGATCACTGAAAAAAATCTACGGCGATATGGATTACCTTCACTATATGGACAGCTATCGCTATTCATTAGCCGGTGAGTTTTCCTTCCGTAAAGACGTACTCACAGATATTCGTATTCCCAGCGACTGGGGTTTGGAAATTGGCGTACTGTCGGAAATGTATCGCAACTACTCCACCAACCGACTTTGCCAGGTAGATATTGCCAACATCTACGACCACAAACACCAAGATCTTTCTGCAAACAATGATCAAGGCGGGCTTTCAAAAATGTCTATTGATATCTCCAAAGCCCTATTCCGAAAGCTGGCCACACAGGGTAAAACTTTCAACAACGAAACCTTTCGCTCCATTAAAGCCACCTATTACCGCATTGCTTTAGATCTGATCGAAACCTACCGCAACGACGCCATTATTAACGGCCTAGAGCTGGATATTCACAGCGAAGAAAGCGCTGTAGAAACCTTCGCCCGCAACATCATGAAAGCCGGCGACACCTTTCTGGAAAACCCCATGGAAACGCCTTTTATTCCCAGCTGGAACCGGGTTATCAGCGCTATGCCAGACGTTCTAGAAAGGCTCTACAATGCAGTAGAAGAAGACAACAAAACCTTTTCAAAAGGCTAACCCGAAAACATTTTCGCCACAGGAAGCACGATGAGTAACGCCCTCGAACTTTTACAACAACGACTTTGTGATCACTTAGCGGTCATTTATCGAGATATCCCATTAGAGGATTCAGCGGAATCTATCGCTGTGGACTTAATTCAAATCATGCGCCTAGAGAGCGTTACCCAGCCACCAGAACAGTATCAAAATCACTGGAGTGAAAAAGATGCAGTGGTGATCACTTACGGCGATACCTTTCTAAAGAACGCTGAAAAACCGCTTCACACACTGTTAGGATTTCTTGATCAGCACATCAAAGACACCATCAACAGCGTTCATATTCTGCCTTTTTTCCCTTTTAGCTCTGACGATGGCTTCTCTGTCATGGATTTCTCCAGCGTCAATGAATCCCTGGGGGACTGGAATGATATTCAAGACATTTCGAACCACTACAAGCTAATGAGCGATTTGGTTATCAACCATTGTTCAGCCAGGGGAATTTGGTTCGACAATTTCATCAAGCAGAAAGATCCAGGAAAGGACTTCTTTTTTACAGCCAATCCAGAAGACGACCTCAGCGAAGTCACCCGCCCTCGCACTAACCCTCTGTTAAAAGCGATTGAAACCAGCAATGGAACCAAGTACGTGTGGTGTACTTTTAGCCACGATCAAGTGGATTTGGACTTCCGAAATATTAAAGTTTTAAAGCAATTCGCAAGTATCATCCGGCTTTATCTCGACATGGGCGTAAAGATTTTCCGCCTAGACGCCATTGCATTCCTGTGGAAAATTGTAGGAACCAACTGTTTAAACCTGACAGAAACTCATGAAATGGTTCGCTTGCTGCGAACCCTAATCGAACACGCCGATCCTGAAGCGGTAATTCTTACGGAAACCAATATTCCAAACAGGGAAAACTTATCCTACTTTGGCAATAACAATGAAGCTCACTGGGTGTATAACTTCTCCCTTCCTCCACTGTTAGTTCATGCATTAATTTCCGGCAATAGCTCCTATCTTAAGCAATGGATGATGGGTATGCCTCCAGCGCAAAACGGCACCACCTACTTTAACTTCATTGCCTCACATGACGGCATCGGCTTACGCCCAGTGGAAGGCTTACTATCTGAACAAGAAGAAACACAGTTTATTGAAACCATGCAAGAATTTGGCGGGCGTATTTCCTGGCGAGCACTGGACAATAACGAAACCAAACCCTACGAAATTAATATCGCGCTCTATGATGCTTTAAAAGGAACAACCAAAGGGCCGGATCAATGGAACTTTGAGCGCTTTATTTGCGCCCATACCATAATGCTTGGTTTAGAAGGAATCCCTGCTTTTTATATCCACAGCTTACTGGGCACAGAGAACGACTATCAAAAAATGGAGAACACCGGCCACAACCGCTCCATCAATCGTCATCAGTGGCAATATGACGAGCTGAAAGCCGCATTAGATGGCAACAGCAGCCACGCAAAAGTATTCGCCGAATTAAAAAGACTAATTCAACTACGCGGACAACAAGCTGCATTCCACCCCAACGCCACGCAATTTACTCTTCACCTTGGCGAAGGTATCTTTGCCTTCTGGCGCCAGAGCATGGATCGCAGACAGAATATTTTCTGCATCAGTAATATTACCGATAAAGAGCAAATTATTCCTTTATCCAGCATTAATCTCGTTAACACCAGCGACTGGACGAATTTAATTGAGAATACCGAAATTGATTTGGACGCGACTGAAATTGCCTTAGTACCGTATCAAACACTATGGTTGAGCAACATATAATTTACTCGGCTACCCAACCGACCTGGGTTAAGATTCCCCCTGCGTGAACCACACGCCCCTCGAAAACGTCACCCACATTAATCTGCCCAACGCCTTCTGGCGTGCCGGTCATTACCACATCCCCATCTTCCAGGGTAATAAACTGCTGCAAGGCGTCGAGAATAGCTTTGGGCTTGTACATCATCAGGCTGATTCCACCCCTCTGAATTAGCTCACCATTGACGCGAAGCTCTAATACTAATTCTTTTTCGCTGTCTTCTGTTTCCAGGAGTATCGTTTCATCAATAGAGACAAAGTCACCCAGCACCGCCGCCCCATCAAACGCCTTGGCCCGCTCCCAAGGCAAACCCTTGGCTTTCAACGCGCCTTGCAATCCCCGCTTTGTGAGATCCAAACCAAAACCTACTGCTGAAAAGCGCCCTTGTTCATACACAAAGCAAAGCTCACCTTCATAATGCAGCGGCTCCTGATGAAATGCCTGAAGGATATCGCTAATGGCTGAATTGGGTTTTAGGAATACCACAGGCTCTTTGGGAATCTCATTCCCCAACTCAGTAATATGTCCAACATAGTTTCGGCCAATACAAACCACTTTCGACGGCACTACAGATTTCCCATTAACACGGATAGCTTTCATTTAATCACCAAAACTTCTTAAACTGACTTACAATAACGCCTATTGACCAGATGACTACATTCAACAAGATTATGATCCAACCTTCAAATAAACTTCAGATTACACTTTTGCTCTTACTCGGCGGCCTAACCGTTGGGATTTTAAACTTCAGCAATAAGCCAGAAGAGAACAAGCTAGACCAACCCGAGCAATCCTACAGCGGCCTGCCCTGGCAAATCACGCCAACGCCAGAGGGTTATTCTGAGGTATTTGGATTTACATTGGGTACTGACAATCTGGCCACCGCCATTCAATCACTGGGGCCTGACCACGAAATTGCACTTATCGAAACCGACACCAGTAGCAGTATTGAAGCCTACGACGCCAATTATACCGCCGGCCCTATTAAAGGCCGCCTAGTGCTAGTAGCCGACGTCAGCCCTGAGAAAATAAAAACCATTCGTAACAACGCCGCTCATGTTGAATATTTAGAAACGGGCAATAAGAAGTTCACCCTGAATAAAGACGACAGGCAACAGGCTTTAAACAGCCTCATTAAAACAGTGACTTTTATTCCGGTTATTAATCTCGATGAAGAAATTATTACTCAGCGTTTTGGCAAAGCGGATAAAACCATCACTCGCGGCAAAGAAGAAACCATATACCTATTCCCTAAAAAAGGTTTGAGCATTTCTCTCTATACCGATACGAAAGAGGTTCTTCAATATGTTGCCCCGAAGAATTTTTCCTGGCTGAGTAACGGCGTGATAGAAAAAATCAGCACCGAGACAGCAGAGGAAGAAATAAGCAAAGAAGGAACTAAAACACCGAACAAAGAAATTTAAAGAGAAGATCCAAGCCGGAAACCAATACTGCGAAAGTTTTCTACGGCGCATTTCGAGCTTCGAGATAACGCAGCAGGTGTGCCATTAACAAGCCGAAAACCACCCCCAAGATATTAGCCAAAAAGTCTTGCCACTCATTATGGCGATTAAAGTAAGGCTGCAATAATTCCAGCACACCACCCCAAGCGACAAACAATAATACCAAACACCGCCAGTACCGCGGACGACAAAAAGCCACCGGAAAAACCAACGCCGCATAAGCAATAAGATGATGCAATCGATCCCCTCCCGGCACAGTAGGCATGCGCTCGGAGGGCCAGAGAGTGAGCAAAGCAATCGCCGAGAGCAGAGCCACAGTAAGAGGCAACCACCACTGACGCAACAAGGCTAGCAGGCGATTAACAGGGATTTTCTGAAACATGGCACGACTCTCTAATACAACACTACCTTCTAATGCCTCACCCAATCTCCCCATAGAGGCACTGTAAAATCTAAAGACTTTAGTCAGGACTGACCAACTCAACACCACATAATTGTAACCAACGAAGCATGCCAGGACTGCGATACTTATCACGGTGCAGCACAATATATAAATCGCGCACAAAGTTTCTTTCAGGCACAGCGATTGGCACCAAGCCTCCACGCTCAAACTCTTCTTGCAAAGAAATATCCGGCAAACACGAAATACCCATGCCTGATTTCACCGCGCCTTTAATCGCTTCAGCGTGCTGGAGTTCCAGTAAAATATCCAGGGAAGGTAATAATCCATGCATCGCACGATCAAAAGCCTGGCGTGTTCCCGAACCTTGCTCTCGCAAAATCCACCGGGCCGAAACCAAGTCCTCTTCACTGACGCTCTTTTTCTTTGCTAGCGGATGATCAGGAGCACAAAAACACACCAACTCATCTTTTTCCCAAGGTAAGACTTCAATAGAGCCATGCTGGACCTCTCCTTCGATCAAGCCGATATCAAAATCAAAATTGAGCAGGGACTCCACTATAGTTTTGGTATTCGCCACGTCTAGCTCAACCTTAGCGCCATCCTCCGACTGCATGTATTGATTGATAAGAGGTACCGCTAAGTAATTGCCAATAGTCAGTGTCGCGCCAATTTTTAAGGTACCCACCCTCTGCTGGTCACTTAACTCAATCTCTAGTTCTTCTGCCCGAGCCAGCAAGGCCTCAACTTTTGGCCGCAACATTAGGCCCAACTCGTTCACATGCAATCGTTTGCCCACACGATCAAACAACTGCATGCCATACATAGACTCGAGGTCTTTCAAGGCCCCACTACAAGCTGACTGAGACATATTTAAAAACTCAGCGGCACGGGTCACATTTTGATGCTGAGCAATAGCAATAAATACCTGAAGTTGGCGCAAGGTAAAGTGAATCAATCGACTCATCGTAAGCACACCTGTTATCGAAAAATAGAAATCAATAACCCATCATAATAGCGGCAAAACCGATCGATCAGTAGCTTTTATCCTGATTTACTTCTAAAGAATTTCTACTACACTAATACTGAACTGATATTTTCAGAGTATTTTTAACAAGCTGCCTACAATTGCCCAGCTCATCCCTATGTCGATCTCGGAGATTACTAGCAGCTCGGTCACTCATGGCGAAAGGCATTCAATTATGGCTGCAGCCATCGTTATATAAAGCATTATCAATATAAGTTAGGGGGACCCAATGGGACCAGAGATTTTTAAATACGTATTACTCTTTTCCTTTATGGCTTTAACCTTTTGGCTGTCCTGGGTAGGGATGAAAAAGGCCAAAAGCATGAAAGGCTTCGCCATCGGCAATAAAGATATGAGCCCTATCTTGGTGGGAATCACCATGGCATCATCTACAGCCAGTACCGCACTGTTTGTTATTAATCCTGGTTTTATTTATCAAGACGGCCTATCAGCCTACCTTCACTACGGTGTTGCCGCTGCACTGGGTAGCTTCGCAGCTATTGTTTTGATGACGAGAAAGTTTCGCGCCAGCGGTGACAATTTAGGCTCACTCACTATCCCCGGCTGGATTTACGACCGCTACAAAAACCGTGGCTTAAGCCTGTTGTTTGCCTTTACCAATCTACTGACAATCACCTTTGTTGTACTGATTTTGGTAGGCAGTTCTTATCTGCTCAGTGCAAGCTTCCCCATCTCACAAAAAGCGGCACTTGTTGCCTGTATGCTGTTTGTATTCTCATACGTATTGATGGGAGGCGTTTATGCTCACGCATACACCAACGCCTTCCAAGGCATTATGATGTTGATCATCGCGCTCTTTTTATTCTTCCACGGCTTTAAATATTTTAACGGCGATATTTTTGGCAGCATTGCTAGTGTGAGTGAGAATTACGCAAAAGTTTACAATCCAGACTCAAAACTCTACACCAACTTCTTTTCTGTCTTCGCCAGTGGCTTCCTGGTCACTTTCGCACTGATGTTACAACCACACATTCTTTCCAAAGTACTTTATTTGAAAGATGACAAAGCGGTAAACAAATTTATTTGGACTGCTGTTATTGTGGGTGGCTGTTACACCCTTATGCTGTTTATTGGCTTCTATGCAAAACTCTCCGGAGTCGAAGCCACCCAAGATAAAGTAGTCACTTACTACATAATTCAAGAGTTCGCCAATAGCTCAATTGGGCCCTACATTTCAGTCTTCATCACTGTCACCTTGCTTGCCGCCGGCCTGAGCACTCTCGACGGCATCTTGGTTGCCCTATCAGCCATGACGGTAAACGACATCTACCATCCCTTTGCGAAACCAGAATCACCTGAACAATACGCTAAGCGAGGTCTGATTCTTTCTCGCGTCGTTCTCGTGGGTATTGGTTTGATTGCCTTAGCCGTCGCCTGGAATCCGCCTTTATTGGTAGGGCTATTTGCACAACAAGGAATTTACGCTCTCGCCGCCGCCAGCTTAGTACCTATTTTCTTCGGTGTTTTTGGGCCGAAAAATGTCAACACCTACGGCATGTTTGGCTGCGCGCTCATTGGTGTTGTTGGTCACCTATACTTCACCTTCTTCGGCGGTGTTTACAACCCTGCGGTTTCAAGCGCCCAAGCCATATTACTCTCCTTCGGTTTTTATTTGCTGGTTCTAGTTTATAGCCGTTTTACCTCCCAGAAGCAGCCAATACCAGAAACTATTGACAAGAATTAAAGCAACGACGACTTGCAAAACACAAACAAAAAAGCCCGCGAATTCGCGGGCTTTTTTGTAGAAAAGTTCAGCTATCAAGGGAGTAAAACAACAGCCTCACCCTCAATCACCACAGTGCCGTCTTGCTTTCTACACACTGCTTTTAACGTCGCAATGGGTTTATCCTTACGGATACTCACAACCTCCAGAATTGCCTCAACTTCTTCACCCAAAAAAACTGGCGCTTTAAATTTCAAATTCTGCCCCAGATAAATGGCTCCCGGCCCTGGCATTTGAGTACCAATAATGGTGGAAAACAAACTGGCCACCAACATACCGTGAACCACCCGCGCCTTAAAAATCGACTCTGTAGCAATATCTTCATCTAGGTGCACCGGATTCACATCACCAGATAAGTTGGCAAACAGTTCTACATCCCTTTGGCTAAAGGTTTTTTTCACGCTGGATCGATCTCTGATCTTTAACGTGTTCTCCACAAGGCTTGGATTTAATGCTTCCATCACTCACTCCATCTCAATATCAGTGCTCAAGGCACACAAGGCCGGTTCCTGCCAAGACCTGAACAAAAAACAACCAGGCTACCTTATCTTACATTGGCGCGATATTCAACATCGTGAGGGTGGGTAGACTATTGAGAGTTATCTAGCCTTCCTGCTGCATCCCGCCAAAAGCAGCCACCAAACTGAAAATGAGTACCGCTAACTCTTCCGTCATAATGCAGAAATCAATATCAAACTGCTCCGCCGCCGTTTCAGCCTCCACATCTCCCGCTTTGTCTTGAATAACATCACTAAATTTCAGGCTCTTTACAGACAATTGATGATCTACCACGCACTGCACCCCCCGCTCGGACAGTAAGCCCACCTTATTCACCACCATACCGGCTAAAAGGTGCTGGTTAATTTCTGTGGACTTCAAATCCTGATATTTACACCGAATAATGCCGCCTTCGCCGCCAAGATCTTGCAGCTCACACTCATGCCCCAATTCAAAGGTTTCAGGATCGACACGCTCTTTTAACCAACCCGTCATCACCTGCTGAGGCACATTTTTAGCCGCCAGTGGAATAACCGGCAGGCTACCTAGCGTCTCTCGCAAGGCAGTCAGCATCTCCTCGGCACGACTCGCTGAGGCAACATTAACCACCACGTAATTATTTTTGATATCAATATACGCGTACTGCAAGCGCGACCGGGAAAAAGCTTTTGGCAACAATGAAAACAAAGCTTCGTCTTTTAAATCCCGCTGCTCTTTTTTACTCACATTGCGGCCATCTCGCTCGCTAATGGTTTGGACTTGCTCAGCAACTTCTTCGTTGATGACTTGCGCAGGCACAATTTTTTCTTGGCGCTTCTGGCAGAACATCATGTAACCGTTGGCGGCATGAATAAAATCACCTCCACCTTCAATAGGTGGAACCCAACCTACTTTCATTTGCTCATGACTCCCACAAGGCACAAAAGCCTGTTCTGCGAGCTTTTCTGATAACTCTTCGGGAGACAAATCCAAAGGGCGGGTTAAACGATAAATTTGAAGGTTTTTAAACCACATAAAAACTTAACACTCCAAGGTGAGTTCTAACTTTAAATTGAATATCTAGCTAACTAATCTTTCCCAGCCGCCAGTAATATTTTATCTAACCAACTAATGGGTAATAAACGTTTTAAGAAGGCAAACGCATAGGTCGGCTTGGTCACATAATACCGAGCTTTTGGCTTAGGATTTTCAAGGGCATGAACCACTCGACTTAACACCGCTTCTGGCCCTAAGGTAAAAGCCGATACAGCCCCTTCTTTACTTAAACGCGCAATAGCGCCTTTATATTTTTCTCTGTGAACAGAGTGTTCAATATCAATATTTTTTGTTAACGCCTGCAGAGCATTCCCACGAAAACGACTAAGAATTGGCCCAGGCTCTATCAGCGAGATGTGAATATTTTTTTCGTCAGCCAATTCAAGCCGCAATGTATCCGTTAAGCCTTCTAACGCAAATTTACTGGCGTTATAAGCGCCTCGATAGGCCATGGCTGCAAAACCCAAAACAGAACTATTGTGAATAATTCGGCCATAACCTTGTTTCCGCATCACAGGTAAAACCAAATTGGTTAGCTCTTGCGTGCCGAAAAAATTGGTTTCAAATTGTTTGCGCAAGGCCTCTCGGGTTAAATCTTCCACCGCACCAGGCTGACCATAAGCACCATTATTAAATAACGCGAACAGTGTGCCGCCCGTTTGCGATAACACCCAATCCAAACCACTACGAATGGAGTGCGAATCATCTAAATCAAGCGGGTACGCGCTTAAACCTTCCGCAGAAAGTTTTTCTACATCTTCTGCTTTTCGCGCGGTAGCAAAGACTCGATAACCACTTTTTTGCAGCTCATGAGCAACAAAGTACCCTATCCCTGAAGAGCAGCCTGTAATAAGGATGGATTTCTCCATAATGAAAATCCGATATTTTTGGTTCGGACCGAGAATGTACCGACTTTTTGCTGCATAACAAGGTACAATTTAATTTTTATTCACCTCCATACGAGCACCCCAATGGCTGAGATCGGTAAATTCAACACCCTCACGGTAATCAAAGAAACTGACTTTGGGGTTTATCTCGACGGCGGCGTGCAAGGCGAAATTCTGCTGCCATTGAGATACGTACCTGATGACTGCCAGGTGGGCGATAGCGTCGATGTCTTTATCTACACAGATACCGATGATTTGCTTGTCGCAACTACCGAGGAGCCATTGGCAACCGTTGGCGAGTGCGCATTATTACAAGTCTCCGCAGTTAACCAAGTGGGCGCCTTTCTGAACTGGGGCTTAGGTAAAGACTTGCTAGTGCCTTTCTCTCAGCAGCGAGTCCCCCTAGAAGAAGAACGTTTCTACGTAGTCTATGTATACCTAGACCCCATTACCGACCGCGTGGCAGCCAGTACCAAGCTGCATAAATTCTTGAGTGAAGACGCTACCTACCTCAAACCACGCCAGGCAGTAGATTTGATGATCTGGAGCCGGACCCGCCTTGGCTACAAAGCTGTGATAAATGGCACCCACCTTGGCGTGATTCACAATGAAGATGTGGATCAAGCCATCGCCCCTGGCGACAAGCTACAGGGCTGGGTAAAGGCTGTCCGCCGGGATCAAAAGGTGGACTTAACACTGTCTGAACCACCCACCGCCCGCGCACAACGGGATGAGCTATCCCAGTGCATCCTTGATCACCTCAAATCCCAGGGGGGCATGAGTACACTTACCGACAAGAGCACCCCCGAAGCCATCAAGCGAGTATTTAATGTCAGTAAAGGCGCCTACAAAAAAGCACTGGGCGGGCTTTATAAACAGAAACTCATTAGCTTAGAAAAAGACTCTATACGCTTACGCTAGCTCAATCCTATTACCAACATCAACTGAGCGCCTGGTAGGTAGAATTTAGCGACAGCAGGGTAAGGCCCCGCCTTGCCCTTACTCATACCTTAGTGACATCCCCCACAAACACGCTTTTGTACCCCTATTTTGTACGCGCAATTGTCATTGTGAATATGTTATTGTTCTCGCCCCATTTTCGGGCGGATTGTATTTTTCCAGTTCAGCCACCAGGCAAAGCACCAAAATAGTGCAAGAAACTGTAAAAAAAGGCCCTTTTTCGAGGCCCCAGCCTCCCCCGAAATATTTTGCCTTTATAAATCAATGGGTTGGATTAAAAGGCATAAAGTTTGCCTTATTTGAGGCACGCTATTCTCTCCTACAGAACCTCTCTGCAGGGGGAAAAAGACTAAAAATTAGACTGACTACGACACAACTAGGAGACTCAGCATGTCTGAAAAAACTCTCAACCTGATCAAAGAAAGCGAAGCTCGCTGGGTTGATCTGCGCTTCACCGACACTAAAGGTAAAGAGCAGCACGTTTCTATCCCTGCTAAAGAAGTTGGCGACGACTTCTTCGAAGACGGACAAATGTTCGACGGCTCTTCTATTGCCGGCTGGAAGGGTATTAACGAATCCGACATGATTCTGATGCCAGACGACAGCACTGCCATTCTGGACCCATTCACCGACGAGCCTACCGTTATCGTTCGCTGTGACATCATCGAGCCAGCTACTATGCAAGGCTACGAGCGTGACCCACGCTCTGTTGCCAAGCGCGCAGAAGAGTTCTTGAAGTCAACTGGCCTAGGCGACACCGCATTCTTCGGTCCAGAGCCTGAGTTCTTCGTATTCGACGACATCAAGTGGGGCTCAGACATGTCTGGCGCCTTCTACAAAATCAACTCAGAAGAAGCTGACTGGGCTACTGGTCACGACTTCGCCGACGGCAACATGGGCCACCGCCCACGCGTTAAAGGCGGCTACTTCCCAGTACCTCCAGTAGACAGCCTGCACGACCTGCGTGCTGCCATGTGTTCTGCCATGGAGCAAATGGGCCTGGACGTAGAAGTACACCACCACGAAGTGGGTACTGCTGGTCAGTGTGAGATCGGTGTTAAGTTCAACACCATGGTATCGAAAGCTGACGAAGTTCAAATCCTGAAGTACTGTGTACACAACGTGGCTCACGCTTACGGTAAAACAGCTACCTTCATGCCTAAGCCAATCGTTGGCGACAACGGTTCTGGCATGCACGTTCACCAGTCTTTCTGGAAAGATGGCGAAAACCAATTTGCCGGTGACAGCTATGCAGGCCTGTCTGAAACTGCCCTGTACTACATTGGCGGTATCATCAAGCACGCTAAAGCTATCAACGCTTTCTCTAACCCAGGCACCAACTCTTACAAGCGCTTGATCCCTGGTTTCGAAGCTCCGGTTATGCTGGCTTACTCTGCCCGCAACCGTTCAGCGTCTATCCGCATTCCTTACGTTGCCTCTCCTAAAGGCAAGCGTATCGAAGCACGCTTCGCTGACCCAATTGCCAACCCATACCTGTGTTTCGCAGCTATGCTGATGGCCGGCCTTGACGGTGTTAAGAACAAGATTCACCCTGGCGATGCTGCTGACAAAGACTTGTACGACCTACCTGCTGAAGAAGCAGCTGAGATCCCACAAGTTGCCGGCTCTCTGCGCGAAGCGTTGGATTGCCTGTCTGCAGACCGTGAGTTCTTGACTGCCGGCGGTGTATTCACCGACGACATGATCGACGCTTACATCGACCTGAAAATGGAAGACGTATACCGCGTTGAGCACACGACTCACCCAGTTGAGTTCGACTTGTACTACAGCGTTTAATCGCTATAGCACTATCAAAAAAAGGCCGCATTTCGCGGCCTTTTTTTATGGCTTAAGGAAGAGAACTCTAAGCAGTGAGAGCACTCAAAATGATACTCCCCACCACCGTGCTATTATTAAAAAAAGCCCTTTTCGAGGTACTCCATGCTACAACGTATTAGCGCCCTTCTCGCCCTGACTCTCACTGCAAGCCTATGCCTTGCGGAGATTTACAAAACCACCGACGAGCACGGTAATGTGGTGTATACCAATGTTCCCACACCGACCCAGCAAGCTGAAAAAGTAGACCTGCCCTCCATTAACCAACAACCTGCAGTTAAATTTAAATCACGCCCCAAACAACAAGAGAAAGCTCAGCAGGCTTACACCCTCCATATCTCCAGCCCGACCAACGACTCTGTCATAACTGGCGGGAACCTAAGTGTAGTAGTACATAGCAACCCTAAGCTCCCTCCCGGAGCCCGCATGGACCTTACCTTCAACGGAGTCACTAAAAAATCTGGCCAACCTGGAACTTTTAATTTTACGAACCTCGACCGAGGCAGCTACACCCTTCAAGCCGTCGCTTATGACAAGAACAAAAAAGCCCTCGCCAAAAGCTCCTCTATCACTGTTCACATCAAGCGCCACTTTCGAACTGGCGGTTAGATTTTAATACCGGCTCAATTTGACTGATAGCCCCACCCCGGAAAAGCACCAAAGTAGCGCACACCTATACTCTAGCGCACCATATTAGTGCTACACTATTCTTAAGTCGCCCCAAAAACCTGCAAATAGCGCCGTTTTTCCCTTTTCCAACTTGGCCCCATTTTTGCGATAGGGAATCCATTGAAAAGATTAGAACCCCGAGCTTCCAATCTGCACCACTGAATAGAGCCTATTGAGGCATCGAGGTGCAAATCGGCTGCTCACCAATAGAAGACACTCATGGCATCCACACCCTTCACACTCCAACCTCACAGCAGTCCTAGCGAAAAGCTTGGTAACTTTGCTAATCGCCTGCTGGATGAGCAAAGCACTGCCATTGTCATTCTCAACGAAGATTACTCGGTTCACTACCTCAACCCTGCCGCCGAAAGCCACCTAGCCTGCAGCCACCATCAAGCCTGCGGTCAGAACTTCCTAGACCTAGTGGGCCACCACCAAGCTACTAAAATAGCCCTGGAAGACAGCTACGAAGAAGACCACAGCTACTCTCTGCGTGAAGTTCGCTGGAAACTGTTCCCAGGAAAAACCGCCACTGCGGATATCACCGCATCGCCACTGGTCATGGGCGAACAAACCGGCATCTTGCTAGAAATATGGCCACTGGACCGCAAGATCCGAATTGGCAACGAAAAACAGCGAGTAGCCATTCAAGACGCGGCCCAAGCAATGACTCGCGGTCTTGCACACGAAATTAAAAACCCCCTTGGAGGGATTCGCGGTGCGGCACAGCTACTCACCCACCAAAGCGATGACCCAACCATCAGAGAAATTTCCGATGTTATCGTTGCCGAGGCAGATCGTCTTCGTGCGCTAGTAGAGAGGTTAAACACCCCCCACAAAGCACAAGCGGCGAAAGAAATTAACATTCACATGGTACTGGAACGGGTCGCCACACTCATTAGCGCCGAAGTGGGAGACGATATCGAGTTAGTTCGCGATTACGACCCCAGCATCCCCGATTTCCCTCTTCACGAAGACCCGCTTATTCAAGCCATCCTCAACCTGGCTCGCAATGCTATGCAGGCACTCCAGGAGTATCACAGTGAAAACCCAAAAATCATGCTGCGCACCCGCATCATGAACAGCTTCACCATCGGGGATATTCAACACCCGATCGTCTGTCATATCAGTGTTGAAGACAACGGCCCTGGCATTCCCGACGCAATTCTCGACAGCCTATTTTTGCCCATGGTAAGCGGTAGGCCTCAAGGCACAGGCCTAGGGCTATCTATTACCCAATCCATCGTACATCAACACGGTGGACTGCTTGAGTTCGACAACTCACCAGAGGGCGCCTGCTTTGATATTTACCTCCCTATGAGCGACGCAAAAGCTACCGAGTCGCTCCCTCAAACTAACGGAGCTCACTTATGAACACCGCCACCGGCAACTACAGCGTTTGGATTGTTGACGACGACCAAAGCATTCGCTGGGTGTTGGAAAAATCCCTGCAATTGGCAAAATTTAATACCCGAAGCTTCAGTGATGCCGACAGCGCCCTTCGCGCCATTGACAGTGAGCAACCCGACGTAATTATTAGCGACATCCGCATGCCCGGGATGGACGGCCTCACCCTACTCAATGCCATTCATCAGCGTATCCCCGAGCTACCCGTTATTATCACCACTGCCCACTCGGATTTAGACAGTGCTGTAAATGCATACCAAGGCGGTGCCTTTGAATACCTGCCAAAACCCTTCGATATTAACGAAGCCGTAGAAGTTACTCAGCGCGCAATTACTCACACACTGGAACAGCAAAAATCTGCAGCCATTGAGCAAAAAGATGACGACACCCTGATTATTGGTGAAGCCCCTGCCATGCAGGAAGTCTTCCGCGCCATTGGCCGCCTGTCTCACAGCAGTGTCAACGTACTGATCAATGGCCCATCCGGTACAGGTAAAGAGCTTGTCGCTAAAGCTCTTCACGCCCATAGCCCTCGTGCGAGCGAATCCTTTATCGCACTAAACATGGGTGCGATCCCCAAAGAACTGATTGAATCTGAATTATTTGGTCATGAAAAAGGGGCCTTCACCGGTGCAAACCAGCAGCGCCAGGGCCGTTTTGAACAAGCCAATGGTGGCACCCTATTTTTGGATGAAATTGGCGATATGCCAATGGAAGCCCAAACCCGATTATTGCGGGTATTAGCAGACGGCGAGTTTTATCGTGTAGGTGGCCACACCGCAGTAAAAGTGGATGTACGAATTATCGCTGCCACCCACCAAAACCTGGAGAAGCTAGTAGAAGACCACCGTTTCCGGGAAGATTTATTCCACCGCTTGAATGTCATCCGTGTGCAACTACCCGCACTGGCTGAGCGTAAAGAAGACGTACCAGCACTGGCAGACCACTTCCTACAACGCGCCGCGAAAGAGTTGGCGGTAGAGACCAAGGTACTTACCCAAGAAACCGCCGATTACCTGATGCAATTAAATTGGCCTGGCAACGTACGTCAACTGGAAAACCTCTGTCGCTGGCTCACTGTGATGGCTTCCAGCCGTGAAATTCACCGCAACGACCTACCGCCAGATTTATTGGAAGGTGAAGTACAAGAAGTGAATCACCGCGACTGGCGCACTGCACTTCGCTTCTGGGCGGACAACGCCCTGCAAAGTGGCGAAACACAAATTCTGACTCGTGCAGAAAAAGAGTTTGAGCAGATCTTAATCGACGCCGCCTTGGCCCATACCGGTGGCCGCAAACAAGATGCAGCGCAATTACTGGGATGGGGTCGCAACACCCTCACTCGCAAACTAAAGGCTGAGCACGTCCAGTAGCGGCTCACTGCAAAGAGTAGCTGTAACGAATCACTCAGCCAAAATTTCCCCTCGGGCGTATTAAAAAGCCCTCGCTCGGCGACAACCCCAATTGTCGCCGAGCTTATTTTCTTCCTCTACCTTCCTATGCGCCTCCTGCTTTTATCAGCCTCGTAAATCCTCAGCTTTTTTAGCAAAGCATCTGACGAAAGTCATATTTCTAACTACACTTTAGGCTTCCACTTTTGCTTTTGAGGGCACACCCGTGCAGGCCAAATCCAATAAGCCAAAAAGTTTTTTTCTCTCAAGCCTTGCCACCACCATTGGCGCACTATCCGCAAGCCAAGGCTTAGCATCAACATCTCCGCTGCTTGAAGAAATTAGCATTACGGCAGAAAAGCGTGAAACGAGTCTGCAAAAAACAGCCATCTCGGTCAGTGCTTTTGATGCCAACCTAGCGGAAGCATTAGGCATCACCGATCTAGCCAGTACTGCCGATCACACCCCAGGCCTTAGTGTGTCTGCTTTCAGTATCGGCCAGCCTCAAGCTTATATTCGCGGCATGGGATCAAACGAAGATGGCGCAGGCGGCGATAGCTCCATCGCCATTTATTTGGACGGGGTTTATATCTCTCGGCCTTCTGCTGCTAATTTAGAATATTACGACATTGAGAGAATCGAAGTTCTTCGCGGCCCACAAGGTACGCTTTATGGCAAGAACGCAACTGGCGGTGTTATCAATGTTATTAGCGCCAAACCCCAAGATGAATTTTCTGGAAAAATTAAAGTGTCTGTGGGCAACTTAGATTTCTACGGACTACAAGCAAGAGCCAATATCCCTCTCAGCAATAATTTGTGGAGTAATTTTTCCCTGAGTAAAAAAAGCCGTGACGGCTATGTTAAAAACCTACTCACCGGCAACAATCTACAAGATATCGACGATCAAAATATTCGCACTCAACTTCGCTACAAGCCCAACGAAACTCTGGATATGATTTTCGCCATGGACTATGAGACCGTGGATCGCCTCAGTAACGGTCGTGATGGAAGAGGCGCGACAGAATCACTGTATGACGATGATCCTTTCACGACCACTTCCGACCAAGATGGCTATCAACAGCGAGAAAGTAAAGGCGGTCGTTTAGAAATGATTTGGGACGCCCCCGATGGCACCTTAACCAGTCTTACCGGCTACCGTAAAAGTCAGTTTGACTGGCAGGAAGACGTCATCGGTTTACCCGACACCTTTCCAGGACTTCAGGGCGTTAATGCCGCTGACGATAGTACCGAAGAGTTTAGCCAAGAGTTTCGCTTCGCCACCACCGATCGTGACGGTAACTTTGTTCAAACCGGGCTCTATTTTCTTCACGAAAACGCCCATCGCATGGAAGATATATCCGGATTTATTAATCCGCCAGGCCTCCCATTCAGCAATCGCTTTGACCAAAAAAACACTCTCGACAGTTACGCGGTGTTTGCTGATAGCAGTACAGCATTAACCGAAGAATTTACGCTTCATGCTGGCATTCGCTACTCCTATGAGGAAAAGGACTACAGCAATGAAGGCAGTGGTTTTGCAGGCATTCACATCTTGCTTACGGAAAACTTTTTTATTGAAGAAAACGAGGATTGGGAATCTGCAAGCTGGCGCCTCTCCCTGGACTATCAACCCACAGATTCCGTGTTACTCTACTTATCCCACAACACCGGTTTTAAAAGTGGCGGTTTCCAAGGGCAAGCACAAAATAGTCTGACTGCAGCTATGCCCTTTGAACAGGAAGAAGCGGAAAACACAGAATTCGGCTTTAAAATCAATGGCGACAATTGGAACCTCAATAGCACTGTTTTTTACAGCCGCTACAACGACTTGCAAACATTATTTTTCGTGCAAGTAACCCCCACAACATTTCTCGCCACAACTACAACAGAAGATGCGGAGTCCAAAGGCTTAGAACTCGAATACCGCTGGCAAATCAGTGAGCACTTTAGCAGCTTTGGTAATTACACCTATAACGACACACGCCTTCTCAACGCCGGAAGTATTACTGATAACAAATTGCGAAATGCACCGCGCAACAGCGGCTCTGCAAACCTTCAATGGCAACATAAAAACAGTAGCGGCAATACCCTAAGCGCAACGATTAGCTATAACTTCAAAGACAAAACCTTCCAAGATTTAAATAATTTTGAAGTTAATCAATTTGATCGCCGCGAACTTTGGAATGCCAATATTAGCTACACAAGCGCTAGCTATAAGGCTTCGCTATTCGGAAATAATTTAAATAATGAGGTGTATAAAATTCACAGTTTCGAACTGGGGCCCAATTCCGCCTACCCCATTTATGGAGCGCCAAGAACTTACGGAATTAATCTCGAAATGGAGCTTTAGGATTATTTTTGGGGTTAGCCTTATGACTACTCTTAAATCAATAGTCCTTACCTAGATACACTATGCATTTTCGGACAGCTTTTTCAGTAAGTAAATATTTTCACTTAACTCGCCACCGATTAATTCAGACTCTTTTACTGCATTGATCGCGGTATTAACGCCTTCGTCGAGCATGGATACAAGTAGAGCTTCTTGATCCTCTTCCAATCCCATACTCGGAAGCTTCAACTCGAAATTTTGTAGCATTGTACGTAAGGTATTTTCGCAGGCTTCATTGTTAGCTTCTAGCAATGATGCGCCATGCTCCAAAATATTACTCAATTTAACCAAAGCCTCTTCAAGCTGCTTTTTCTTAACGACGGCATGGTGATCTTCAAGACTCTCAACACGAGAATCTATCGTACTCAGCATAATGGGAATGTGATCCGTATAACGCCCATCTTTATCCTCATCGTCAATCGGCATGTTTTTTACCAACAGAGTTACATGGGGGTAATTGAATACTTTTCGTGTGTTAAAGCCATAAATCCGATCACCACCTTTGAAACGTTCCAACAACTCTTCTTCAATAGGCTTACACAAACCATCCATAGAATAATTTCGTGAGCCGCTTTTACAGCGAATCTGTAAACACCCATTCAAACCGAATTTTTTCAGTGCGGAGAAAAACGTGCTTGCCAAGCCCGCATAATCCTGAGCCTTGTGGCTTTCTTCCACAAAATTAACAATAAAACCCCGCTCTGAACTATCCGACAGTGCAGTAAATACCGCTTTGTTGGCTTCTTGTAATTTTGCCTGTAACTCTCGTTGCCCCACGGCATAAACCAATGTCTTTCTAACCTTGGCCAGCAACTCTTCATTTTCAAAAGGTTTTACTAGATAGTCATCCGCACCAATACTCAAGCCCTTCAGGCGCTCCTCGGTTTCAGACAGAGCGGAAATAAAGACAACAGGAATATCTTTGAGAGAGTCGTCACTTTTAATGATCTCACAGACCTGATAGCCATCCACTTCCGGCATGGCTACGTCCAACAGCACCAAATCCGGCCGCGCCCCGCCACGGAGAAGCTCTAGGCACTGCTTGCCATTGCGAGCCACCACTAACTCGTAGCTGCATTCCAGCAAGCCTTCCAATAAGTGCACACTGGTTTCATCATCATCGACAATTAAAATCGTTTCTCGTTTCGACATCTATTTTTTATTACTCTTCTCTCTACCGCGCATCTTATTCATTAGGTACGCCCTAGAGCATGGCTCAGCATGGGCAAAATTTCCAGTTTTGCCTAACCTCAACCCTGCCCCTCAACCAAACCAACAGACATAAAAAAACGCAGCCGAAGCTGCGTTTTTAAGCGCGATAACCGAGTAACTCTTAGTGAGTGGCTTCCGCCTCGCCCTGGGCTTCTTGCTGCTGCTTGGCTTGCTGCAAGGCTTGAGCAAACAAAGCTTCAAAGTTGATAGGCGGCAAGTGCAACGCAGGGAAAGTACCCTTAGTCAGCAACGCGTCAATGGTTTCACGAGCGTAAGGGAACAGGATATTCGGACAAGTGGTATTCAAGATACCCGCCAACTGCTGGCCTTCTGCACCGGCAACCATGAAGATACCTGCCTGCTGTACCTCAACCAAGAAAGCGGTATCTTCTTCTAACTTAGTCGAAATGGTTAGCGTTAGCACCACTTCGTACAGGTTATCTTCCAACTTGTTGATTTTGGTATTCAGGTCTTGGTTTACCTGTGGCTTCCACTGCTTTTTGAAAACCTCAGCACCCTGCGGTGATTCAAAAGAGGCGTCTTTCAGGAAGATACGCTGAATAGCGAACTGTTGTTGTGGAGCCTCTTGGGCGGCTGCTGAAGTTTCTTCGGTCATGGTTTTTACCTTCTAATTAAACTGAATAGTCCTTTTGTTATAAATTCGTTCCCTGACAGCGAACCTGTAAAGGCTCAACTGCTGAGAAGTTTATCGAGCTTACCCTGGTGCTCCAGAGCGAAAAGGTCGTCGCACCCCCCGACATGGGTATCGCCGATCCAAATTTGCGGTACGGTATGGCGGCCGCTTTTGGCCATCATTTCCTGACGGATAGCTCGGTCGCCGTCTACCTTAATCTCAGTAAACTCAACGCCCTTACTACCCAGCAGTGACTTCGCTCGAAAGCAGAAACCACAGTAGTCTGAGCTGTACATCAACACCTTAGCCATATCAGGCAGCTAAACCCTTAAACCGCCACAAGCGGCAAGTTCTGGGCTCGCCACTCCATAATGCCACCTTTTAAGCGAGCCACAGTGTAGCCCTGCTTTTTCAAGCGCTTGCTGGCTGGGCCTGTATGCTGGCCCATCTTATCTACCAGAATGATGATCTTGTCTTGCTTCAGCTGGACCAATTGATCGTCCAGCTTGGCGTAGGGGATATTGATGGTATCGACAATATGCCCTTCGCGGTATTCTTTGGCTTCACGTAGGTCTACGACCTGGGCACTGTCATCATTCACCAAGCGGGTGAAGGCATGAATAGTGACTGCCTCGCCGCTACCGCGAATCTCATTGAAGGCAAACATGTACACCAACACCATCAACAGACTCACTAAAAGCCACTGCTCACCAATAAATTGAAAAAATTCCACGGTCTTCGTATCTCTTATCTGTTACGTTCTAGTTCAGAATCAGGGGGCGCTGAGTATACCTTGTCTTACCCTCAAGTTCTCGCTCCCAACCCAGATTAAGGCCTGCTAGCCGGCTGCGGGGGAGTTAGGTAAAATGCGCGCTTTCTCCTTGATGGTGGCAAGCTCAGGTATTTCAAGCAATGGCAACAAAAAAACCTCTCGTTTTATTAATTCTGGACGGCTTCGGTTACAGCGATAGTGCAAAACACAACGCCATCCTCAACGCCAACACCCCCACCTGGGACAAGCTCTGGGCCGAAAACCCCCATACGCTCATTGGCACATCCGGTATGTCCGTTGGCCTACCAGAAGGCCAAATGGGCAACTCAGAAGTGGGCCACATGACCTTGGGCGCCGGCCGTGTGGTGTATCAGAACTACACCCGCATCAATAAAGCCATCAGTGATGGCGACTTCTTCACCAACCCAGAGTACTGCAACGCCGTCGATCAAGCGGTATGTCACGACAAAGCTGTACATATCCTCGGCCTATTGAGCCCAGGCGGCGTTCACAGCCATGAAGACCACATCAACGCCATGGTAGAGCTGGCCGCTCAGCGCGGCGCCAAGAAAATTTACGTACACGCCTTCCTCGATGGCCGCGACTGCCCACCACGCAGTGCTGAGCCATCCCTCAAGAAAACCGCCACTAAGCTGGAAGAACTTGGTGTTGGCCGCATCGCCTCCATCTGTGGCCGCTTCTTCGCCATGGACCGGGACAAACGCTGGGATCGTGTGGAAGATGCTTACCGCCTGCTGACTGAAGGCGTAGCCCACTACAGCGCCGCCGATGCCATCAGCGGCCTGGAAGCTGCTTACGAGCGCGGCGAAGATGATGAGTTCGTAAAAGCCACCGCGATTGTGGGCGAAGGCGAAACCCCAGCCTTTATCGAAGACGGCGACGCCGTTGTCTTTATGAACTTCCGCCCAGACCGCGCCCGCCAGATCACCCACGCCTTTGTGGACGAGCATTTTGAAGGCTTCCAACGCCCTGTTGAGCGCAAGCTGGCCAGCTTTGTGATGACCACCGAATACGAAGGCAATATCGACACCCCTTGCGCCTACCCGCCGATTTCTCTTGTGAATTCTTTCGGCGACTACCTGGCCAAGCAGGGCAAAACCCAGTTACGCATTGCCGAAACCGAAAAGTACGCCCACGTCACTTTCTTCTTTAGCGGCGGGCAGGAAGATCTCTACGAAGGCGAAGAGCGTATTCTGATTCCCTCTCCTAAAGTAGAAACCTACGATCTCATGCCAGAAATGAGCGCCCCTGAAGTCACCGAAAAATTGGTCGAGGCGATCAAGTCAGATAAGTTCGATACCATCATCTGTAACTATGCCAACTGTGACCAAGTGGGTCACAGCGGCAGCTACGAAGCCGCCATTAAAGCGGTAGAAGTTGTCGACGGCTGCCTGGAAAAAGTTTTAGCGGCCGTAGCCGAAGTAGGCGGCGAAGCCCTTATTACCGCCGATCACGGCAATGTAGAAGAAATGTTTGACGAAGCCAGTAATCAGCCACACACCCAGCACACCACATTACCAGTACCTTTCCTTTACAGTGGCGACCGTAACTTGAGTTTAAATGAAGGCGGCTCTCTAGCAGATGTAGCACCGACCATGCTGGCTTTGATGGATGTTGAGCAGCCGGCTGAAATGACCGGTAAGAACTTGGCAGAGCTATAAAACAGTCTCTAACATTAATATCACCCCCGCGTAAGCGAGGGTGAATACAAACTGAAACACCACTAAATAAACAAAAAAACGTGAATAAAAACCTTTTCTCTTTAATTGCTTTCATAACCGCTATCGCTTTTTTTAACGGCACGGCTTTCGCACAAGAAAATGCCACCGATACAGAAAAGCAGCTGCGAGAATTGAGAACGCTGATCAACCAACTCAAAAATGAGCTTAAAAACGTTAAAGGCCAAAAGGGTAGTTTAGAAAAGCAACTTCAAGACTCTGAAGTGGATATTGGAGAACTACTGAAAAAAATCGACAAACTAAAAGGCCAGCTCAATGATCAACAAACAAAGCTGAAAAGCCTACAAAAAGAGCGACAACAATTACAACTGGCACGACGGCAACAGCAGCATCTCATCAAACAAGATATCAACACTGCCTACCGTATGGGGCGACAATCCCACCTCAAACAAGTTCTCAACCAGCAAGACCCCGCCACCCTCTCCCGACAGCTCCGCTACTACGATTATTTCCTCACCGCACGCGCCGACAACATTGAAAGTTATCTACACACCATCGGTGAGCTCGATCGTGTAGAACCGGCCATTGCACAAAAAGAAAGCCAGCTAAAAGTCAGTAAACGAGATTTAGAGAAGCGGTTTAATCGCCTGCAAAACCGCCAGCAAGAACGCAAGCAAACCCTAGCAAGATTGCAAAAACTGATTACCGATAAAGATGTCGAACTGCAACAGCAAGAGCAGAACAGCAAGCGCCTGTCTAAACTGCTGCAGAAATTAAACAATGCTATCGCCAATTTACAAATCGATAGCGCCACCCCTTTTCCTAAACGCAAAGGCAAACTACCCTGGCCACTCAAAGGCCCCGTGTGGCGCAACTTCGGAACACCTCGTATTGGCCAACTGAAATGGGATGGCATGGTAATCAAAGCCCGAGAAGGCGCCAAAGTTAAAGCCGTACACCACGGCCGAATCGTTTTTGCCGATTACTTACGTGGCTATGGCCTACTCACCATTATCGATCATGGCGACGGCTACCTAAGCCTTTACGGTCGCAACCAAACTCTGCTGAAAGATATGGGAGATTGGGTATCCACCAACGATGTGATCGCTACTGCGGGCAATACCGGCGGCCAACAATATAGCTCCCTATATTTTGAAATCCGCCGCAAAGGTAAACCTTCAAATCCTAAGCGCTGGCTGGCAAGGCGGTAAACTCCCAGAACACCCGAAACAGCATTGAACCTTTTTCTCACTCGGCCGATCTAACTTGTTGTTACAAAAGCACTTATCATAGTGGTGACGAGTAGCGACAAACCCTCCCCCCTTGAGCTATCCTTAACAGGTTATTGTTTCCAAGGTCATACACCCTAAGGTACTTTTTTCATGCTTCCCATGAGATCACTATTTTCAACCGCCATTATTGCGGGACAGGCTACAGCGCTAGCCTCTGCTCTTTTTCTGAGCTCGCCGCTCTACGCGGAGCAGGAAAAAGACACCTTACCCACGGTTGATACCCCCCACGGCCAGCTCCCCTTGGAAGACTTGCGAACCTTCACCAAAGTATTCGCCCATATCCGCCAAGCTTACGTGGAAGATATCGACGATCCCACACTGCTAGAAAACGCGATTCGGGGCATGTTGGAAGGGCTAGACCCCCACTCCACCTATTTAGACAAAGACTCCTTTGACGACCTTCAAGTGAGCACGTCCGGTGAGTTTGGCGGCCTCGGTATTGAAGTAGGCATGGAAGACGGCTTTGTGAAAGTGGTTTCCCCCATCGATGACACCCCCGCCAGCCGAGCAGGTATTGAAGCCGGTGACCTCATTATTAAACTGGATAATAAAACCGTTAAAGGCTTGGGCCTTCACGAAGCCGTTAATCAAATGCGCGGCCCCAAAGGCAGCGACATTATTCTTACCATTGTCCGCGAAGGTGAAGATCAACCTTTCGATGTCACCCTGACACGAGATACTATCAAGGTTCAAAGCGTTCGCTCGCGGGTACTAGAACCAGGTTATGGCTACTTGCGTATTGCGCAGTTTCAGCTAAATACCGGCAAAGATGCCCTCAAAGAAATTAAAGAACTACAAGAAAACGGTGAACTAAAAGGATTGGTATTAGATTTACGCAATAACCCAGGTGGCGTACTACAAGCCTCTGTGGAAGTTGCCGATGCCTTCCTTAACGACGGGCTCATTGTGTACACAGAAGGCCGCCTACCCAACGCAGACATCAGTTATAGCGCTGAAGACGGCGACATTATCGATGGCATTCCCATCGTAGTGTTAATTAACGACGGCTCCGCCTCTGCCTCTGAAATTGTTGCCGGCGCCCTCCAGGATCATAAGCGCGCAGTGGTTATGGGCACCGACAGCTTTGGTAAAGGCTCCGTTCAAACCGTGATTCCCATTGCCGATGACCGCGCCATCAAGCTCACCACCGCCCTTTACTTTACCCCTAACGGCCGCTCCATTCAGGCTCATGGCATCGTGCCAGATATCCGTATCGAACGAGCAAAAATCACCAAGCTCAGACAGCGTTCTCGCACCACAGAAGCGGACCTTTCCGGCCACCTCGACAATGCTAACGGCGGTAAAACCCTCGACAGCAACCAACGGGCGGAAAATCGCCAGAACGACAAGAGCGACATCACTCGGGATAACCAAGTGTTCGAAGCCCTCAACCTATTAAAAGGTTTGCACATCCTCGGTTCCCGCACTGTTGCGACCGATAAGGACGCCGGCTAGTGAAACGCTCTTGTTTATTGATCGCCCTAAGCGCAAGCTTATGTGCAACTTTATCAACACCGGCCTCTGCAGATTATCGACACAGCCATAGGGATTTTATTTCCCCTCCTAAAGTGGAAATACCCGCATCTCACGGGCTGAATCTACAGAGCCAAAATGAAGCTCCGATTCCAACACCGGAGCTCAGCGAGCCTGCAGATATTGAGCTGCTAGAAGAGCTAAACGCAGAAGCACTTAGCCCAGAAACCCTAACTACACCCCGTATTGCCATCATTATCGATGACATTGGTAATGCCCTGGAGAGCGGTCAAAAAGCGGTGTTTTTACCAGGGCCTGTCACCTTGAGCGTGCTTCCCATGACCCCCCAGGCCAAACGCTTGGCCACTGAAGGCCATGAGCAAGGCAAAGAAATCATGGTACACACTCCCATGAGTAACCTCAGTAATGCGCCTTTAGGGCCTGGCGCTCTCACCGAGCAACTCAGCGAGCACGATTTTTTAGAAACCCTGCGACAAGGCATTGCAGCAGTACCCCACGCCACCGGGGTAAATAACCATATGGGCAGCCAGCTGACCCAGCAGCAAGAACCTATGAATTGGCTGATGAGCGAGCTAAAGCAACAAAGCCTCTACTTTGTGGACAGCCTCACCTCAGCGCAAAGCCTAGCGGGTAAAACAGCTCACCAGCAGGGCTTAAAAACCATTAGCCGAGACATCTTCCTGGACACTTTCAACGATCCAGAATTTATTCAACAGCAATATCAAAAGCTGTTGAAGAAAGCCAAGCAGCGAGGCTACGCCCTCGCCATCGGCCACCCCTACCCGGCAACACTCGCTCTACTGCAAGAAAAACTGCCTCTTCTGGAAGCTCAGGGTATCAAGTTGGTATCAGTGTCCCAGTTAATGACCTTCCAAAAACAGCAAGAAAGGCTCCTACAGCTGGCAAAAAGGGAAAAAAGCCAGAAAAAAACGCCGCTGACACGATAATCGTCGACCATTTATTCCAAAAAGCGACGATTAATCGGCTTTTTACTACATTTGTTTGATTTTTAGCCGATAGCTAGTGATAATAAGCACGTCGTTTTATTCGACATTCAAGACCTTGGCAACTCAACTGCCAGACCATGTCTTTCTGAATGACGTATAACGAAGGAAGCTTTATTTCACGGATGACACTCTTACAAAACCAAAAGTAATAGTGCAGACGTGTTTTAACCCACATAACTTGGAAGTTAAAGCAGAGGGCAATCTCATGATTTCAACTCGTAATCGTCAAGGCGAAGCCGCCATTCCACACGATCGCTCAGAGCGTTTAAGCGAACACGACAACTACTGGTTCTTCTCTACTCGTGAAGGCGTTCAAGTAGGTCCTTTCGACAGCCGAGCAGAAGCCGCCGAAGGCGTTGGTGAATACATCGACTTTATCACCGGCAACCCTGACCCACGGTCACTGACCTTCTTGCACCGAGTGCAGGTCGCGTAAAAAGACAATTTTAATAAGGTATTTTTAAGCACAGTTAATTAGCGTTAACTGTGCTTTTTTGCGTTTTAGGGCAGTAAAACTTAGAACTATCTAAAATCAATATCCTTTGCAGATACAACCCCGTATATCTCTCTCATCTCCTCTCCGTTCACAAAACGAAAAACGACGATTAAGCCCCACAGAATTCCTCCCATCAAAGCAATAACAGGAACCGTCTGAGAACTAGGCTCCGTACTCAGAAGAAGGGTAATAAAAAGTAAACCAACAACTATCCAAGCTACCAAGCTACCAACCAAGATATATAATTTTTCTGGATGAGAAAGAAAATAAAGATAGAGCCAATAGCCAAAAGGATAAGCGAAGCTAGAATTAGAAACGCCCCGCAGCAGACGCTGAAGAGCCAAAAAATATAAAACCATATCCAGCCACAAGAAGCTTAGCTTTTTGTGGCAACTCATTTAAAGAGTTATTTAAAGAACGAATATCCATGTCATCTCCCTTACGTTGGCAATCCTACAACCGCATCTCCACACCACGCTCTGCCATATAGTTTTTCGCTTCGGGAATACTATATTCACCAAAGTGAAAAATACTGGCAGCGAGCACTGCATCGGCACCACCTTCTTTAACACCATCAACCAAGTGCTGTAAGTTGCCAACACCACCAGAGGCAATCACGGGAATACGCACCGCATCACTAATGGCTCGGGTAACGCCCAGATCAAAACCATTTTTAGTCCCGTCACGGTCCATACTGGTTAGCAGAATTTCACCGGCGCCGTATTCGGTCATACGCACCGCCCATTCAACCGCATCAATACCCGTAGGTTTGCGGCCACCGTGGGTGAAAATTTCCCAGCGAGGTGTTTCTCCTTCGCTACTGACTTTTTTTGCATCGATGGCAACCACGATACACTGAGCACCAAATCGATCAGAGGCTTCTTTGACAAAATCAGGATTTTTGACTGCTGCAGAATTAATAGAAACTTTATCAGCCCCCGCGTTTAACATAGTGCGAATATCATCGACTGTGCGAATGCCACCCCCAACGGTAAGAGGAATAAACACTTCCGAAGCCATACGTTCAACGGTATGCACGGTGGTATCCCGGCCTTCATGGGTGGCCGTAATATCCAAAAAAGTAATTTCATCTGCGCCCTGCTCGTTGTAGCGACGAGCGACCTCCACAGGATCTCCAGCATCGCGAATATCCACAAAGTTCACGCCTTTTACGACACGACCATTTTCAACATCGAGACAGGGAATAATGCGTTTTGCTAAAGCCAAGGTTTACTCCGGAAGAATACTTTAATGCGTGATATAAACACGCGTCATTCCCGCGCAGGCGGGAATCTATTGTTTGGTTCATAGAAGACCCCCGCCTCGGCTTTGGCGTCCTGCGTCGCCTTACTACCTCCATCCTTGGAGGCATTCGCGGGGGTGACTTGATCTAATTTTCGTCATACCAGCGAACGCTGGTATCCAGCCCTAAAAAATTACACTCTAAATTAAGAGATTAAAATCTTATTGCTAGACTCCAGCTTTCGCTGGAGTGACGGTGTTCTTTTTGAGCCCCAGCCAATCGCAAAACATCACCATACTTTATAAAGTAACGCTTTGGATCCGATTTCCAAAATCCCCCCGGACAGTAGTAAGCTTCTGCTGGAGTGACAGTACAATTTTTACTCAGGCTGCCAACTAGAAAAATTCTTTAACAACTGCAAGCCATTATCGGCACTTTTTTCCGGGTGGAATTGCGCGGTAAATAAATTGCCTTGCACCAAAGCCACATCGAAATCCACACCGTAATGACAACGTGCCGTTACTTGCTCACGATTTTTCGCCAAACAATAATAACTGTGAACAAAGTAAAAACGACTACCACTTTCGATGCCCGCCCACATGGGGTGATCTTGTATTTGCTCTACGCAATTCCAACCCATATGGGGAACTTTAAGCCTTGGATTGGATGAATCGCCGCCTTCGTGCAAATCATTACCAAAGAACTTTACCTCGCCGTCGAGAAAGCCCAAGCATTCCACGCCATTATTTTCTTCACTGTGGTTTAACAGCGCTTGCATACCCACACAGATCCCTAAGGTCGGCTTCCCGGAATCAATGGCATCTTTCACGGCAGCATCGAAACCGCCGCGAAGAATCTCCCCCATGCAATCGCGAATAGCGCCCACACCGGGAAAGACCACGCGGTCGGCATCGTGAATTTGCTGAGCGTCGGCAGTGACAATCACTTGGGCATTAGGGGCAACGTGCTCCAGTGCTTTAGACACGGAATGCAAATTACCCATGCCATAGTCGATGACTGCAATGGTGTTACTCATACATCTTAACTCTTGCGTCTTAGCGCTTTAATTTAACCGATTACGATCGCTTACAAAGCGCCTTTCGTGGACGGTAACTGCCCTGCCATACGTTCGTCTTGGGTTAACGCCATACGCAACGCACGACCAAATGCTTTGAAGATGGTTTCGATTTGGTGATGTGCGTTGTGACCGCGAAGGTTGTCGATGTGCAAAGTCACCTGAGCGTGATTTACAAAGCCTTGGAAAAACTCGTAGAACAACTCGGTATCAAAGCCACCAATAGACGCGCGAGTAAACTCCACGTTCATGGTCAAGCCAGGGCGACCAGAAAAATCGATCACAACCCGTGAAAGGGCTTCGTCCAACGGCACATAACTGTGGCCGTAACGGTAGATGCCTTTTTTATCTCCCACGGCCTGAGCAAAGGCCTGACCAAGGGTGATACCAATATCTTCGGCAGTATGATGGTCGTCGATGTGTGTATCGCCCTTGGCTTTGATATCCAGGTCAATCAAGCCGTGACGAGCGATCTGATCCATCATGTGCTCTAGAAACGGCACAGGGGTGTCGAATGCGGCTTTGCCAGTGCCATCCAGATTAATACTAGCGCTGATCTGGGTTTCTAACGTGTCTCGGGATACAGACGCGGTACGCTGTGTCATAGGGCTTCTCGATAATAGGTTGAATCACAAAGGGCGAATTATACTGGCCTGGCGCTTCCGCCTCCACCGGAAAGTTGGCGCCTGATTCTATTTAGGAGCCTGCATCCCTGGATAATAGGAAGGTATACTGAGCCACCTTTAGAGACCGACCCTACTGGACATCATCCATTTTAATAAGAGCGAATACTGGCATGAGTAAGATTTACGAGGACAACTCCCAAACCATCGGCAACACCCCACTGGTGAAATTGAGCAAGGTGACCGATAAGAACGTGTACGCCAAGCTAGAATCTCGCAACCCGGCCACCTCGGTAAAATGCCGTATCGGTGCCAATATGATCTGGGACGCGGAAAAACGCGGTGAGCTCAAGCCAGGAATGACCGTGGTTGAGCCTACTTCAGGTAACACGGGCATTGCCTTGGCCTTTGTCTGCGCTTCTCGCGGCTATAACCTTATCCTCACCATGCCGAACACCATGAGCCTGGAGCGCCGCAAAATCATCAAAGCACTGGGTGCAGAATTAGAACTGACCGACGGCGCCAAGGGTATTAAAGAATCCATCGCCAAGGCAGAAGAAATCGTCGCCAGCGACCCCAGCAAGTATTTTATGCCTCGCCAATTCGAAAACCCGGCCAACCCTGAGATTCACGAGAAAACCACAGGCCCTGAAGTGTGGAGCGATACCGACGGTTTAGTGGACATTTTCGTAGCCGGCGTAGGCACAGGGGGCACCGTTTCAGGCACAGGCCGCTACCTGAAGCAGCAAAAAAGCGATGTACAAGTGATTGCTGTAGAACCTGCTGACTCACCGCTAATCACCCAAACACGTGCCGGTGAAGAACTTACTCACTCACCTCATAAAATTCAGGGCATTGGTGCAGGTTTTATCCCTAAGAATCTAGACTTGGACGTACTGGACGGTTCTGAAACAGTCACCAACGAAGATGCCATCGCCATGGCACACAAACTGATGCAGGAGGAAGGTATTCTTGCGGGGATTTCTTCCGGCGCAGCCGTTACCGCTGCCGTTCGTCTTGCCGAGAAGCCAGAGAACGCCGGCAAACATATTGTGGTAGTACTGCCGGACTCTGGAGAGCGTTACCTGTCGAGCATTCTGTTCAATGATATGTTTACGGATAAAGAGTTGATTGCGTAAGGTGCTGGGCGCTGGAAAAAACATGTCATTCTGAACGATCAAAAATTGCTCCTGCGTTTTTGAAATGCCCTCCATCCTTATAGGGCAAGTGAAGAATCTGTTTAAAATACACACCTACCTAGAAAAGATCCTTCCTCACGCTGCTCGTCAGGATGACAGGAGCTAGCTGACTTTTACCGCCATGGATGGCGGTATTTCAAAAATAGTAGGAGCAATTTTTGACTATAAATTGATTTCTAGCACTGCCGCGCAATGATCAGACGGCAGCTTCCTTTCCTCATCTCTTTGCGCTTCATTGAAATCAAATTGCTCATAAGCTTCTCGCGTTAGAGGCAATAATGTTTTATCAAACACAAAGAAATCCACAGGATAGCTGTGGTGGTTTTCTGATCCTTCCCAGCAGCGATTCCCCTGCTTATAAGGCAGCCTTAATAAATCCATACCTTTGGGTTCGTCGTCATCAATCTCTTTCCAAAAGTGATCTCGCTGGCTGTACTTATCAAATGCGCGGTTAAAATCACCCAATACCAAAAAGGCTTCTTTTTTTCCAACTTTTTTATCAATCCAACGCTCTAAAGGTGTTATTTGTTGCTGCAATGTTTCACATTGTTTTCGACGGATATTATTAAGAGAACCGTAAGCACAACCGGATTTAAGATGAACATTCAGTAGGGAAAGTTTATTGTCGCCTGTTAAGACAAGCTCTAACCCCCAACGAACACCTCCAATGCCTAGCAACGCATACGGACTGACTTTTACACGGGAAGCCAACGCTTTCTTTACCGCATAGGCAGTATAAATTCCGGGATATTTTTTCGATGAAACCTCAACGGATTTACGAGGCGAAAGATACAGCTGATATTGCTCTTTCGGGAAAACTCGCGATAACGCCGAAAGCGACGACACTTCTTGCAAAGCAACAACATCCGCATTCAAAGACTTTGCGTAGGCATTTAAAACCTGGAAATCATCTTGAGTTCTTAACGGTCCACGAGATTGCGCCTGAACACCGATTTCAGCCAGGTTATTCACATTCCACGAGGCAATACGCAGGGGCTGTTTTTCAGAAGTATCAGCATTTCCTTCTAAAACAAAGACAGAAGCGATAGCAAACAAAAATAGTTTAAACATTAAATTTTGAATTCATTAACTCGCGTATCGAGATCTTGCGCTAAATTAATCAATTCCGTACTAATTGCCTTACCTTTTTCGACTTCTTTTTCAGATTGTTCTGCGGCAACTGTAATTTGATCCACACTTTGAATAATAGCATTGGCTGCCGCATTCTGCTGATCTGTCGCATCCACAATTTGCTCGTTCAACGCGCTTACTTCCACTACTTGTGCGGCAATCTCTGACAGCTTCTCCGCCACAGTCTGAACATCTTTCGAACGGATTTCCGCAGCACTACTGGATTGTTCCATAGCCGCCACAGCGGCTGCCGCTTCCTTCTGCAGCTCATCGATAGTGGAGCGAATTTCTTCTGTGGAATCCTGCGTGCGCGTTGCTAAGCTTCGAACTTCATCCGCAACCACGGCAAAACCGCGACCTTGCTCACCGGCTCGCGCGGCCTCAATGGCGGCATTCAACGCCAACAGATTTGTTTGCTCTGCAATGCCTCTAATCACCGACAAAACGCCACTTACCGCCTGAGTTCGCTCATCGAGTTTTTGGATAACATCCGCAGCCGCTTGCACATCATCTTTGAGGGCATAAATACTGTCTCGAGCGGTCTCTGCAATACTGATGCTTTCCTGAGTAAGTAGAGTCGTATCTGCCGATTTTTCTGATGCAGAATGGGCACTACTCCGCACACTGGCCGCGGCACCTTCTAACTCATGCACGGCCAAACTCACTTCTTCGACGCCTTTCTTTTGCTCACCCACGGCGATTTCTGTAGCCGAGGAAATGCTATGAACCTGCTGTGATTGATCCATAAAGCCCTGTGCCGACTTCGAGACAGAAGCCATGCTTTCCTGAAAGCGATTCATCATGCGATCTAGAGCTTTTGCTACCTCACCTAACTCGTCATCAGCCACGGCATTGATACGTAAATTTAAATCCATAGTGGATTCGATATGCAGTAATTTTTTCTGTAAGCGCTTAAAACGCCAGATGAGACTGACACGAACAAAATAGGCCAAACCCAAAAAGGCAATCACGATCACCAACAACTGCATCATGCCAGACTTCTGCACACCAGCAGCCACACGACCATCCAGAGATGTCAGGGAATAGCTAATACGCACCGCTCCCAGAATTTCACCGCTTTTCACATTATGGCAATGCAAGCAGTTAGTGCCCCGTGTGTTTTCAGTCGCGATTAAAGGCTTAGCCACAGTGAAAACACGCTCGCCATTGACGTCATCAATTTGCGAAACACTTTCCCCTGATAAGGCGCGACGATCAATGCCGTCTTTTACTGCAGCATCCACATCGCCTTTTCCAAACATACGCACGGTATTTTCATGACGGATAATCCGTACCTCACGCATACTCTCATGCTGCATAAATTTGTCTTGGATAACTTTTTTATTGGCCAGCATGCCGCTGATCATTAGGGCATTCACACCATCGAAATAGCCGTCGGCCTTGTCCCACAGATTATCTTCTATCAAACTTTCCGCCAGACGACGGTCATTGTTGCTCGTGTGATAAACAGACCAACTCACAATCACCACGCCAATCACAACCAAAGCCACATAGAGCTTCGCCTGTAATGACACAGCGGAGAGGAATATCTTTTTTCTTGGTGGTTGAGACATTAAATACCTATTTGTATCACTTGGTCGTACTACCTAATCGTATTACCTGACCCGAATTCCGACTCTTTACTTAGGGCCCTTATTACCCTCAATGAGAGTCCAAGAGAGCCATAGACACCTATAGGTTATCGGCACTGGCCCAGCATTCTATATAGTCCATTTTTGAGATTTTTACGCTATAGACAGCGAAGAGAAAAATAAAAGTAAGCACCCACAAACCTCAAGAGCTACATTTATCAAAAGAAAAATAAGAATGGGTATTTAAGCTTCCTGCTGCTGTAGCTCCCATAGGTGGGCATAGCGCCCCCGCTGCTGCAATAAGGCTTGATGATCACCTTGCTCAACCACCTCCCCTTGGTGCAGCACCAGAATGCTGTCTGCATCTACCACCGTGGAAAGCCGATGAGCAATCACCAAGCGGGTATGATCCCCTTCGATTTCCCCTAGAGCCTGAAGAATGCTTTTTTCAGAGTGGCTATCCAGAGAAGACGTGGCCTCATCAAATACTAAAATCTGAGCGCCTTTGAGAATGGTTCTCGCGATAGCTACCCGCTGTTTCTCACCACCAGACAGCTTCAATCCCCGCTCACCCACCAGGGTTTCGCCACCTTTCGGCAGGGCGGCAATAAAATCGGAGAGGTGAGCCATACGAATGGCGTTTTCTACTTCGCTGTCACTGGCGCCTGGGCGACCATAGCGAATGTTTTCGAAAATAGAGTCGTTAAACAGCACCGTATCTTGCGGCACAATACCAATAGAGGCCCGCAAAGACTGCTGGGTGACTTCCGCAATATTTTCACCATCAATAGTGATACGACCATTGACCGTATCGTATAAGCGGAGAAGTAATTTCACTACGGTGGACTTCCCAGAGCCGCTTTCGCCTACCACGGCAACTTTTTTACCTGCGGGCAAGGCAAAGGAAATCTGTTTCAGAATCTGACGATCGCTATCGTAGTTAAAATCCACACCATCAAAAACCACATCTCCCTGAGGATTTTTCAAAGGCTTTGCATCGGGCTTGTCCACCACCTTCGGTCGCACCTTTAACAACCCCACCATGGCTTCAATGTTAACCATAGAACTTTTTATTTCCCGATACACAAACCCCAGAAAACCCAAGGGAATAAACAATTGCATCATAAAGGCGTTAACAAGAACAAAATCACCAAGGGTCATATCTCCCTCAACGGTATTTACAGCGGCTAAGACCAGCATAGAAGTCATTGCCAAGGCAATAATCAAAGACTGCCCTCCATTGAGCGCAAACAGTGACAACCGATTCTTTCGTTTTGCTTTTTCCCAATCCGCTAGATTTTCATCATAACGGTCCGCCTCATATTTTTCGTTGGTAAAATATTTAACGGTTTCAAAATTTAGTAAACTATCGATCGCCCTTGTGCTACTGGAAGAATCCGCTTGGTTTGCTTCACGGACAAACGCTGAACGCCAGTCCGTTGCCTTCATAGAAAAGTACACATAGGCCGCCACTGACACCAATACAATCACGCCATAAAGCCAACCGAAGCTGTAAAATAAAATACCGGCGATTAAAAAAACCTCTAACAAGGTGGGCACAATATTGAACACCATAAAGCGCATCAAAAAATTAATGCCGCTAGTGCCTCGTTCAATATCACGGGAAAGCCCTCCTGTTTTACGACTTAAATGAAAATCAATATCCAGTTGATGCAGATGCTGAAAAACGCTTAAACCGATTCGACGCATAGCCCGCTCAGTCACACGACCAAATACCGTATCCCGCAGTTCATTAAACAGCGTGGTTAAAAAACGAATCAAACCGTAGAACAATACCAACCCAATGGGCGCGGCCACCGCAGCTGCGGTGGCGTCCACTTTATCGAGATCATCCACAATAAATTTCAGCACGTAAGGTAAGCCTACTGAGGCCAATTTCGCACAGACCATCAAACCCAAAGCCAGTGCAACTCGCCCTTTAAATTCCAATAAATAAGGCCAGAGGGATTTCAGCACTGACCAATCAATATCTTTACCTTCCAACTCGGTGTAGGTGTTACGACGCATGAGAAAATCTTTTCTTTGTGGTGAATCTGGTACACTGTGGTGCTGAATTAAATTGCTATCAGGTATTGATAGCCACATCGATACAAATGCGACGATCAAAAACAACAACGCATTCGAAATACACCAGAGAATTATTGTGACGTCTCAGTATACCCCAGTCTCCAACGAGGACTTTGACTTTTCTTCTGCGGTTTTGGCGTGGTTTGAAAAAAGCGGTCGGAAGCATTTGCCGTGGCAAAAAAATATTTCCCCATACCGCGTATGGGTTTCAGAAATTATGTTGCAACAAACTCAAGTTGCTACTGTCATCCCTTACTTCGAACGCTTTATGGAGCGCTTCCCCACTGTAGAGGCCTTGGCCAGTGCCCCTATTGATGATGTATTGCATCTTTGGACCGGCTTGGGCTACTACGCCCGTGCCCGCAACCTTCACAAGTGCGCTCAGGCCGTGATGGAGCAATACGGCGGCGAGTTTCCTCAAAGTGTCGATGAACTCAGTGAACTCTCTGGCATTGGTCGCTCCACTGCCGGCGCCATCGCCAGTATCAGCATGGGCATCAGCGCGGCCATTCTCGACGGCAATGTGAAGCGGGTTTTGGCTCGCTTCCACGCTATTGAAGGCTGGCCCGGGAAGAGCAATGTGTTAAAACAACTGTGGCAAATCGCAGAACAGTACACTCCCGATCAAGACTGCCATCATTACACCCAAGCCATGATGGATCTGGGAGCCACCGTCTGTAGCCGCAGCAAGCCCACCTGCGAGGCCTGCCCACTACAAACTCACTGCAACGCTTTTGATCAAGGCAACCCACAAGACTATCCCGGTAAGAAGCCGAAAAAAGTCCTCCCCACCAAGACGGTTCAGCTACTGATGGTACTCAACCCTGAAGGTGAGCTTCTGCTACAACAGCGCCCCCCCACCGGCATCTGGGGGGGACTCTACAGCCTCCCCGAACTGGAAACCGGCCAGTGCCCACAAGAACACGGACAACAAACCTGGGGCAAGATCCACCGCACCACCCCTTGGGAGCCGTTCCGTCACACCTTTAGTCACTACCACCTGGATATCACACCGGTGTTGATTGAGCTGGAGCGCTCATCCCGTACCGTGATGGAAGATAATCGCCAGCTCTGGTATAACCCCCAGCAACCCGCCAGCGTTGGTCTCGCGGCACCCGTGAAGAAGTTACTTCAGATGCTGCAAAACCCCAAAACAACGTCTGGCTCAACCCCCAGCCCAATGCCTAGCCCCAGGCCTTTCAAACAGGAAACCTTGTTATGAGCCGTACCGTATTTTGCCGCAAGTACAAAGAAGAACTTCCCGCGCTGCCAGTGACCCCATTCCCCGGAACCAAGGGCGAAGATATCCTGAATAATGTGTCCCAGAAGGCTTGGCAAGAGTGGATGCAGCATCAAACCCTGCTGATCAATGAAAAGCGTCTCAACATGATGGATCAGACCGCCCGCGCCTACCTGCAAGAGCAGATGGATAAGTTCCTATCGGGCGAAGAAGTGGACCAAGCCGACGGCTACGTCCCACCAAGCGAATAGCTGTCGAACATAAAATCACCAACTTTGGAAACATCCCTCACCGAGGTGCGCCAAACCCAAATCAGGGGTTGACTCCAGGCGCGCATATCGCTTTAATACGCGCCTCTTGGGGACGTAGCCCGAAGAAATGCCCAGATAGCTCAGTCGGTAGAGCAGAGGATTGAAAATCCTCGTGTCGGTGGTTCGATTCCGCCTCTGGGCACCATAAAAATCAAAGGCTTAGCTTCTGCTAGGCCTTTTTTGTATCTAGCAATGTCACACCACTGTCACAGTGAAAGATTAGTTTCAGCTAAGACTGGTGAAATTAGACAAAAGTGTGCCACAATGAAGTTAGATATAGGGGGTCACATGCAAAAACAAGCACACAACAGCAATTCGATGTTTCACGACAGCTTGCCCGACTCTGCCTACACTATCCGCGCCAGAGGTGTCGCTCACCTTAGCCTCAAGCAAGCTGTAACATCTGATAAATTCTTGAATAGAATGAAAGAAATCGCACAAGAGTTTAAAACCAACTTTCCCACACAAGATAAAGAGACGTTATAGTAAGTAATGCTTTCAGCATTATCGCTTTTCATTGTTGCAACGGCTGCCGCAGGGTTCCTTTTCACAGACAAGTACATCCCATATTCTTACTCATTCCCTAGGGATGACGGTCAAAGATTTTATCTAAGGGTAGTCCTCTTTGGCTTCCCGTTCACAATACTAGCCATACTTCTTTCAAATTTATCCTTCCTGATACCTATATGGCTGGATTTTAAGCCTCTCATTTTTATAGAAAAAGACAATATCCCTCTATACACCGCACTATCCCCTCCTGTCATAGCTTGGTGCGCAGCAGGCGCTCTGAATTATTGCCTTACAGAAGAGAAAAAGGCTAAAGCATTTAAAAGGGCAATGCAGAAAGATGATTTTGATGCAATCCTTTGGGAAAGCATGAAAACCCTACAGCCCATAGCAATATCCCTAAACAACAGGAAAGTATATGTAGGTATACTCGCAGACGGGTTCGAGCCAAGTAGTAATAGCTACATCACCATAATTCCACTTCTGAGCGGCTATCGAACCGAAGACACTCTGAAATTTAATGTATCCACTGCATATAACGTTGTTTTTAACCTACTTGAAAACCTCGGAGAGCAGTCACACGCGGTTGAAGAAATACGCCAATACCACATGGCCTTCCCTCGCTCTAGCATAAATAGCCTCCATCTTTGGAATAGCAAACTCTACCAACAGGTCTCTCAAGACTACGACACCACCTCTCACTGACCGCCCCACTACGTCATATATGTGACAATCATCAACATTCCGACCAACCACAAACGCAACCTACTGTTATAAAAGGCTTTTACAGCAACAAGAAATCAACACACGGGGATTTATAATCATTTATTGCCATAATTTACTATCTGTTGTACTTTTTAGCTCTCTGTTGAATTTCGCTACAAGTACGAGTCACGCAGCCAAATGGCAACCATCCGAGAAAGAAGAACTAACAACGGTGAAATACGCTACCAAGCACAGGTAAGGCTTAAAGGCTTTCCCATGCAAACAGCCACCTTTAACCGAAAAACGGATGCAAAGCGGTGGGTACAACAAACAGAATCAGCCATTCGCGAAGGGCGCCATTTTAAAACAACAGAAGCCAAGAGAAGGACTTTAGAAGAACTCATAGACCGCTATATTCGCGATGTTCTGCCCTCCAAGCCTAAAAGCATGAATGCTCAAGGCCGCCAACTTACATGGTGGAAAAAAGAGCTAGGCTACCGCTCTCTTGCAGACATCACCCCACCTCTTCTAGCGGAAACCAGAGATAAGCTCCATAAAGGCCGACAACCCGCAACCGTAGTTCGTTATATGGCCGCACTGTCTCACGCGTTTACAGTCGCTGTTAATGAGTGGGAATGGCTTGATGACAACCCCATGAGAAAGGTCAGAAAGCCAAAAGAACCCCGTGGACGAGTGCGGTTTCTGAGTGACGAAGAACGAGCAAGGTTATTGGCCTGCTGTAAAACCTCCCCATGCAAACAGCTATACCCCGTTGTTGTTTTAGCCCTCTCAACAGGCATGAGACAAATGGAAGTCCTAGGCATGCGATGGCCTGATATAGACCTCAACAGGGGGTATATCACTCTACATGAAACGAAAAATGGAGAACGCCGCGCAGTCCCTTTAGTGGGACACGCTAAAGAACTTATTGAAGAGCTTTCCAAAGTTCGTAGATTAGACACTGACTTAGTGTTTTACAGTGAAACGAAGCCATCGGCCCCTGTTTTCATCCGCACCCCCTGGGGAAAAGCGCTAAAAGAAGCTGACATACAAGACTTCAAATTCCATGACCTCCGCCACACCGCAGCAAGCTACCTAGCCATGAATGGCGCATCCTTAGCTGAAATTGCCGACATCCTTGGACATAAAACATTACAAATGGTTAAGCGCTACGCTCACCTATCAGAGCAACATACGAGTAAAGTTTTAGAACGAATGAACTCTGGAATTTTTGATTGATGAAAAAGAAAAAAGCAGTCAAAGATATGTCGGACGTAATCATTCGGCACGATGACATCATATCCCCAAGCTTTTGCCGAGAACTTAAATTAGCTTTCTCCTTGAAAGGAATATCGGATGATAATTTAGCAAAAAAGCTTAACGCCATTCGGGTAAGCTATCTTTTATCGCAAGAACATATTAGAAAAACCCCAACAAAAAATGAGGAAGAAGAGTATTTTCTAGAGGTTTCCACTGTAGCACACGAGCTATCTCGCCTTCTCTCTAAGGCAAACATAAATCAAAATATGAAGCTTTCTGATAGCGTAGGCCTTTCATATCAAGAACTCTACATAATCAAAGATAAACTCCCATACTTAGCTTATCGCTGCGAACATATCGCTAAAACTATAAAAGACAAAGTCGCAACCAGACCTCTTACAGCATACCCTCATGAAAAAGCTATCTCTGAACTAGCTTCAACTTACACAAAGCTAAGTAAGCATAGAAATAAGATTCGTGGTATCACCCAGATTGGATTTATTGATTCGTGCTTAAATGAAATGCAAATAAACCATTATCAGGATAATGAAGACATCCGGCTAGAGAGTATTAAAAACTACCTAAAAAAATCGAGAAAAAATAAAATTTAGGACTCACAAGGGGTAAATACACAAATTATTTACACCCGCCTTTACCCTTATACATAAACCCACCAACTCTCAATAATCAAATCTCATTTTAAATAAAGAGATTTGATTATGAACAACCCTAAACGTTACAGCTCAGTAAAAAACCTTCCTTCACATTACCCCGACTCCAACCTCACTGAAAACAGTATCCGTTGGCTAATTTTCAATCGCGAGCAGAATGGCTTTGCTAGCTGTATCCGCCGGGCAGGCCGAAAAGTACTTATCGACCTTGATGCATTTGAAGAGTGGCTAGATAACCAAGCTATTCAGGGAGGAGCTGAATAATGAAATACCCCCCAAATATTGGAAAACTCCCTTCAAGAGCTTTAGCTAGGCTTCTCAGAGCCGAAAGGCTTACCCACCTAACATTCCAGCATGAGGCATCCACATACCGCCTAGCGGCCTGTATAGAGCGATTAAGAAATAAATACCAATGGCCTATCACCAGCCAACGAAGAACATCAAAAACCAATGACCCCACAGGCAGAAATGCCACATTCTGTGTCTACTTCCTTGAAATACCTAATATTTCTAAAGCAGGAAAAAGAGGCAAAGAATACTCATTAAAGGTTTTTGAATGGGAAAAAAGGAGAAGAGAAAAAGAGGCGGCCACCTCCCTCTCTCTTAGCCAAACTACAGACATACGCAGTAAGACTAAAAAAAATATTACCACTCTCAAGGACGGAGGGACAGAGGATGGCTAGAACAAGGCAAAAAATCAAAGGGAGGGGCGGCTCACCGCCCTTCTTCCAGCTCTATCATAAATTATTAGACTTACCGGCATATATCAGCCTCCCACACCCAGCGAAGACGCTGCTTGTGGATATGGCTAGACAATATAACGGGCACAATAACGGGGATTTTTGCGTAACTATGAAGATTATGAAGCTTAGAGGCTGGACATCTAACGGCACCCTGAGGCGCGCCTTAAAGGCCCTAATTAGCGCAGACCTTGTATTAGTCACACGACAAGGAGGCTTAAACAAGTGCAGCTTATACGCCTTTACATGGCTTTCTATTGACGAGTGCGGAGGTAAGCTAGAACTAAACCCAACCAGAACTCCACCCATCCCTCTCCACCAACACCCTTCCCTTAAATAACTCCCAGTCTCTAGGAGGGTTCAACCTGAGCCCTCTGAAGGACTAGTCTACTTTTCCAGATATATTTGTTAGTCTCTATAAAGCCCTAGTCAGGGATAATTTAGCATTTTCAATAAAGCCCTTTAAAGGACACCTTTCTATATATCTGCCATAACCCCATTAAAAGGAAGTCACGTGACATACAGCAAGAAAGCACTTTTCCTAGTATCTCTTTCAATTTTAGTTTCCTCTCTCGCTCAATCTGAGCCCACCAAAATTCAGAAAAGTATGATGGACGAACCCCCATCAATGATGGACTTATTTCTTCTACAAGAGAATATGAGAATTAAAAAAGCCTATAGCTCTAAGCATGAAATAACCAGCCTACACACCACCATTGAACTCACAAAATCCGATGTCAAAAATGCATATATAAATGCATACCCAAGCGTCAACCTCGACTGGGACGCCGGAAAATTCTCTATAGAGCTTTCATCAACTATAAGCCCCAGGCGCTCTATAAAACGTTCGTATAAAAACGCAAAAAACATATGCTATGCACTTTTGCAAAAACTAGATTATCACGAGCTAGAACCCTTAAATGCTCTACATCTTGGCTTCAAGAGAAATGGCTACTTAGTAGAGAAGCTATCGATTAAGGAGCTATACAAGAAATTTGAGGACATGACCCACCGAAAAGTGACTGTTGTTTTTTCTGGTGATTTACAGCCTGATGCTAGGCTTTCATGCATGTCCGATAAGCGCTTCATCGAAATAGACTCCGTTTCATTTATAGCCAAAGGAGATTTCTAATATCACGTCACACTCATGTCACACTAACCGGCAACAAAGAGCCAGAAAACACACCACCAAGATACCTACCTAACCAATAAAATCAGATAGTTACGAGACATGACATACTGTGTGTTATTGCCGTTTTTTAATAGGGTGCGATTGAAAATCCTCGTGTCGGTGGTTCGATTCCGCCTCTGGGCACCATACAAAAAGCCTCGCAATCGCGAGGCTTTTTTTATGGCGCCCAGTGGCGGATGAGGAGCACCGATGTGGTTCGACAAATTTGCCAGGAGCAAATTTGGACGCCCGAACGGGCGGGCCGCTAGGCCGAGCTCCAAGGATGGAGCGAGCATTCCGCCAACCCCAACTCACCCTCACACCTTAAAAGAATCTCCGCAATCGCGAGGCTTTTTTTATGCCTTTCTTTTCCAGTCAGGCCCTAACTAATGCTAGGCTGCCACTCCAATTCTGCCCGTAACGAATAGAGCCCCAATATCAAAACCGCATCTTTATCGAACCCGTAATCGTGCGCGGATCGCCGAAGTAGGCAGTATTCACGTTATATTCAGGTATATAAAATACTGATGCTTTATAGCGTTGATCAAAAACATTATGCACACCGATACCCAGAGAAATACTTTTGCTAGCAGCTTCCCATTTAACGCCCAGATCAGCAATCCAATAGGAAGGTTGAATTGAATTCTCAACAGGCAAGTTAAACAAATAAGTTTCACTACGATAGCTGGCTGACAGTATTGCCGAAAGAGTGCCCCCCCCTAACGAATACCTATATGCCACGGATAGCGCAGCACTTTTATCCGGCAAATTGAGGAGTCTTACCCCCCCAGCAATATCATTACCTGATAGATCAATACTGCGATCATATTTTGAATCATTCCAACCCAAGCTAACCCCAAGATCAAGGGTGGAGGCAAGGCTGTACTTATAATCGAACTCTATGCCTTTTACGGTAGCAGAAGCATCGTTAGATAATCCAACAACTCGTTCATTGTTTTCCTCAACGGAAATACCACCGTATATTTGAATATCGCTGTAATCACTGAAAAAGACCGCAATATTCAACTCTGTATTTTGATTTCTCGATTTCAGACCAACCTCATAAGTATCTAAAACTTCCGGTGAATATCCTCGCTGAACTTCTTCATACCCAAAACGCCCTCTTGGATCAAAGCCTCCGCCTCTAAAACCTTTACTATAAGCGCTGTAAAAATGTAGATTTTCTGCAGGATACCAACTAAGACTTACCCGCGGTGTAGCAACCTTATCTGTTCTTACTCCTAGAAAAAGCGGAAATGGGTCTTCAACAAACTCATCATATATGGAAGGAAGATCACCACCAAAAAAACGCGACCGTAATCCATTAGAAGAATCACTATAAAATAAATCTCTTTCGACAAACGTTCTATTTTTTTCTTCTGTGTATCTAGCGCCTAGGGAAAATATCATTTCCTCAGAAAGGTCAACCTCTGCATCAAAAAAAAGTGCTTTAGAATTCGTTTCCACGTCTACCAAATGGAAAGAAATAACATTCTGAACACGAGAGTCTGAAGCATGAAACGCATCGCCATCAATATAAAAAGCCCCAAAAATAAGGTTGTAGTTCTCCGATTTTTTTGACAACTGAACCTCATGACTTACTTGATCATTCTTATAGAGAATATACGTTTCAAGATAATGCTCAAATACTGCATCTAAGTCTAAAGGTGTTCTCGTTTTATCTCCTCGCCTAGCATGGATCGATTTAAACTCATATCCAGAATCTGTCCATAGAAATTTTAACGTTTGACCGGAAGCCTTCATTGAAAATTTATTAATTGGATGATCTGAAGAATTTATACCTGAGAAACCATCATAATCTGAAATATCTGAAAGGGTAGGAAATTCATAAAAAGTACTTCTTCCTGCCCTTGATATCGAATTATCATTGGAGTGATCCAAAGAAAGCTCGACACTGGCTTTTTCATTTAGAAAAAATTTTGATGAAAAACGGTAAGCCTTAATATCCTTATTGTAATTTTCCTCTCTCGTAATCAAATTACGACCAAATCCATCTTTTTTAGACGAAACAAAAGTACCACCAAACCGCACCCGAGTATCTTCGGTAGCCCCCCCAGCTCTCAACACCAGGTTACTCTGATCATAATCTCCAAAAGAGAGCTCCACACTTGCATTCGCAATATCTGACAATGGCTTACTGACATATTTAATGGCTCCCCCTAGGGAGTTTCGTCCATACAGGGTGCCTTGAGGCCCTCGAAGCACTTCAATCCGCTCTGTATCATACAGCTCGGCTAATATTCCTTGTGGGCGATTAATATAGACATCATCTATATAAATACCCACTCCGGATTCAAATCCTGCATATGAATCATATTGACCAATACCTCGAATAAAGGCGGTCATAGTGGAGTTCGTTCCATGGATCGGCGCCACCGTCAAATTTGGTGTTATCAACCCAAAGCGAAAAAAATCAGTAACACCTTTATCTTGTAATTCCTCCCCCCCTACAGCCACCACAGACATGGGTACGTCAATCAAGGCCTCTTCTCGACGCCTGGAGGTCACCAACATCTCTTCTAGTACATTTAAGCCCTCGCCGTCTTTGGGAGACGGTGGCTCTAATTGTAGTTTTTCCTTATCAAGTCTTAATACAACTCCCTCTTCTCTAACCTCAAACGCGAGAGGCGTATTCGCTAGAAAAAGCTCTAAAGCCTTTTCCAGAGAGAAATAGCCCACCACAGGCACCGATCGATAGCCCCCAATCAACTCAGCAGGCGCTATAAAATCTGTATTGGCTTGTATACCGAACTCGACAAGCGCTGTATTCAGCGCTTGCCCGGGAATGTCGAGGGTGACACTTCTGCGGCTCTCCAGAGTGCCAGGTGTATCTTCAGACTGATTTTGTGCCTGGCCTTGATTTTGGGCCGCCACAGAAAGCGACCCCACACTGAGCGCCACACAAGCAATAACGATGCATAGAGGCTTCATATTCAAGGTAAATTCCGAGAGAGATAATGATTTAGGCGAGAATACAGGAATAATATACAATTTTTGGAGGTAATTCATGACTGAGGTGTCTACTCAGATAGGGCTGTAATATTAAACCCAAAGTGAAGAACCCCGGCATACCGCAGCAGGGGGTTAACCATGAAGCGTATACCCAGACAACTACAAGGCATCAAACCAGGCACGCTCAATGAAGCAAACTTTTGTGACATCACTCTACGAAAAATACGCAGTAGAGCTAAAACGCTTCATCTCGGCCAAATTCCACTCTGTAGGAGAGACTGAGGATATCGTGCAAGACACTTTCCACAATATTCTTGGCGTAGAAGACCTTGAGCGTATATCCAACCCACGGGCATATCTGTACCAAACCGCGCAGAATGTTGCCCTTAACCGGTTGAGAAAACGCAACCGTCACGAAGCTTATCAGCAGCTCGAACATAGCGATGAGCTTACTCCCCCCCCTGAGTTTGGGCTTCAAGCACAGAGAGATTTAACGAAATTAGAAGAATCCGTTAATAAACTTCCAGCCAAATGGAAGCGTGCTTTTTTGTTAAGCCGTGTTGAACACAAATCTTATAAAGAGATCGCCCAAACTCTCAACATTTCTGTTAGCACTGTAGAAAAACACTTGATGGGAGCACTACACCGCCTAAATCAAGACCTGGATAGGAAGTAAGAGAATGATGTATCTCTCCCTCAACACATCACTTAAGAGAATATTGCTGTGAATCAAGTATCCTCAAAGCAAAAACTTGCTCGCAAGCAAGCTTCCGAATGGATTGTAAAATTAAGCTCAGACAATCCCAATGAAGATGATCATCTTGAAGATGAGTTTTTGTCCTGGCTCCATCGCAGCCCAGAAAATCAAATCGCCTACTTACGCGCCGAATGGCTGTGGACGAACAGTTCAAAATTAACCTCACAAGAAACCATCGAAACATGTAGTAGTTCTAGTTTCAGTGGTTTTGGTTTCAGTAGCCCTAGTTCCGAGACATTTTCCTATAGCTTTAGTCAGTACTTATCTCAATACTGGGCACAATACAAAGCTCTAACCGTGTCGTTGACAAGCATACTATTGGTTTCATTTGTAGGACTTGGTGTATTTTCACTCAGTGGCAATTCCGTTCAGAACGATATCTTTTTGACTCATCATGGGGAAATTAAAACCTACCAACTAAAAGATGGATCTTCGGCCACACTAAACTCCAATTCTAAAATTCACGTCAGTATTAGTAACGATAACCGCGAAGTTGAGCTAATCGATGGTGAGGCCTTCTTTAATGTCAAAAAAATTAAAGGGGTTCCATTCTCCGTAAAAGGCCGTGAAGTTAGTGTTCGCGTACTCGGCACCCAGTTTTCCGTAAAAAACAGCCCTGAATCCTCCTCTGTTATCGTACTTGAAGGAAAGGTGAGAGTTTCATCCGCAAGCTCCCCAGAAATTGAAGCTGTTACCCTGACTAAAGATAAATCTGCGCTATTAAGTAAAGAAACCACAGAGATAACCACGAAGGACACAAACGCTCGAGAAAGTCTATCCTGGCGCAACAAAAAATTGATCTATAACGGAGAGCCTCTTTCTAAAGTAATTTCAGATTTAAACAAGCATTTTAAAAAGCAGACAAAGCTCGCCAACAAAAAACTTGGCGACACCAAGGTTGTCGCGGTAATCAGTATTAACAACCAAGAAGCCACACTAAGAAAAATTGAATCTCTCTTTAATTTAACAGCTCAATATAACCAAGAAGACAAGATTATTTATCTAGAAGAACATCAATCAAATTAAGTATCTAATATTCATTCCGCTTGGGCATTAATTATTGATATTAATGCTTTTCTGGCAAGCCAAGGACAGGCTTGCCGTTTTTTTATTTCCAGAAATAAAGTTATAAATATTTTGGAGGTACTCTTTTTCTAGCTTGTCTAATTCTGCGAATAGTCAATCACTGAAAAAGGCAAACCATGCAATATCTAACACCTTCAAAAGCATTCACGCATGCTATAACACTGATATTTAGTCTGATAATAGCCTCTCTTTTATCAGCCTGTAATGATTCCAGCAGCTCACCTAAAATCTCCTCAGCCCCTACAGACAGCACCGGCTCATCGATTGAAACCCAGCCTGATATCGCAGGCATTACTCAGCAAGCTTATGTATTTGGGCTTCCACTCGTAGAGCATTTCAAACTGGTTAGAGAGTACTTAGGGCCAAATACTGAAATAGGCGCAAACACCTTTGTTCATAAAACGCACCTCCTAACAGCTGCGGATAGAGAAATCATTGGACCAAACAATGACACTCTCAACTCATCCATTATGTTTGATCTTCGCGCTGAGCCTGTTATGATCAGCATTCCTGAAGTTCCTGATCGATATTTTTCAATCCAACTACTAAATATCTTCACGAACAACCTACCGCTAATTGCTGAAGAACAAAAAGGCGCCAGCATGCAGAACGTTATTCTTGCTGGCCCTGATTGGGATATTAATAGCTTTGAAAATACGGACAACCTTCCCGTCATCGAATCAAATTCATCCGTAGTATTGGGTTTCTTACGCATAGGCGTAGACGGTGAAAGCGACGTTCCTCAAGCGTTAGCCTACCAAAGTCAAGTAATGGTGTTGCCACTCAGTGAGTATACGGGTTCAGTCTCCCCTGAGCCTGCCGAAGCAACTGAATGGCCAATGGAGTTCGATGTTAAATCAAGTAATTCACCGGATTTCTTTTCTTATATGAATTTCATGATGCAATTTCACAGCTTCGAAGAGGATGAAATTGAAATCCTAGAAGAGATTGCAATATTAAACGTAGGTTCTGATAAAGAATTCTCCATCAATGACTTCGACGCAGACACACAATCTGCCATTAACCAAGGAATTAACGCCGCCAGAAATGCCATTCAATTTCCAACAGGCTTTGGCGCGAGAAAAAATGGCTGGAGCATTCCGGATAATCGCATAGGCAACTATGGTACTGATTATGCCTATCGGGCAGTCATTGCCTGGTATGGAACTTACGCTATGCCTCTATCGGAAACCGCCTACTTCCTCAATTCTAAATCCACTAGCGGCGCTGACTACTCAGGAGGAAATTCCTATCAAATTCATTTCGCGCCAGAAAATTTACCCTCTGACAGCTACCTCTGGTCTCTAACCCTTTACGATGGAGAGCAATTTTTAGCTGATAATGTTTTAGACCGCTATTCCATTGGAGATCGTTCAGACTTTCTGGAATACAACAATGATGGCTCTCTAACTATTTACATGCAGCACACAAGCCCTGGCGCAGAGCTAGAATCAAACTGGCTCCCCACCCCAGAAGGAAAATTTACCTTATCTGTCAGAGTTTATGGAGCCAATGAAAATATTCAATCGGGTAACTTTGAACTGCCGGTTGTTGAACTTATTCAGTGAGTTTGTATATTCCAAAAATAAAAACTAGATACAGGAAGCACTTGAAATTTAGTGCTTCCTTATCTCATCAATAGTCACATTTTCCAAGTCACCCAATTCACGAATACGATCGCTATGTTCTTTCACAACTTTTCCGTAGAGCTGCTGATCATGCTCATTAAGAGATTCAATTTCTTCTTTAAAATACAACATATTATTCATAAAGTTTCCGAGAATATCTGTCACCTTGTGCATAGTTTCTCTGAAAACGTCGAGCCTCTCCCTATCAGATTTTTCTTTAACTCGCTGTAAATGCAGTTCCACAAAGTAAGAGCAAACGGTTGCCAAAACAGAAGTAAAAATAATCGTGATAATGTGAGATTCCCAAATACCAATATCCGGCCAAACAAATTGTTTTAGCATTTCATAAATGGTCATCACGACGATACTGACCAGAAAGACAGCAAGCAGAGATTTATGCACTAGAGGGTTCCTCAAGCTAAAAGATCTAGCCTTAAGCATAGCCAAACTCTGACGACTCCATGCGACAACTTTCATAGAGCAAATACGCCCCCTAACTAGCCTAAATGAAGCATTACTGAGCTCACTCACTGTGGTAAAGTTATGGGAATAAGACAAAAGTCATATTTGACACCATACTCAACAACACTAGGATGCAGTAGAAGAGTTCGCTATGAAATCGGGGGAGCAGACACGCCTCAAGTTCGCCACCATCACGGCGCTTGAAGAGGAAGCCATCTATGAATTTGTGATTGATGACGGCGCTGAGCTAGACGGCAATGATTTCGACAGCATTAACCACTTCCTTAATAGCCAAGGCTCTAATACAGCGGCACTGGTTAACAAGATCAACCAATACACCCTGGGTTTCGATTTTCAGGTAAAAATGCACACCAGCGGCTATTTTATTGCCTGCGCCATTGTTGAGCGATCCCCCAGCATGGCCAAAATCAACAAAATGGTGCTAGAAACCCCCCGCCCCAAAAAAATTAATGCCTGCCAGTTCTATGACTACGATGAGGCCGTCAATTGGCTTAAACATGAATTAGCGAAGGCCTAAACCACCCTTTCGCTACCACCGCTCCCTGCACTGGACTTATCCCCAGCCACCTCAGATAATGCGCCCCTCCCCTGAAAACACCTCTCGCAGGCCGCAAGATCATGCAGTTTATCGTCAAGCTCTTTCCCGAAATCAGTATCAAAAGCCGCAACGTGCGCCAACGCTGGACTCGCCAGCTGGGTAACAATATCCGCAAGCAATTGCGGCCTCTCTGCGAGCGTGGCTTGGAAGTGGTCCCCCAGTGGGATCGCATTTTGGTGAAAGCCCCCGGGGAAGACGAGCACAAAGCCACAGAGTTTGCCGACGTTCTCGCACGCACCCCTGGTATTGCTAATTTCAGTCGGGTTCAAGCCTGGCCCTTAGAAACCTTAGAAGCTGCCGGTGAACTGGCCGCAACACGCTTTGCCGACGACGTTAAAGGCAAAACTTTTTGTATTCGCATTAAGCGCTCCGGCAAACACGATTTCACCTCCACCGAAGCCGAACGCATTCTCGGCGGTGTTATTAAAGCCCGCACCGACAATCTTGGGGTTCGCCTTAACAACCCCGATATTGAGCTCAACGCAGAAATCAAAGACGACAAATTATTTTTGGTGAACCAACGCTGGGAAGGCCTAGGGGGATTCCCTATTGGCACTCAAGAATCGGTGCTCACCCTGATTTCTGGCGGTTTTGACTCTACCGTTGCCAGTTACTTAATGATGCGTCGTGGCGTGACTAACCATTTTTGCTTTTTTAATTTGGGGGGGCGGGAACACGAAATCGGCGTGAAAGAAATTGCCTATTATTTGTGGCGCCAGTTCGGCTCTACGCAAAAAGTGAAATTTGTTTCCGTTCCCTTTGAAGGGGTTGTCACAGAAATTCTACAAAACGTAGAGAACTCACAAATGGGGGTTGTGCTCAAGCGCATGATGCTCCGCGCCGCCAGTAAAGTAGCTGAAGCTATAGACACCTCTGCCTTGGTTACCGGCGAAGCCATTGGCCAAGTTTCGAGCCAAACGTTAAAAAATTTACAGTGCATTGATTCCGTCACCGACACTCTGGTACTTCGCCCACTGATTGTGTCGGACAAAACAGAAATCATCGACACTACACGGAAAATTGGCGCCGAAGAATTTGCAGCCGCCATGCCGGAATACTGTGCAGTAATTTCCAAGAAACCCACCACTCGCGCCAACCCATTAAAAATCGCGGCAGAAGAAGAAAAATTTGATTTCGCCGCCCTGGACGCTGCCGTCGAAAATGCGGCCATCATGAGTATTGTGGATATCCAGTTTGATAAATCTCGCGAAAACACCAAAGAGGTCGAACTGATCCCCACCCCACAAGCAGGCGATACCGTGCTAGATATTCGCCACCCCAACGAACAGGAATTACACCCCTTCGATGAGACGTCTCTACCAGCCGATGTCGCTCTCGCTCCACAGCCGTTTTACCAACTCAGCACCGCTTTCGCCGAGCTGGATAAATCCAGACGCTACCTACTGTGGTGCGACCGAGGCGTTATGAGCCGCCTTCATGCTTCTCACTTGCTCGACGAAGGCTACGAGAATATTGCTGTTTACCGCCCCGAAAACAAAGCAATAGGCGACAAAGAAGGGCAAAAGTAACTTTTCTTAAAAATTATCTATACTCACAAGAGGAATAGACGCCTCAACCCCTAGGTAGATAGACCGGTATGCCCATCCAACTCAGAGATTCACTGGCTATGGACGCCCTCATTGTAGGGCCAGACTGCACCGTAATTGCTGCGCTCCAACTGATCAGTGCCAGTTCCCGCTCCTGTGTCGTCATCGCCAGTGACGACGGCAAACCTCTGGGCATTGTCACCGAATACGATTTCACTCGCTGCCTCCTGCGACTACTGAATCAAGAGCTACCTTTATCCTCTCCCGCCCTGACAGATATTATGACTCCCAATCCTCACTGCATCTCGTTTAATGCAGACCTGTATGAGGCTCTGGTGATTATGGAGACCAACCATATCCGCCACCTGCCGGTCATAGACAACGAAGGCCGAGTAGTCGACGTGGTGTCTGAATATGTACTGATGCCCGCCTACCGACAACTTATTGAAGAGCAACAGGCCATTATTGATGCCCATATTGATACCGCTACCGCAGAACTACAAAACGCCAACGAAAACCTCAAAGCCCTCGCCATGGAAGACAGTCTCCTTCACGTAGGCAACCGCCGGGCCATGGAAGTAGATATCAACTTTACCCATGAAAACGCCCTACGCATGAATCACCAATATTCTGTGGCCATGCTGGATATCGACTACTTCAAAAAGTACAACGATCACTACGGCCACCCACAAGGGGATGTAGCCCTACAGTTTGTGGCGCAAATTTTAAAATCTACGGTACGAGATGAAGACCGAGTGTACCGATATGGCGGCGAAGAATTCGCCATTATCATGCCGGAAACCAACCTCGACGGCGTGCAGCATTTAGCCCAGCGGATTATCGACGCCATGGGCCGTGAATCCTTCCCTCATTGCAAATCTGACTTCGGCTACCTCACCCTCAGCATGGGCCTTTCTTGCTTCGAGCCGAGCAACAGAGAGCCCTGGAAATCGGTACTCAGCCGCGCCGACCAACACCTCTACGACGCCAAAAACGCAGGCCGCAACACCTACACTCCTCAACCCAAATAACCCTTAATCAGCCTTCGGTCTTAACCCTTCAAGCTTGAAGAATCCTCAGCCATTGCCGATATTTAAAGTAATAGCGAAAAAAAGCTCACAGACGAATTTCATTAATTGCACAAAGGCAATCCCATGCGCCGCAACCAGCTCTATATCATCGCCGCCGTTGTTGTTCTCATCAGCGACATACTGCTGGTGAGCTTCTTCAACAACATTTGGCTGCTACTGGTGAAAGACGCCATGCTATTAGGCTTTCTCTATTGGGGAGCCAATCAAGTCAGCCAAGCCCGCACCAATCGTTTTCATGATGCCGTCTCTGAGATTGTCGATCGAGAAAACCTGGACCTCACCACCCGCTTCGACAACGCCCCCAGCGAGCTTCAACCCGCCACCGAAGAACTCACCCGAGTGTTGAAACGCACGGAAGATATCGTCACCAATGCCATGTCATCCGCTGCCCGCTTAATCCCCATGTCCCAGGAACTGGCCGACAGCTACAGTAACACCACGCAAAAAGCGCTACTCCAGGCAAATTACTCCAGCAGTATGATGGAAGCCATGGATGCTATCTCTAGCCAGTCCAACGATATTGCCGAGCAATCGGTGGCCATCACCCAAGACTCCACAGAAGGCAACACCAGCGTTCAAGACTGCCAACGCTCCATGACCAGTACCAATACTGTAGTCAACCGCCTCAGCGAGCACATGACCCACGCAGAAACCGCCATGGCAGAGCTAAAGCAAGAGACCGATCAAATCACGACTATTGTGGAAGTGATCAACAGCATCGCAGAGCAAACCAATCTCTTAGCCCTCAACGCAGCCATCGAAGCAGCCCGAGCAGGCGAGCAAGGCCGAGGCTTTGCCGTGGTGGCCGATGAGGTGCGCTCCCTCGCAGCACGTACCCGCGACGCCACCGACGAGGTCCAGCAAATGCTGGAAAAAATCCAGGGCTATGCCAATGACATGCTCGGGGTAGTGACAGAAAGCGCGGAATCCTCCCGAGAAAACCAGGGGCTATCTAAAGAAGTTACCGAGCGCCTACAGCAACTGGTAGAAATCATTGCCCGTATCGAACATTCAGCCAGCAGTATCGGCTCTTCTGCTCAGCAGCAAATCAGCAGTGCGGAACAGGCCAGCCACGCGGTACAAGGCCTTGGGGAACTCAATAAAGAAACCCTAGAAGACTCTCAACTTCACGCAGTCTCCAAAGATGACCTCGAGAAATTGGCTCTACAACTAAAGGGCAACCTAGAAAACTTCACCATCTCTTCAGACCCCTGGCACACCAACCGCCGGAAAAACCCTCGCCTACAAGAAGACACTCCTCAAGAGCCCCTCACAGAGGACGAAGACGAAGGCGCCGAACTGTTTTAGCCTTGGAATTCTCGCCCCCTAACCCACCACCGGTCAGCCCAGCCAGCTCATCCCCGTTACGCCATAGGCAAAGGGCGCGATTACCTCTATAATCGCGCCCTTTTTCCGCCTGTATATTTTTTGTGCCCTGTTTTGTGCCTGCTTGTTCACGGTAGCATAACCGCGCCCCACCTGAGAGAAGTCCTGTGAGTATCGAAAACCTCCGCAATATCGCCATTATCGCCCACGTTGACCACGGTAAAACCACCCTGGTAGACAAGCTGCTGAGCCAGTCTGGCACCCTGGACCGTAAAGACGAAGGTGCCGAGCGCATCATGGACTCCAACGACCAGGAAAAAGAGCGCGGCATTACCATTCTGGCGAAAAACACCGCCATCGAGTGGAACGGCTACCGTATCAACATCGTAGACACCCCGGGCCACGCCGACTTCGGCGGTGAAGTAGAGCGCGTTCTCTCCATGGTGGATTCAGTACTGCTACTGGTAGACGCCGTAGACGGCCCCATGCCACAGACCCGCTTCGTTACCTCTAAAGCGTTTGAAAAGGGCCTAAATCCCATCGTAGTAGTGAATAAGGTTGACCGCCCCGGCGCACGCCCAGACTGGGTGATCGACCAAGTATTTGATTTGTTCGACCGCCTAGGCGGCACCGACGAGCAAATGGACTTCCCAATTATTTACGCCTCGGCACTAAATGGCATCGCCGGTAACGAACCAGACGAACTGGCCGACGACATGACCCCGCTGTTTGAGATGATCACCGAACAAGTATCGGCCCCAGATGTCGACGTCGAAGCGCCGTTCCAAATGCAAGTTTCTGCGCTGGACTATAACAGCTATGTAGGCGTTATCGGCATTGGCCGTATCACACGCGGTACACTCAAGCCCAATCAACAAGTGGTTGTGGCAGACAACCAGGGTAACAACCGCAAAGCTAAAATATTAAAAGTGATGGGTTACCACGGCCTTGAGCGGGTAGAAACCGAACTGGCTTCTGCTGGCGATATTGTGTGTATCACAGGCATCGACGGCCTAAGTATTTCCGACACCCTCTGCGACCCTGAGAATATTAATGCCCTCCCCGCCTTAAGCGTGGACGAGCCCACTGTAAGCATGACCTTCCAGGTAAATGACTCACCATTTGCAGGCTTAGAAGGCAAGTACGTCACCTCGCGTAATATTAAAGAGCGCTTGGATCAAGAATTGATTCACAACGTTGCTCTGCGCGTAACGCAAGGTGATACTGCCGATAAATTTGTTGTTTCCGGTCGCGGTGAATTGCATTTGTCTGTATTGATTGAAACCATGCGTCGCGAAGGCTTCGAGCTGGGCGTGTCTCGCCCAGAAGTTATTCAGAAAAACGTAGACGGTGAGATTCACGAGCCCTTCGAAGCCGTTGTCATCGACGTAGAAGATGAGCACCAAGGCTCCATTATGGAAGAGCTGGGCTTGCGCAAAGCCGAGATGACCAACATGGAACCCGACGGCAAGGGCCGTGTAAAACTGGAGTTTATTGTGCCTTCTCGTGGTCTCATTGGATTCCGTGGATTATTTCTCACGCTTACCTCTGGCTCTGGCATTATGACCAGCGTCTTCGACCACTACGGCCCAGTAAAAGAAGGTGACGTTGTCAGTCGACAGAACGGTGTACTCATCAGCATGGTAAAAGGTAAAACCCTGTCCTACGCACTGTTCAATTTGCAAGATCGCGGCCGCCTGTTCTTAGGCCACGGCAACGAAGTGTACGAAGGGCAAGTTATCGGCATCCATTCACGCTCTAACGATATGATTGTGAATCCAACCAAGGGCAAGCAGCTCACCAATGTGCGCGCCTCCGGTACCGACGAAGCCCTAACCCTAACCCCGCCTATCAAGCATACACTTGAGCAAGCGTTAGAATTTATTGAAGATGACGAACTGGTAGAAGTCACACCGGAAAGCATTCGTCTACGTAAGAAGATCCTGACTGAGAGTGATCGTAAGCGTGCGAAAAATACCAAACTGGCGTAAGCGGTGAGATGAAAGACGCTAGATGAGAGATGTAAAAACGCCGGCTTTCGCCGGCGTTTTTTTTCATGAGGTGTAGTCCGTGTAGAGCGCAGCGGCACGCGGGGAAACAACACCCAAATTTTATCTATAACTCAATTGCTCCTGCGATTTTTGAAATACCCGCCGCCCGTAGCGGTAAGCGAAATCCGGAGCTAATTCCAAAAAAAACGCGGGCCGCTGCGCTCTACACGGGCTACAACAGCACCATCCTTTAACTTTTACCTAACCTTCTGCTCAACCGTATCTTCTTAACTAAGCCTTCTTAACAAACTTAGCCGTCACCATCATCTCCCCAACCCCAGGCAGCTTACAATCAAGCTCATGGTCCTTGCCTTCTACAATTCTTCTTATCACGGCCTTAGTACCAATTTTAAGCACCTGAGAGCTGCCTTTTACCTTAAGGTCTTTGATAAGCGTGACTTTATCGCCTGCTTCTAAAATAGCGCCATTACTATCTCGGGCAACAAAGGTATCTTCATCGTTGGACTCCGTTGGATTCCATTCGTAGCCACATTCAGGACAGACCAAATTTGACTGGTCTTCATAGACATATTCTGAATTACATTTTGGGCAAGGTGGGAGCGACATAATTTTTGATACTCGAGTATTGGGTTCTAATATTTCAATCTACGAAGAAAAACACTACAGAACTGAGCCTGTTGCCTTTAATCAATCTTGTTTTACAAAAATAAGTTCATTCGTATCGAAACCCTTTTCGGTTACAGTTCGAATAAAGTCGTTTTTAATAGAATATTCTACGCTTGGCGTTCTTGAAAGCAGCCATAAATACTCTCGATTATAGCTGGTTACATAAGCATACTGGTAATACTCATGTAGTTTAAAAATAACGTAGGAACCATAGAAGGGGCCAAAAAAAGAAACTTTTAAATGCCCCGTATTCTCGTTACCAACAAAGCGCGCCTTACCAACGGCTTCTTCCCATTGGTTAGTTTCTTCAGAAAATCCCTTATTGATAACCTTTACACTACCATCGGTATTTAAAGAATAATTGGCAGTTACCTTATGCAATCCTCGCTCAAATGAATGATCTAACCGCGCGATTTCATACCAATCGCCCAAATACCGTTCCAAGGAAAAGTTTTCAACTGCAGAAATACCGCTAGGCGTACCTGCACAAGAAGCCAACAAAAGCGATATGTAGACCAGTAAGTACTTCATGGAAATTCACTTACTCTTTATAGTTTTTGTTTTCTAAACGATCAATAGTTTGCTGCAAGCCTTTTACATGCTCCATCATTTCACTCATCTGCTGACTCAGCACTTCCATTTCTTGGTGGGTAAATTTTTGTATTTCTTCTTTTTCTTCATCCAAGTCTTCAACTTTGGTGAGCTGCATAGCATCTACAATAATCCCGATAAATAAATTAAGCACGGCAAAGCTGGTAATCACAATAAAGGGAACAAAGAACATCCAAGACCAGGAATACAATTCCATGGTGGGCCTAACGATACCCATGGACCAGCTTTCTAGAGTCATAATCTGGAACAGGGTATAAGCCGATGCTCCGATGGTGCCAAACCATTCCTGCATGAGTGGATCAGGATGCTGACCAAATAACTTTGTGGACAAAACCGCGCACACATAAAAAACCAGTACCAACACCCCTAGCACCGACGACATTCCCGGTATTGAGTAGGCCAATGCCGATATCACCCGCCGCATCTGCGGCACCATGGACAGCAACCGCAATATTCGCAAAATACGGAAGGCACGCAGCACCGCAAACGGCCCGCTTGCAGGCACCCAGGCGATACCCACAATCAAGAAGTCAAAGATATTCCAGCCTGATCGGAAAAAATTCAAACGGTAAGCATAGAATTTGACGGCGAGTTCAATAGTGAAAACACACAGCAATGCCGTATCTGCCAAGCTCAACCATTCGCCATATTGCTCAACCATGGCCTTATCGGTTTCAAAACCCAAGATAATGGCATTAAGAACAATTAAACCAATAATGGTACGAACAACAATATCGCTCTCGATAAAGAGAGCAACTTTACGCCGTTTTTCAGGCAGTGATTCTAAAGGGACAGGGTACATAAGACTTATAAAATCGCAGGTGTCGTTGATAAGGTAGTTGATCGGTATAGCGGAATAATTTGCGAAGGGATTGTACAACAACTCAGCAGAGGCATAACACCAAAGCCCTCATGTTTAAGAGTATCGCCATATCTGCAAACGTAGGATCCGTCATACCTGCGAACGCAGGTATCCAGCCCTAAAAAATAACGCCCTGAATCAAGTACTTACAATTTCATTGCTAGACTCCAGCTTTCGCTGGAGTGACGAAATTCTTCTTAAGTTTCAACTTGATCAACTGTGCTTGAGCCATTTGGTTAAGACTACACAAACATTACCGCTCTACAGAGCTATCCATCACCAATATATTGCGACTCCAAACGCTCGCCAACACTGATCCTGTCAGGTTATGCCAAATACTGAACAAGGCCCCTGGCATAGCGGCCATAGGGCCAAAATATTTTAAGGCTAGGGCAACAGCCAGCCCAGAGTTTTGCATACCCACTTCAATACTTAATGTTCTAGCCATCTTATCGGAATACCCTAAGCACTTCGCACCCCAATACCCGCCAAGTAGGCCAATAGCATTATGTAAGGCAATAGCGGCAACTAGCAGCAGACCAACACTGGTGATCTTAGCTTGGTTTAACGCCACGATAATCGCGATAACACACACAATCCCCACAACAGAAATCAATGGGAAGACACTACCCACTCGTTCAAGCTTCGAGCCCCATAGCGTATTGATAATCAAGCCTGCCAACACCGGCAAAATCACAATCTTTCCAACAGAAAGCAACATACTCAGTGCTGGCACAGGAACAGACTCCCCCACATACAGCCAAGTTAATGCAGGCAGCATAAATACAGCTAACAAGGTCGAAACAAGGGTTAAGCTGATAGAAAGCGCCACATCCCCTTTCGCCAAATAACAAATCACATTCGACGCGGTTCCACCGGAAGCACTCCCCACCAGAACCATACCCACCATCAGATCCAATGGCAGCCCGAATAAATAAGACACAGCAAAAGCCGCAAAGGGCATCACACTGTATTGCAACAACACCCCAAGCCCGACAACGCGCTTTAACTGTAAAACACGGTAAAAATCATCAAACTTTAGGGTTGAACCCATGCCAAACATAATGAGCATAAGCAATGGAATGATCCAACTTTTAAAGTTGGAAAAATAGGAAGGCGCCCAATAGGCAAGCAGTGAGAATAATATTGCCCATAGTGGGAATAGGCGGGTGATTAAAGAAATCATAATAGATAATGCCGGCGATGGAATTTTGCAGATGAGATATCAGAAAGCCTGCTCAACGCGATAAGAAAACTACAGGTTCTCGCTAAAACTCTAAAATTCACGATACAGAGTTTTGAACACCCTCATATCCTCTGCGCTTTTATATCCTTTATTACAGTAAAACTTATACGCTGGCGCACACCTAGCGGTCAAAAGAACAGTACCCTTATAACCACGACTTTTTATTGAATTTTCAACTTCTTCAATAAGCTTTGAGCCAATACCTTTAGATTGTTTATCCGATGAGACAAATAGCTCCACTATTTCCAACTCTTTATTTCCTTTAAAGCTATTCCCTCTACCAAATACCGCACCTATTGACTTACCGTTCTCTTCGTACAAAAAGCCCTCAAAGTTTGGGGAGTTGAAAATTATTTCTAATCGTTCCTGCGTCCACGAAGTCTCGCATACCTCATTCCATGGCGGCTCCGAAAATACAGAAGAATAAAGCTTTGATAGCTCTATGATGTCATCTTGCGTGATTGGTTTGATCATAAAATTCTAACGATCTTATAAGGTGAAAATTAAGTATTGGGGTATGCTATCTTAGAAAATTGCTTCAAGTTTTCTTCCCATTCTTTACTTGGAGCCGCCGTCAAGGGGTAATTTTCATTATTTTCTAAGTACAAAGATCTAAGTCTTTCTGACTCTTTACCGACCCCAAGTGCCAATAAATTATCTATCGCAACATACACACCGCCTCTTGCTGCACGCTCAAACCAATAACTCAGTTTTATTCGATCGTCTTCACTATTTTTAAGAGCTTCGTCTTCACTAGAGTATATATAGCCACACGAGTATATTACACCAACCTGATATTGGGCTTGGGGCACATCATTTTCGGCAAGTTCCAATAAAATCTTTAAGTGCTCCCTAAAGGTTGCAGCCCACTCTTCAGTTACAAACCAGTGTTCACCATCGCTAACCCCGCCAAGCTTTTCAGTATCGTTTAAAAAACTTTCAACTTCTGGAATATATTTCATATATCAATGTAATATTTACCGCTCCTAGTAAACTCTAGCCGAAGCGATTTAGTAGTTACTCTTCACAAAAAAGATACAGTAAACTTTCCACAAATAAAAATCCTTATTTGGAAATGATGGGATCAAACGCCCTTTCCATTTCTGTTAATCCCCTAACTCCTAAATAACTATTACTTCAAATCTTTATGCCTAGGGCAACTCACCAAGTGATCATTCACCATACCCACTGCCTGCATAAAGGCATAACAGATTGTCGGCCCCACAAATTTAAAGCCGGCTTTTTTTAGGGCTTTACTCATGGCTTGGGATTCTGGGGTTTCTGTGGGGACTTCGGTCATGGTCTTCCAGTTATTTTGAATAGGTTTACCATCCACAAACTGCCAGAGAAAATCGCTGAAGCGTTGTTCTTTTTGAATCTCTAGAAAGGCTTTGGCGTTGCCAATGGTGCTTTGGATTTTTAGGCGGTTACGGACGATGCCTGAATCTTGCATCAGGCGCTCAACGTCTTTCTCGGTAAAGCAGGCGATTTTTTTGGCGTCGAAGTTTTTAAAGGCTCGATAGTAGCCTTCCTGCTTTTTCAGGATAGTGATCCAGGATAAACCCGCTTGCGCGCCATCGAGGATTAACTTGGCAAAGAGTTCCAAGTCGTCATAGACAGGTACTCCCCAAACCTTGTCATGATAGTCTTGATAGATCGGATCGCCGATACACCAAGGGCAACTAGTTAACATTTTAGCCATCTTGCTTAATATTTAACCTTTACACTGCAATGAATAGGGTTTATAAAATTAGCGAATACTCCTCATCACGCCAAACGCGAGAGAGAAAACAATGAAAATAATAACAACAATTCTGTTTTTTACCGGTGTATCTTTAGCCATGTTTGTGAGCAGCCAAAACATGTACGGCAGCGCCTGCGATGTAGAGCGTTCTCGCCACCTGCATTTTAGCGATACTAGCTCCCTGGATTCTATGTCCGTTTCTATTGCCGGTGCCACGTGCGAAAAGGCCCGCATCCATATTGCCTTACGCAACAGCGACAACGATCTGATTTACAGCTATCAAGGCAATTTCAGCGAACACTTCCCTTTTGAGCTGGAAGGCGACGCCCTTGCAACCGCTGCGGCGCCTTTTGCTGAGAGCCTATTGGAAGATGCCAATATCCGCAGCACCCAGGCCTTACCAGAGCTGACCTCCGCCGATGCCTACCTTCAGGAAAACAATGAATCTCTGATGATCTCTTCTGAAGATTATCAGGCTCTACAACGAAATGAACGGCCCATTATTCGCCACGCCACCGCCAACGGCAGCTGGTTGAATCTGGTCTACAATGCAGAGAGCAAATCAGCAACTCCAATCCTGCAAGGCGGACCTAGCGAGGTTCCCACGATTAATTAAAGCGAGACACTTTATGCGGCCACTGTATCCTGAGATTAAACCTTACAACAGTGGCCATTTGGCAGTAGAAGAACCTCACCAGCTCTACTACGAAGAATGCGGGAACCCCGATGGGGTTCCCGTTATTTTTATCCACGGCGGCCCCGGTATGGGCTGCGACAGCAAGAGCCGCCGTTTCTTCGACCCAGAGCTCTACCGCATTATTATTTTCGACCAACGGGGCGCTGGCCGCTCCACACCTCACGCCAATTTAGAAAACAATACCACCCAAGCACTTGTGGCCGATATGGAAGTGCTGCGAGATCACTTGCAGGTAAAACAGTGGATGCTCTTTGGTGGTTCATGGGGGTCGACACTAGCCCTGGCCTATGCGGAAACTCACCCAGAGAATGTGTTAGCCATGGTGCTGCGGGGCATCTTTCTCTGCCGCAAGCGAGACCTGGATTGGTTCTATGAAGGTGGTGCTGCCCATGTGTATCCCGAATATTGGCAAGACTACGTAAAACCCATTCCCAAAATTGAACGAAACAATTTTATTTCCGCTTATTACAAGCAGCTCATTGGGGATAACGAAATTCAAAAAATGGCCGCAGCAAAAGCCTGGTCTGTTTGGGAAGGCCGCTGCGCCACCTTGCGCCCTAATGAAGATGTAGTGCATCACTTTGCTGACCCTCACACCGCGCTGGCCCTTGCTCGCATTGAAGCACACTATTTTGTGAACAACAGCTTTATGGAAGAAAACCAACTGGTGAAAAATGCCGCCGCCATTGCGAATATTCCCGGCATTATTATTCATGGCCGCTACGATATGGTGTGCCCGCTGGATAACGCCTACGCACTACACCAAGCTTGGCCCAATGCAGAGCTAGAAATTATTCGCGATGCAGGGCATGCCGCATTTGAAGCAGGGATTATTGATGCCTTAGTGAGAGCCACAGAGAAGATGGCCCATAAGATTCGAAAAGATTTTAGGCCGGGGGCGTGAGATGTGAGATGAAAGACGGGAGACGAGAGATGAGAGATGCCGAACGGGAGATTCAAATCGTCTTTCGCTCTTTACACCACTCCGTAGGTCGGCCTTCAGGCCGACATTAGCGATATTTTTAATCAGTTACTTGTCGGGCTAAAGCCCGACCTACAGGTATATTCAGGATGGCGAAGCTAGAAATCACCCCATTGCTGCTGCAGTAAAGACAACACAACAATAGGTGCTGTTTCCGTACGAAAAACTCGCGGACCGATGGTTAGGTGTTCATAGCCTTTACCATCCGCTTGCTGAATTTCTTCCTCACTTAGACCGCCTTCTGGGCCAATTAACAAGGAAACTGATCCGAGGCTTTGTGACATTTCTTGGAGAGTTTTTTCACTGCGATGATGCAGCACCAGTTTTAATTCGCTGTCATCTTGCGCAAGAAAATCTGCAAACGACATAGCATTATTGAAAACAGGCGGGATATTTCGTTGGCACTGCTCACAGGCACTCAAGGTAATCTGCCGCCAACTCTCCAGCTTTTTCTCTAGACGATCAGCTTTCAGCTTTACTTCGCAGCGCTCGGTAAAGAGCGGTGTGATTTGTGTAACCCCTAACTCTGTGGCTTTTTGCAGTACCCAATCAAAACGATCACCACGAGAAATACCAATGGCCAAATGGGTATTTAAAGGCGATTGCCGATTTTCTTCGGAAAATTCACCTAGCGTTACCGTAGCAACTTTTTTGGTTGTTGCAGTAATTTCAGCTGTGTACTCACCGCCTTCGCCATTAAATAAAATCAGCTCACGGCCTATATCGAGCCGCAATACTTTTAGTAAATGGCGCGAGGCTGATTCATCAAGTTCAATAACTGAACCCGAAGTAAGAGACTGATTGCTGTAGATACGGGGGATACGCATAAAGAAAAGAACCTGTCATTCTGAGCGATCAAAAACTGCTCCTGCGTTTTTGAAATACCCTCTATCCTTGGAGGGCAGGCGAAGAATCTTTTTGATAGTGTATATAACGTCAAGAGATCCCTCGCTATGCTCGGGATGACAGACTTTTGATCGTCTTGTGTCATCCTGAGCGCAGTGAAGGATCTCTTTCAATATATTGCATAACTCAAGAAGATCCCTCGCTTCGCGAGGGTTGACAAAGAACGGTCTATAAACCCAAATTCCGACAAATCGTCGCAATAGGGTCGGTCTGGTTCATAGAGTAAAAGTGCAAACCTGGCGCATCGTTTTCCAGCAGGGTTTCACACAGCTCAGTGACCAGATCCACACCGAAGGCAACAACACTTTCCTGGTCATCCCCATAACTTTCCAAGCGTTTCGCGACCCAACGAGGGATCTCCGCACCGCAAGCTGCAGAGAAGCGAGCCAGGTTAGTGTAGTTAGTGATCGGCATAATGCCCGGATAAATGGGCTGAGTAATCCCTTGCTTAGCGCACTGATCCATAAAGTAGAAAAAGGCATCCGGATTATAGAAATACTGGGTAATACCCGCATTCGCTCCCGCATCAAACTTACCTTTTAGATAACGCACATCGTCATCGTAGGATTTCGCTTCTGGGTGAATTTCTGGATACGCTGCCACTTCAATATGGAAGTAATCACCGAAGTTTTCACGAATTTTCGCCACCAGCTCATTGGCGTACACCAACTTTTGCACGCCCATTCCTGACGGCATATCACCACGGAGCGCTACAATACGCTTCACTCCTGCGTCTTTATATTCTTGAATCAAATTCATGATGGTTTCTTCGTCGTCACCACCAAAGGAGAGGTGTGGTGCCACATCAAAACCGTCTTTACAAAATTGTTTTACGATCCCCTTGGTGTTGTCACGGGTCGAACCGCCAGCACCATAGGTTACCGAGTAATAAGCGGGATTGAATTGCTTTAACTCATCCCGCACTGTCAGTAATTTTTCCCGACCTTTATCGGTTTTGGGCGGAAAAAATTCAAAACTGAATTGTTTTGTTTCGCTCATTTTATTCACTCGTTTGAGGTTGGAGGTTTGACACTCGACGCTGCTGCAAAATCAGACTCATCCAACATCAAACGTCCAACGTATCAGTACTTATAGCTCTCTGGCTTATAGGGACCATCAACACTCACATTGATGTATGCCGCTTGATCTTCTGTCATCTGAGTAATAACACCACCAAAACCTTCAACCATATCTTTAGCGACTTCTTCATCGAGTTTTTTCGGCAGCACTTTCAAGTAAATATTGTTGGCTTTTTCCGCTGCAGGCAGATCGGCAAATTTTTTCTCATAAAGATAAATTTGCGCCAATACTTGGTTTGCAAAAGAACCATCCATAATACGAGATGGGTGACCGGTTGCATTACCCAAATTCACCAAGCGACCTTCAGACAACAGAATCAAGTGATCATTATCTGACTTATTACGGTAGATTTTATGCACCTGAGGTTTCACTTCATCCCACTCATAGTTATCGCGCAGGAACTGCGTATCGATCTCATTATCGAAATGACCGATGTTACACACTACGGCACCCGACTTAAGGGCTTTTAACATTTCACGATCACATACATTAATGTTACCTGTCGTGGTCACAATCAAATCCGTGGTGCCCAACAACTCTCTATTAATACCTTCCTGCGTACCTGTGTTAACGCCATTGCTGTAGGGCGATACAACTTCGAAGCCGTCCATACAGGCCTGCATAGCACAGATAGGATCGATCTCAGTCACTTTTACGATCATACCTTCTTGACGCAAAGAAGCCGCAGACCCTTTACCCACATCACCGTAACCGATAACCAAGGCTTTTTTACCGGACAACAAGTGGTCAGTACCGCGCTTAATAGCATCGTTCAGTGAATGACGACAGCCGTATTTGTTATCGTTCTTCGATTTGGTTACGGAATCGTTTACATTGATCGCAGGTACTTTCAGCTCACCTTTCTCGATCATTTCTGCCAAGCGGTGAACACCGGTCGTGGTTTCCTCTGAAATACCGTGAATATCATTTAAGAGATCAGGGTACTTGCTGTGAACCATTTCAGTGAGGTCGCCACCATCGTCCAAAATAATATTGGCATCCCACACGTCTGAACCGTCTTTCTCACTCAAGATGGTTTGCTCAATACACCACAAGAACTCTTCTTCCGTTTCACCTTTCCAAGCAAACACAGGAATACCGGCAGCGGCAATAGCGGCAGCAGCGTGGTCTTGGGTGGAGAAAATATTACAAGAAGACCAACGTACATCTGCACCCAAATCAATCAAGGTTTCGATCAATACTGCCGTTTGGATTGTCATATGAATACAACCCATGATTTTTGCACCCGCCAAAGGCTGCTCGACTTTGTATTTTCGACGTAACGCCATCAACGCAGGCATTTCACCTTCGGCGATTTCAATTTCTTTTCTACCCCAATCTGCCAAGGAAATATCGGCAACTTTGTAATCGGTAAATTCGCTCATTGTTCTAAACTCCAAGTGGCCTATGGCCGTTTGAGGTTGGATGTTTGACGTTCGATGAACCCTATTCAAACATCCAAGGTTTTAATTAAATTCGTTATTTTTGCAAACAACTGATTCGTTAAATTAAAAAACTTATCAGGTTTGTCCGCATATCCAAGTGCGATTGCTATATGCAGCTGCGTTTCTATCTCTGCTATAGAGCCTCGAGCCATATACAAAACCGAACAAAATCCTTATTGCTACTTCTCGCCCTACCTTCGGCAATATTTGAAGGCACACTCACTGCAGCCCGCCTCAACTGAGAACAAAGCCCAAATTTCTCTTCTTTAGGAAATCCCGCTGTCAGCCTATAAACTTTAGATACCAACGACATCCCTAATTGCCAAACTTGTAGCTTTTCATGCTCTCGCATAATTCATCCCTGATCTTTTCAATTTGCAGAACGCTTTCTTCAAACGTCCAACGTCAAACCTCCAGCGCTAGCGTGCCGCAGAACGCAGCGCATCAGCTTTATCTGTTTTTTCCCAACTAAAAGCTGTGAAGGTTTCAGATTTCTGCTCACCATTTTCAGTCCAGGTGTAAGTATGTTCGAAAGGCTCGCGACCAAAGTGGCCGTAAGCTGACGTCAGTTGATACATTGGATGCAATAAGTCGAGCATCTTAGTGATGCCGTATGGACGCAAATCAAAAACATCGCGCACAGCGGTAATTAATTTATCGTCGCTTACGGTACCCGTTCCAAAGGTATTAATAGAAATAGAGGTCGGCTCAGCCACACCAATGGCATAAGACACCTGTACTTCACAACGTTCTGCTAAACCTGCTGCAACAATGTTTTTCGCTACATAACGGCCAGCATAGGCGGCAGAGCGGTCAACTTTAGATGGATCTTTACCGGAGAAAGCACCGCCGCCGTGACGAGCCATGCCACCGTAGGTATCCACAATAATTTTACGGCCAGTTAAGCCTGCATCTCCCACTGGGCCACCAATCACAAATTTACCGGTTGGGTTAATATGATATTGGGTCTCCGCATGCAATAGTTCAGCTGGCAGAACATCCTGAATAATATTTTTTAAGACCGCGTTACGAATTTCGTCCTGCGCAATATCGGGATCGTGCTGAGTCGACAATACAACGGCATCGATAGCAACTGGCTTACCACCTTCGTAACGCATGGTTACTTGGCTTTTCGCATCTGGACGCAACCAAGGCAAAACACCGTCTTTACGCAGCTGCGCTTGGCGCTCTACCAAACGATGAGAGTAATAAATCGGGGCAGGCATAAGGCTTTCAGTTTCATTGGTCGCATAACCGAACATCAAACCCTGATCTCCCGCACCTTGATCTTCTGGCTTGGCGCGGTCAACGCCCTGATTAATTTCGACAGATTGCTTACCGATTGCATTTAATACTGCACAGGTAGCACCGTCGTAACCCACATCAGAACCGTTGTAGCCGATATCGGTAATCACATCGCGAATAATATCTTCTAAATCCACGTAGCAACTGGTAGTCAATTCACCAGCCACAATAGCCATACCTGTTTTCACTAAGGTTTCTACCGCAACCCGCGCATATTTATCGCGAGCAATGATGGCATCGAGAACGGCGTCGGAAATCTGATCGGCCATTTTATCGGGATGCCCCTCTGAAACGGACTCAGATGTAAAAATATTGTATTCAGACATGTTATTTCCTCGTAAAAGAAAGGCTAAGCAACGCGTTAACCTTTCATAAAAACGTGTATTTGAATTTGAAAACCATTGCGTAATGCAAAAAACTGTTTCTGTAGTGGAATTAATTCTGCCGCAGTGGCCCAGCGTTCTAGCTCTTCAGCTTCAAAGCCTAACCAGACATCACCGCAAGCTTCGTGAGCCCAACTTTGATCGTGACGGCACAAATCCGTAACCAATAGCAAACCTCCTTCTTCCAGCATGGCTGCCGTATCCGCCATAATGCCCGCAGGATTTGGCGTATGATGTAAAACCATATTGATGACTGCCACATTGGCATCGCCCAGCTCCGCTTTGGCTTTTTCTGTATCACCTAAACGCAATTCAATATTGTCTAACTCACCACACTCTTCGTTGGCTAGCTGTAACATTTCAGCACTGTTGTCATAGGCAATCACTTGTTCAAAACGACTACTGAGCTGCTGAAGAAACTCACCACGACCTGGACCAATTTCCACAACACACTGGCGCTTACCCTTTTTGAGGTGCTTGTCCTCAAGGTGTTTGTCCAACAAAGCCGCCACTTCGTCTCCGTACTGACGGAAGCTGGCGATCAAATCTTGCTGCTCTTGGAAACGCTCCGCATTGTCGTTAAAAAATTGCGCTGACGAAGACACTCGTTCCTGATGGACTTCGGTAATCTTGCTCTGGATGTCTTCATCCAAAGGCAATCGATCAACCACCGTAAACAAACTCGCCAATAGGCTTGCGGTTTCTCCATCACCATACTGGCGACGATAGAAAATGGAGTTACCTTCCCGGCGGGTTGCTACAAGCCCCCCTGTGGCCATCACTTTCAGGTGGTGGCTCATGCCCGACTGGCGCACATCCAAAATTCGACACAGTTCCAGCACACCGTAAGAGTTCTGCCCCAGCACCTGCAATACCTGCAGTCTCAGCGGATCGCCACCGGCTTTCAGCAAGGCTGCCAGCTGTTCCGCCTCGGAAATAGGCTGTATAGGGGTGACTTTTTCGGTGGATTTTTTCGGCATGAGCACCAGTCTAGCAGGCTTTTGCCCAATATCAAGATTTTTTGATATTGGGTTTATATGCGCCAAATCACTCCTTTTCTCCACCTATGACATACACTTTATAGAGAAGCCCCGAATGGAGACCTTATGGCAAAGCTCACCTTTTACGGCGCAGCCCAAGAAGTAACGGGCTCCTGCTACCTACTGGAATCACCGGCACTAGGGCGATTACTGCTGGAATGCGGTATGCACCAAGGAGGAGATGCTGTAGACCGGGTAGGGCGCGAGCAGTTTGAATTCAAACCCAACACCATTGATGGCGTCATCATTTCTCATGCACATCTAGACCACTCGGGCATGCTCCCCAAACTGGTACACCAAGGGTTTACAGGGCCAATCTACTGCACTGATGCCACCGCAGAGCTCCTAGAAATTATGCTAGACGACGCCGTCGGCCTGTATGAGCGAGATCTGGAGCGGGAGAACCTGCGCCGCGAACGCAGCGGGAGAAAGCTCATCAAGCCCGAGTATGAACGGGCAGATGTCGATAAGGTATTAAATCAACTAGAAACCTCCCCCTATAACCAAAGCACTGGCATTGGCCAACAAGCACAAGTGTGTTTTCACGATGCAGGACACATTCTCGGCTCCGCGATTGTTGAACTGACCCTCACAGAGAAAGAGAAAGAACAAGAGCAAACCAAAACCCTAGTCTTTTCCGGTGACTTAGGGAACGACGATGCCGTCCTCATGAAAGATGCCACCACCCTACAGCAAGCCGATGTGGTTTTAATGGAAGGCACCTACGGCAATCGCAATCACCGCAGCATTGATAATTCCGCACAGCAACTGGAAAACATCCTTGCCAAAACTTGGCAGCGAGGTGGAAACGTTATGATTCCCGCCTTCGCGGTAGGCCGAACTCAAGAAATACTTTTCCACCTAGGCTGTCTTTACCACCAGGGGAAATTAGACAATTGGCAAGTCTTTCTCGACAGCCCTATGGCTATCGAGGTCACCCAAGTGTACAACCGCTGGTTATCCCTTCTCGACTCCAAAGATACCCAATATATTGATCAGCAAAAGCTTTCCTCCTTGGAAGCCTTTTTACCGGTTCTACATACCACCGCCAGTACCGATGAATCCATGGCCATTAATCGAATATCAAAAGGTGCAATTATTATCGCCGGCAGCGGTATGTGTACCGGTGGAAGGATTCGACATCATTTTAAGCACCGAATCTGGCAAGAAAACAACACTGTAATTTTCGTCGGTTTTCAAGCAAAAGGCACTCTAGGGCGCATGCTCATTGACGGCGTAAAAAAATACAAAATGTTTGGTGATGATTTCTTCGTACGCGCACAAATAGAAACCATCGGTGGTTTGTCTGCCCACGCAGGGCAAAAGGAACTGATAGCCTGGGTTTCTCATTTTACGAACAAACCTCGTCTGTTTTTAATTCATGGAGAAGTATCGGCATTGGAAACACTGGCGACAAAACTGCTTCAAGAAAAGTCCATTAGCGCAGAAATCCCTCACCGTGGACACCGCATTACTTTTTGATCATGAGGTTCATTTACTTATATTTGCCTATGGAAAAATTCACTTTACAGACAACTGATTCAAATACGGGCGGATAATAACTTGTTACTGATTAATTTATTTGGCGCCTTAGGTTTGTTCCTACTCGGGATGTGGTTAATGACCGAGGGGTTAAAGCTGGCCGGCGGACAAGCTCTGGAAAATTTGCTCGGCCACTGGACGAAAAATCGACTCAAGGGATTTACATCGGGGGTTATCATTACCGCCTTAGTTCAATCATCTAGCGCCGTCACCATAGCCGCCATTGGATTTGTTAACGCTAGCTTAATGACTTTCCGCCAATGTATTTGGGTTATTTTTGGTAGCAACGTCGGCACTACCTTAACCGCATGGCTAATTACCTTCTTTGGATTCAACGTTAAAATTGCAGCCTTTACATTCCCTCTACTAGGCCTAGGGGCATTCATGCGCGTTTTTGCCACCAGCGAGCGTGTACGCGCATTTGGTATGGCTCTAGCAGGCTTCGGCCTGCTGTTTATGGGAATAGACGCATTAAAAGAAAACTTTTCCGTATTCGCTGCAGGCTTCAATGATGCTTACAGTGGGTCAATCTTAGTTGGCGTTGCGGTTGGCTGTATCATGACCGTACTTACTCAATCCTCTAGTGCCGCAATAGCCCTTATACTCACTGCTTTTGCTAGTGGCGTTACCGATCTAGAAATTGCAGCAGCCGCGGTTATTGGTGCCAACGTTGGAACCACATCAACAGCCATCTTTGCAGCACTAGGAGCCACCCCTAACGCCAGAAGACTTGCTCTGGCTCATGTCATTTTCAATATCATTACCGCTGTTGTCGCTCTGATATTCCTACCCTTTTTTACAAGCATAAGCATGGAATTTGGAAGTGAAGCCGCCAGTAATCCAACCTTGTATTTAGCGATCTTTCACACCCTATTCAATCTCTTGGGTGTTTTCTTGATGATCCCCATCGAACCACGCATGTCGCTATTTCTCTTGCGCAACTACAAATCTCAATCACCACCTAGCGAATCTTATTTAGATCACAATATAGCCACCATTCCTGATCTTGCAATTCGGGCCCTCACTAAAGAAACCCAGTGGGTCTTCAATAAAATATGCCGCCAAAAATTACACAAAATTATTACCGGAAAGTTTGTACCACAAAATAAAACAAAACGGGTGCTAGCGATGGACAATATCGACAAGTTTATCGCCAAAGCAACAGAAGGGACTTTAACCCAGGAACACGGCAATCAGCTTACCATAAGCTTGGCAATCAACCACCACTTACAGAATAGCCGACAGATAGTCACACAAATTTCAGAGCAAATCGATTTATTGCAAAAAAACAATACAGAAATTGTTTCAAAAATTAGTGTATGGCTGAAAGGCATCAGTAAATTTTCTAAAAATTTACCGCATATGGATAAAAGTTATCAAAAAGAGACCTGGGAAAAACAACTTGTTAATTACAGAAAACTTAAACGGGAGCTCCTGCAGGCTGTCATTATGGATAAGTTACAAATGCAAAGCGTGGATGCTGCGCTACAAATAGCCAGCCTAAGCCGCCGCTATATAGAACAACTTTTACAAGCGAATGATCTTTTAAATGATTTAACGACAGACCACAGTGAAAAAATCAACCTAACCTCTTCTAAAGCCATAGAAGACACTAACTAAAGCATTACAAAATACAGACTTAATTAAGACCTAAGCCTTTTAAACAACGCTTTAACTTTATTGCGGACTGATTGAGTTCTTCAAAGCAACGATGAAACTTCAACACTGCCTCGTCTACAACCTCAGGAGAGCTTCCATTCCCATGAAGCAGACGCTCTAACTCTAGACAGCAATCTCGCAACTTAACAGCCCCAAGATTACCAGAGAAGCTTTTAATAGAATTTAAGATGTCGACAACCAAAGGGAAGTGACGTGGCGTCATTCCTTCATGGATCAGTTCTTTAACATCTTTGTTTTTGTCTGTATAAGAGACCAAGGAGTCATGAATCGTTTCGACATAACCGGCCATTGAAGACTGATCAAAGTCCACACCCGTAAGTTCAAAATAACAAGCGAGCAGCTCTTGAAGTTGAGAGATTTTATCAAAATCAACTTCTTTATCTTTCAAAAACTGCCCAGACACCGATGATAAACGAGAAAAACCTAAATGCTCGGCTATGGCATGAATTTCGGAAACCAATCGTCCACAATAATTCTTATCTGCGGCACGGATCCCCTCTCGTAATTGCTTCCAACACTTCTGTAGCTGAGCCAACGAATTACCCTCTACTTCAGAAACTGAAGCAGCAGACTTACTCTCTGCAGACAAATAATATCCAATTCGTTCAAAGAATACATTCCTATCAATAGGCTTAGCCAAGTGATCATCGAAACCTTGTGTTAGATATTCTTCTACCTCGTGCTTCATCACGTTAGCCGTAAGCGCAATGATTGGTGTGCTCTTATCTGTAGCTCTAATTTCTTTCGTCGCCTGAACGCCATCCACCAAAGGCATCTGCACGTCCATCAAAATAATATCGAATTTTTTCTTTTCCGTTTCCCTAATAGCTTCTTTACCATTAAAAACAGAAACAACATTCAAGCCAGAGCTTCTCAATATTAAAGAAATTAATTCATTATTCTCTGGGTGATCTTCCGCCAACAAAACATCTCCATACAACTTACCCGCACTAGAGGCGGCCGCAGGTTTAGCACTACAACTTGCACGCTTAAAGGCTTCATCATCTCTTAATTCACTGAAACTTTCTGCCATAGGAGCATATATACTGAGAGCGAAGCTACTACCAACCCCTTCAACGCTTTTAACAGATATCTCTCCGCCTAATTTTTTAGCCAATAGCTGAGATAAGTACAAACCAAGTCCCGTACCACCAAAGCGCCGAGAAATACTGGCGTCAGCTTGCACAAAAGGCTTAAACAAATTCGCCTGTTGAGCGTCACTCATACCAATTCCAGAGTCTTTTACTTCAATACTCAAGCAATCTTGAGTATGGATAACCACCACGCTTACAGAGCCTTTTTCGGTAAACTTCACCGCATTACTACACAAATTAATAAGAATTTGTTTAAGGCGCGTAGGGTCAGTTAACACTCGATCAACAATGGGGTATTGCACATCCAAGTGAAACTTGATGTCTTTTTTCTCGGCTTTATGGGAAACAATAGTCGTAACATCTCTCAACAAATCAGGTAGACAGACATCCATAGATTCTATATCTAACTGCCCTTCTTCCATTTTTGAAAGATCAAGAATGTCGTTAATCAACTGAAGCAGATAGCGGCCACTACCACTAATACTGTTTATGGCTTTATTTCTTTGTTCTTCCGGAGTTTCATTACTCAATAAGCTATCTGCATACCCGATAATTGAAGTAAGCGGCGTACGAATCTCATGGCTCATATTGGCAAAGAAACGGTCTTTTGCTCGATTAGCCTCTTTAAGCTCCGAGGCCATCAACTTTAAACCATCATTTGCTAGAGACAACTCCTGCGTACGCTGATCAACTTTTGACTCCAAGTTAACCGCCATATCACGGTTTTTTTCATACAAAATACGAATTTGAAATGCCAGCGCAAAAGCCAACAAAAGAGCATCAAGCGTAATTCCGATTAGGCCCAATAAATACAAACTCACATTCACATGGGGAGCCAGCCCTAGATTTGTCAGCCCAAGAAAAAAGTTAGGAAGCGCCATTGCCAAATAAGCTAAAACAAAATATTTGGCGGGCTTAAACCCCTTCTTCCAAGAGTTAATTCCAATATAAAGAGCCAGCACGAATGCCACCGCGGTAACCGCTGAAACATATAACAGCCCAAACCCAGCATTCTCCATCACCAAGGGAATACTACACAACCCTAAATAAGCTAAACCCATAGATACTTTCGACAGCCTTGGTTCAACCGTTGGCAAATGCAGAAAGCGGTTGTAAAAAATAATATTGGTGAACATGCACAATAAGAAACCCGGCCAGTGCAATTCTTTTGCATACACCCCAAACAACGTCATGGGCATATGGAAAAAGTGGGACCAGGCAAACATCCATGACAGAACGAACATGGAATAGTAAAGGTGTGAAACTGTACGGGAACCAAGAAAAAGAAAGAAATTATAAATCGCAAGAGCAAGCCCAATACCAAAACAGAGCATCATCACCATATTCTCGATGGTGATATCCTGTTTGAATAACGTCTCTGGCTTAATTTGTAGCTTTAACGGCGCATAAAAATAATCACTCTTAATAAGAGAAACTAAATAATATTCACCACCTTTCACCAACTCAACAGTATCACCATAGTGAAAATCATATACCGTTGGATACTTTGCGCCCGTTATAATCGACTGCATATCTACAGAAGAATAGAAGCGAAACTCCATATGCTCGATAACGGAGCTATAGGGATGGATAACGAAACGTTGATAATCAGATCTATTCTTTAGCCTTAATACCATCCAGAAAGCATCACCAAAGTAATCAAAGCTATTGATACCTTCTACTGGCTCATCACGGTTATTTATCCAAGACTCTACATCAGAATAATCTATTGGAAAACTATCCGAATGGGCGCGGTAAAACTGAGCCCGTCCCATAATATCTTGATTAAAGGACTTTTCCCCTAAAACCAGGGGGATATCCTTTTGTGAGGAATCTCCCCAAGCAGGGGTAATCCATAAAAGTAAGAGTAGTGACAGCACCTGCAAAAAAGCATTGCACTCCATCTTCGGCACTGTATTTATTCTCACTACGTGTTCCTGTTATTTACTTAAGGGGCGGTTACATGGGCTACATGCATTTAACCACCCCCACTTAGCTCAAGATTTAACGAAAGGTGTATGTGAATTCCAAGCCATAAAGACGCCCCTCACCCTTAAAGTCTTCTACCATTCCCAGGAAGCTGGAAAGATCAAATTTTAGGTGGCTATACTCTTCATCGGTAAGGTTTTTCCCCCACAACGACAGCTGCCAACTATCCCGTGAATAGCTAACATTTGCATCCCATAGGGTATAAGCATCTTGCTTTGCATAGGGGCTTTCGTTCTGGTCAAAATAAAATTCAGACTGATAATCAAAACTCAGCTGCGCTACTACACTAGCACCGCCAAATTCTACGTGATAATTCACCAATCCCCCAACATTCCATTCTGAGGTAAAGGGCAGACGGTTATCCGTCAGTACATTTCCTAGAGGGTCAACAAATTCATCAAAATTAGCCTCTGGCAAATAACCCACACCCAACTGCATTTTTAACGCGGCAGTAGGCCGATATAGCACCTCTACCTCCGCACCATATACCGTTGACTCCCCCACGTTTTCTAGTAACTGCATGGGTGGCGCACCAGGCGTAGCAGCCGCCTGATTGATAAATACCTGCTGATCTCCATAATCGTAATAGAACGCTGAAAGGCTCAGCATCATACGCTGATCGAGCAATGCCAGTTTACTACCCACTTCATAGGCCGTTAGCTTTTCTGGCCCGTAGTCGGATACCAGAGCCTGAGCTTCATTGGTCAGAAAACCTGCATTATAGCCACCCGCTTTAAAGCCACGATTAATACTGGCGTACACAGAATGACTATCGCTGTACTTGTGATTAATGGCGAGCTTTCCAGAAAACTCTTCATCATCCTGAGTACCTGAAACATCAAAATTAGGAATCACAATACCCACTAAGTCAGCCTCACTTAACGGTACTTCTAAATGAGAAACTGAGTGGTAATCGGTCGCTTCATCGGTGTAACGCAAACCCACTGTTACCGTGGTATCAGCACTCACTGCATAATCTAATTGCGCGAAAACGGCCAGCGCCTTAATGGTTAGCTCATTATCGTATAAGAAGTTAGCTGACCCTACGCTCCACAAAGGGGTTCCCCAAAGATCCCGCAAAATATCATTGCCATTATCTTGCTCGATATCCTCGTCGGTGTAATAAATACCCGCCGTAAGATGGTGATCTCCCAACGTTTGGTGCAAGCGCAGCTCTTGGGTGAAAACTTCATTTTCAAGGCCCAGATACCCTTCACACAAGTTGGCTGGGCTGCCATCGCAGTTAAAGCCGTGATAGCGATCAAGGGTATTAATCGACGTTACCGAAACTAGCTGTAAGTCATCCTTAAGCTGCCAATCTAACTTTAAACTGCCGCCAAGCCCATCTGTTTCGTGAGGCGTGTCATTATTCACCATCACATCGTGGAAATCATTGGAGCCATCATTAAAACCAAAAGCGTCGTAGCAGCTGGTAGAGCCGGCTGCAGAAGGAGGGCACAACTCACCTGTCAGTGGGTTCGCTATAATGCCAATACTTCCCACCGGCATGACAATACCCTCCCAGTCCTCATGGTGTAGTTTGAAAGTTACATCCAAATCATCTAGCTCACTGGTCACAATCAAACGGTAATTATCTTGTGTTAAACCGGCAGCCGGAGAAGGAGCATAGAGATTATTGGTGGAGTATTCGTAGTCGTTCCGGCTAAAAGCAAAACGCATAGCCGTACTGTCCGATAACGGAAGATTTAACGCGCCTTCTACTTTTTCACGTTCGTTATTTCCTGCCCCCAATCGAACATAGCCGCCAAGATTATCCTCTGGCATCTTGGACTGAATAATCAAAGCACCGCCAGTACTGTTTCGGCCAAACAAGGTTCCTTGAGGGCCTTTTAAAACCTCAACTTGCTCGATATCGAACAGGTTAATGATTTGGTTGTTCGCTGAGCCCGTGGTGACATCATCCACATAAAAAGAAATTGGCGATGTATTGGCAGTGTTGTAATCCAGCAAACCCACTCCACGAATATTTACCGCTGGAGAGGTGCCCTCAGCGGTGTTCTGAGTGATTTTTAGATTGGGGGTAACGCCACCTAAAGCGGTGGTATCTTTCAACTGGAAAGCCTGCAGCAGATCTCCAGAGACAACGGTAATAGCAATAGGCACATCATAAGTACTTTGCGCCCTTTTCTGAGCATGTACTTCGATGGTTTCAATGATCTTCGGCTGACTTTCTGCAGCCAAGCTTGCAGAACCCCACAGCGCTAACAGAATCGCTGACGGCAAAGCAGCCTTCGTAAACTTCCCAGAGTGACACATAATGCGGATCGCCTTTTTTATTGTGGTGTACTTTTACTCATGCAGCCTGCTCACACAATCAGAACAGTAATCAGAGTACCTGCATGATCTGTACAGCGATCCCTCGCAACCAAATCCCCAACACGACTTTGGTATCGATAATATTTATAGCTCGAAACCAGCAAAAAAATGATGATTAAGATGTCAAGTTTACGGATTTGGCTGCCTGGGGCAAGCTCAACGGTAGGTGAACAGCAAAGTCACGTATAAAGTTACACGATGATCCTACAACCTACGATCAATGCTTGCTTAGGCATGAGTCACCAGAGGGCGAACTAATCGTCAGGCAAAAAGCCATTTTCTCCGTTGATTTCTGCCGGCACGCCACAGATTGCGCGAGATGTCTGCATTCCTGCCATCACCGCAGCCTCTACACACCCTGCGTTCACCCCTGTACTCAGCCAATCTCCTGTGATGTAGAGATTATTAAAGATGGTCTCATCTGTCTTTAAACGGTACTGACTCGTGCCCTTTAGGGACATTACGTAGCGCTCGGAAGGGTCTACATTGGCACGCCAGTACTGGCTGTCGAAGCGCTCTGCCCCCTCTCGATTTTCAGGGTCCATCAAACAGGTCCAATCAAACTCTCCTTCTTGCGCCACTTTCGGCCACAGAGGATAGAGCTGATCGATCAATTTACCCAGCGCACCGGCCTTAGCGGTTTGATTACAAGCGGCAGGAAACCCGTGATCATCAAACGGTGGATAATCTGAAATAGTGAAAGCACCGCAAAAATAAGCCACATTTTTGGGCTCATGCTCTGGCGGCCAAACCTCACGACAAATCAACTGATCCATGGATGCCCAGGTATCATAGGGCTCACTAAAGGCACTAAGAATCGGCTCCTCACCACTCTCCGGCGTATGATCCCAGCCCAAATCCGCTAACGGCTTATCTAGCCACAACTGAAATGCCTGAGTGGCAACGGCTTTCACTTCCTCACTGCAGATTTTCAATTTATCGTCCAACACCAGCAGCTGCGGGCAAAGGTGTGGCAATGAGGCAATGGAGATACCGAAAACAACCTTGTCGAAGTCCACACCTTTTTTCAGCGTGATTTTCGGTAACGGCTCACCGTAATGCTCTTCATAGACCTCTGGCCAATTTGACCAGTTCGACTCCAAATTAATATTGTTTTGTTGCAGCAGTTGCGCTTGTACATCATCAATATATTGATAGTTAGGAATCGAAGGCCAGCAAGGCAAACCTTTCACAGGCACCAGGGGATTGTATTCCCCATTCTTCAACTTCACTTGCTGGGTGATATCAATGGCACCAATTTCATAACTGCCATCGGCAGCCTGCTGAGGAATTAATTCTTCAACTTTGTGGAAGTATTCAAATTTCACCCCAGCCTGTTCTAATAGCTCATAGGCTGGCGCAAAAATAACATCACCCATACCCGCTTGCATTTTCCACATAACCCCACCGGTATAACAGAGCATAATGCGCATCATGGCCAGCGCTGCAACACCCGCTTCTACATTGGGTTTACTGAAATCGCCGTCTTCGTAAGCGAAAACTAGATCGTAAAAACCTCGTACTGGTGCGGAATCCACGGAGAAATCAGGATTAGCTCCATTCTTTTCCAGCCACTCCCGGAAATCGTATTTATTAAGAACACCAAAACCTTCAGAGTAGACCTTATCGTCAATCAAACCCGCTAACATGGCCAAGCCTAAATCTACACAAATATAGGCGCGGCGCAGGTCATCATTTTCTTCCAGCAAATCTTCAACTTCTTCTTCAAGCCACTCTTTTAACTTGTGAATAATGTAACCAAATGCACTGGAATGTTTGGTATTCACCAAATCATGATCTTCTGCACGTTTATCCAAGAAGTGGCCAATTTGTTTTGTAGCCACCCGGATATTACGACTCATGGAAGACAAAGCATCTTCTACATCGTCAACGATTTCTTCCACATCCTCTTTAATATCGTCAATCGTTTCTTTAATTTCATCGTATACGTGAGCAAAGAAGCCTTCGTCATTATCGTCGTCTTCAACTTTTAATTCTGCGTGGGCTTCCTTCTCTTCTAAGCAATCTTCCACATCATCGATAAATTTCTTTATCCAATAATAAGCTAGGCGAACGATTTCCCAGAAGTGGAAATCTAAACTGCCATCGGCAGGATTGCCGGGGATTTCTGGAAAATCTACTCCCCAGGTATCCCACTCACCGGCAATTAATTCTTCAAGTACGACATAGCTATGAGGGCGAAACGCTTCATCCCATTTTGCCAAAGGCGTTCCCGCAGGGCGATTCAACTTATTGTAAATCCCCTGAATGGTTTTAAAGGAATTTACATAAGCACCAAACCAAACATGTAAACCATGCTCTTCAATACGTTCACCCATATCCGGATTTCGACCGCTGGCGCCCTTGCCACCAATACGCCAACCTAGTTGATACAGAGTGATTTCATATTTCTCCGTCCAATTTGGCTGACTCGTCAAATAAAAAGCGGCGGTTATGGCGGAAACACCGCCCCCTAAAATGGCAATTTTTTCTTTACTCACACTATCACTCCTTATCCATGTCTATTTCAGTGGCGGCTTCCTGTTCGAAGTCCATGCTTATCATAAAAGGTAATATCGGATGACTGATACCCTCGGGAATACCAAACATTTCAGTCAATGGGAAACTGGCAAAAGGATTCACCTTCACTTCAAATTCATGGGTATAAATTTTGGCTGTGTGAATCTTTTTGATATCTGATGGAGAGCTCATCACTTTTTGATACAAGGCTTTATTGCCATCACCGTCAGGGAATTGCTTAAATAAAATTTGATCCATTTTGGGGTCAATGAAGCCCGACATCATTTGCTTCAATGCATTGATATCAAGATCAAAGAAGTCGTGCCCCGAGCGCAACAATTCAAATACTTCTTTAACGAAATCCACAAACTCTTCAAATGGATTTTCATGGCCATCATTGATTTTTGTAACGGTGAGCAATTCATGGCTCGCCATCTTGGTATCCGGAGAATACGGCTGGAACCCCTGCAAGCTGACCGACAATGTTTCTGGCACAGAACCATCAGACGGCATATCACACTCACACAAATACTTGTTATATCCCCAGATTTCTCGACCATTTAAGATGGCATAAATGTTATCTACAGAGATAAAGGCCGGATACCAGTAAATATAATCAATCTTCTCGTCATCCCCCTTCTTCACCATTTTTGCCACTGGCAGCCAAATAACCACATCTCGCTCTGGCAACCAGCCTTCATTCTTATACTCAGGCGCCAAAGACGTGATACTGCCAATATTGGCAAAGGACAACAGCGTATATTTTGACAGAGCCTTAAAGCGCACGGATTCAGTCGCATTAGCGTTCAATGTTTGATCGATAAATTTCTGAATAACCGCTAAATCACCCTCCAAGAAAAAGCCATACAGATTTACATCCGACATCAGGCACGGGGGGGTTGCTATTGGATTTCCGGGAAAATGAACGTACGGGGGCAACTCTGACACAGTAAATCATCCTTTTTGTTATTGTTAAAACCTAACACCATAGGCCATGTTTATTACAGTGTCAGCTTTATTGGCATCTGGATCTTCCCGCGTGAACAATTACACATTCCCAATCAATAAAGGATGCACAGCATGATAAAACCGCTAAACTACAGGGGATTTTTCGATCCACTTGGGGGCATCATGCAAAACCGTATTACATTAGCAACGCTAGCTTTAGCACTCTCTGCAACAACCTTCACCGCTCACGCCGATACCTTTCTGGGCATTCGCGCCGGCGCAGGAATGTGGAATCCGACGACTTCAGGTTCTGTTGGCCCTGATGCTATCGATATGGAAAATGAATTAGGCATCGATAAAGAAAACCAAAATTACTATTACGCCAGTATCGAACACCCCGTGCCACTGGTCCCCAATATTCGGCTACAACATACCGAACTAGACGTGACCGGCACCGGTGAACTGGATGTCGCTGCCCGACTGGATGACCTCGCCTTTACACCGGATATCCCTGTAACCACCAGCATCGACCTTAGCCATACAGACCTCACCCTGTACTATGAAATCCTCGACAATGTGGTTGAAGCGGATGTGGGCCTAACTTTCCGCCAGTTCGACTCTACACTCACCATGACAACCGCTTTAGAGACTGAAAGCGTTACTGTTGATGGTGTTATACCGATGATTCACCTGGGCGCCGCTGTAAATCTGCCGTTCACCGGCCTCTCTGTTGCTGCCACCATTGATGCGCTGAGTTACGACGACTACACCATGAGTGATACTAAGGCTGAAATCACCTTTGAAACTGAGTTCACTCCCGTGATTACCCTGAATCTAAAAGCTGGCTACCGTATTCTTGAGCTAGAGCTCGACGAAGCCGACGATGTAACGGCAGACATTGAGTTTGATGGTCCATACGCAGGGATCGAGCTGTATTTCTAGCAGTCCCAGAGCTGCTCAGCAGCACGAGTAGCTAGTGATTCCGACAGTAAGCCCAGCTTTATGAAGCTGGGCTTACTTTTTTAGGTTATTGGTGGCAATTTACGCCAACTCACTTAAACTTAGCATTGAAAACAATCAATATATCTTCGAACACTCAGCACGTAAGGTTTTACACATCATGGCCAAGATTCTTGTCGTCGACGACTCTTCCTCCATGCGCCAAATGGCTTCATTCACCTTGAAAGGCGACGGCCACGACTGCACCGAAGCTTCTGATGGCCAAGAGGCTCTTGAACTTGCTCAAAAAGAAGCCTTTGATGTCGTACTCACCGATCGGAACATGCCCAATCTCAATGGAATTGAATTGGCAAAAAAATTACGGGAGCTACCCAACTATAAAAGCGTACCAATCTTGGTATTAACCACTGAATCAACAAAAGATAAAAAAATGGAAGGTAAAGACGCCGGCGTTACAGGCTGGATTGTAAAACCATTCCAACCCGAAACCCTGTGTAAAACCATCAAGCGAGTAGTCTAATAACGCTGGGCGCTGGACAAATTATGTCATTCTGAACGATCAAAAACTGCTCCTGCGTTTTTGAAATGCCCTCCATCCTTATAGGGCAAGTGAAGAATCTTTTTTAAAATACACGCCTACCTAGAAAAGATCCTTCCTCACGCCGTTCGTCAGGATGACAGGTCCGAGCTGACTTTTACACTGTAATTCTGAGCGTTCAAAACTCCTTTACTTCAATAACTCTCGCCACTGAAAACTGGTATCCCCCACCACATAAAAATGTGGATTTAATAACTCTTCTTTACCGTTGTAGCTCATTACGTCTAATTGATCGGTCCACACTTCACCTCCCGCGGCCTCCACAACAGCCTGCGCTGCTGCCGTATCCCATTCGCAAGTCGGTGCCAAACGTGGATACAAGTCTGCCTTACCTTCAGCAACCAAACACAACTTTAAAGAGCTACCCATATTAGTGGTTTCCACTTTTGCTCCAAGCTCGTTTTCCAATCGTGACATCAATACCTCAACCGCTTCTGCACCATGGCTGCGACTGGCAACTAGCGCTACCGGTTCGCCACTATCAATTCTTGACTGAACCTTACGTACAGAAATTGCTGCCTCGGTATTCTCGCCATGGCGGTAGGCACCAACGCCGTGTACGCCGCTATACCCCACATTTAATACCGGCACAAACACCACCCCCAACACGGGGCGACCGTTATCGATCAAAGCAACATTTACCGTAAATTCACCGCTGCGTTTAATAAATTCTTTTGTGCCGTCTAATGGATCAATAATCCAATAGCGATTCCATGTTTTCCGAATATCCCATTCGGGTTGCTCTCCCTCCTCAGAAAGTACAGGTGTATCTACCAACAAACCCTCTAAGCCTGCCACCAGAACTTTATGCGCCGCCAAATCCGCCGCTGTTAGTGGAGAATCATCCGCTTTGCTTTCTACAGCCACATCACCCGAACGATTGTAAACTTCTAAAATAGCGTCACCTGCCTGGCGGCAAAGCGCTAACACGTTATCTCGTAACGCCAAATTTATTTCATTACTCACTTTGATTCTCATCTTTGTACTTGTATTCATTTTCTAAAAATTTTTGAGCCAGAAACAATGCAGCCACTGCCCTGCCTTCGTGAAAATCTTCTCGCATTATAAGGCCCGTAATATCATCTAGCGGCCAAGTCATCGTCTCAATAGGTTCCGGCTCATCACCAACTAACCGACTCAGCGTTAAACCTCTTGCTAAAATCACTTCGATACCGTGCCCCATATAACTGGGGGACAAACTTAGCCACTTTAAGAAAATTAATTCCTCAGCCTTAAAACCTGCCTCTTCCTGTAATTCTCGATTTGCAGCAGTAAATTTATCTTCCCCTTTATCGATGGCTCCTTTTGGTAAGCTCCAAGGGTAGTCTTCCGTACCTGCGGCATATTCACGAATCAAAATAAGCTGATTATCCTCGGTTACCGGCACCACCATCACCGCACCATGACCTCCACTGATCAAGCGCTCATACAACCGCTCTTCGCCATTGCTAAACTGTAAATACAGCTCTTCGGCTTTGAATAGGCGACTGCCACCAGCATAGTCACGCTTCAATATTTTAGGTTTTGTGGGCATACTGTTAGGCCTGTTAACAACCAAGAAAGCGCCATTATAGCCATGATCAACTGGACTGAAATAGACACCGTGCTTTTGGATATGGATGGCACCTTACTGGATCTCCATTTCGACAACCATTTTTGGCTACACCATCTGCCAAAATCCTACGCCGCCAAGCATAACGTCAGCGAAGAAGAAGCCACCACAAACCTTCACGCCCATATCGAAAAAGAGAAGCACACCCTCAACTGGTACTGCTTGGATTATTGGACCGAGGCGCTGGATATCAACATTGTGGATCTCAAGCGAGAAGTGATGCACCTCATTGAAGTGCGCCCCCATGTTGAAGCCTTTCTTCAGCAACTACAGGATACGGGAAAACAAGTCTGGTTAGTCACCAACGCACACCCAGATAGCGTCGACCTAAAAATGGAAAAAACCAATATCGATCGACTACTGGGTAAGATCATCTCTTCCCACGAGTTTGATCTCCCCAAAGAATCCGCCCTATTTTGGAAACGCCTGCAAGCTCGAGAACATTTCGACCCAAAACGCACCTTATTTATTGACGACACCGAAGTCGTCCTCGATGCAGCACAGCAATTTGGCATCAGTAACCTACTCTGTATTCGACAACCAGACAGCAAGAAAGACATTCGCGGCCAGCTGGGCTTTCCCGCCATTCACCACTTCGATGAAATTATGCCGGTCGCAACAAATCAGCGAAAAACCAGCCAATGAACGAAGCCAATTTACAAAAAGTACGTATCGACAAATGGCTATGGGCTGCCCGTTTTTTTAAAACCCGCGGCCTCGCCAAGAAAGCGATCGAAGGCGGAAAAGTTCATGTGGAAGGCCATCGCACCAAACCTAGCAAAGACATCGAAGTGGGCATGACCCTACAAATCCGCCAAGGCTGGGATGAAAGAATTGTGATCGTTAACAAGCTTTCAGAGCAGCGCCGTGGAGCGCCAGAGGCCCAAATGCTCTACACGGAAACCCCCGAAAGCATCGCCAAACGGGAACTGGAAGCAACCCAGCGCAAAGCCGGTCAAGCCACCATTCTTAGCGAAGGGCGGCCTACGAAGAAACAGCGCCGACAAATTCACCGTTTTATTCAAGACACTAACGATTAAAGCTCAAGTAAAAATTCCCTTTTTTTGCCTGAAGAACAGAACAATATGTATACATTCAGCCTTTCCCTACTAATTAAGACTGCCTTATCCCTAGCAATGTCATTAGCACTGACTACAACAGCATTCGCTGAAATTTACCGCTGGACCGGCGAAAACGGCAAGGTCCACTTTGGCGATAAACCTCCCTCATCAGCAAAGACAGAATCCGTCGACACCTCGCACACCAACAGTGACAGTAGTGCCAGCACTCACCGGCAAATCAATGAAATACGAAATAAAGAAAGACAAGCTACAGAGAATCACGAAAAACAACAACAGACGAAAGAGCAATTTAAAAAAGCCAAGCTCAACAGAGCCTGCAAGAAAGCCCGCAAGCACCTAGGTATTTTGCAAAGGCCGGTTTACTTCACCAATGAAGACGGCAGTGAAACCAAAATCACTGAAAAGGAACGTCAAGCCATGGCAGATAAATTTCAGAAAATGATTCAAAAACACTGCAAATAGCTGTAGCCAGCTACATCTTACAAACTAGACGCGGCACCATAATTGGTATTCCCGAATAATTTAGGCTATAAGCTTCTATATATCTTGCTAACAGCCTTCAATCCGAGATAACACATTGTCAACATTAGAAAAAACCATATCAGAAGACCAACTACACCGCTTTCTTTTTGAACAAAAAGACTGCCGCGGTGAGCTTGTCACCCTTAGCAACAGTTATCGGGATGTACTGAAAAATGGCCGTTACAGTGCCGATGTAGAACAACGGCTTGGGGAGTTTCTCGCTGCTGCTTGCCTATTAGCCGCAACCCTCAAGTTCGAAGGTATTCTCACCCTTCAAGCACGAGGCGATGGTCCAATCCCGCTGTTAATGGCGGAATGCAATCACCAAAGGGGAATACGCGGTATCGCCAGAACCGCAGAAAGTGAAGAAGACAATAGTGCGCTTTCCGGAAGTTTGGCGGATCTCGTAGGTGAAGGGCACCTGATCCTCACCATCGACCCCACAAAAGGGGAGCGCTACCAAGGCATCATTCCCCTTTCCAAGCCGACTTTGCAAGAATGCCTGGAAGACTACTTCACCCTGTCGGAACAGCTCCCCACTCGATTCTGGATCTCCTGCGACGGCAAAACTGCCACCGGCATGCTGCTACAGCGCCTTCCTCAGCAGCTGGCCAGCGAAGAAGAAAATAAAGACTACTGGCAGCATGTCAGCACCCTAGCAGAGAGTGTGACACCCAATGAAATGGTCACTCTCGACCACCAAACCCTACTTCACCGGCTCTACCACCAAGAGAGCGTACGCCTCTTCGATCCTAAGCCACTGAAGTTCAGCTGCACCTGCTCTAGGGAGCGAACAGGCCAAGCCCTGAAAGCGATGGGCGCAGAGGAAGTCACTGCTATGCTCAGTGAACAAGGCAATGTGAACGTCGACTGCCAATTCTGTGGTACACGCTACGATTTTTCACTGGATGACGTGGGCGATATCTTTAAAAAATCCACACTCCACTAAGCGCTAATCCAGCAGGCTTTTACTCCCTCAAAAAATGTGACTGCACAATCATAAAAACACCTACCGGAACGCCGGTACAGCTATTCCTGCAAGCTATAGTGACTATCGGCACAAGCCCCCAGAAAACCCTCCTGAAAGCGGCTATTTTTTACCCACCAGCTATCGCACAGCCCAATATCTTCTGCCATAATACGCCCCCAAATTTTACAGGCCCGACCCAAGGTTCCGCTGACAGGATGCGTCAGAGGACGGTCATCGAGGCTTAAAAGACTTTATTTATTAAGCACACAGTAGGACTTGTTGGCATGACCCAAGACACAGCCCCAACCATTTACTCAAACCTGACCTCGCCTCAGTTAATTGAGCAAGCTTTGCTTCGCAAAGAGGTTACTCTTTCTTCCACTGGCGCTATCGTGGCTATCACTGGCGAACGTACTGGCCGCTCTCCTGCCGACCGTTTTATCGTTCGCGAGCCAAGCAGCGAAGACTCTATCGATTGGGGCAACGTTAACCGCCCATTCGACGCCGACAAATTCGACGCTCTATGGGAGCGCGTTGCTGCGCACGTTGCTCAGACCGATACTTTCGTATCGAACCTGCACGTAGGCGCCGATGCCGAGCACTACATCCCAGTTGAAGTGACTACTGAAACTGCATGGCACGCCCTGTTCGGCCGCAACATGTTCATCCGCACTCCGAACTACAACCCAAAAGGTAAAGAAGAGTGGCGTATCCTGCACGCGGCTAACTTCGCGTGTGACCCAGAGCGTGATGGCACTAACTCTGATGCGGTATGTATTGTGAATATCGCTCAGCGCAAAGTACTGGTTGCTGGCCTGAAATACGCCGGTGAGATGAAGAAGTCTATGTTCTCTGTTCAGAACTTCCTGTTACCAGAGAAAGACGTTATGCCAATGCACTGTTCTGCGAACGTTGGTAAAGAAGGCGACGTTTGCTTGTTCTTCGGCCTGTCTGGCACCGGTAAAACTACCCTGTCTGCTGACGAAGAGCGCTACCTGATTGGTGACGACGAGCACGGCTGGGCGAAAGGTTCTGTATTCAACATGGAAGGCGGTTGCTACGCAAAAACCATCGACCTGAGCCAGAAGAACGAGCCTGTAATCTGGGACGCCATCAAGTTCGGCGCCATCGTTGAAAACATCGCTATGGACCCAGAGACTCGTGTTGCTGACTACTGCGATACCCATATTTCTGAAAACGGTCGCTGCTCTTACCCTCTTGAGCACGTAGAAATGCGTGTTGAAGAAAACGCAGCAGGCGAACCGAAGAATGTTATCTTCCTGACTTGTGACGTTTCTGGTGTTATCCCACCGGTTTCTGTCTTGAGCAAAGAAGCTGCGGCTTACCACTTCCTATCTGGCTACACCGCTCGCGTAGGTTCTACCGAGATGGGTGCTGAAGCTGGTATTCAGCCTGCGTTCTCTACCTGCTTCGGCGCGCCTTTCATGCCACGCCCTGCAAAAGTTTACGCTGAGCTGCTGATGAAGCGTATCGAAGACTTCGGCGCGAAAGTTTACCTGGTAAACACCGGTTGGACTGGCGGTGCTGGCGGCCCTGGCGGCAAAGGCTCTCGCTTCCCAATTCCTGTTACTCGCGCCGTTGTTCACGCCATCCAGAGCGGTTCTTTGGAAAATGCTGAAACTGAGCACTTGGACATCCTGAACTTGGATATTCCTAAGTCTCTACCAGGCGTTGAAGACAGCTACTTGAACCCGTACAAAGCGTGGGACAACGACGCTGAATACGAAGCGCAAGCTAAAAAGCTGGCTGGTCTATTCGCTGAGAACATCAAGAAGTTCGAAGCTGGTGCTGACATCGAAGCTGCAGGCCCACAAGCCTAAGTTCGATTTTAGACGCCCATTAAAAAAGGCTCCTTCGGGAGCCTTTTTTAATGGGAGATGAAAGATGGGAGATGAAAGACGACTGCTACTGAGTAACATGTCGGCCTAAAGGCCGACCTACATCTCTCACCTCACGTCCAACGTCCAACGTCCAACGTCCAACAATCACCCAAACATCCAAGAGGTTGGATTCGCCACAGGCTCTTTCCGCTCCAATGCTTGTAAGCCCTTCACTGAACGAATAATCAACCATACAGTCCAGAATAAGAAGACCAAATAACCAATCAGCACCATCAGCAAGAAACCGCCAATTACCATAAATAACAAACCAATCCAGAAGGTTCGGATTTGAAACTGATAATGGGTTTTTAACCAATCCGGCGCTTCACTCTTACTCACATAAGCCATGATGACACCAACGATACCCGTGACCCCCAAAATAATACCGATCAGGTACAAGATATAAATTACCTTTGCGGTACCCGATGAAGAATCACTTACCTGGGATTGCTCTACAACTTCATTCATAATTATTTCTCCGTGTTTTTCTGGTTTTATCCAAGTCGATTAAAAAGACCTGACGCTGTCTCAATAACAATGCCATGCCGCTCAGCTAATCGCTGATGATCTCGATCATAGCCACCACCAATCACAGTGGCAACTGGGATATGCCTGCGTAAGCAATACTCAATTACTTCCCTGTCTCTCTGCTGAATGCCTTCCCAAGAAACATGCATATGACCTAGCGCGTCGTATTCCCACACGTCTACACCTGCGTCATACAGAATTAAATCAGGCTTTTCTTGTTCGATCAGTATTTCCAGTGCATCCATAACGACTTTTAAATACTCTTCGTCTTGGATACCTTTTTCCAAACCGACATCTAAATCACTTTTCGATTTACGAAAAGGAAAGTTTTTTTCACAGTGAATTGAACAAGTAAAAATATCCTCTCGGTCACTTAAAATGGATGCTGTACCATCACCCTGATGAACATCCAAATCAAAAATTAATATTTTTTTAACGCTCGGATGTTGCAGCATGCCTACGGCAGCGAAAGCCAAGTCATTGAGCATACAAAAACCAGAACCATGGTCGTAGTGAGCGTGATGGGTGCCGCCCGCGAGATGACAAGCTAGACCATGCTCCATGGCTAATTGAGCCGTTAACAGGGTACCCTTCGGCGCGGTAAAGGTTCGTTCAACCAAACCTTCACTCCATGGCAACCCTACTGCTCGCCATGCTTTTGAATCCACTTCATTGATTGCTAGCTCCTGCAAATAATCAGGACAGTGCACCGTTTGGAAATCAAGTGCCTGACCGGGCTCCGGCTGACGAATGTTTTTATCCAGGCCGAGTGTCACAACGTGGTTATACAAGCGGACAAACTTTGACATCACAAAGCGATGATCTTCGGGAAAAGGGCAAGAATAATTTGGGTGATAAACTAATGGCAGCATTACAATACGTTAAACATGAGTTATAGATATCAATTATGGATTTTTGGGTGCGTAATAATTAATTGTTAGCTGAAACTGCTGTCGCTTACCAAAATAAACCACTATACCACTGCGGTCTTTATCCAGATCATTAACAACTTCCACTCTTGTTAGAACGCCTTTTTTAGGAGCATCAACCACAGGCTTATTCTTTGTGGCCACAACAACAACTTCCTCAATATCTGCCTTGCCATTTTTTGGCAGTGACATTTCGACCCTTACTGCACCACCTTCATCTGTAACACTCTCTACCTGCAAACCTGACTTTTCTAGAGAGAATCCTACTTCCGGTTTAATCACCTCTGTTTGTAGGGTTTCTCCTAAAGCTCCGACACTAAAAAACATAGCCGCAACTAAAATAAATGATTTACCTAATCTAGCTTTATAGATACTCATAATTTTAACCTGATATTTTGTATGGTCTTACCAAAGGATAAACTAAATACCATAAAAAAAGCAGAACCGAAGTTCTGCTTTTCGAAAAAAAATTCAATGAACAGCTTATTAAACTGGCACGATGTTTTCCGCCTGAGGGCCTTTTTGCCCCTGTGTGATTTTGAACTGAACTTTCTGGCCTTCCGCCAAAGAGCGGAAACCACCTCCCTCAATTGCACTAAAGTGAGCAAAAACATCTGGCCCATTTTCTTGCTCAATAAATCCAAAGCCTTTGGAATCGTTAAACCACTTTACAGTTCCTGTAGTTGTATCAGACATGTGTCATTCCCGTATTCAAGAGTAATGTTTTTGTCACAATCCGGCTACCGCAGCGTATAAACAGAAATCTGTATAACTCAAACCCTAGTGACTGTTTTCTATTGGTTTATAAGGGTGTTGCTAAAAGTGTTGCTATTACTTATGAATACATGGCGAATGTCTGAAAACAGGTCATCGATGTGTTGCATAAAGATAGGTCTAACTTTCCAGCTCACTTGATTATAGTTAGCCTTCTTCCCTAGTCAATATACTCACTAACACGCTTTAATGTGTTGGTATCGGTATGTTCAAAACCTTCTCGCCCATAAATATCGACGGTTGTGGTTTGCATGTAATTTAAAGTGTCAGAGGTTACCGTCAGCTCCATTTCAAAGCCTGTAGTACTTGCGTTATCACGCATAAAAGGAGTTTCTAATACACCCCAGTCAAGGTCACCTTTTTTGGCTTTTACTCTGAGTTGATAGCCATCCGTTATTTTTTCTGCCTGCCCGCCTGCAATGACAGCAACCCCACGAGGAATGGTGAAGCTATGGACCACTTGGTTTGCATCCTTATCCCACAACCAATAGCCCACCTGGTCGTGAAAGACTTTGCCGTTTGACTTTCGGCGCACCTGCTGATGATAGCGAACGATCACTAACTCTTGAGTCTCCGCATTATCAGTATCGTCTTCCCCATAGAACTCAATAAATTCATAGTAGGGATTGTTTTCTGTGCCATCCGGTTCCGGTGCAATATCGGTTCCTTGCTCACCTTCCCAACGGCCAATCAAGGCCGCTAACGGCCCATAGTCAGCAGTATCATTCATAGTTACATCTCGATGGAGTCTTAGCGTTGACCACTACCTTTTAAACAAGCTGCGAAGCTCATCTATTTTGGCGCGGTCTTTTTCAGAAAGTTTATCTTTTAATTTTTCTTCAAGCTTCTCTTTGGCTTTATCTTCCGCCTTATCTTTTAGCTTTTCTTTAATTTCATCTTCCACTTGGTCTTTAGCCATTTTTATCACGGGCTTTAGTAGGGCTTTTACCAAATTCTCCGGTGTTAACCCCTCTGCTTTACTGCCTAAGTTTTCAGCCTTAACCGGCTTCATGGTTAGGGAGCGAGCCCCCCATTCATTGGAAATCAAATCCAGCTGGGCATTGTTGAAGCTAAACTTTTCTACCATCAGTCTAACATTGTGATGAGGGCTCTCTGCTTTCGCCCCCTCTGCCGTATGGGATTTCTCATCCGTATGCTTAACAGTGCTTTTCTTCATATTATCCCAAGCAACCTGCAGATTGGTTTTTAGTAGCTCCGTCTGCTCTGCAATGACTTTTGGGCCATTAATGGTGATCTCTTTAATAACGATAACCTTGCCTGTGAGACTTTGCACATCCAACTGCAAAACAGTTTTATCTAAATGAAAAAGGTAATCCGTATTAAAACCCGGAGGATTATGTACCGTTAGCCCACGCAACTCTCCACGGCCATCCATCAAGGAGATGTCGACTTCTCTCAGTGTTACCTGGCTCCCCATCACCTCTGTTCCTACAACCTCTACCGCAACCTTCACCAGCTCATTAATATTCTTTAAACCCACCGCGAAAGTGATGATCACTGCCACCAACAGAGTAACGATAACCCCAACAATAAATTTCCACATCATCCCCTCTCCTATTCAATCAGCATGGGCCAACTTTCAAGTCAGCCTTTAAATGCGAGCCTAAACTCTCGCTATTAAGTGATACAATCTTAGCCCATAACTGTGCCGCTGATGGAATAAGATGAAATACAAAGACCTCCGCGATTTTATTGCCCTGCTTGAAGAGAAGGGCCAACTCAAGCGTATCTCACACCCAGTTGATCCCAACCTGGAAATCACGGAAATCTGCGATCGAACTCTACGAGCCGGCGGCCCTGCTCTACTGTTTGAAAATCCTGTTGGTTCTGATATCCCCCTGCTGGGCAACCTCTTTGGTACCCCGGAACGGGTCGCCTTAGGTATGGGACAAGAATCTGTAGAGCACCTGCGAGAAGTGGGTGAGCTCCTCGCTTTTTTAAAAGAGCCTGACCCCCCCAAAGGTTTGAAAGACGCTTGGGAAAAACTGCCTGTATTCAAGCAAGTAATGAATATGGGGCCCAAGGTGGTAAAGAGCCCTCCTTGCCAGCAAGTGGTACAGGAAGGCGATGATGTCGACCTAGACCGACTCCCCATTCAAACCTGCTGGCCCGGTGATGCTGCACCGCTTGTTACTTGGCCTCTAGTGGTTACTCGCGGCCCTCATAAAGAGCGGCAGAATCTGGGCATCTACCGTATGCAGAAGCTGAGCAAAAACCGCCTGATTATGCGCTGGCTCTCCCACCGCGGTGGCGCTTTGGATTTTCGCGAGTGGCAGCAAGAAAACCCCGGCGAGCCTTTCCCTGTTTCTGTGGCACTAGGGGCAGACCCTGCCACCATTCTCGGGGCCGTAACCCCAGTACCCGATACCTTGTCGGAATACGCCTTTGCAGGACTTCTCCGGGGCGACAAAACTGAGGTGAGCAAAAGCATTGGCAACGATTTATCGGTACCCGCCAGCGCAGAATTTATTTTAGAAGGGGTTATTCACCCTGAAGACATGGCCCCCGAAGGCCCCTTTGGGGATCATACCGGCTACTACAACGAAGTGGACTCCTTCCCGGTATTCACCGTGGAGCGAATCACTCACCGCAAAGCCCCCATTTATCACAGCACCTATACAGGAAGACCCCCAGATGAGCCCGCCATTCTCGGTGTGGCCCTCAACGAGGTGTTCGTCCCCATTCTGAAGAAGCAATTCCCTGAGATTGTGGACTTTTACCTGCCCCCTGAAGGCTGCTCCTACCGCTTTGCCGTGGTGTCCATTAAGAAGCAGTACCCCGGCCACGCCAAACGGGTAATGCTGGGAGTATGGTCCTTCTTACGCCAGTTTATGTACACCAAGTTTGTGGTGGTGACCGACGACGACGTAAACACCCGCAGCTGGGAAGATGTAATCTGGGCCATCACCACCCGTATGGATCCGGCACGGGATACGGTAATGATCGAAAACACCCCCATCGACTACCTGGACTTTGCCTCCCCGGTTTCAGGGTTGGGCTCAAAAATGGGGCTGGATGCCACCAACAAGTGGCCCGGCGAAACTGATCGTGAATGGGGAGAACCCATTGTGATGGATGCCGATGTGAAAGCCCGGGTAGATGATATCTGGGAAGAATTAGGGCTCTAGACTGTTCTGAACCTAAGCTAGAGCTTCAACGTTAACCCCTGTACTCAACTTGGCCCAACACCCACGGCCCATACCCCATATGGGCCAAGCCTGCCTCAACAATAGTCGCCAGATTCCTTTTTATAACCCCTGGCGCCAACGGCGCCTGCTTTCTTATTCCCCAAGTTTGGGTTGCACTCCCGCCCTATAAATAAACAGTATTTGGCAAGCGCCGTCTTATACGTAAAATGAATGCTGAAATTTTGATCAGCGCTCAACACCGCTGTAGTACTTTTTCAACGAGCACCTTTTCAACTTCTTAGGAATGGATACTTATGTCTGCAGCGCAGCTTCAATTGGATCATTTGCAACCCATTCGAATTTCTTTTGCGACCATCTTGCCGCACACAGAAAATATTTTTGAAATCGGAATAGATAGCCACACAACTGTAAACACGGGCCACATGCGCGAGTTATGCGACGCACTCTCTGCACTCGGTAATAAGATTGCTGTCATTTACAACCAAGATGGTGACTACGAATTTAGTGTGGGGGCCCAGCAACTCATCGGCAGTTTACCGAACGTGATAACTCGTGCCGTTATCGCAAGGCACCACAACCAAAAACTCTCCATTATGGAGACTTCAATTAATACACCCTTTGATTGGATACCACAGCTTTTCGAAAGCCGGGAAAAAGCCCTAGCCTGGCTAAAAGAAGAAATGCGAGGGGGTTAGATCAAAATAAAACCAAAACTTATGAACCACTTGCCTGAGTTTGATCGAGATGAGGCTGAGGCAATTCTGATAATTTTCTAGCGGAGACCATCAACCCCTGCTGATAGTATTGGTTGCTGGCTTCATATTCCCCCATATGCGCCAACAATCTCGCCTGCTCTGCGTAAGCTTCTGCACCACGACCCTGCTCAATGGCGCTGTTAAAATATTCCTTCGCTTTACCCCACAACTCATTGCGTAAACATAAACGTCCCAGGGTTAATAAGAGCCCTGCATCTCCCGGGCGCTCTCGCAACCAGGTTTCTGCTAGCAATAATTGCTTTGCCACATCGTCTGCCGCCACTAAACCGTAAAGATTAATCAGAGCGCCATCCCAATCACGCTTTAAAAACTCCTTCAGTAATTGCTCCGCATCCTGTTCTCTATTGGCTTCGCGCAAGATCAGAATATAAGCTTCCAATAAAGGGGCTTTTCGCTTTAAAGCTTTTGGCATTTGCAACCAAAGCTCATCTGCCTCCTTCACTTTAACCGGCACCGGCTCCAAAAAATTTTCTAATTGATGAAAATAGATTTTCTCAATCAACGAATTGTATTCTTCTTTCGTTAACACATCGGCATCTTTCAAATTCGGCAGGAGAAGCATCAAATCACTCCATGCTTCCAACTTTAAATACACCTTGTGTAAAAGGTTTAACACCACTGGATGCTTTGGTGCTTTTTCTCGGCAGCGCATAAAAGCCGCAAGAGCCGCTTCGTAGCGACCTGCTAACAAATGCAAACGGCCTTTGGTGATTTCAATCACCAAAGCTTCTTTGTCCGCACACTTTTCAGCTTTGGCTAAATTTTCACGGGCTAGCTGTGCCTTACCTTGAGCGCTGGCGGCATGGGCCGCCACAAGATAATTCAACATAGGCGTTTCGGAATGAGGAGCAGCTTTTTCTAAACGCTGCCGGGCGCGACTCCAATAACCTTCTAAATAATCTAAGATGCCTTCGGTGGTCTCCTTGCGAGCTTTACGCTGCTTGCGAGAAGACAAACCGGCAAACACGCCGGACGTAAACCCCAGAGTCCCACTGGCTAATCGCCAAAATAACCACACACAAAACCCAGCCGCTAACAATACAACTGCCAGCGCCCATAAGGTCATCTCTAAAGCGTAATCACCATAGGCAATCAACACATAGCCACTATCTGCCGCAATAAATTGATACAGCAAGCCACCTGCGCACAAGGCACCCACCAGCCACAATAGAAAGCGCCTCATTGGGCAATCTCCTTCTCTGTATTAGCCGGTGATTGAGACTTTACCGCTGAGACAGCAGCAGGCTTAGTATTTTTCGGAGGCGCCAGTTTATGCAAACGTTCAATATAAGCCCGCAATGCATTTAAGCTTCCATTCAAAGCCACTCTCGGTGGAGAAATATTTTTCGCTTCCAGCAAAGCCACTTCTTCAAGAATCCAACCCCGTTGATTACTGACCGGAAAATGTTTTTCAACCAAGGGGTTGATTTGTGATAACGCAGAAAGGTAAAGCTCTCGCTCAGATTGCAGAAGCGCACTTTGCGCTTGAGTAATCAACAATGTCATACGCGCTTTCGCAAAACTTTTCGCTTCAGGCATTAAATCCGTGCTGATAAAGCGGCTACCTTCACTGCTGTTAGACAGACGTACATGGCTTTGCATTTTCTCGGCAAACTCATGCAAGCTTGCAACAAAACCACTCTCATTATTTTCTGCAGGAATAATTTCTTCTTTTGCTTTCGGCAATAAAACTTCAATTTCTGGCAGCAAAGAAATTTGTTCTTGCACTGCGGTGAGCTTGGCATACAGACCTTGGCGATCAACTGAGCCCGCTAGCTTTAACGCTGCCACTTCGCGAGCTAAGGCCTCACGCACAGGATACAAATCCGCATCGGCCACATCCCGCAAGATGGTATCCGCAGATACCACAAGCGCAGCCACACTATCGCTGACACCTTCAATAGATTGTCTCTGTGCCGCTAAGCGCAATAAATATTCTGCTTCGGCTAACAACCAATCTTCACGGGACGTATTACCCAAGGCCAGCAAACGACGGTTATGGCTATCCAAGCGAGGCAAGACTGCCGTTTCTAACTGCTTGGCTTGCTGCTGTAAAACTTGCTGTAACTGCTGGCTAGCAGCTTGAACTTGCGCCAGCTGGCCTTTTAGTGAATCTACTTTTCCCTGCTGCTCATTGACGGTTGATGACAAGGCTTTCTGAGCGGCATTCTGATTTTGTACAAGCTGCCCCTGCTGTTGCCACAACCACCAGCCACCACCGGCAACACCTAGAGACGTCAAAAAGGCGATCACAGATAAACTAGTTGCCAGTGCTGATTTTTTCCCTGGCTGAGATTGAGAGTGAGATTGCTGATTAGCTTCAGGATTTGGAACTTTAGATGTAGAAGCTTCTTGCATACGATGAGGCTTGGCTGGTGTTGCTTGCGGCTCTGTAGGCGTAGTTTCTGATTTAGCTTCTGACTCAACTTCTGGCTTGGCTTCTTCTAAGCCAGTTTCTACGTCAGGGGTAGAGGAGTCAGCTTCCGTGGTTTCAGGCTTCTTTTCGTTTTCGCTCATGTTTTATTCTGCTCTTAATTCACGTATCTATTCTCTATCGCCAGCTCTTCCCAAGTCCGTCATTCCCGCGAAGGCGGGGATCTATACCTCTAGTAGATTCCCGCCTGCGCGGGAATGACGATTCCTGAACAATTTCTAAGCATACGCCAGTTTCAGCCCTTAGAAAAATCAGCCGTTTTTTTTAAATCTCTTGCAGCGCCACCAGCATGGCTTCGTCAGTGGCATTACGGGCAAGAATCACTTTCTGCCAACCCATGGTATTAGCCTGCTGGGCTATGCGCTCACTGGGAACTATCAGTGCAGTGGCAAAAAGCGGCGTACCCCCCCCCCCCGGCTGAGGCAATTTGTTTAGCAACTGATACAAGGTGTGTAGTATCTCGCCACTGGTGACCGTAATGGCATCAAAAGGTTGAGAAGCGTGTGACTGAAGGGCCAAGGTTAAATCTCCTTCTGCTGAGATAGGCTCCTGACGCCGATAAAGTTCACAGCGCTGAACCTGAGCACCTCGCTGCTCTAAGTCTCGCTGTAAAAGTTCACGGCCACCTTCACCGCAGAGCAACAACACTTTCTCATAATCTAGCTGCTGCAATTCTTCCATGACCAATAGGCCTTCACTGCTCATATCATTCGGCGCTTTCACTGGCTGGCCCCAACTTTCTAATTCCGCAGCGGTTTTACTGCCCACCGCAAACCATTGAATACCCGCAGGCCACTGAGGCCAATAACGATCGATCACTTCCGCCCCGTAGCGGGCCGCATTAACACTTACGGCGATAACTTTTTGGTAGTTATCCAACTCCATCACTATCCGACAAGCGGTTTCAAATTCTGGGCGGGTATCGGAATTCGTTTCGAAACCTGTATCGAAAACAGAGGTAAAGGGAATAATTTCTGAAAGGGGAACTGCAACAGGGTCATGCCCCTGCTGCTTTAGACGTTCCGCAAAAGTTTCGGATTGCGGTTGAGGGCGAGTAACTAATATGCGCAAATGCCAAAACCCTGCTTCGAGTGTAGGTCGGCCTTTAGGCCGACAATAGTTTAGGATAGCTGTCGGCCTAAAGGCCGACCTACAGACGGCATATGTTTATTAATTGCCGTAAACTTTTTCTAAAATCTTTCCTGCACCCTGCGCAAGAAGATCTTCAGCTGCTTGAATGCCTAATGCTTCAGCATCTGCAGCGATGCCACGAATTTCCGTACGCAAAATTTCACCGGTATCTGCATCACCCACTAAACCCCGCAGCCAAAGCTGATGATCGTCTTCACCGGTTTCACTTTCACTCAGCAGCGCGAAGCAAGCGATAGGTACTTGGCAACCGCCTTCTAAACGGCGATTCAATGCACGCTCCGCCAACACACAAGCCGCACTTTCTTCGTGATGCAGTGGCGCAATTAAATCCACGATTCGCTCATCATCTAAACGACACTCGATACCGATAGCACCTTGGCCACCCGCAGGCAGACTTAAGTCATCACCCAAACGCTGACGAATGCGATCTTCAAACTCCAAACGAATTAATCCCGCAGAGGCGAGAATAATTGCATCGTATTCACCGGCATCCAATTTAGCCAAGCGAGTATTTACGTTACCTCGCAAGTTAAGAATGTCTAAATCCGGGCGCAGTGCTTTAATTTGACACTGCCGACGCAAACTGGACGTACCCAACTTTGCCCCTTGAGGTAAATCTTCCAAGCGCTCATAGATATTCGACACAAACGCATCCGTCGGATCTTCACGCTCGCCAATCACTGCCAGCCCCAAGCCTTCTGGAAATTCCATGGGTACATCTTTCATAGAGTGCACCGCAATATCCGCACGGCCTTCCAACATGGCGGCTTCCAGTTCTTTAACGAACAAACCTTTACCACCCACCTTTGCCAGTGGCGCATCGAGAATACGATCGCCTTTAGTGGTCATAGGCACCAGCTCTACAGTGAGATCTGTATGCAAGGCTTCAAGACGCGCTTTAACATGTTCGGCCTGCCATAGAGCCAGAGCACTTTTTCGAGTGGCGATGCGGAGAGTCTGATTCGACATAGATATCTCATTTACCGTCATTCCCGCGCAGGCGGGAATCTATTATTCGTATACGTCGGTAAGCGCTAGATGAGCTTCGCTGCTCTAGCGAGTCCCGCCTGCGCGGGGATGACGACACCTTCCAGCTTGTGTTTACTTATTACGCTCTGCCAATAAGGTGCGAGCACGGCCAGCCGCCGCACGAACTTGCGCAGGGGCTGTACCACCTAAGTGATCTCGAGCGGCAACAGAGCCTTCCAACGTCAACACATCGAACACGTCTTGCGCTATCACATCGCTGAACTGCTGCAGCTCTTGCAAGGTCATTTCAGACAAGTCTTTGCCCTGCTCGATACCGTAAGCCACGGACTTACCCACCACTTCGTGGGAATCGCGGAACGGAATACCTTTACGCACCAAGTAGTCTGCCAAGTCGGTGGCGGTAGAGAAGCCACGCTTGGCCGCTTCCAACATACTTTCTTTGCGAGGCACAATAGCCGGCGCCATATCCGCAAATGCACGGAGACAATCGCGAACCGTATCCACGGCATCGTAGAGAGGCTCTTTGTCTTCCTGATTGTCTTTGTTGTAGGCCAGAGGCTGAGACTTCATCAATGTCAGCAAGCTAATCAGGTGACCATTCACACGACCGGTTTTACCCCGTACCAACTCAGGCACGTCTGGATTTTTCTTCTGGGGCATAATGGATGAGCCGGTGCAGAAGCGGTCTGGTAATTCGATAAAATTGAACTGGGCAGAAGTCCACAACACCAACTCTTCACTCATGCGAGACAAGTGAGTAAGGAGGATGCTGGCGAAGGCACAAAACTCGATGCCGAAGTCGCGATCGGATACCGAATCCAAGGAGTTTTCCGTTGGCTTGTCGAACTCTAACAACTCGGCCGTGATTTCACGCTGGATTGGATACGTGGTTCCCGCCAAGGCAGCGGCACCCAGCGGCGACTGATTCATGCGCTTGCGACAGTCCATCAGGCGGCCAAAGTCCCGCTGTAGCATTTCATTCCAGGCCAGTAGGTGGTGACCAAAGGTCACTGGCTGAGCGGTCTGCAAATGGGTGAAACCCGGCATAATGGTGTCAGCTTCTTTCTCTGCCAGCTCCACCAAGCCTTCTTGAAGGCGGGTGAGTTCATGGGCAATGGTGTCGATCTCATCGCGAATCCACAGGCGAATGTCCGTGGCTACCTGATCGTTACGAGAGCGGCCAGTATGGAGCTTCTTACCCGCAATACCGATGCGGTCAGTGAGAGCCGCTTCCACGTTCATATGAACGTCTTCCAGAGGGATAGACCACTCGAAATTACCGGCTTCGATATCGGCCTTTACGCTTTTCAAGCCTGTGATGATCTTTTCCACTTCTTCCGCAGACAGCACACCAGCTTTCTCCAGCATGGTGGCATGGGCGATAGAACCGCGAATATCCTGGGCGTACATACGCTGGTCGAACTGTACAGATGCGGTAAAACGCTGAACAAAGGCGTCGGTTGGCTCGGAAAAACGGCCTCCCCACTGCTGATTGGTGTCTTTCTCACTCATGCTATTGGGCCTGTGACTAAGTCTGGGATGAATAAAATTTGGGCCACATTATACGTGTTTCCTGGGGCCTGGTCTCCCCGCCAGCCTGAGCTGTCTAGCCAACATTATTCAGGGTTACCACTTGCTGTCTCGAGCTGCTACCCTACTCAATGACACATGCGCGGAAACAGGTCGGTCTTTAAAACAAGCTCTGAAACAAGCCCTATGAAAACCAGTAAACCCACCTCCTTTGATATCGCCTACAAAGCCGGCGTATCCCAATCGACGGTATCCCGCGCCCTGCGAGATAGCCCGCTGGTGAACCTGGAAACCCGCAAAAAAAATCAGCAAATTGCGCGAGAGCGCCCCACACTTGTCATCCTGACGACCAACGGGAGGAAGGGTCTCCCTAAGGTAATAACGGACCTGCAATAGAACCCCGCAACACCAGCTCACAATGCAGTTCTTGTTCTTGAGCAAGATTTTTATCACCACGCAAATGCGCCAACAACAACTGAGCCGCTTCGCTAGCCATTTGTTTTACCGGCTGACGCACTGTACTTAACGCAGGCCAAATGTGCTCGGCGATGGGGTTATCATCGAAACCAGCAATCGACAAATCATTTGGCAACGTTAAGCCAGCTTCTTGCGCAGCAACCATAACCCCTGCTGCCATTTCATCGTTACTGGCAAAAATAGCGGTTGGACGATCGCTGGCTTTAAATAATTTTGCTGCGCAATCTCGACCGGACTCAAAATCAAAATAACCTTGCATCACCCACTGGTTATTCACAGGCACATTGTGATCTTTCATGGCCTGCTCAAACCCCTGTTGACGCTCTTGGCTGGCACCATGACCTGGGTGCCCGATAATAAAGCCAATTTTCGAGTGGCCCTGCTGAATTAAATACTCCGTGATTTTGTAAGCCGCGTTGCGATCATCGCAATACACACAAAGACGATCCATTTCGTGATGTACCGGAGCAATACTGACAAAGAGAATACTGTTTTCTTTTAAGGTTTCGATAACGTCAATGTTATCGGAAAGGGGCGGTGTGAGAATCAAACCATCCACACGACTTTGTTTTACCAACTGCAAAATATCATCGGCAATGGTGTTTTTGGAAAAATCACAAGGATGAATCAATAGGTTGTAGCCCTTCTCACGGCAACTACCGAGAATGCCATTTTGCACATCCATAATATAGCTAGGTACTGGATTGTCGTAGAGTAAACCGATCAAAAAAGATTTATTGGCCGCAAGACTTCGCGCTGAACTGTTGGGGCGATAATGCAATTCGTCGATAGCCTCTTGTACACGACGACGAGTCATTTCTCGCACGTTCGGCTCACCGTTCACCACCCGGGAGACGGTTTTTATAGAAACCCCAGCGTGCTTGGCAACATCATCAATGGTGGCTTTAGGCAAAATACTCTTCCTATTAATCACTAATCTATAATTCACGGCCGAGATAAATCGTAGTGTTTAACGGTTCTCGGTGTACTTTGGGTATCGGCAAAGCGAATTCCACATTTACTTTGTAAAACGATTTCATCCCGCAATGCAGGGCGCTGCTTTAAAATTTCCCCGAATACAGTTTCAGCCTTACCAAAGGTATAAATATCTGCGTGATCAAATACACGAATACCGGATTCTAGTGCTGCATCGACGGCTTCATTGGCCTGGCGAATATTTTCTTGAGTAACGGGATTGTTATCCCAATTACCACCAAACCCCATGCAGCCAAATACCAGGGGGGTACTTTTTTCAAAAGTCTTATTTAACGGCTGATGCTGGCTATGACAATGCTGATCGTTATTGCAGTATTTGAACTTGGACATTACTGAATACGATCGCCCACACGAACAATCTTCATAGTGTTCGTTCCCCCGAGCACATTCACATAATCGCCCTTGGTAAGAATCACCAAATCATCATTGCTCACTACACCGCGCCTCACTAACTCACCCACTGCCCGTTGATTAATCTCTTTACTGTCCAGTGCCGCCAAATCAAAAGGTATTGGTGTAACACCTCGATACATGGCTACTTTATTTTGAGTTTGTTCATTGGGGGAAAACGCATAAATAGGTAACGCGGAACTAATGCGCGACATCATCAATGGCGTAGCACCGCTTTCTGTCATGGCAATAATGGCTTTTACACCCTCAAGATGATTGGCAGTGTACATAGCAGCCAAACCAATGGATTCATCGATGCTGAAAAAGCTTTCGTTAATACGATGGCGAGACACATGGGCTTGCGGATGCAATTCCGCACCACTCACGACACGCACCATTGCTTCAACAGCCTCCACAGGAAAATCACCAGCAGCACTTTCTGCGGACAACATCACCGCATCGGTACCATCTAAAACCGCATTGGCTACATCAAACACTTCAGCCCGCGTTGGCAAGGGGCTTGTGATCATGGACTCCATCATTTGAGTGGCGGTAATCACACAGCGATTTAATTGACGGGCCCTCGCAATAATTTGTTTTTGCACACCCACCAACTCGGCATCGCCAATTTCTACGCCTAAATCACCACGGGCCACCATCACTACTTCGGAGGCGTTAATGATTTCGTCTAATACGGCTTCATCTACAACAGTTTCTGCTCGTTCAATTTTTGCGACAAGGCCTGCAGGTGAACCCGCTTCGCGTAATAACTTTCGCGCTTGGTTCATATCGTCTGCAGAGCGAGGGAATGAAACCGCTAAATAATCCACGCCTATCTCAGCGGCCAGTTTAATATCTTGTAGATCTTTCTCTGTTAGCGCCGGGGCAGATAACCCACCCCCTTGACGATTAATGCCTTTGTTATTGGAAAGCGCTCCACCCACATCAACGGTACAATGAATTTTTGAGCCATCCACTTCTGTGACACGAAGCACTACTCGACCATCATCCAACAACAACACATCCCCAGGGTTGCTGTCCCCAGGCAATTCTTTGTAATCGATGCCCACTTGCTGTTGATTGCCTTCGTCACGCCCCAAGGCGGCATCTAGGGTGAAGCTATCGCCCTTGCTTAAGGTGATAGACCCTTCAGCAAAGCGAGCAATGCGAATTTTCGGCCCTTGCAAATCTCCCATCACTGCAACAAATAAATTGTGCTTCTGGGCAATGGCGCGGACCTGCTCTACCCGCAACTGATGGTCCTCTGGAGCACCATGAGAAAAATTCAATCTGACTACATTCGCACCGGATAAAATAAGTTTTTCGAGGATGCCTTCTTTATCCGTAGCAGGCCCTAAGGTGGCAACAATTTTTGTACGACGCTGTAGAGAGTCTTGCTGTGGGGGTATCAGGGATTGCTGCTGGTCGAAATCATACATAGTCATGTTCTCTCAGGTGCGTTATTCACGAACAATTCAAAGGGTATCTTTGTACTATTGGAGTCTATAGCTAGATTCTAAAAAATAGCTAATAAGGATACCACTCATTCGCTGCAAGGAGTGCTTCTAACATTTTGGTTTATTTAAAACCGATATTTTAAATTCCAGTTGCCGTCGCCTTGTTCCCAAGACGCTTCCTGAAATCATCCTGTTCAGCCCCGAAGCAATAAACAATGGACGACGACACCCGGAAATTCATTAAATTCTTACAAATGGATTACGCTGCAGCGGAATGGCTTGCAGCCATCATTAGAGCAACTGCATTGTCGAGCATACGATTGGAGAAGCCCCATTCATTGTCGTACCAAGACATTACTTTCACCCAGCGGCCATTGACTGCGGTTTGGGTTGCATCAAAATTAGAAGAGGCTGCATTATGATTAAAATCCACAGAAACGAGAGGCTCTTCGTTGTAAGCCAAGATGCCACCCATTTTTTTCGACGCCTCTCGAATAATGGCATTTACCTCTTCCACACTGGTATCGCGGGGCGCCAAGAAGTTTAGATCCACCACGGAAACATTCACCGTTGGAACCCGTACAGCCATACCGTCTAGCTTGCCTTTCAATTCCGGTAGCACTAAGCCCACTGCACGGGCTGCACCAGTTTGCGTTGGAATCATGGACATAGTCGCCGAGCGAGCGCGATACATATCTTGGTGATACACATCGTTAAGGTTTTGATCATTGGTATAGGCATGAATTGTGGTCATAGACCCCTGCTCAATGCCCAACTTATCGTTTAGTACTTTGGCGATAGGAGCCAAGCAGTTGGTGGTACAGGAGGCATTTGAAATAATCTGGCTATCCGCATTCAGCATATGATGATTCACACCGTATACCACGGTTGCATCCACATCCGTTGCCGGCGCAGAAATAATCACCTTCTTTGCCCCAGCGGTAATATGAGCGCTGGCTTTTTCGCGACTGGTGAACAGCCCAGTACACTCTAGTACCACATCAATATTCAACGCTTTCCAAGGCAACTTGGCAGGATCACGCTCAGAGCACACATGAATTTTGTCGTTATTTACGCAAAGGTAATCGCCGTTCACCACAACCTCACCGGCAAAACGACCGTGGACTGTATCGTAACGAGTTAAGTGGGCATTGAGCTCTACATCACCCAAATCGTTAATGGCTACAATTTCAATTTGATCGCGGTATTGTTTATTTTCAAAACCCGCTTCATAAAATGCACGCAATACATTGCGCCCGATGCGGCCATAACCGTTAATTGCTACTCGAATTGTCATACTCTATCTCCCGAGTGTTCTTTTATATAGTCTTCCAACACTCTAACTTTTATTTTCTACTAATTTTATTTTTACTAATTTACTACTCTAATTTACTACTGGCTTCTTATCTGCGATGCCGCCTTTGCTAAGGCTTCAATATCACTCCAGCGCTCATCATTTACCAAACCTGGCGCTGCCATCCATGAGCCTCCTACACAACTCACATTCTTTAAGGCCAAGTAGTTTTTTGCCTTTTCAATATCGATACCACCTGTTGGACAGAAATTGACTTGCGCCAAGGGGCCACCAATTGACTTCAACATAGGCACACCACCGGCGGCTTCTGCCGGGAAGAATTTTTGATAATAAAAGCCACGTTCTAATAAATTCATTACTTCCGACGGTGTTGCCGCTCCAGGCAACAGAGGAACCTCTTGTTTTTCTGCAGCATCCAGCAGCGAAGCCGTTGACCCAGGGCTCACCAAAAAGCTAGATCCTGCAGCAACCGCATCCTGCAAATGTTTTGCACTGTTTACGGTACCTGCACCCACAATCGCTTCCGGCAACTCAGTGCGAATCTTTTCAATAGCTGGCAACGCCATCTCAGTGCGTAAAGTGATTTCCAGCACCGACAAGCCACCGTTATACAGCGCTCTCGCTAAAGGTACGGCGTGTTCTAGGTTTTCAATCACGATCACCGGAATAACCGGCGCCTTATTGACTACCGATTCAATACTGATAGCACTTGTCGTTGTCATATCTTCTTAGACCGTTTTTATATCGTGAGTTTCTATTTTCGATTGGGTTATATTTTTTGATGACTAGCTAGAAATTTATGCTGTTTTTTCAACAACATAGTGAGCCGGTGTAATTTCATTCTCTTTGACATCCTCACGGAAGCAATCGCAACAATCCGTGAGCCAGGCTGCAGCCCCAATCAAGGCTGGTTGATCATGTGTAATCAGTGACACGGAAACATCATTCACAAAACCACTCATGGCGCCTTTGCTTTTAAAGCGATTGACGAAATCACTCTTCATTAGAAATTCTCGAACCTGGGGCAAGATACCACCAGACAAATACACACCGCCCCGAGCACCTAAAGTGAGGGCCACATTTCCGGCAAAGCTACCGAGCAATGCGCAAAAGATTGATAAAGCCTCTTCGCAATCTTCGTCGCTCTGAGCCAGTGCATTGCGTGTGACTTCATCAGGCATGGTGCACTTGGAAGCGCGCCCATTTAACTTCACCACTTCTCCGTACAGACTTAACAAACCAGGACCACACAACAGGGTTTCTGCAGATACGTGACCCAACTGTTGTTGCAGACTCTGCAAAATCTGTATTTCTTTTTCTGTGCGAGGGGCCAAGTCCACGTGCCCACCTTCTCCAGCAACAGGGAAATATCCTGCCGGAGTTTTTACTAAACCAGCAACACCCAAGCCCGTACCCGGACCTAGAATGGCTTTATTGCCTAAACCACACTCATTGCTTGTTGATACGGATTTGATGGGCAGCAAATCTTTTTCTGACAAGTGATTAATAGCGCAAGCCTGAGCGGTAAAATCATTAATCACTTCTAACTTTTGTAATCCAAAACGGGATTCCACATCAGCGATGGAAAATACCCAATTTAGATTGGTCATCTTCACCTGATCACCACTCACAGGCCCCGCAATAGCTACGCAAGCAAATTTCACAAGCTCACTGCGCTTACCATTGCGCTGGCCATCACTAAAAACCGTATGATCTAAATGATCGAAATAGGCCTGCAGGGAATCACCAAAATTTTCGAAATCAGAACAGTTAAACGTGACTTGCGCACTGATATCGTAAATATTGTTTTGCTCACCGGTTACCAACCCATACCGAGCGTTGGTACCGCCAATATCGGCTACCACATAGGGAAACATCACTAGGCGCTCCCACCTGTGGAAAAAGCATCTTCGCCAGTGAGACTGCTCACACAACTTGCACCCTCTTCAGCACTGCTCACGCTCTGACGAAATACTGAAAACAATTCCCGCCCCATGCCTTGATGATGAGTTGCGCTAACATTGGCGGCAGGAATACGGGATTGCCACTCAGCGTCATCAACCAGCACATTTAACTCGCCGGTTTCTGTATTTAAATGAATCATGTCGCCGGTGCGCACAAGCGCTAGCGGGCCGCCCTCTGCACACTCAGGGGTTAAATGAATGGCCGCCGGCACCTTACCCGATGCGCCAGACATACGACCATCGGTGACCAAGGCCACTTTAAACCCACGATCTTGCAGAACACCCATAGGCGATGTCATTTTATGGAGTTCAGGCATACCATTGGCTTTTGGCCCCTGGAAACGCACCACAGCGATAAAATCTTTTTCTAACTGCCCCGCCTGAAAAGCTTCGGTTAATTCTGTTTGATCGTTAAAGACAATGGCTGGTGCTTCTACAATACGGTGCTCTGTTTTTACCGCAGAAATTTTTGTGACACCGCGGCCTAAATTTCCGCTAATCAGTTGCAAACCACCGTGCTTATCAAACGCATCAGCCACTGGGCGCAGCACATCGGTATCGTGAGATTCTGCGGGGCCGTCTCGCCAAACGAGAACACCGTCCTCAAGACCTGGCTCACGGCGATAATCATCCATGCCGTTATCGGCCACAGTGAGAATATCGTTGTGAATCAATCCGGCATCCATCAGTGATGCCATTAAGAACGCCATACCGCCGGCAGCTTGGAAATGATTAATATCGGCAACACCGTTGGGATAAATACGGGTTACCAAGGGCACGACTTCCGACAATTCAGAAAAATCATCCCACGTGAGCTGAATACCCGCCGCTTTCGCAATGGCAATTAAATGCATGGTGTGATTAGTAGAACCACCAGTTGCTAACAAACCCACTACCGCATTCACAATAGCTCGCTCATCAATGGCGCGACCAATGGGGCGATAGTCGTCACCCTCGGCAGTAAATTTCAGCACTTGCTTTGCGGCAGATTCTGTTAGCGCTTCTCGCAGCGGCGTGTTGGGATTTACAAAAGACGCACCGGGTAAATGCAGTCCCATAATTTCTACCAACATCTGATTACTGTTGGCAGTACCATAAAAAGTACAAGTACCTGGGCTGTGATAAGACTCAGATTCTGCTTTCAATAATTCTTTGCGACCCACTTTTCCCTCTGCGTAAAGCTGGCGAATTCTGGCTTTTTCTGGATTCGATAAACCTGACTCCATAGGGCCCGCAGGAATAAAAATTGCCGGTAGATGACCAAAGGATAATGCGCCGATTAATAAACCGGGCACAATCTTGTCACACACGCCTAAATACAAGGCGGCATCGAACATATTGTGGGAAAGCGCTATCGCCGTACTCATGGCAATCAGATCGCGGCTAAACAGGGACAGCTCCATGCCCGCCTGACCTTGAGTAACCCCATCGCACATAGCAGGAACGCCACCGGCAAATTGCGCCATACCGCCCGCATTGGCAATAGCCGCTTTAATTTGTTCTGGCGTATCGCGAAACGGTTGGTGAGCAGACAACATGTCGTTGTAAGCAGACACAATCGCCACATTAACCGTGGGCGTTTCAGACAATAGATGTTTTTCACTGGCACTACAGGCTGCAAAACCGTGTGCTAAATTGCCACAGGGTAAACCACCTCGGAGCGGCCCAGGGCCTGCCATAGCGGCATCGATATTTGCCAAATAAGCCGCGCGAGTTTCCGCACTGCGCTGGCGAATTCGTTCAGTTATTTTTTCAACGGTAATATGGATAGTCATACTCAAAACGTCTCCGAATTCTTTAACTTTCAGGATGCTTTTGAAAGCGTTAGCGAGGCAGCCTATGCAAGGCGGAGTCAATCGAAAAAACGGAGTTTACATTTAGTAAATGAGTATTTTGAGATTAACTTCAACGCAGCAGAGGCAACGCAGGTAGCTTTCAATAGTCTCCTAAGGCGCCCAGTAAACCGCCACTGGCGCTTCACTCTGTTGCAAGATTGCCCTTACTGGCATATCCGCAATATCATCTCCAGCTTTTGCCGCTTTATAGGTGGCCAACTTTTCTTCGCCGGTTAACAATAAAATTAATTGTTGTGAGCGTAACAATGCCGGCAAGGTGAGCGTTATTCGTTCAGTAATTTCACCAGTGACCTCACTGGGAATAGCTTCAATGGCCGCACACAGTGGTGCTTTCTCATCAAGCGCAGCCTCTAAGCCTTTTGCGTGGGGAAATAGTGATGCGGTGTGACCATCATTTCCCATACCGAGAATGGTCACCGCCCAATGAGGCGGCAGCCAACGATAACGTCCTTCACAAAAAGCCTGGCCTTCATCCGCCGTAGGCGCAAAATTTTTCATCCCTTGCCAATCTGTCGCCGATGCAAAACTTTGCAGTAAATTTTCTTCAATAAAGGCTTCATTACTTTTTGGATGGGACTTTGGCACCCAACGTTCATCTACCAGTGCCGCCGAAATACGATTCCAAGGTAATTCTGTACGAGAAAGTGCACGGTAAAGCGGCTCCGGCGAGCTACCGCCAGATACCATAAAACTGACACGTTCGTGATCTTTTAGGGCAGACTGCAAGCACTCGGTGACGTCTTTCTTCAACGCACTCAACATAGCTTCGCGACTATCGAAAAAATATTCTTGTAGGCTAGGCACTGATTCTTTGATTGCAGCAGACATCGACATTACTCCTCCATCCCAATACTTTCCGACAACCAACGACGGTTATCACGGTGAATTAAAAAAGCAGCGCCTTCTGGCCCCCAGCTACCGGCGGGATAACGCTCCGGCTTGCGACCGGATGCTTTCCAGCTATTTAAAATAGGATCTAACCAAGTCCAAGCCTGTTCAACTTCATCACGATGTGCAAACAAAGTGGGGTTACCCTCGGCCACATCCAACAACATACGTTTATAGCCGTCACTGGCGGAGCCTTGGTAAGTATCTTGGAAATTCAAATTAAGATTCACCGGCTTTAAGCGAACATCGGTTTGATTTAAGGCCTTTGCCATTAAACACATGCGCATACTTTCTTCTGGCTGTAAGCGAATAACCAAGCGGTTGGCGGTCATATCCCCAGCGCTTTCGGGATAAATTCGATGAGAGACCGGCTTAAACTGCACCACAATTTCCGCAAAGCGTTCTTTCATGCTTTTACCGGTGCGCAAGTAAAAAGGCACACCCGCCCAACGCCAGTTATCGATATGCGCTCGAATCGCAACATAGGTTTCGGTAGTGCTATTAGCATCACCACCGGCAGCGGTTAATTCATCTAAATAGCCGTTTACGTCTTTGCCGCTCACATTGCCGCTTACGTACTGACCACGAACCGCATCTTTCGCAACTCGCTCACCTTCAATAGGGCGCAACGCCTGCATCACTTTTAATTTTTCACTGCGAATACTTTGCGCATTCATTTTTAGTGGCGGTTCCATGGCCACTAAACACAACAACTGCAGCATATGGTTTTGCACCATGTCTCGCACGGCGCCGGCTTTATCGTAAAAAGCCACGCGGCCTTCAAGGCCCACCGTTTCAGCCAATGTAATTTGTACATGCTCAATGCTTTTGTTGTCCCACAAATGTTCAAACAACACATTGGTGAAACGCAGCGCTAAAAGGTTTTGTACGGTTTCTTTACCCAGGTAGTGATCGATACGGAAAATACTTTCTTCCGGGAAATGCTTGGCCACACAGGAATTAATTTCTCGCGCGGTTTCTAAGCTGTAGCCAATAGGTTTTTCTAACACGATACGAGAATGGGAAGTAATCATTCCCATATCAGACATATTTTGGCAGGCCGGGCCATAAAGGTTCGGCGGGGTCGCCATGTAGAACACGCGCACTCGCTGAGGCTCCTCGGCAAGTGCACCAGCTAAAGGCTGCCAGCGCTCATCACCAGTGGTGATATCCAATTCCACAAACTGCAAACGCTTGCTGAACACCTTCCACTGCTCTTTGCTGAACTCTCCTTTATCGAGGTGAGCGTTAAGGGTTTTCTCCACAAAGCCCGTAAAGTTATTACCGTCCTTTGGGTTACGGGAAGTGATAAAAATACGACAGCACTCAGGCAGGCGGCCTTCCACCTGACAGCGATACAGGGCGGGTAACAGCTTGCGAGTGGATAAATCACCAGTGCCGCCAAAAATCACTATGTCGAAATCGTTTGTCATTCTTTAAGTCTCCCAGTCACCCCGGTTTTGAAGGGGTACTGCTTACTCTTCTATCTGGTTCTTTTTATCGGGCTCTTTTATCAGGCTTTTTAATCAGACCTAGCCCAAGCCTCGTTGATATCGCGTCGAACCGGGAATGTGGCCTTAGGGATGATAAAGGCCACCCACCATAGGATTCGTCATTGTTGAATCTAAGCGTAGTGCCTAATTGACAGCGCTGTCAAATTGTTTTTAAATTGATCACCTCTCGCATTCCAGAACAGGAAGGCACGATGAACTACACCGAAATCAATTCTCCGACCCACAAGCGCATTGCCCTGGTAGCCCACGACAACCGCAAATCCATGCTGATTCAGTGGTGTCAGCAGCATTCCAGCCTATTGGAAGGCCACACCTTATTTGCCACTGGCACGACGGGAGTAAAGCTTGAACAGAAAAAACAGTGCTGCAGGTAGAAACGCTACTTAGCGGCCCCCTAGGAGGCGATCAGCAAATTGGCAGCAAGATATGCGAAGGCCAGATTGACCTTCTGGTGTTCTTTTGGGACCCCTTCGAACCCCTTCCCCACGACCCGGATATCAAGGCTTTACTGCGTATTGCAGCCGTATGGAATATCCCTGTAGCCTGCACCCAAAGCTCTGCAGACTTCTTAATTACCTCAACCCTAATGAGCCAATCCTACCCTCGACTGGTACCGGATTATCAGGACTATTTAGCGGAGCGTATACGCCCCACCTAAGGCAAACAACCCATGAATCTTGCGCCTAGCCCACACACGCAAAACTGCATATCTAGACTAAACTTATCTCGTGGATCCATATTTTTCACTTTCCCACAACGATTAGGTAGTAGCACTCATGTCTCCTATAGCCACCGCGACAAAAGCCTCTCGGCCTGCCGTCACGCCTCTATGGCTACAACTGAGTTTACTACTCGCCTCACTACTGCTTCCCTTGTGCTCCCAAGCATCCACGACACTGACAACCCCACTGAGTATTGACGAAGAGTTCAGCCATACCTCTCTGGCCCCTTGGCTTTTCTGGTCTGAAGACAAGCACCTCATACCCAGTGATATCACCGCATCACGCCCCAACCTGGAAGACTTACAAGCGCCCTTTAAACAACAGATCAATCAAAATTTTAATAGCAACCCATTCTGGTATCGACTGAACATTCTGAAGACCTATTCAGCGGCTCAATTATTCTATATGGAGCTTAACCGCCCGCTAATCGATGAAATACAGATTTATCGAGAAACCAACGACCGGAAATTACAACTGCTATACCACACTGGCGATATTTTTCCTTTTAGTCAGCGGCCTGTTTATTCCAATCATTTTCTATTTCCCTTACCACTGGAAAATACTGGCAATTATATTTACTGGTTACGCATAAAAACCAAAAATCTACACCGCTTCAATATCGACCTCTATCATGCCGATGCTTTTATTGAACACAACACCTATAAAAACTTGCTCAATATCGTTACCTATGGCGTCATCATCAGTTTGATGCTGTATCACTTACTTCTATTTGCTACCGTACGAGAAAGAGTGTACTTGGATTACGCACTGGTTACCTTGTCACTGGGTGTTATTCTCGGCATCCACGAAGGTTACTCCCACATGCTGCTATGGCCCAACAGCGCCTTCTTACAAGATCATACCGCCCTCATGGTACCCGGCCTTCTAGCTGCAGCTATATTGCAATATTCTCGATCTTTTATGCAGTTATCACTGCTCGCACCGAACAGCGATAAAATAGCTAAATGGCTGGTCATTATCTTTATTATTACCTTGCCTCACTCCATTCTTATTAACGATCCAGGACAAAGTAAGAATATTACCTTTGCCTCATGGGCAATCAGTATTTCATTCGGCCTTATTACATCTATTCACCTATGGATAAAAGGAAACCGTCTTGGAAAATTATTTTTTCTTAATACATCACCAATTATTTGTTTCGCCATCCCCATCCTCATCGCTTCACTCTCCTTCAATATTCTCGATTTAAAAACACTTTACGCTTTATTTAAATTCTCAGTTGCAGTTCAAATTATTCTTATGGCAGCTACAATCGGAGACAAATTTCAACGAATTAAAATAGAAAAGGAAGATTTAAAACAAAAACAACTAAAAACGGAAACAGAAATAAATATTAAAAACGAATTTTTGGCGAAAATGAGCCATGAAATCCGAACACCAATGAACGGCGTCATCGGCATGTCCGATTTATTAGCGGACACACCTCTCAATACAGAGCAACGGCAATATACAGAAGCTATTCGTTCTTCAGGAAAATCACTACTCAACATTATTAATGACATCCTGGATTTTTCGAAACTGGAAGCCAGTAAAATCCATATAGAAAACGTACCCATGAGCTTGCCTTCTCTACTACAGGATATTCAGCAACTCTTTAAACCTGACACTTCTAGCTCTCAACGTATTTTTCTTACCAGCATTCACGACAATATACCTAATTGCATTGTGGCCGACCCCTACAGAATCCAACAAGTACTAATCAACCTCGTGAGCAATGCTTTTAAATTTACCAGCGATGGAACCATAAAATTAGAAATTGGAGAAACACCGGGAAAAGCGAATTTTATTCGCTTTCAAGTTACCGACACCGGCATCGGTATTACTAAAGAAAAGCAAGATAACTTATTCGATTCCTTCAGCCAAGCTGATGAAAGTATTACTCGACGCTTTGGCGGAACAGGCCTCGGCCTCAACATTAGTCGTCAGCTAGTAGAGTTGATGAGTGGCAGCATTGATTTCAAAAGCTCGCCAGGGGAAGGTTCCTGTTTTTGGTTTGACTTGCCCGCCATTGCCTGCTGTTTACTAGATGACAAGCCTTTGGGCATCGCCAAAGTAACCAATATCCTTAATGGCAAAAGGATTCTAATCGTTGAAGATAATCCCGAAAAACGCTCGCTACTTGATCACTGGCTAAATAACTATGTCGAAGAGATTCGATCATTTTGTCGTGTAGACGATACCCTTGAGTACCTCAGCAACAAACATAAACCCTACGACCTAATCTCTCTAGATTACCATCTGCCGGATGGCAATGGAGAGAATCTAGCCCGGGATATTCGAAAGCTCACCTTATATAAAGATACGCCCATTGTACTTTTATCGGCATCAAAGAATATATCTTCTTCACAACAGCACCCTCACATTACCCTAACCGCAGAACACCCTTGCGTAAAAGAAGAACTGCTCAAAATCTACAGCCAAGCCTTTTTAAAGCAACAAGGGCTACCTGAAGATAACGAAGATATTAGAAGTATTAAAAAATATTATGGTGCCAAACATATCCTGCTGGTAGAAGACAATAAGATCAATATTCTCGTTTCGAAAAAAATGCTACGAAAACTTGGTCATAATGTCGATGTCGCTATCAATGGCATTGAGGCTATGGAATACTTTGAAAACTCCAAAGAAGCCTACGATCTCATATTAATGGATTGTGAAATGCCGCAAATGGATGGGTTTCAAGCCACCTTGAAATTGCGAGAACACGGCTTTAACAAGCCCATCATTGCTCTAACGGCACACGCAGTAGAACAATACATACAACGCTGCAAAGACGTGGGAATGAATGATATCCTACATAAGCCACTATCAAGCAATGACTTAGAAGACATGTTGCGTAAGTGGCAATAAATTCCAATAACGATTAATTCCACCTCCTACATCCCCATAACAATGAAAAAAAACGTAAACTCACAGTCTTTTATTCCCGATCTCTGCTCAGTCCAATCAGTTTTTATTTTGGTATTGATCGCAGAGCTTGTGGTCATTGTTCTAACCCTGTCCGCCAGTAAACTACCAAATTTTGACTGGAATCACCTAGGACTCGGCTCTTCGTTAGCGCTTTGGATAATTCTTGTAAGTGCTGCATGCCTTTGCAGGCTAAGAGCCAAATTGAATCAATTGCCACTTGTAAAAGCGGCCATAATCTCGTTTTCTCTTATTTTATTTGTCGGCTCTGCATTCTGTATTCTTGGTGAGTGGTTACTCTATTACGCCTCTGGTGATTACTTATATCAAACATCCTTATTCAATAGCTTAAAACAACTCGACTACTGGCACGCTCTAAATAATATTTTGATCGTTGCCATCGTAAGCGGCATTAGCTTGCGCTATTTTTATGTTCAAGAGCAATTACGCCAACGAAAACAAGCAGAACTAGAGGCAAGACTCGCTGCACTACAAGCACGTATTCGCCCCCATTTTTTATTTAATAGCCTGAACAGCGTTGCCAGCCTCATTGTGAGCGACCCTCATAAAGCGGAAGATATGGTACTTCACTTATGTGATCTGTTTCGCGCAGCCCTATCAGACAGCGACAAGCCCCACAGCCTGGAACAAGAATTAGAGCTTTGCCATAGCTATTTACAAATTGAACAAATCCGCCTAGGAGAAAGACTCAACCTAGAATGGCATGTGGATTTTCAAAAAGGTCCAATACCCCAAATTCCGAAACTGCTCATCCAACCACTGGTAGAAAATGCGGTTTATCACGGCATTCAACCCATGGAACAAGGTGGCACCATTACGGTAGAAGCCAAATCAGACCCAGAAGATTCGCAGCAAATGATCGTCACTATTAGCAACCCTCTCCCCAAACCCAGCCCAGATGTTCCTCAAGGCCACCAAATTGCTCTAGGGAATATTCGCTCGCGCTTACAGGGCTATTTTGCAAATCGTGCAAACATCTCGATCTCTTCTGGCGAATGTTACACAGTGAAACTATCCTTACCGGTAGTCTTAAATTAACCCCAACCCTTGATGGCTTTTATACTCTTTGATGCGTAACTGATGGATATCTTACTTGTCGACGATGAATCACTGGCTCGAGAACGCCTACGGCGTTTGCTCAGTGATATTGAAGATTGCTCAGTAGTGGGGGAAGCCCGCAACGGCGAAGAAGCATTACAGCAAGTTGAGCGCCTAGATCCAGATCTTATTTTATTGGATGTGCGCATGCCCGTACTCGATGGCATCGATGCCGGAAAAACCCTGGCCGCCATGGACAACCCACCAGTGATTATTTACTGCACCGCCTACGACGATTACGCACTCGATGCCTTCTCCGCCAGCGCCACCGATTACCTTCTAAAACCGGTTCGCGCAGATAAACTGTCAAAAGCCCTGGATAAAGCTCGGCAACTCAACCGCATTCAACAAAATAGCCTAGATGTGGTTCAAGAACAAACTGACAGTATTGAAAACCAGCGCACCCATATCACCGCAAAATCTCGTCGTGGGGTAGAGCTAATCCCCATCGACAATATTCGATGCTTTATGGCAGACCAAAAATACGTAACGGTTTACCACCTCGAAGGGGAAACTCTCATCGACGAGCCCTTAAAAGAGCTGGAAAACGAATACCCTGAACGCTTTGTGCGCATTCACCGCAACGCACTCATCCCCCTACAATTTGTGGAAGGCTTGGAACGTACTCCAGAAGGCAGCTACTGTGTACGCATCGATCAACTGGCTTTCAAACCCCAAATCAGTCGCCGCCACGTTTCCCAAGTGAAAGCGCTGCTGGAAACCCTGTAGACGAAAACCCGAATTTCCAAAATATTATTAGCCCGACAAAAGATTCTTCTTCGCTTCGCTCATCAGAATGTCAGCTGCTCTGGACGCCTCTTTGCTCACCCATCTCACCAGTCTGTCATTCTGAACGCCTGTGAAGAATCTCTTTCGAAAATCACAAAATCCGCAACAAACCCTCTCCATCTACCGCAAAACCTGCACCCTGCAGCAAGACACCCTCTCCCTCATGGCGTAGAATTCCTCCCCCTAGCGACGACTTTCGAGCTAGACGGTTTAGGACTATATTTAAAGCTTAAGCTTTTTTTGAATATTCAACTCTCGGATAGATAACTGGCAGTAATCCCTCTGTGAATACCTCACCGCGCAACCAAACACCGCTGGAAATGCCCTCCACCCTCGACGACTTAGAGTCTACCGTCAGCCGGCAGAAAATTTTTAATGTTCGCGAGCGCTTTCTACAAATCAACCAACAGCGCCTAACCCGTACCAGAGACGCCCTGCCACACCGGCAACGAATAGTGTTGGACATTTTGCCCTTACTGTTCCACACCAACCACCCCGCGCTTCCCGGCTACGTAAGCCACGATACCCCTGCAGGCCTCACCAATTACAGTCCAGGCCCCATGCAACTAGAAGACGCTCGCCGCCTTGCTCGCAGCTTTCGCTGGAACCAACAGCAAGAGCTAGGAGAGTGTCTTATCCACGCCCTGTTTATGATGGGTAGCCCAGGCACTATTGCCCATTCCGAAAAAAGCGATATCGATATGTGGGTGTGCCATAAACCCGGCATGGGCACTCGCAATCGCATTAACTTGGAACAGAAATGCCAGCTGATTTCAGCCTGGGCGGACAAGCTGGGGCTTGAGCTACATTTCTTCCTCATCGACCCAGACGGTTTTCGCTCTGGTGAAATTGAGACACTGTCAGAAGAATCCAGCGGCTCTGCACAGCACTATTTATTATTGGATGAATTTTATCGCACGGCGGTCTGGGTAGGCGGCCGCACGCCACTATGGTGGTATGTACCGCCGGTTATGGATAGCAACTACGAAGACTACTGCGAAACCATTTTACGTCGCAGAGGTATCGACCAAAAAGATGTTATCGATCTTGGAGGCATCAGTGAAATTCCCCCAGACGAATTTATTGGCGCCGCCGTTTGGCAGCTTTACAAGGGCATCGACTCCCCCTACAAATCCATTATTAAACTCTTGCTGCTAGAAATTTATGCTCGGGAATATCCCAACAGCAGCACCCTCTGTCAGGATTTTAAAAATCGTATTTATTCCGGCCATCAGTACATTAACGACCTCGACCCCTATGTACTCACCTACAATCGCCTGGAAGAATATTTACAAAGCCAACAGCAAGAAGATCGCTTAGCGCTGGTTCGCCGCTGTTTTTATTTCAAGATCGATAAGCAGTTAACAAAATCCACTGGCGGCCGCAATAAGTCCTGGCAGCGGCGTCAATTAGAAACCATGACCCAATCTTGGGGCTGGACCCAAGACTACCTGCGAGAATTGGATAACCGCGAAGAGTGGAAAGCCAACGTGGTTATGGAAGAACGCAACGCACTGGTTGCCGAGCTAGTGAGAGGCTACAAATTAATCTCCCGCTTCTCGCAACAGAATCAAAATGAAGCCCGTATTTCAAAACAAGAACTGGCTATCCTGGGGCGAAAACTTCACGCTGCTTTTGAACGTAAAAGCGGTAAACTTGAGCGTATCAACCCCAATATTGCTCCAGATCTCAGTGAACCCTATTTAACACTGGCAAATATTGGCGCAGCCCCCGAAGAAAGCAGCTGGGAACTTCACAAAACCAATCCTAATAAAGTGAAAGATGGCAGCAGCAAGCCATTGAAACAAGACCAATCGTTATTATCCCTATTAGGTTGGTGCCAGCTTAACGGCATTCTCGCAGAGAATACCCGCTGTGAAATTCTGGATGACCCGGAGCTCACCGGCGAAGCCAATCGTATCCGGCATTTGCTAACAAATTGGCTTCCCAGCAAATACAGCCAACCGTCTCATACAGCTTTTACCCAGCGCTCTTATGTGCGCTCACTGCTTCTCGTCGCCAATATTGGTATCGACCCACAGTCTGAACTCACGAGGCGAGGCATGCACCGCTTAAGTTCTCAATCGGATTCCTTATCCTACAGCGGCCTCCGCGAAAACTTAGTGCAGTCACTGGACTCATTAATTCAAACCAGCTGGCATGAATACATTGGGCAAAATTTTCGGGAGAACTCGGTTATTGATGCGCTCATGTATTACTTATCACTTTCACGGCCTAACACCCCACCACCGGAGTTAGAAGTGCGCTGCCTGGGCAGCCACCGTGGCAATATTATTCAGCAGCGGTTAATGGAATTATTTACCGACGTGGCCAACTGGTACCACAACCCCGGCAAGCACCCGACCATTTATATTTTTGAAGAAGGTCAAAACATTAATATTTTGCGGATGGACGGCGACTGGCCGGAAGTAACCACCCACAAAGGTTTCGCTCAATTACTGATGGCGCTCTCCACGCCCCATAAAGACTTCTACAGCTGGACTATCGATCGCCACGCCCTGCGCAATACGCCTCTACCACTCATTGCAGACGTGGTACAGCCAGGCTGTATTCAAATTTTTTACCAGTACACCAATAACGGTGGATTATTATTAGGTATCGTAGACGAAAAAGGATCGCTGTTTCATCAAAGCTTTGCCCAAGAACACCCAGGCATTCTGGCGGCTCTTCGCAAGTTCTTTTCAGACCTTAATACCAAACAGGCTCAAAGCGGTGACAGCTTTACCACAACGCCTACATATCTTTATGAAATCAATACCCGTGGCAATCGACCTGTCAGCATAAGCCAGATTCAATTCAACCAAACTCAAGAACAATCACCCTACGTTAATTTGCAAGCCAGCGCAGTTAAAAGCGCTAAGGGCGGCCTACATTTTAATATTAACTGCGACAATCGAGAGTTTTCTCAGGAAGAGCTAGGAGAGGAACTTTACAGTTCTATAGCCAGTTATATCAAAGGCCGCTGTAAAGGTAAGAAAATTCCACCGTGCTTTGTTACGAGCCTTGACCTCAATCACTGTGACAAATTGATTGATGCCAACCATGAAATTCAAACTAGCCATTTGCTGCGTATCAAAGCCGATATCGAACGCAAAATGGCTCAGGCGCTAAATCTGAAGTAAGCTATTAACTCAAAAAAAATTAACCCAAGAAAGAACAAGACCACTTAAAGCGGCACCCTATTAAAAAGGCGCCATAGATAATAATTTTTAGCCCGCATCAGCGATTGTCAGTCTTACTTCAGACGATGTAAATACCCTTACGGGGCGATTTTTTGGGCTTTCTTCAGGTATTCCATAGCCGCCTGATTCGCTTCATCTACACGGCCATATTCAGAAGCCTTGTGCAAGTTCTCTAAGGTTTCTTGAATCTGTTCCACTTCCTTTTCGACTTTCTGTAGCGCATTTTCTAAGGTGTAAGTCAATTCGTGGATTTTATGCAGCTGCTCCAGTCTCAACTTACCCGCTTGGAGCTCCGCCGCCAGCTTGCCGTTGTATTCCTTCAGGTTTGCTAGCGCTTCATCCAGGGTATTGGCAGGCTTACCCTTAAAGTGATCATATTGGTCATCCCCCAGCACCGCCATTGGACATGCGGCTATACCAAAGGCAGTAGCCAGTACTATTGATCTCAACAAGGAAGCCTCTGGTCGTTTCTTCATAAATAAACCTCTCAACCAGCCATCACAACTTGATTGCGGCCATTGTCTTTCGCAACGTACAAGGCTTTGTCTGCCTTCATCATTAACACATCGATATCACCTTCTTCGTCTCCAAGCTGAGCCACTCCGATACTGATGGTTAAGTCCACGTGATTATCTTTAAACTCCATCATGTCTTTTTCAATTTCTACCCGTAATCTTTCTGCGAGTATTTCTGCATCATGTTTATTGGTTTCAGGCAATAAAATGCAAAATTCTTCACCGCCAACTCTTGCGGCAATATCGCCGGTTCGAGTCACTTGCAGCATATGCCGACTGATACGTTTAATGGCGGCATCGCCACAGGAGTGGCCAAATTTATCATTAATACTCTTAAAGTGATCAATATCCAGCAAGATTAACGATAACGACTTTTGATGCCTACAGGCAGTCGCCACTTGCTTTCGACCTAGCTCATAAAAAGCCCGGCGGTTATAGAGTTCACTTAAACTATCCGTCCACGCTAAGTGCTCCGCATGTTCACGGGCTTTCTGCAATTCATAATTCAAATGTAAACGTGTAATAGCTTCTCGGTGCATACCGCCACTGAGCTTGATCATAAAACCCATAAAAATCAGCATAGACAAGCCAATCAACGGCTGAGGATACTCAGAGAAATACAAATGAAAAAGCGCTTGCGGCAATATTGCTGCCGTAATAAAGGTACTAGACAATCCCTTTACATACTGGCAAGTTCCTACCGTGCCCGCACTAAATCCGGCAGCAATCAAAAATAGATACTCCATTGCATTATTGATTTCAAAATAATACAGATGAATAAAAATAACGTTAAACAATAACCCCAAAAAAATATGCATGGGGTAAAGCACTAACTGCCAAGGACGAAGTTCATCGTGAGATAATTGGCGAGACTCGAAGGTTCGAGTTTGATAGACGCCAATTGCAAAGTATCCGTAACCCACAAGAACTAATGCTAAGTTCACCAACCAAGTTTCTTTGGTAGAGCCCGCATACAACGGAATCAGAAATACCGGCACCAGCGCCAGCAAATACCGGAAGCGCGTGCTGTAGTAATTTTGAATACAGTTAGTGTAAATACTCTCTACTTTAGAGGGGACATCGCCTTCTGCGTTATTCACAGGAATCGATGCTTCCGTTACTCCACTCAACGTAAACCTCAAATTTCGACTTAACTATCCAGGGCACCCTAGGGGCTACTCATTGTTTTATACCGAATGGCTAGTGACCACAATAAACGACCGCTCGATCTATTCCAGCACTCTTCTTACCCAGTGTAGCGTATTAGGGCAAAACACCAAGAATCAGCGACGTAGGGTTAGCAAATACTCTCAAATAAGCATGATCTGAGGTTCTAGCTCATACCGCTATTGATCTACTTGATCCATTTGGGCTATTTCTTAACTTTTATTGATCGCAGAGCCGCCTTATAGGCGCTATTACCCCAGACGTTCATGGCCGTAAAATCCTCCATAACCTCTTCAGGGGCTTGGTGATAAGACATTTGAATAGTCCTATCTTTCTTTTGATAACGAAAGGGCTGTAGACCTTGGGCTTCAAACTCTGCTTTATTTTCCTGGTCTACTTTTAAATATAGATCGCAATCCGCGATCAATGCGAACATTAATCCGTCCAGAAAAAGACCGTAACCACCAAACATTTTCTTAGAATAAACAGGGCCCATGGACTGCATCAGGTCTACAACGTAATCCACAAACTCTTGTTGTTTTACCACGGTAAAATTCATCCAATGATTATGCAGTAGTCGCCAGTCTACTCAACATATGACAAATCAATAGAGGCCAATGCTAGGCTCTATTAAAACGTTAGTTTCCACTAAAAAGCCCAGTAGTAACTGGGCGGTTAAAAGCACTTTACGCGTATTGCTAGACAGCTATAGAAGTTCCGCTAAATCTGATTAAGCATGCTCCACCGGTACCACCATATTATGGGCTTTCATAACTTCAGTGATTTCAGGGATCACAGTAGTATCTTCGATGGTCCCTGGCACGTTAACGTCTTTGCCTGCTGAAATTTCTCGAAGGGTTTTCCGCAAGATTTTTCCGGAACGGGTTTTCGGCAAGCGCTGCACCACAGCCACACTACGCAAACTCCCAATAGCCCCAAGGTGTTCACGAATAGATTGAATCAATTGTTTTTCAAGTTCACTTTCATTAACGTCCATACCGGCTTTTAAAATCACAAAACCCACCGGCACTTCACCTTTTAAATCATCGTGAATACCAATGACTGCGCATTCCGCCACGGCACTGTGTTCACCGATAATTTCTTCCATGGTACCCGTTGATAATCGATGACCGGCCACATTAATAATGTCATCAACCCGCCCCATAATGAACACGTAACCCTCGTCATCAATATAGCCGCCATCACCGGTTTCAAAATAATCTGGAAACGTACTCAAGTATTTTTCTTTGAAGCGGGCATCGTCTTGCCAAAGTGTCGGAAAGCAGGCAGGAGGTAGTGGCAGTTTCACCACAATATTTCCGTTTTCATTGGCAGGCACCGGATTGCCTTCATCATCAAGAATGCGCACATCGTAACCGGGCAGAGGCACTGTGGCTGAACCTACTTTTACCGGCAACAACTCAATGCCTTTCACATTACCCACAATGGCCCAACCGGTTTCGGTTTGCCACCAGTGATCAATCACCGGCACATCCACTTTATCGTGCAACCACTCTAAGGTTGGTGGATCGAGGCGCTCACCCGCCAAGAACACCGCTTTTAAACAACTGACATCATACTGTTCTTTAAGCGCTGCTTCTGGATCTTCTTTTTTAATGGCTCGGAAGGCGGTAGGCGCGGTAAAAAAAGATTTCACTCCGTACTCTGATATCACACGCCAAAAGGCGCCGGCATCTGGGGTTTTAATGGGCTTACCTTCAAACACTACCGTGGTACAGCCATTTAGGAGAGGGCCGTAAACAATATACGAATGGCCAACTACCCAACCTACATCGGACGCAGCCCAAAACACTTCACCGGGCTCAATATCGTAAATTGCCTTCATACTGTATTTAAGAGCAACCGCATGGCCGCCATTGTCTCGCACCACGCCTTTAGGCTTTCCCGTGGTGCCAGAGGTATACAAAATATAAAGTGGATCTGTGGCATCTACAGGCACAGGATCAGCGGGCTCTGCCCCGGCAACTAACGCTTGCCATGTCACATTTCCAGCGCCAGCCATGCTCGATGCATCGCCTTCCCGCTTAAACAACACCACGCTTTCTGGCTTATGATCGGCAAACTCAATGGCTTTATCCACGAGTGGTTTGTAGTCGATACGTTTTGTAACCTCGATACCATAACTGGCAGTAACAATGGCTTTAGGTTCTGCATCATCAATGCGCACTGCTAATTCTTTCGGCGCAAAACCACCAAATACTACGGAGTGAACAGCACCCAAGCGGGCTACTGCCAACATGGCAATCACGGCTTGGGGAATCATGGGCATATAGATAATGACACGCTCACCCTTAGTCACACCCAAGGATTTCAAACCACCTGCAAACAAGGCGACTTCATCTCGAAGTTGAGCATAGGTGTAGGTAGTTTTGGTGTCGGTAACAGGGGAATCGAAAATCAAGGCGGCTTGATCGCCTCGACCAGCACTGATGTGTGTATCCAACGCTAGGTAGCTGGTATTGAGTGAACCACCTTTGAACCAGCGATAGAAACCATTTTCGTCTGTGGACAGAATTTCCTGGGGCGGCGTATACCAATCCAAGTCTTTGGCTTTCTCTCCCCAAAAGCCGGCGGGATTTTCAATAGATTCTTTGTACTGAGACTGATAACTCATCCTTAAACTCCAGGCATTAATCAATAGTGTCTAAAAAATTTAGATGTCGCTGCTTTGTAATTTTTAAACAGCTTTTCTGACTATTGAGCAATGTTACTGCAGTTAGATGACAGCAGCTATACGACTATTGTCGAAATAAAACCTGACCAGAAAGTCACAATCTAGTCTTCAGGGAGCGCATCAAATTCAGCCCTTTTCCCAGCCAACCATTCTTGAAACTCAGTTGGTTTTGCCATCAAGGCCATCATGCTGGTAATCGCTTTCATATGAGCAGGGTCCATTTTCTTAAACATTTCCATATTATGTGCCTTGCATTGCGCACCTATATCATCAAATGTTTCTGAACTAAACGTCACATCGCAAGCGCCACCCAATTGCTCACAGGTCATTGTTTTCATAGCAATCTCCCACCGAAAAAATTACGGTTATGAGCATTAACCATAGTCCAAGATACCAATGAAATAAAATAGGCTAAAGGCGATCTATTAATGAAATAGGTATAGAAACGTGCAGCGCCATCTATCAATGGCATAAGGAATCAATCTAACGGCAAACTTCTGAGCCAACAGTCCACTACATGGGGCACCTTGCTACCGGCTTCTTCCCTAATCAACTGGTAGCCACTAGGCACTCGCTCAACATCTAGAGTTACAATAATTTTTTCAGCTTGAGGAGAAGCTGCACTAAGCAGGTTGGCCACAGGAAAAACAGCAAGGGAAGTACCCACCACCAATATTTTTGACGCTTCTTGAAAATGCTGCTGAGCTTCAGCATAACCCAACACTTCTTCCCCAAACCAAACCACATGAGGACGCAACTGACTCCCGTTCGGGCAACGACTTTCTAGCGTTAAATCCTGGTACCCAATATCACACAGGGTATTTTCTCGGTCTGTACCACGGGCTTTTGTCAACTCGCCATGCACATGGATAATATTTTTTGAACCCGCTCGCTCATGGAGATCATCAATATTTTGAGTTACCACCACCACATCATATTTCGACTGTAACTCTGCAATAGCCACATGTGCAGGATTGGGCTCTGCCTTTGCAATATCACGTCGGCGTTGATTATAAAAATCTAAGACTAACTGTGTATCTCGCAACCAGCCTTCATAGGTGGCCACATCTGAAATGGCATGATCGCACCACACGCCTGTGTCTCCGCGAAAAGTTTGAATACCACTTTCCGCGCTAACACCAGCACCGGTAAATACGACGATTTTCTCACGAACTGAAGTCATTATTATTTAATCATACCTTCATTATTTTCTCTGGCTTACGTTAAAACCCTAGAAAATTTATCCCATATTTCCACTTACAAATTGAAATAGACTTTAAATCCAGCAAATGTATTTATAGTAGCTACAACCGTAAGGATCAGTACCTTCATCGCCACTTGATATAACTTAACCGTAAATTCCATCACTTCTTCTCCTAATCAGAAACTCAATACTCTTATCAGAAGAACGACACAGAAAGACAAGGAATAAAAAACCTACGCGCTAAACATGTTTTTATTATGTTTAGCGATTTCAGTCACTCCTTTCAACTTCATTACAGACTCAACAGGGGATCATCTTAACTATCAGAGAGGAAACGCCACCAAATGATCGATATCCAAACGAATACCAATACTTTCACCCACATGATGATCGTGGTGACTTGGGGCCAAGCAAAGCACCTCCACTCCACTCTGCATTTTTAAGGTATAGAGAAAATCTGCTCCACGAAAATCCTTATCGAGGATAACGGCTTGCTCTGATGAGTTGTCGTCGTGAAGTACATCATCAGGACGAATTAACACACTGACGCAGCTGCCTTCTACATAGCAATGATTAGCATCGCCTTCGATTAGCCCTAAATCAGTTTTTATCTTGCCCTCTTCAACCGCCACGCCTTTTAAAAATACGCCTTGGCCAATAAAATCTGCAACAAACTCATTTACAGGCTGATGATAGAGATTGTAACCACTGTCCAACTGCTGAACACAGCCGTTATTCAACACGCAAATTTCATCAGCCATCAAGAAAGCTTCATGCTGGTCGTGAGTAACCAAAATCGCCGTAATATTTTCCTGCTTCAAAATATTACGCACCTCACGTGCAAGCTGCTCTCTCAATTCCGTATCCATACTGGAGAAAGGTTCATCCAATAATAAAATTTCAGGGCGCGGCGCCATGGCTCTCGCTAACGCCACTCGCTGCTGCTGACCACCAGACAACTGATGACTATAGGAACTTGCTAGGTGGCTCAACCCGATAAGCTCGAGCAATTCTTTTGCTCTTTGCTGTTTATCCGCTTTCGACCATTTTCTTAAACCAAAACAAATATTTTCTTCTACCGTAAGGTTTGGAAAAAGTGCGAAGTCTTGAAATACCATACCGATATTGCGTTTTTCTGGCGCAATACTTTTAAACGGAGAGCTAATTTCTTTTTCACTTAACAGTACAGAGCCTTGCGTAGGCTCTTGAAAGCCAGCAATAACACGCAGCAAGGTGGTTTTACCGCAACCACTTGGCCCTAGAATGCAACCGATCTGGCCTTGCTCTAGCGAGAGTGAAATATCATGCAATACCGCATTACTTCCGAAAGAGACATTCACATTTTTTACTTGCAGTTGCTTAGTCATGACCTGCTCGCGATTTAGAAATACTTTTACTCAATAAAATAACTGGAATTAGCCCTGCTAACACAATCATTAATGCCGCACTGGCTGAATCCGCCAAGCGCTCATCCGATGCCAATTCAAATGCTCGTACAGCCAGCGTATTAAAATTAAAGGGCCGCAAGATAAGCGTAGCGGGCAGCTCTTTCATCACATCCACAAATACAATCAATACCGATGTAAGAAGTGTGCCTTTCATCAATGGCATATGAATTTTTCGCAAACTTTCCATGGGCGTATAACCCAAAGAGCGCGCGGCGTCATCCATAGAGTGCTTGATTTTCCCTAACCCGGACTCCACCGTTTGAATCGACACAGACAAAAAGCGAACCAAATAGGCAAACACCAAAGCTATTAAAGAGCCACTTAACAACAAACCCGTGGAGATTGAAAAGTGATCACGAAAAAAGCTGTCTATAGTGTTATCTAACCAGGTAAACGGAATAATAATCCCCACCGCAATGACCGTACCGGGAATAGCATACCCCATACTGGCAACCCGAACCGAACCAGCCACAGCAGGCCCGGCAATTAATCGCTTACCATAGGCAAGAATCAGCGCAAGTACCAAAGATAATATGGCTGCGCCCGCCGCCAACAAAACGCTATTGAGGGTTAATTGAATAAAACTTGCATCAACCATTTCACCAAAAGTTAACACGGCCCAATAGGCTAACTGGCTTCCCGGCAGCAAAAAGCCCAACACCACCGGTAGCAGGCAGGCAATTGTCGCCAATACTGCGCGCCAGCCTTGCAATTGATACTCCGGTAAACGGCTATATTTATTACTGGTATGGTGATAGCGAGCCTGCTTGCGAGAAGCTCGCTCGATCATTACCAAAGTAAATACAAACAACAGCAGTAGAGCCGCCAACTTTGCAGCCGCCACATTGTCTCCCAAACCAAACCAAGTTCGAAAAATACCAGTGGTGAAAACGGTTAAACCGAAATAGGAAACGGTGCCGTAATCTGCAAGGGTTTCCATCAACGCTAGAGACAAGCCAGCCACAATCGCCGGCCGAGCCAGTGGTAGTGCAACACGATAGAAACTTTGTGCCGGGGTACACCCCAAGGAGCGACTCACTTCCAACACACAAATGGATTGCTCTAAAAAAGCCGCTCGCGCTAACAGATACACATAGGGATAAAGTACGAGGGATAACATAGCAATGGCACCACCCAAGGAGCGCACTTCTGGAAACCAATAATCTCCATAACCCCAGCCAGTAAATTCGCGAATTGTCGTTTGCACTGGCCCGGCAAAATCAAACATGCCCGTATAGGTATAAGCAATAATGTAGGCAGGCATTGCCAATGGCAAAAGCAGCAGCCAGCTAAACAGTTTTTTTCCAGGGAACTGACATAAACTGGTAAGCCAGGCTGTCGTTACACCAATGGATAAAGTCCCAATAGCCACCCCCAAGACCAAGCCTGCAGAATTGAGTAAGTACTCCGATAAGACCGTTTCTGTGAGATGCTGCCAAGTATCAGTTGTTGGCAACAGCACAAAAGAAACAATGGTTAACGTAGGCACACTGAAAATCACGGCAATGGCGATAATTGCCATTTGCCAGAGGGAGAGTGCCTGTACTTTTTGTAAAAAATATTTTGCCAAGAGGTTACTTCTTTACTTACACATTGGTTTGTTTACTGCTTCTTTACACTGAAAAAACAATATCATAACCACACGCCTTATGTAGGTCGTCCTTAGGCCGACCTACACAATCTCAATCAAAATTTATGCAACGTCGTCACCAAACTTGATCTGGCATCCGGCAAGATTCTTTTCATCGAGAATCCCGCGTGTCGCGTTGCTATACGCGGGCTACGCAATAATCCAAGATCGGAGAAACGTCTAGGCTATTCCCCCGGACTCCGCTTACGCTACCTCCGGGCTACACTTTTTTCAAAATTTATCTAGACCCGTCATGCCAGACTTGATCTGGCATCCAGCAGAATTCTTTTCTCCGAGTCCCGCATGCCGCTGTGCTATTACCCTCCACGGATGGAGGGTACTTCAAAAATGCAGGAGCAATTTTTGATCGCGGGCTACGCACTTCGTCGAACTTCAAACATCAAACGTCCATTAAAACGCAAAAAGGGTGAGCATCTACATGCTCACCCTGCGCGGGGCTATACCGCATTCGCGCCGTAGGCGCTGACTTGATTTTCCTTAGCGCCAGCCCGCCTTGTCCATTACTTTCACGGCCTTAACGTTATTCACCCCCAAGGTGGAAAGATTGAGGTTATCCGCTTTAAAAGTGCCCCAAGCTTTTAACACATCACTACTCTCAACACCTGAGACAACCGGGTATTCAAAATTTGCGTCGCCATACCACTTCTGAGAAGCATCGCTAAGCAAAAATTCCAGTAATTTCAGCGCATTGTCACGATTAGGGGCATACTTGGCAATAGCCGCGCCGCTCACATTTACATGAGTACCGCGGTCGTTTTGATTCGGCCAAAATAAGCCCATCTTCTCAGCGGCAGCTAGCTGTGCCGGATCTTTTTTACTGGTGAGCATTTTGCCGTAGTAGTAAGTATTGGCCACCGCGATATCACACTGCCCCGCCGCGGCCGCTTTAATTTGATCACGATCTCCGCCTTTCGGTGGGCGCGCCATGTTGGCCACAATACCTGCGGCCCATTTTTCAGCACCGACTTCACCATGCGCCTCGATCAAGGACGCCACTAATGACTGGTTATAGATATTGCCTGAGCTGCGAATACAAATACGCTTACGCCATTTCTCATCGGCAAGAGCTTCATAAGTCGATAGCTCCTCAGGTTTTACACGACCTTTTACATAAAAGATCACCCGCGAGCGCTGAGACAAAGACACCCATTGGTCGTCTTGATCACGCAAATGCGCCGGCACACGCTGGCTGATCGCATCGCTACCAATCGCCTGCAGTACACCCTTATCTTTAGCACGATGTAAGCGGCCCGCATCAACCGTGATAAAAAGATCCGCAGGAGAGTTGCGCCCTTCATTCACTAAGCGAGTCAACAACTTATCTGCCTTGGCAGTAATCAGGTTAGTTTTGATACCTGTCTCCGCGGTGAACTTATCTAGCAGAGGCTTAACCAATTGCTCTTTACGGGCCGAGTAAACATTCACCTCACCGGCTTCCATGGCCTGACTTAGGCCACTGCTGAAGACTGCCATACAGGTGGCAACAGCCGCTAATATTTTTGCGCGCATTGTCTGTTCCTAGCTTCTATTTTTAGGGTTCAGATGAAGGCTGGAGAGTAGTCTATGAGGAATGAAATGTAAATGATAATACTTATCATTTGGAGTGTTTTTCATTATTGCTTGATAAGCATCAATTCTCGCTGAGCCTGCTCAAGCTCAGCCATAATGTCCTCGGCATTCGGCATATCCTTATAGAGAGTCATATGTACCGGCAGGTAGGACACGATATAGCTGTTTAACGGTTTCTCCAACAGAGGCTTATTTTTTTGAGTCTCTACCAGATCATCAATTGATTGCTGGTAGGCAACCAAGTAGTCCATCTCTCGTATACGCAACACATTCACTCCCTGAGCCAAACTATTTACTTCCACCAGGGTAATATCGCTCTCAGGCTCACGAAGCTGTCGCGTAAAGCCACCATAACTGTATCCACGCTCCACCACTACATTCCGACCGTGGAGCTGCTCAAGGGTGAAATCGGTCATATCCAGATCAGAAAATACTTTCAGCTCAAGCTGTTCTACAGGAAACTGAGACACCAGTATATTTTGCTTATACAGAACATTACTCGCCAAGCCCAGCCAAAGCTCGATCTCTCCTATGGAAACAAAGTTGATTGCTCGTTTCGGGGGCATAGACACCATGCGCACACCATACCCCGCCTTATGAGCAATGGCATAAGCCATATCAACCAAGGGCCCTTCTGGCTCACCTTGCTCATTGGTGTAATAAAAGGGAGGGAATTCCAAATAGCCAAAAATCAGCGTTTGTTTCGGCTCTTCAAGGGGCAATACCTCATCAGCTGGCAGCGATACAGAAAAAGTGACTAACACCACCAATAAATAAGGAAACCGCCTACACACCGCCCCCCACAAACTCTCAGCTTTATAACTACGCAGTAAATTCATAGCCTTCTCTACACACTTTACCTCCCTCAATAATGGCACTGACTCACAGAAAAACCAATGGAAAGAACTTTTCGACACAGGCTTGAGTGTTCAACTATACTGAGCAAAAGGGCCTCCTATACGATAATAAAAACCCCTAATAATTCAATATATTAACAGGCCCTAACTACTTTCACTGGCTGAAATACATAAAACAACCATAAAAAGATTCGGTAATGATCAGTAGAGTCAAATTTCAACATTCCATTTCCCGGCGCCTGCTGAAAATTGTGCTCTCTCTCTACTTTATCTTTACTTTTGTCACCACCGCACTCCATGTTTATCTAGAGTACAGTTCCACCAAAGAAGACATTCAGCAAGAGCTAAGAGTCACGGAAAGCGCCTTCAAGAGCACCTTAGCCTCTTCCCTTTGGCTTTTGGATTACACTCAGCTGGATATCACCACCAATGGCATTATCAAATCCCCCCTGGTAACCGGCATTCAAGTTCAAAATGAAAAAAATCAGGTGGTGATGGAAAAATCTTTCGACGACAGCCTTATTAATGAAAATACCAAAGGCGTTTTTTGGAATGAGTTCAAACTACACTACGTATTTAATGAAAAAAAACGCTTCGTAGGCACGGTTCGACTCTATTCCAATAACGACATCGTGGTAAACCGCATTAAATTAGGTGTTCAAATTCTAATTATCAATGCCGTTTTGAAGACCTTTATTCTAATTATTCTCTTCACCATTGTATTCCATAAAGTCCTTACAAAACCTCTGGAAAAACTAGCTGACGATGCATCTAACATCGATTTTGAGCGTATTGACTCCACCTATATTGAAGTAGAGGAACAAGGCAAAAATGAGCTAACCATGCTCGAAACAGCGCTTAACAAAATGATCGACAAAGTTTCAACATCTATGGAAACCCTCGACAATCTCAACAAAAGCCTGGAAGAAAAGGTCGAACGTCGCACTCAATCTCTAAACGACGCGGTACAGCAATTAGAGCAAGAACAGCTGGAATTAAAACAGGCTCAAAGCCAACTGGTAGAAGCAGAGAAGATGGCTTCCTTAGGTTCATTAGTGGCCGGTGTTGCCCATGAGATTAACACCCCTATCGGGGTAAGCCTTACGGGTATCTCTCATTTCCAACACATGATTGAAAAGATCGAAAAAGATTATCAAGACGGCGAGCTGGAAGAGAAAAACTTCGAAAAATTTGTCGACAACTCGAAAGAAATTGGCCGCTCTATTTACTTCAGCCTCGACCGCGCAGCCAAGCTGGTAAACAGCTTTAAGAAAGTGGCTGTGGATCAAACCAGCGAAGTACTCCGGTACTTTAATGTATTAGAATATACTGAAGAAGTGCTTCTCAGCCTGCAAGGCAAGCTGCGACAAACCAACATCTCCGTCTCCCTCAATTGCGATGAAGATATCCAGGCCAACGGCTACCCCGGCAGCTGGTCGCAGATTATCACCAACTTGATTGCTAACTCTCTCATCCATGCCTTTAAGTCAGGCCAGGTCGGCAGCATCACTCTAGACTTCCTCCAAGACGGTGAAGATCTAGTGTTTATCTACAACGATAACGGCAAGGGTATGACTCCAGAGGTGCAGGCGAAAATCTTTGATCCCTTCTATACTACCAACAGAGACAAAGGCGGCAGCGGCCTGGGAATGAACATCACCTACAACTTGGTCACTCAGCAAATGCGAGGCACTATCACTGTTGATAGCGCACCAGAACAAGGGGCCAAGTTTACAATCCGCGTCCCCCTCGACCTTTCCAAGTGATACTCTGGCTTTAAGCGAGATAAACTCAGGAAATTAAACCTAAAGAGACTAAGGCCAGAACAATAAAGCATTACGTAATATGGGCATATTCAAGAAATCCAGTGATACCAACACCAGCCAGGCCAAAACTTTAGCCCCTGGCTGGAAGGTACTCATCGTTGATGATGAGCCAGAGGTACACAATATTACCCGCCTAGCTCTGGACGACTTCGAATTTGAAGGCAAACCCATCGAGCTACTCAGCGCCTACAGTGGCGCTGAAGGTCAAGAGTTGATCCAATTCAACCCAGACATTGCCCTTATCTACCTCGACGTAGTCATGGAAACCGACAACGCAGGCTTGGAGTTCGTTAAATTTGTCCGCGAGGAGCTGGGCAACCCGTTTGTGCGTATCGTGCTTCGCACCGGCCAACCTGGCGCAGCTCCAGAGCGAGATGTGATCATCAATTACGACATCAATGACTACCGAGAGAAAACCAGCTTCGACAGTACAAAACTCTTCACCTCTACCTATTCCGGCCTACGAGCCTATCAAGACATTACTGCGGTTGAAGCTTCACGCACTCACTTAGATCGCTACCGACTAGGCTTGGAAGATGTTATTAAGTCTTCGGCTGATCTATTTGAGATCCGCTCACTGGAAGAGTTTTCCTCTGAACTTTTGGAACAGCTAAAAGTTTTTTTGCATATCGACCCCAGTAGAAGTCTCGACGCCTGCCATGGCTGGGTAGTGACTTGCGATAAAGCAGGCGCTCCCTATAGCGTGTTAGCAAGCCTGGGGAATGCCAATCAAATTGTAGACACTAGCGAACAACTACCCGACTACGTACTCGAACAACTAGATGCAGTTTGTAAGCACAAAAAGAGCTTAACAACTGCCCAGCAATACGTTGGTTATCTACCGTCGAAAACTGGAAAACTGAATCTTATTTACCTCGATGGTATTACCGCGCTAGACGAACTGGATAAGAGACTTATCCAAGTTCTATCCAGCAATGTCACCATTGCTTTCGACAACCTCTATCTCGATAAAGAGATCTTTGATACTCAGACAGAAGTTATTGAAATTCTGGGCGATGTGGTAGAGAACCGCTCTCTCGAAGCAGCAAATCACGTAAAACGTGTTTCTCACCTTTCACGCCTACTGGGCAAGCTCAGCGGCATGAGTGATGAGGATGTAGACAACCTTTTTATGGCTTCCCCTATGCACGATGTAGGCAAGGTTGCCATTCCCGATAGTATTTTATTAAAGCAAGGAAAACTTGAGCCGGAAGAATGGGAAATCATGAAAACCCATGCTGAAATCGGCCAACGAATTTTTTCCCAGTCTAAACGCCCAGGACTTCAAGCTGCAGCCATTGTGGCCGGACAGCACCATGAGAAATTTGACGGCAGTGGTTATCCTAAAGGATTAAAAGGCGAAGATATTCACATCTATGGCCGCATCGTTGCCATTACCGATGTGTTTGACGCACTCGTGCACGAACGTTGCTACAAAAAAGCCTGGCCCATGGAAAAGGCCATTGAATTACTCAACGACCAAAAAGGAAAACACTTCGATCCTCACTTGGTTGCATTATTCCTCGATAATATTGAGGCCGTTAATTACATCTTAAAACGCTATCCCGATTAATTTATTTGCGGCTTGATTGCTCCACCTGATCAGCACGATCAATGGTTAGACTGCTTTCAGAAAACCCTTTTTCAAATAAAGCCCTCAATTCCCTCTTCACACCGATAAGCTTTTTCTTCAACAACAGGATTTTTTGCCGCTGAAACTCATCAGTTACAGCCTGTTCTAAAGGCATAGCGACCTCGCTCAAAACTGTCGATGCTTTAGATAAATCTTCTGACAATGTGGACAATAAATCTTTGTTGTCTTCATTTTCTGGTAGCCACTTAATTGCTTCTTGAAGCGCCAATACATTTGCTTTTAACACCTCATTACTACTATTGCTAAGCGAGGCTTCTTTAGCAGAGGATTCAAGAGATAGTTTTTCAATAACCAGAAAATCTAATTGCGCAACAAGGCCCTCTAACAATCTACCTTCAAACTCTGGTGACAACCAGAAAACGTCATTCTCATCATTCCTTTTCCAGCTCACCGACAGTTCTTTTGCCATTCCAGAAATATTATGACTGATCAGTAAAATCAACCGGCAGGTTTTACCGCCAATGGTTTTACCCCCATACAATAAATATTCGAGAGCGGAAAACCCCTGAATTGCAGGGTGCTCAGCGGCAATATCCAAAGTTGAATCTGAACCATCCCAACTGTCAGAGCCAATCATTAACTCAGTCAATTGAGATAAGACCTCACCCTCAGCGTCCGGCCAGTAATATATCTTCTCCCATTGGCTATTTTCTACACCCGGACCAACCCGCAAATGCTGTACCGATTGCCAAGCAGAAAGTCCATTTTTAAAACCAACTTTCAATAGCATAAAATCATTGGCGCTATAGGTTTCACAATAAACTTCGGCACGAGCTTTTAAAAATTCTGTGGATTTTTCGAAATTAGAATGGCTCGGCAATACATGCATCTGCACAAACGGTTCAAAAGACGCAGAAAGAGCAACTTTGGAATAAAAGAGAAGACCGAACAATACGGTATAAAAACAATTTATCCTTGGCATTACATTCCCTTAAAAATAATTTTTCTGATTATAGCCTCACCATTAAAGATTACCAGCCTTATTACATAACCCAAATAACTTAAAAAGATGAACCCGGCTGTTTAAGAAACTCTATTTCTTCCACAGTAGAATCTCTTCCGAGAATGACATTTCGATGAGGATAACGGCCAAATTTCTCAATAATTTCACGATGTTTTATTTCAAACTGATAATTATTTTCCAACCCAGGCACATCAAAGAGCTTTATCGCTTCATCGTGTACCGATAGAGATTCACTATGCATATAGGGCATATAAAGAAAACTTCTCTCTATCAGAGACAATTGGGCATCCATACCCAGGGCAACCGCCTCCTGCGAGAGCACCAATGCCATCCCATCAAAAGCAAAAGCCTGAGGTTTATCCCGAAAAATATTGCGAGAAAATTGATCCAATACAATAATTTCAGCTAAACGCCCTTTTGCTGTCTGACGCCAAGCAAACAACTCTCCTCTAGTCGCTTGCATATGAAGCTCACCAAAACGATGCTCAATCTCACGGTCAAATTCATCACTCTTTTGCCACCACTGCGCGGGAGCAATATCCTGAAACCAAAATTGAATGATCCCTGTCATATCCATTCTTTTAATCCCCAATCTTTAATCTTTGAACACATGCTATTATCAACAACCGAATTACTACTGTCGCTATATTCTCAATTACATCCAAACACCGATGGCAAACATTGGCCTTTCCCCTGTATTAGTACCGACCGCCTTACCCTCTCCGCCACATATAGCCACTTGTTATGAAATCTCAGAACATTCAAAGCAATTGTTCTAGGGAAGAATATCGAGCCTCAAACCTCTATATTACTTTCAGCTATACTATGACTTCCATCCACTTACCTCTATTGAGCAATGGCGAACGTAGAAACTGAAGTCATCAAGTTCCTAATTAAGCATAGCAAGCAAGCTCAAGCCTCTTCACTGTTTGTTTGGATCTTGCTCATGTCGCCTGTGATTTATCAAAACCCGTCATCATCGTTTGTCTGGGCTAATGCATTGGCGTTCTTTATCTACGACCTTGTAACTGTCAGTTTTCGCAAAACCTCCGATGAGTTTTTTGATAATCATCCTGAAAAAGCCATTATTTCCTATTCCACCGTAGCCTGCAGTTACAGTGCTTATTGGGGCACTATTACTGCTTACCTGTATTACAATCCGCCTTACGAAAGTATTTCAATTCCGCTTTCTATTATGCTGGTCTTTTCTATCTATGGGGGGTTTTCTATCTGGCTACTCAGCCGGCGCGCCGGTCAGACCTTTATTGCGCTATTATTCTTACCCTCTATCATCGCATTTATCTACAAGGGCACGTTAGAATTTCAAATTATCGCGTTATTTTTTGCACTCACCCTTATTGGCACGCTTCGCCTAGGCGATGCAAGAACATCGGTATTTTTAGACATCATCAGAGGGCAAATCAAAGCTAAGCAGGATGCATCCGAATACAAAGCCATTAGCAACGAAGACATTTTAACGGGCATCAACAATCGCCGTTACTTCGACATGCACTTTGAGAGTGAAGTTAAGAAAGCTAACGAACAGCAAATACCTATTTCGCTATTTGTTTTGGATATTGATCACTTTAAACAGGTTAATGACACCTATGGTCATGATGCTGGCGATCAGTGCATCAAACAAACAGCAGAGGTGTTAAAAAGCGAAACTAGAGATACTGACTTTTTATGCCGCTTTGGCGGAGAAGAGTTTGTGGTTGTTCTACCTGGCACCAACCGCGCTTCAGCCAAAACCATCGCAGAACGCATGATCCGCGCAGTACGCAGTAAGCCTCTAAAATATGGCGACACCGAAATTAACTTCACTGTTAGTATCGGCGCTTGCACTTATGAAGGTGGAGACTACAACCACAAACACCTTTTCAAGCAAACTGACGAAGCCTTATATAGAGCCAAAAGCTTAGGGCGAGACCGTATTGTTTTCGGCGAGCCCCAGCTGGCAGGCTAAAACCTGCTAAAGCCCCAAGGTTACCTTGCTATCGCTCTGTTCTGTGAGCACTCGATCCAATAAAGCCTGCAACGTTTCCTGAGTAGTCGAGCAGATGAAGCGTCCTTCCTGATAAGCACAGTGAAAACCACCGGAACGGGCGGCCACCCAAATTTCTTTACTAACGGGCTGACGAGAGACGATCACTTGCGTATCTGTATCTTCACACAACAAGGTCAACACTGAGCCTGCCGCCTCACAATCGATATCCACATTGCATTCATCCAGAGCATCTTCGATCTGCATATACAGATCATCGGCCAACTGCTGAAATTGTGCTTCGCTCAGTGCATCCGTCATAGTGGTATTCTCTCGCGCTTCACAGGCCGGGCCGGTATACTGTTGCACCTTTGTGACCTGACTTTCTGTGGGATTTTGGTTGAGGCGCGAGTGTAGCAATAACGGTTTCACTTTTCGCCTCCCAAAGGCCCGTTAATCTGGGATTTCCTATGTTGTTGCGTACGTTGTGGCGTAGTTTATTGTCAAACCGTTCTTTGCTGTTGCGAAACCTTTTCATGGCTGCCTGCATAGCTTTGCTCTGCGGTTGCGGCCAGAAAGGGCCTTTGACTCTACCCGAAGACACTAACTCGACAACCACTAGCCCTTAATCAGGCCAACCCGTTTTAACGAATTAAGAAGATTATGAGCCAAACATTTTTCCTGTACCGCGACGGCAATCTCTTTGCAGAAAACTGCCAGGTCGCGGACCTTGCCCGCGAGCACGGCACCCCGTTGTATATCTACAGCCGCGCCGCCTTTACTCAGCACTACCAAGCCTACCAGCAAGCGCTGGGCAACAAAGGTTTGGCTTGCTATGCCGTAAAAGCCAACTCCAATATCGGCGTACTCAGCGTACTCGCCAAGCTCGGCGCAGGTTTTGATATCGTCTCTCAAGGTGAGCTGGAGCGTGTACTCCTGGCTGGCGGCCAGCCTGGCAATATCGTTTTCTCAGGCGTAGGAAAAACTGCGTCAGAAATGCATCGCGCCATGGATGTAGGCATCAAATGCTTTAACGTTGAATCCCTGTCTGAACTCCGCCTACTGGGTGAAGTTGCCCAATCTCGGAATGAGATTGCGCCTATTTCCCTGCGAGTTAATCCAGACGTCGATGCGAAAACCCATCCATATATTTCCACCGGACTAAAAGACAACAAGTTTGGCATCGGTATCGAACAGGCGCCAGCGGTGTATCGTGAAGCTGAAGATCACCCGCACCTGAATGTTGTGGGCGTAGACTGCCATATCGGCTCCCAACTCACCGAAACTCAACCCTTCCTGGATGCCTTGGATCGCGTTTTACTACTCATCGACCAACTCGCTTCGGATGGCATTCACGTGCATCACCTGGACCTAGGCGGCGGACTGGGCGTGACCTATGATGATGAAACCCCACCCTCACCAGGGGATTACATTTCGCAAATCCTAACAAGATTAGAAGGGCGCAACCTGGAACTGATTCTGGAACCGGGCCGCTCAGTGGCAGCCAATGCCGGTATCTTTATCACCAAGGTAGAATTCCTGAAGCTTAACGATCACAAGAATTTCGCCGTGATCGACGGCGCCATGAACGACAACCTTCGCCCAGCCCTTTACAGTGCTTGGCAGCGCATCAGCCCCGCAACAGAAAATGCACAGGCTGAAGCTCGGATATACGATGTGGTTGGCCCCGTATGCGAAACCGGTGACTTCCTCGGCAAAGACAGAGAACTCGCCATCGAAGAAGGAGACCTGCTTTGCATGTTCTCCAGCGGTGCTTACGGCTTTACCATGAGTTCGAACTACAACACCCGCCCTCGCGCGGCAGAGCTTATGGTGGACGGCGACCAACACCAAGTGATCCGCCAGCGGGAAACCCTGGAAGACTTGGTCCGCGGCGAAACGGTTTTTAAATAAAGCCAAAATTAGAGAGTCGTCATTCCCGTAAATACGAGGATCTAGCAGAATAGATTCCCGCCAGCGCGGGAATGACGGCATATTAAGACGATTCACAGAAGTAATACAAACAGTGCGCCTACGTTTTACCAAAATGCACGGCCTCGGCAACGACTTTGTGGTCATCGACGCCGTAACACAACGCATCAAACTCAATAGCGAGCGAGTCCGTAAATTAGCCGACCGCCGTTTTGGCGTGGGCTGTGATCAAGTACTCATCGTGGAAGCCCCCACCAATCCAGACATGGATTTCCGTTACCGCATTTTCAATGCGGATGGCTCCGAAGTGGAGCAGTGTGGCAACGGCGCTCGCTGTTTTGCCAAGTTTGTTCGGGATCAAAAGCTTACCGGCAAAGACTCCATCTCTGTGGAGACTACCGGTGGCAACATCGTGTTAAACATTCAGAAAGATGGCCAAGTCACCGTCGATATGGGAGCGCCCCGCTTCGAACCTTCAGCCCTGCCTTTCAACGCAGAGGCTCGCCAAACCTTGTACCCCATTGAGGTCAATGGCGAAACCGTTCAAGCCTCCGCGATATCCATGGGCAACCCTCACTGTGTGCTACAAATCGACAGTATTGAGAATGACGAGCGCGTAGCCACCCTTGGCGCTGCCCTGGAATCTCACCCTCGCTTTCCACAGCGAGTAAACGTGGGCTTTATGGAAATCCTTGACCGCAGCCACATCAAGCTGCGGGTTTACGAGCGTGGCGCCGGAGAAACCCTGGCCTGCGGCACCGGTGCTTGCGCTGCCATGGTAGCCGCCAGGCAGCAAGACTTGGTAGACTCTACCGTAACCATGCACCTGCGCGGCGGCGATCTTTCTATCACCTGGAATGGCGACGATAGTAACAACGCCCAACCTGTGATGATGACAGGCCCTGCCAGCACGATTTTCCATGGCCAAATAAAGCTGTAAAAAGCCAGATATAAAAATTAAAAATATTCCGTAGTTAATGTAGTTATGACCGATCAAAACACTAGCACCGCTCTCACCGCTGCCGATATTGCTGAATATCTCCATCAGCACCCGGATTTCTTTCTGCAGCACCAAGATCTCCTGGGCGAGCTGACACTGCCCCATGAATCTGGCGAAGCCGTTTCCTTGGTGGAGCGTCAAGTGGCAGTATTGAGAGATCGCAACATGGATTTGCGTCACCGCCTAAACAAGCTCTTAGACACCGCTCGTGATAACGACCGCTTATTCGATAAAACTAAACGCCTTGTGTTAGCACTACTGGAAGCCGAAAACCTACCAGCAGCCGTGAATGCCCTTAACCGCAGCCTCAACCAAGACTACGGTATCAAACACTACAGCCTGGTTTTGTTTGGCGACCCGCTACAAGTCGCACCCTCTAGCGCACGCATTGTTCCCATTTCAGAGGCGCGCCCTTATGTGGGCAACTTGCTGAAAGCGAACCGCGCAGTATGTGGCACCCTGCGAGATCTCGAGGTGGAATTACTCTTTTCTGAAAGCGCCCCGCTCATTGCCTCAGCAGCTGCGGTACCACTCAACCACAACAGTACATTTGGCATCCTTGCCATTGGCAATGAAGACCCTGATTACTATCGCTCCAGCATGGGCACCCTATTCCTCAGCTATATCGGCGAAGTACTCAACCGAGTGCTGCCACGACTACTGAATCAGTAGCCCTCAGCCAAGCCATGGCACGCACTGACTTCTCTAGCCAACTCGAGGCGTTTCAGTGCTACCTTGAGTCGGAAAAACAGTTATCTCATCACACCGTAGATAACTACCTGCGGGACTTAGACAAGTTCAGAAACTTTTGCCTCGCACAACAGCGAGAACTGGTACTGAATGACCTCGGCCTACTAGATGAACCCCTGCTCCGCACCAATCTTGCCAAGCTCCACCGCCAGGGTTTAAGTGCACGCAGTCTGCAACGCTGGCTATCCGCCCTGCGGCGCTTCTGCCAATTTCTTTGCCAGCAGCGCATTCTCAATCACAACCCAGCAGCGGATTTACGAGCCCCAAAAGCCAAGCGACCACTCCCCAAAACCCTAGACGCCGACCAAGTGGGGCAATTTCTCGAATCCTGCCAAGCCCCAAACGGCGACCCCTGGCTCACCGCCCGCGACCGCGCCATGTTAGAGCTGTTTTATTCTTCGGGCCTTCGCCTCAGCGAATTGGTGGGACTTAATCTATTAGATTTAGACATCCGAGCCGGCATGGTTCGAGTAACCGGTAAAGGCAGTAAAGAGCGGGAAGTACCCGTTGGGCGTATGGCTTTGAAAGCCCTCAGACAGTGGTTGAAAGTGCGCAAAGACAAACCCACAACAGATGACCAAGCCGTTTTCCTAAGCCTCCGCGGCAAGCGAATCAGCCCTCGATCCGTTCAAGAGCGTCTCAAAACACTTGCCCGCCACAGCGGCCTACAGGAATCGGTTCACCCCCATATGCTGCGCCACTCATTTGCCAGCCATATACTGGAATCCAGTGCCAATCTACGCGCGGTGCAAGAACTTCTTGGTCACGCCGATATCAGCACCACACAAATTTATACCCACTTAGATTTCCAGCACCTAGCTAAGGTATACGACCAAGCGCACCCAAGAGCACAAAAGAAAGGGAAAGAGAGTTAGACTGCCGCTGACACGGCAGAGAGACGAAAGACGAGGCGTGCAAACACCCTGTCATTCTGGTGAGCGCAGCGAAGAAGAGTCTCGCTGCTAATACCAAGTGCTTGCCTGCCGCACAAGATTCATCACCTTCTCGGCTCAGAATGACAAACTGAGGAGATAAATATAAGGTGGGAGATGTAGGTCGGCCTTCAAGCCGACAATAAAAACCCTGCTATCCAGCCTGAACCTTTACCTGGGGTGGGCGCGCAACATGCACACGCACCACTTCTCCTGAAGGCTCTGAACCTGAAACAGAAAGACTGTTGACGGAATAACTACTGCGACGCAATACCGCGCAACGCTGTTTATCGCGCTTGACCATACGACCTCTTCTACTGGCACTCATCATTAGCCTCCATATGTGGATTCAGAAGGCTCTGAAATTTTCCCCAGGGGCACCTCTTGAATACAACCACCCTGAGCAAGGAAAGCTTCCATATCGGCTTCTAGCCGCTCACGATCCTGACGGTGACATTCAATAGCGCTACGATCGTTACTGCAAATTTCTCGAAGGTCTCCCTCGCGCTCCTCATCGGTTAGGGTTTTAATATTTAAGCTACGATTAACTTCTGCTCTACGTCTAGCGGACATAACACTCACCTGCTCGGTTCGATCCCACAAAACATACCTCAAGTTGCGCATCCCACCTCTTCCGAGTGCAGCTTGAGAATCTCGGCACTTTTTTCTCGCCTATCATATAGAGAGCACATAGAGAATTAGGCGCCGATATCGTTGTGTTTTTTATAGCGCAGACAATTTAAAAATAAAATCGCATTATTAGGCTGTTTTGTTATGTCTATTGGAAAACAATAACCAAAGGTTTCGTTAACCGAGTTTTCCGTTTAGCTTTGCTAGCTAACACATTGAATTTATAACTATTTAAGGACAATCGAATTTTGCACTGCAAAATTCATCGCAAAAATTTTTTTTTCCGTTAACCTGTTATTGAGGCCATTGTTAAGACCATTCAGTTAAGGCCACTCAAAAAGAGCCAACCACAAGATTTATCAAAAAAACAAAGAAGCATGCCCACCGACAACATTGAACAATTGCTGCACGCCGTGGCGACCTTAAGCCCCGCAAGCCATTCAACTCACCCTCCGCGGGTGGGCACCAGCGCCTGTTTAATAGGTGAAACGGTTCGTTACAATGGCTCTCACAAAAACACAGCCCCCGTGCTTCTGCTTCAAGATTTTGCCATTCATTTACAACCACTCTGCCCGGAAGTGACTGCAGGCATGGGTGTACCCCGCCCGCCAGTACAGCGAATACAGCGCAACGAACAAGTGGTAGCCATTTTAGAAGTCGAAGACCCCAAAAAAGATCACAGTGTGGCATTAAACAATGCCGCCGAACAACTAGCTCATCAATGGTCTACCCTGGATGCCTGGGTACTAAAAGCCCGCTCCCCCAGCTGTGGCTTGGGAAGCTCCCCCCTGTTTAACAGTGAAGGACAACAAGTAGAGGTTGGCGATGGGGTATTTGCCCACAAGATATGCGACAGTCATGCGGGACTTCACTTAGACGAGGAAGACCTCGCCAGTCCGCTTCATAGTGCTATATTCGCCATCGCGCTCAGACTGTCACTGCAATTACGCAAATCACCAGGGGCTTCAGCCAAAAACCCCCTTTCTGAACTTTTATTCCCCATACTAAAAAGCCCCCGCAAAGCGGAGGCTTTTAGAAGCTGGCTACAATCTTGCGATCAAGACCAGCTGGGAAGATTGCTTCAATTACCCGACTACTAACATCCTGTTACTGGGCAATGATAACGAATCTAAACCGTTCTAGATTCTAACCCTAAGCTTAAACAGCTTCTGGGCCAGTCTCGCCTGTACGGATACGAACAACTTGCTCAAGCGGCGTGATAAAGATTTTACCATCACCGATTTTGCCAGTTTGAGCCGCGTTGGTGATCGCTTCAACAGCTTGATCAACCATGTCATCGTCTACTGCCAATTCCAATTTCACTTTAGGCAGGAAATCTACAACGTACTCAGCGCCGCGATACAATTCAGTGTGGCCTTTCTGACGACCGAAGCCTTTTACTTCAGTTACAGTCATACCGGAAACCCCTACATCAGACAGTGCAGCACGCACATCATCCAATTTGAAAGGCTTCACTACAGCAGTAATCAGTTTCATTTTGAATTCCTCAAATTTTATTGTTCTTCCGGCTACTTGAGCAGCATTGCTCTATTGTAGCCGGAAACTCACATTATTTGTTGGCAAATTCTGGGTAGGCTTCGATACCGCACTCAGCCATATCAGCACCAGCGTATTCTTCGTCTTCACTGATACGAATACCCATAACTGCCTTGATGATCATCCATACGATGAAGCTAGTCACGAACACCCAGATGAAGATGGTCAGCGCACCAACGATCTGACCTACGAAAGTAGAACCGTCATTAGTCAGAGGAACCAACAACAGACCCAACAGACCTACAACACCGTGAACAGAGATAGCACCTACAGGGTCATCAATTTTCAGCTTGTCCAAAGTGATGATACTGAATACAACCAAGATACCACCGGCAGCACCGAACAGAGTCGCCTGCAAAGCAGTTGGAGTAGAAGGCTCAGCAGTAATCGCAACCAGACCAGCTAACGCACCGTTACACAGCATGGTTAAATCAGCCTTACCGAACATGATACGCGCAACGATCAGAGCAGCAATCGCACCACCTGCAGCAGCCGCGTTAGTGTTTAGGAATACCATGGCAACCGCGTGCGCGTTAGCAGCGTCACCCAACTTCAGTACAGAACCGCCGTTGAAGCCGAACCAACCCATCCACAGGATGAAGGTACCCAAAGCAACCAAAGGCATGTTCGCACCAGGGATAGCGTTTACCGCGCCGTTGCTACCGTACTTGCCTTTACGTGCACCTAGCAGCAGAACACCCGCCAATGCTGCAGCAGCACCTGCCATGTGAACAATACCGGAACCTGCGAAATCAGAGAAACCCAGGTCGCCCAGGTTGTACATACCGAATACGTCAGCACCGTTCCAAGTCCAAGAACCTTCCATTGGGTAGATGAAACCCGTCATCACAACTGCGAAAGCCAAGAAAGCAAACAGCTTCATACGCTCAGCAACTGCACCCGATACGATAGACATTGCAGTAGCAACGAAGACTACCTGGAAGAAGAAGTCAGAAGCACCCGAGTAGATAGAACCACCGTGGAAGCCTTCTTCTGCAGAGTCTGCCAGAACAGCGTCGCCGTCAAAAGCTTCGATGCCCGACAGGAAGATACCGCCGTCGTACATGAAGTAGTAACCGCACACCATGTACATGGTGCAAGCTACCGCAAACAGGGCAACGTTTTTAGTTAAAATTTCAGTGGTGTTTTTAGAGCGAACCAAGCCCGCTTCTAGCATGGCAAAACCCGCTGCCATCCACATTACCAGCGCACCGCACACCAAGAAATAAAAGGTGTCGATGGCGAACTGAAGTTCAAAAATTTGATTTTCCATAGCTAGGCCCTCCGAAAAGCCCAAGATATGTTTTTTTGAAATCGCCTACATTAAAGGGACGAAAAACCCGGCTGAGAATCCCAGCCGGGAAAGGTGAGGTTTTTTGCCAAATTACAGGTCGAAAGACTTGCCAAGGGTGAATACCAAGGCTTCATCGCTCTCAGTACCACCAACCAGGTCTTCATCAGAAATAATGGCTGCAACACCTACATCGAAACCACCGATTTCAGTACCGTAACCAACTTCTACATAGTCGCCTTCGAAATCATCACCGAAAGTACCGTAAGTTACATAGAAGCTTCCTTGCTCGAAAGTAACTGCAGCGAAGTCGTAGTCTTGCTCTGGACCACCGAAGTTATCGTAAGTACCTACAGAGTACTCAAAGCTGATTGGGCCATAACCCAAGTTCAGGTTGATCTCTTCGTAAGTGTCGTCGAAGTCGCCAGTGTAGTAGTAGCCTGTTACACCCAAGCTTGCAGAGAAATCACCAGACTCAATGCCGTAACCTGCGTACAAGTCGTACTCCAGACCATCACCCACATCAGCAGCCCAAGTACCGGCGTAGAAGCCACCTTGCTCAAAGTCGATACCTGCACTCGCAGAAGACTCAGTTTGCATCAAACCACGGTAGTAGTACTCAGACGCATAACCGATGTTCGCAGATACATCAGCCATAGCTGGCGCAGAAACACCCGCAAATGCAGTAGCCGCTAAAACACTTGTTGCTAACAGTTTTTTCATTTTATTTTCTCCAAAGAGGTTTTATTTAAGAGTTAAAGTTTGAACTTTTGCTGTAAAGCGCATCCTTTTTGCCCCACAACATGTACATCCATAAAGTTATGCCCAGTGTTTGCACGACATATGCCACTTTCTAAAATCCTTTTAAAAACAATGCGTTAACACTTTCTCGGAGTAAATAAAGGCATGAGCAAACCTTTACCTTGCACAAATATAGTGCACCGCACCAAGCTGACGCAACATAACGGTGCACACTTTTTGTGCATGATCGTCAATTCAGCCCCTGTGGCTTATAATTCACCCTCTAAAACTACAAGCTGGCACCTAAACCCCATGAATAACACCAATGATTCCCGTCTCGACACCAACGTACAGCAGCTTTGGGAAACCGTGCAAAGTGCCTTGCTCCAAGCACAGCTACCAAACAACCCTTTAGAAGAACTGAAGACGCCAATACAAGCAGCTCTAAGAACTGCGGTATCGAAACTAGATGTGGTGACTCACGATGAATTTGCTGCACAACAGGCTGTTTTGCTAAAAACCCGTGAAAAATTAGAAGTGCTTGAAAAAACGGTGGCAGAGCTTGAGAAGCAGCTTTCAGAAAAACAATAAGAAACGGTATAACCTAGCTAAGGTATAACCCGGCCTATATAATGCGCCCATCCTAGGCTCAGCCTATTGAATTCACGGAAGAAGCCACACCTTCCCTCCGCGAACTCGCATTCGGCACATCAATGAACAACCTCAGAGGGGAGAAGAATTATGCAAATCTTATGCAAAGTTGTATTCGCAACGACTATCACAACTTTTCTTACAGCTTGCGGTGGAGGCGGTGGCGGTAGCAGTTCTGGAACAACCCCTACCGGATCCAACTATAGCGGCCTAAGTACAGCCGTCAGCATCAGCTCAGGCAATGCCGACGATGTCTCTGGCATGGCTTTAGAGAACGCACCAATTTACAGCACATCTGTTAGCAACCCACAACCTGCGGCCCCCGTAAATACTCTCCTTGAGAACCAACAGGTAATCAAACATTTAGCTGCCATCGCAGTAGAAGAAAGTAATAACGCCGCTCCTAACACTAGTAAAGCCGTTCATTCAACTACCATTAATGGCGACACTGAATGCGGCGGATCAATGATCATGTCCCTGGATTTATCTGATAGCACACAGGAAATCCAAGGGTTTTCAGTAGAAGGCAATCATTACGGCTTGTTCGGAATGGGCGGAATGAGCAATTGCACATATCTTGATGGCAGTTTGTCCCTAGAACAAACCGGTAATACTTTTACGCTCACCTATGATGACTTTACTTACTCCAATGACTCAAGCTCCAGCTATAGTACTGACGGCAAATCTGTGATGACCTTCGGTGATGCTGAGGTTTTTTGGACGTTGTGGGTGGATGACATCGTATTTAGTCCGATTACAATCACTATCACATCAAATCTGACAATAAACATAGACGGAAATACTTACAGGTTTGACGACCTAACAATAACTGAAACCAAAACCTCAACCGCTGGTAGCAGTGAAATCTCCATAAACGGCCGCTTTTATCACCCCGACCACGGCTATGCTGATATTACCACTCCCGAAACGTTACTTTACTCATACAGGTCTGATGAACCCTTTTATGGCTCAATCAGTTTCACAGGCGAAGGAAATTCGAATCTGACTCTTACTTTTTCCGGCAGCTCCTATAACGTCGATCTCGACGAAGATGGTGACGGCATTGCTGAAAGCACCGCGAACGGCTGTACTAGCACTATTGAAGCTTGCTTAGGTATCGAGTAATACCTGAACTTATGCGACTCAGATAAAATTCTGAGTCGCTTTTTATTTTTTTAGCTCATACAAAACAAGGAAGTTTTATGTCTCTCTCTATTGGCTATACCCGTGCTCACCTTGGCATGGAAGCTCCTCTGGTTACCGTTGAAACCCATCTCTCAAATGGGCTCCCCGCGTTTAATATTGTTGGCTTACCTGAAACTGCGGTAAAAGAAAGTAAAGATCGCGTGCGAAGTGCGCTGATTAACAGCCAATTTGAATTTCCCCAACGACGTATTACCGTAAACCTTGCGCCGGCAGATTTACCCAAGGCGGGCGGCCGTTACGACCTTGCTATTGCGGCAGGTATTCTCGCTGCATCCGGGCAAATTCCTGCGAAAGCGTTACACAACTGTGAACTACTGGGTGAACTGGCATTGTCTGGCGAAGTTCGCGCTGTTGGCGGGACATTACCGGCAGCCATTGCCGCCTGCAATCAAGAACGATCTATCTTGTTAAGCAATGACGATGCACAACAAGCAGCCCTTTCCAAACAGGCACAAGTTTTTTCCGCATCCCATTTATTACAAGTAGCGCAACATTTATCCGGGCAACAAACACTCCCTTTTACTGAAACTCAAATACGGGCAGAGAAAACGTCTATTCCAGATTTAGCAGACGTAAAAGGTCAGCCCCGCGCAAAGCGTGCTTTAGAAATTGCTGCCGCAGGCAATCACAATATTATTTTTTACGGCCCTCCGGGAACAGGAAAAACCATGCTGGCTAGCCGTTTACCCGGCATATTGCCGACCCTAAATGAACAGTCTATGTTAGAAGTGGCTGCACTATACGATCTCTCGCAAGTAAAACGGGATAATATTTGGCTCGCGCCGTTTCGTTCTCCCCATCACTCTTCCTCTACCCCTGCTCTTGTCGGCGGCGGCAGCAATCCAAAACCCGGGGAAATTTCTTTAGCCCACAAAGGTGTTTTATTTTTAGACGAGCTTCCTGAGTTTCAACGACCTGTGATTGAGTGTTTACGAGAACCCTTAGAAAGTGGTGAGGTGATGATTGCTCGAGCGAATGCACGCTGTCGATTTCCCGCTCAATTTCAATTAGTCGCGGCTATGAACCCTACTCGCCATGGCAATAGCAGCAGCGACGATATGACAGGAGAAGATATTCAGGCAACACGCCGTTATTGGTCGAAACTCTCTGCACCTTTTCTTGACCGCATTGATATTCAAGTAGAAGTTACCCGTCCACCGAAAGAAGCGCTTATTAGCAGTGATCGCTTGCCACCGGAAGAACCCAGTGAAACTATCGCTGCCAGAGTAAAACAAGCCAGAGAAACGCAACAGCAACGACAGCAAAAATTAAATGACCAACTCACACCAGACGAGCTACTTCGGCACTGCCAATTGGGCATTGAAGAACAAACACTGATGGAAAAAGCCGTTGATAAACTCGGCCTATCGGCTCGCGCCACTCATCGCATATTGCGTACAGCAAGAACCATTGCAGATTTAGAAGAGGAAACAAAAGTGACGCTGAAAAATTTACGAGAGGCGATTAGTTTTAGAGGCCTGGATCGACACCCTGCGCTGAAACAAATACAGCAGTAGTAAGTTCGTCTTTAACAAACTTACTACATAGTGAGTGTTGTCATCACCACTGGCTTTTCTAAGGAGCCGCCTTGAAAACTTTGCAATTCTTCACAAGTTAACGGTGCAGAAAAATAATAACCTTGGGCAAAATCACATTCCGCCAGTTTTAATAATTTATATTGATCACGGGTTTCAACTCCTTCTGCTACCACGGTTTTTCCCATAGCTTTGGCCAAACCCACGGTTGCATGAATAATTTCTCGCGCATCATCGCTGTGGGCAATATTGGCCACAAAGCCCTGATCAACTTTAAGGGTGTGAATCGGCAATTTCTGTAGCTGAAGAAAACCGGTGGCGCCCGTTCCAAAATCATCTAACGCGAATACCGCACCTAAATGATTTAACGCCCGCATACACAAGGTGACTTGCTCCGGGTTATTCATCAATACGGTTTCTGCCACTTCAAACTCCAACTCACCCGGTTGAATATTAAAAGCCTTCATTTGAGCGGCTACATGCTCAACTAATTTATCATCCAAAAATTGGCGGAACGATAAATTGATAGAAACAAGCGGCTTGGTACAGCCCCGCTCTTTGCGCCACTGAATATCCCTGCACACCATATGTAAAACTTGATGACCAATAGGCCCTACCAAGCCGGTGTCTTCTGCCAACACAATAAATTCTTCTGGGCCCAACAAGCCTCTTTCAGGGTGACGCCAACGAACCAGGGCTTCTACCGCACCCACTTCACCAGAGGCAAGACAAACTTTTGGCTGGTAATGAACTTCAAATTCTCCACGGCGTATGGCACGGCGCAAATCCGCTTCCAGCAATAACTGATTGCGGGCCTCTAAGTTCATTTCTTCTGTGAAAAAATAAAATTGATTGCCACTGTCGAACTTCGCTTGATACATGGCAGCATCCGCGTGCCGCTGTAACGTATCGGCGTCTTCGCCAGCACTGGGATACATGGCAATGCCGATACTGCAGCCAATATTGTAGGGCCGACTATTAAAAATTCCGGGCTGGGAAATATCGTCAATAATTTTTTGCGCGACAAAGACAGCATCCGCACTGCTATCCACCTGCTCAAGCAATACGGTAAATTCATCGCCTCCCATGCGCGCAATACTGTCACTGCTACGCACACAGTTTTGCAGCTGCTTTGCTACTGTCTGTAACAGAAAATCACCGCCCTCGTGACCCAGCTGATCATTCACCTGCTTGAAGCCATCCAAATCGATATATAGCAAAGCAAAGGGGCGCTTCTCTCGTTGCGCTAACGAGAGTGCGTGCTCTAAACGGTCGCGGAATAAAATACGGTTGGGAACACCAGTGAGAGGGTCGTAGTGAGCTCGGCGCACAAGCTCCTGCTCTGAACGCTTTCTCTCCAACGCATAACGAAGGGAACGCTCCAACAGGCCGACATCGATATGCCCCTTAACCAGGTAATCAGCGGCCCCCAGCTGGAGCGCATCCTGATCAACATTGAGATCGTGCTTATCTGTCATCACCACAATGGGGGTTTGACAATTCTGAGAAATCGCTGCCTTTAAGAGGTTCTTACCTCGCTTATCAAAGCAGTGGTAATCCAGCAGCACAACGTCATAGTCCTGGGAGGTAACTTCTCGATAGGCAGATCTGAACTCTGCACACCAGTGCAGCTGGTAGCGATTGTGGCGAACCTTCGCTAGTAAGCGCTCAATCAGTAGAAATTCGGCATGATCTTCTACGACCAGCAAAATTTGTGAGTGTTTTTCCATGAAATCCATCCATGTACACGGCTACCAAGCCGCTCCGCTGTGATCAAAAATCCGTCTTGAGCCTATTTTCACGACTCAATTATTATGAAGTCAAAAAAACAACGCAGAAAAGCACCTTAAGCGTCAGAAAAGTACTTTACCGAATCTGGCGATTTTTTCACCTACTTCCTTATATTGATTGTTTCTCAAGGCTAATGCCTTTTATGACGACCCGTTGAATAAGGCGTCATATTCAACCAGCTGCCACGCCCTCACAACCTCTAAAAAAACCTCCGGTTCCTTTTGCTCCACTCAACGCCCTCGAGCTACAATACGCCCCCCATGAGTACGACTCAGCTTAATCCCCAACAACGCGAAGCCGTGAAATATATCAGCAGTCCTCTGCTGGTACTGGCAGGCGCTGGCTCCGGGAAAACCAGCGTAATCACTCGTAAAATCGCCTACCTTATCGAAGAGTGCGGTTTTCGGGCCCACAATATTGCCGCTGTCACCTTTACCAATAAAGCCGCCCGTGAAATGAAAGAACGGGTGGGCAAGCTGGTGAAAGGCCAAGGCGCCCGGGGCTTAACCGTGTGTACCTTCCACCGCCTGGGGCTGGATATTATCGGCCGAGAGCTTAAAACCTTAGGCTACAAAAGTGGCTTCTCCATTTTCGACCAGGAAGACAGCAAAACCCTGCTCAAAGAGTTAATGCTGGCCGGCGGAGAGCTGGATTCTGATTTACTCGACCGAGTGCAAAATCAAATCTCTAGCTGGAAAAACGACCTGATAAACCCTCAGCTGGCCATCAACAACGCCGAAAGCCCCGGCGAAGCCCACATGGCCCGAGTGTATGAACAGTACAACACCGCCTTGAAAGCCTATAACGCTGTGGATTTTGATGATTTGATCGGTATTCCGGTGCAACTTTTTACTGAGCAACCTGAGGTTCTCAGCCGCTGGCAAAACCGCATTCGCTATTTGCTGGTGGATGAATACCAAGACACCAACTCATGCCAATACGAACTGGTCAAACTATTAGTGGGTGGTCGCAACGGCTTAACCGTTGTAGGCGATGATGACCAATCCATTTATGCATGGCGCGGGGCACGACCAGAAAATATTGCCCAGCTTCGCGTCGATTACCCCTCTTTAAAATTAGTAAAGCTTGAGCAAAATTATCGCTCCACCGGACGCATCCTGAAATCCGCCAACGTACTGATTAGTAACAACCCTCACGATTTCGAAAAACAACTGTGGAGTCAAATGGGTTATGGCGAACCCATTCGAGTGATTCGCACCAGCTCCGATGACGGCGAATGTGAACGAGTGGCCGGCGAAATTCTCGACCAGCGTATTCGTCGTGATGCCAGCTATAAAGATTTTGCTATCTTGTACCGCGGCAACCATCAAGCCCGCTTACTGGAAATCAAATTACAGCAGAACCAAATCCCTTATCGTTTAAGTGGTGGGCAATCATTTTTTAGCCGCACTGAAATTAAAGACATCATGGCCTACCTGCGTTTAATCGTGAATCCCGACGATGACAACGCCTTCCTGCGGGTTATTAATACGCCCCGTCGACAAATTGGGCCAACCACACTGCAAAAATTAGGGGAGTACGCCACCAGTCGCGAAGTTAGCTTACTGGCGGCTTGCGATGAATTGGCCCTAGGTGAATTTATTAACGAACCACACCTGGATCGACTAAGGCGTTTTGCCAACTGGAAAGAAAACGCTCGCCGCAACTGTTTTGAAAACGAACCTCTTGCTGCCATTCGTGAAATGATTGAAGACATCGATTACGAAGGCTGGCTTCATCAAAATGCCAGTAGCCCAGCGGTTGCTGAAAAGCGCATGGGCAATGTGTGGATTCTGGTGGAGTCCTTAAGTAAAAGTCTCGATAAAGAAGACGAGGACGATGAAAACCGCGTGGAATCCGCTATTGCCCGCTTAGTCTTGCGCGACATGCTAGAACAACAGGAAGAAGAGGAAGACCTGGATCGCGTGCAACTGATGACCCTTCACGCGTCTAAAGGTTTGGAATTCCCTCACGTGTATTTGCTAGGCATGGAAGAAGACTTGTTACCACACCGAGTAAGTATTGAAGATGGCAATATCGAAGAAGAACGCCGCCTCGCCTACGTGGGCATTACTCGCGCTCAGCGAACACTCACTCTCACTCTCGCGGCAAAAAGAAAACAAGCTGGCGAAACTCGCGATACCACCCCCAGCCGTTTTCTCGATGAGTTACCGGCAGATGATTTGGAGTGGGAAGGCAAGGTGGACAACTGCCCAGTGGCCACCCAGCGTAAAGGAGAAAGCACACTGGCAGGTTTGAAAGCGTTGTTTGACTAGCTTGAGGAATTTAATTGAGCCTGTAAATAATTCTGTGTAACTGCCTGAGTTAGATGTAATCCGTTAAACGGTCTTCGAACTCGATAATAAACCGGTTGAGGGCCGCTTTCCAATTTCTGATGGGCATTGTCCATTTCTTCGATGCATCCATAATCGCCAGATAAACCACTTTCTTAGCGGAGTCATCATTAGGAAACAGCTTCCGCTTTTTGATCGCTTTGCGGATAACACTGTTAAGT